>JBFWXH010000069.1:0-41728 GCA_050187625.1 Binatia bacterium
CATCTCTGGCGTGCGCGGTATTTGCCCAACTCGGCTCCCCACGCTGACCTCGCGCAATTGTCGCAGGAAGCCTTCGAGTACTTACTGGAGGATCTCCCCTTAGCGGCTTAGGTGGCCAAAGTCGAGATAGAGAAACCTCTATACTGTTGAAATTGTAACACTCTTCTTCCCGGTTTCGTCAAAAATCTGACGTTCACTAACAAATCAAGTAGTGGGAAATACAAGAAACTGTGTCCGGCACGGTTCTTGTTCTTCTGCACGGCAGTTAACCCGAAAAGGGCAACCCACACCGAAAGGGTGGGACGCAAAGCCATGAGCCTACGTCTCGACATGTCGAAATAGGGCTGCAGGGCTGCCGGGCGCGCGCAGACTTCCATAGCGGCTGCGAGTTGCCCACGCTAATCTATATGGAGGTCTCGATGGAATTTCCTGCTTTTCTTGCTCCTTTCCATCTTCGCCGAGCAAACGGCCAATGCAAGCACAGGCGCTTTCCCCAACTCTGTGTTTGTCTATCGTTTCTGCTTTGCCTTTTTACGTTCTTAGCGACCCCAAAAATGGCAGACGCCACACTCGTCGTGCCAGTTTCTGACTCCGCCTTGGCTCGTCAGGCAGATGCTATTGTTATCGGCACGATCCATGATTTCCAAAGCACCTGGGATGATAATCAACAGCAAATCGTTACCGACATTACGCTAACAATTCACCAAGTTCTCAAAGGAGACATCAGGACACGCCGTCTCACAATCAAACAACCAGGAGGCACGGTTGGAGACCTGGAATTGTGGATTGATGGGGCTCCGCAATTCACGCCCGGAGAAAAGGTGCTCCTCTTCCTCTCGCAAAAATCTGACGCTAGCCTTCAAGTACTGTACCTCTACCAAGGCAAATTTGCCATTTTCATTGATCCCGAGACCGGCATCGAAATGGCCTATCGTGAAGCGCACCCCGACGGCGTACATGTCGTCACAGGGTCTCAGACGTCTAATCGCGAGGGAAGAGAAGTACGAGCAAATAGTACCACGAACGAAGAAGACTACGGCTTTGTGCCCTTGAGCGACCTCAAGTCCCGTATTCACACTGCCCTCACAACCCCTGCAGAAGAGAATTCGTTACTGCAGTTAACTCCATTTTTTGTCGAAGAAGAGGCAACAAGTGATACCGTTCGCGAGGAAGCCCCATTTTCCTGGTTGAGTAATTCTTATCCTGCACGGTGGTTCGAACCTGACAGCGGCAGTCCGATCAATATGCGAGTGAATCTTAACAACAGTCCACCGCAAGCTAGTACATCAATCGCACAGGCCTTCGCGGCATGGAGTAGCGTCACAGGATCAAGCTTTCTGTTCGTGAATGCTGGCTCGACCACTTCAGGAGGGATGTTTTCTGACGGCATTAACACAATCTCGTTTGGTGACCCACTAGGGCAGATTGACCCACCGTCCAATTGTAGTGGTGTGCTCGCCATTGGTGGCTACTATCGCAGCGGCAGTCAGACAAAAGTCGTGAACGGACAAACGTTCTATCGTATCCTTGAAGGAGATTTGGTCTTCGCGGACGGTTGGACTGGCTGCGGTTTCTATGAGAACCCGAGTAACGTCGCAGAAGTGATGACTCATGAACTTGGCCACGTTCTTGGTCTCGGGCACTCTGCGGATAGTACGGCTACGATGTATGCATACGCTCATTTCGATGGCCGAGGAGCAGCCTTGCGCACTGACGACGAAAATGGCCTCAAGGCGCTTTATCCCGCAAGTAGCTCAAACACTGCCCCTGCGTGTGCTTTTTCAGTATCTCCGACGACTTTCTCTGTCGGTGCAAATGGCAGCACCGGCGGTGTGACAGTAACCGCCTCTGCCAGTACCTGTAGCCGCACCGCCGCTAGTAACGTTAGCTGGATTACTGTCACCTCAGGTGCAAGCGGTACAGGCAGCGGAATCGTGACGTTGTCTTTCGCCAGCAACTCCTCAACCTCCAGCCGCACCGGCACGGTCACGGTGGCAGGACAAACCGTTACAGTAACCCAAGGTGGGGCCACACCATCTCCCCCTCCGCCATGTTCTTTCTCTGTCTCAACGGCTCTCTTCTCTGTCAGCCAAAACGCCAATACCAAGAGCGTAAGCGTAACGACCTCTTCTAGCACTTGTACTTGGAGTACAATCAGCAACGTTAACTGGATTACCGTCACCTCTGGAGCAAGCGGTACCGGAAATAGCACGGTTGCATTCGCAATCGCCGCCAATAAAACTAACGTTAGTCGCACTGGTACCCTTACCGTTGCAGGTAAAACAGTCACGGTGAACCAAGAGGCGAAAACACGCCGGAAAACCGGTGCACTCAAATAACGGTTTTCCTTTCACCCAGAACAAGTGTTCACACGCAGGGCAGGCCATCGCGCCTGCCCTGCGTATTTTTCCCTTTTGTTCTGCCTCAAAAAATGCTCTCAAAACCACCGAAAAGCGCGGCATTTTCTTAAATATGGTCCTATTCGCCACCAGAAAACTTGCACGGAGCGAACAAAGCTGCAAAAAATGAAAAGAGTATCTTATCGGGGGAGACGTCGCATGCATATCGCTTCTTACTTGACTATTTTACACAACCCAGGCCTCGCGCCGACACAGCGAGGCCAGAGCGTCTACATCAAGGCTTCTCACTTCTTGCTTTCCTTTTTGCTCATGCTCCTCTTCACCATGACAGCTCCAGGCCCTGAGCTGGCGTCGGCCAGTTTCGTCATCCCAGTCTCAGAGGTAGATTTGACGCAACAAGCAAAAGCGATCATCACAGGGACGGTTCAAAACATTGCAAGCTATTGGGATGACGAAACTGGCAATATTATGACCCATATCACTGTCTCGCCCGACGAGGTGTTAAAAGGCCAACTGGGCGAAGGGGACATTATTATAAAACAGTGGGGTGGGAGTCTTGGCAGTCGGCATATGTGGATTGAAGGATCTCCGCAATTCACCACAGGAGAAAAAGTCTTGCTTTTCTTAGACCAGAATCCTGATGGTAGCGCCGGTGTTCTTCAGCTTTATCAAGGTAAGTTTTCCCTCTTTACGGATACCGACACAGGAAAGGAATTCGCCCATCGCGGCGAAACGCCGATCGGTGTCCATGTCCTTGCCGAAAACAAAACAGCGGCAGAATGGGCAACATCCACCGCAGACGGCTTTTACGAAGTCGCAGCGTTGAAAGGCCGGATAGCTGAAACACTCATCACTCTTCCCTTTGCACGGCAACTCACCCCTGCGACTGCCTTTGTTACGCCAATCATTCCACAGACCGCAACGACTCAACCGCTCGATAGTTTCGTCTTAATCGGACCAATCCCTATTCGCTGGTTTGAACCCGATAGCGGTGTACCGGTAACCATGTCGCTCAATCCCACTGATATTTTGCCGGGCGCAGAAGAACAGGTCGATCGAGCTTTTCAGGTCTGGAATTCCGTGCGCAGCTCAGCTTTTCGTTTTCAGAGAGGAAACAACACTGATGTCGGCGGCTTCAGCGCCGATGGAGTCAATTCTATTACTTTCAATGATCCACAAGGACAGTTACCTGACCCCGTCCAATGCTCAGGCGTGCTAGCAGCAACGGTCCATACCGTTGTTTCAGATGAAAGTCGTACCCTGCATGAACAGGCCTTCTTCCGTATTGTCGAGGCAGATCTCGTTTTTGCTAATGGTTGGGAGAACTGTACGGCATTTCGCAGTCAAACAAATATCGCGGAGATCGCAACCCATGAGCTTGGCCATGTCCTCGGTCTCGGTCATACCCCGAATCCGGACGCAACAATGTTCTTCCTTGCTCATTTTGACGGTCGAGGGGCAACCTTGCATCCCGACGATGAGGCTGGCGTCGCGTTTCTCTACCCAGCAGCCTCTTTCCCGCCATGTACGTATTCGCTTTCTCGCTCTAAGCGCTCGCTCGATTCCAGACAATCTCTCGCCACAGTGAAAGTCGCGACTCGTGACGACTGCGGGTGGACCGCGTTCTCTAGTGCAGAATGGCTCGTGATTCTCGAGGGAGAGAGTGGGAGCGGCAAAGGGAGCATTACCTATCTGGTACAAGAGAACGGTACTGGCGCTGCGCGCGAAGGGTTTCTCTTTATCGCTGGAAAAACCTTCACCGTAAAACAAAAGGCTACGCGTAAGTCATCGGTATTAGACAATCCGCCTCCTTTCGCACGCGGTGGGGGAGGTAGCAATTGATCGACGGAGGAACTTAAATATTCGCAACGAATTGCATATTGCATGAATCCAATTGCAAAAACACCAACACGGCGCCTATTCGCTCTCGTGGTAATCATGCTTGGGTATGCGTGCGGTTCTTCTGCATCATCACATCCCTCGCAAGTGATTCTGTATTCTCAACATGGAAGTGCAGTTCGTGTACATGTCGAAATCGCAGCTACCGAGGAAAAACGACAAATGGGCTTGATGTATCGGCGTGATTTACCCGAACTGCACGGGATGTTATTCCTTTTCCCCCAAGAGCGACAATTATCGTTTTGGATGAAGAACACTCCGCTACCTCTCGACATTCTGTACATCAATGCACAACGAGTCATTGTCAATATTGCCGAAAACACGACACCGTTTTCAGAGATATCGATCCCTTCAGAAAAACCATCACAATTTGTTCTAGAAGTGAATGGCGGGTTTAGTCAACGACACGGGATCGCCACGGGAGATCGAGTTGAACTCCCAGACAATTTTCCTCCAGTACAATAAACTACAATCAGGCCTCGGGAAACGGGGACAGCTTAGCCCATCCCGTTTCCCCGCTAACAACGTCTCCGGCAACCGCACAGGGCAGCACTGTCAGTTATTGTCTTTAATCTCCCTTTTCTTCTTCATCGAGCATTCGAACAATAACACCCCGGCCCTGCCCTGCCTCAACGACAACAGTTACATCATCTATCCTCGTCGTCTTGCGGTACCGTCTACCACGGTCGGCACTGATCTGAGCTTCACAACACAACATAAATAAGTTCGCGATTTGCCGAACAGGTTGCTCTATATTTCCCCTAGCCTTGGATCGTTTTCTTTCCCCCATGCCAGTAGTTTACTGTATCTACCGTCCAGAAGTCCAATCTGCCGATTTCTCTTTTGTCCCTGTTCACGAACTTGCTCGTTCCACAAGTTCAACGATATTGAGCAATTCAACCTTTTCATCTGCTGCTTTCGCTGTCAGTCCATCGCCCAACATAGTTGTGCAGAACGGACAAGATACCGCAACAACATCAGGGTTAGTTTCAAGAGCCTGTGTAACACGAAGTTGATTAACTCGTTGATTCCGCGGCTCCTCCATCCACATCCAACCACCGCCAGCACCACAGCACATCGCGGTGTTGCGGCTACGCTGCATCTCGTGGAGCTGGACCCCCGGAATCTTACTTAACACTTCGCGTGGAGACTCATAGATACCATTATAGCGACCGTAGTAACACGAATCGTGATAAGTGATCCGCTTCCCTAGCTTTTCCGTCATCGCAATCTTACCGTCGCGGATCAGCTGGTTTAATAGGTCTGCGGCATGTATGACCTCATAGTTCCCGTCAAACTGCGGGAATTCATTCTTAATGGTGTTGAAACAATGAGGACAGTTTACGATGATCTTTCTTACGGAATACTGGTTGAAAGTCTCAACCGCCATCTGTGCCATACTTTGATAGAGATACTCATTCCCAAGCCGGCGTGCGGTTTCACCATTACAAGGTTCTTCAGGTCCAAGAACAGCAAAGCTCACTCCGGCTTTGTTCAACAACTTCGCAAACGACGCCGTGGTTTTCTTGTTACGATCATCGAATGCTCCAGCGCAACCAACATAATACAGATACTCTGCATCAGGTTTCTCAGTCACCAAAGGCACGTCAATCCCCTCAGCCCAATCCATCCGTTTCTCAGCATTCAACCCCCACGGATTTCCTTGGGTTTCCATACCTTTGAATGTTCGGGTTAGTTCAGAAGGGAACCGTGCTTCCTCTTGCACTAAATGGCGACGCATATCGACAATTTTATCTACATACTCAATTAACACCGGGCAGGCCTCTTCACACGCACGACAGGTTGTGCACGACCATAACACATCATCATGGATAAGACGGTCCCCAACGATGTTCTCACCAACCTCGCCATCCTTTTGCTTCAGTTTCTTCTCGATTATATCCTCCTCGCGTTCATACAGATAATCGCGCAAATCGAGCAACAATTGTCGTGGGGCTAACGGCTTCCCACTTGCTGTTGCCGGACATTGCGAGGCACAGCGTCCACACTCGGTACAACTATACATGTCCAACACCTGTTTCCAGGTAAATTGGTCGATCTGAGAGGTACCAAAGCGCTCAGAATTCTCCAGGTCCATTTTACTCAAGGCCCCAGCCGGCTCCAATTTGCGGAAAAAAACGTTAGGAATTCCTGTAATGATGTGAAAATGCTTCGACCGTGGGAGAAAGTTAAGAAAAACAAGAATAACAAGGTTGTGCACCCACCACGCGACATCACTGACAAACTTGGCTCCCCCTGGGCCAGCCGGCGAGAGAATACCTGCAAAGAGAGCACTCACTGGTTGCCACGGACGTTCAGCTTGTACAATTGGATCACCAGCAAACGCTACCAGACGCCCCCCATCATACAAAAGACCACTCAACATGATGGCTGAGATGAACGATAAAATCAGCAAAGCTTCCCAATGAGACTGCCCTGCGAGTCGATTTTCTGCCGGACGGTAACCATAGAGCCGCACTGGATGTGCAACGAGCCAGCGATAGAAGGCTATACCAACTGCACCGAGAACAGCAACTTCTATGATGTCTCGCAAAATAAAGAAGGGACCACCGAGGAGATGGGGAGAAAATCCTGGCACAAAGAAGTGATCGGAAAACGCACGGCCAAACATGGTCACAACTTGCAGGCCTAAGATCACAAACCCCCAAAAAATCACCACATGCATCCAGCCAGCCGGCTGTTCGCCCACAACAAACTTCTTCTGTCCGAATGCATAGACTAGAACTTCTTTGACGCGATTGCCGATACGATCAAAACGGTCTACGGGGGTTGCTGCAAGCAGCAGCTGAAACCGCTTGTAAAGAGTATAAGCAAAGAAGCCTAATGCCACCGCAACAATAAGAATAAAGACAAACAGCGACATTCTTTTGTTCCTTCTCCTTCTCTCTACCAGGTAAGCTGAACGCTTCTGTGAGTACACATGCTGTACAATAAATATAGGGTTTTCCTTAGGATGCCTCCTCGCCTATCATTGTCAACTGCGGGGGATAGAGATTCCGAAAGCTAGGCGACGAGAAATTGTCCGTAATCCGATACGGCCCGACAATGTTTCACTGTTACTCTGTAACCTTTCTTGCTATTTTTTGACTCGCATATTACAAGAGCGGGACTATCACAACGGCAACACCGAGGGATCAGGACATATTTTATGGGTTTGCAGGAAAATCTACAGGAACTTGCGCGTCGAAATGAGGAAGCCCTCCAGGGGGGAGGGACTGATCGTATTCAGAAACAACACGAAATGGGCAAACTCACTGCCCGCGAACGGGTCGAGCTTTTGCTTGACCCCGGGACATTTGTCGAATTGGATCGCTTCAAAACCCATCGTTGTACCGATTTTGAGATGGACAAGAAAAAGACTCCGGGCGACGGTGTTGTTACCGGCTATGGTAACGTCGAAGGGCGACAAGTTTTCGTGTTTTCTCAAGATTTTACAGTATTTGGTGGAAGCCTTTCAGGCGCATTCTCGGAAAAAGTCTGTAAGATTATGGACCTGGCAATGAAAACTGGCTGTCCGGTGGTTGGGATCAACGATTCGGGCGGCGCTCGCATTCAGGAAGGCGTGGTCAGCCTTGCGGGCTATGGCGACATTTTCTTGCGCAACGTCCTTGCCTCCGGTGTGGTCCCGCAGATTTCAGCCATTATGGGACCATGCGCAGGAGGTGCAGTATATTCTCCCGCCATGACCGACTTTATTTTCATGGTGGAAAACAGCAGCTACATGTTTATTACTGGTCCTGATGTAATTCGGACAGTGACGCATGAAGAAGTCACAATGCAAGAGTTAGGCGGCTCGGATACCCACAACGGTCGCAGTGGGGTTGCCCACTTTTCCTCACCAAACGAACGAGAAAGTCTACATACTATACGTGAGTTGCTGAGCTTTTTGCCCAGCAACAACATGGAAGACCCACCAATTCACTCCACGCACGATGATCCTAACCGTCGCGACGAGCAGCTCAACTCTCTAATCCCCGACAATCCCAACAAACCGTACGACATCAAGGCACTTATTAGAGAAGTGGTCGACGAAAACTACTTTCTCGAAGTCCAAAAAGACTTTGCCAAAAATATCGTCGTGGGGTTCGCACGCCTGGGCGGACGAACCGTTGGTATTGTCGCGAATCAACCGGCTTTTCTTGCGGGGGTTCTCGACATCGATGCCTCAACCAAAGGTGGTCGTTTTGTTCGCTTCTGCGATTGTTTCAACATTCCCATCGTCACTTTTGTTGATGTTCCCGGATTTTTACCGGGTACCTCGCAAGAGTATGGTGGCATCATTCGCCACGGTGCGAAACTGCTATACGCCTACTGTGAGGCAACAGTCCCGAAAATCTGCGTTATCACCCGTAAGGCGTATGGTGGTGCCTATGTCGTCATGTCAAGCAAGGTGATCCGTGGAGACATTAACTTAGCATATCCGACTTCAGAAATTGCGGTTATGGGGCCAGACGGCGCGGTCAATATCATCTTTCGCGAGGCATTGAAGAAAGCGAAAGATCCGCAAGCAGAAAGAGAACGGCTAGTTGCAGAGTATCGACGTACCTTCGCAAATCCCTTCAAGGCAGCCGAGTTGGGATATATTGATGAAATCATCATGCCAGCAGACACCCGAGTACATTTGATCCGCTCTCTCAACCTGTTACAAAACAAGCGAGAGAAAAATCCGCCCAAGAAGCATGGGAATATTCCTTTGTAGGGGTTAGGGGCTGGGGACGAGAGGCGAATTTTTCCTTCCCACCCCCAACACCCAATCCCTAACACCGAAGGTTTTCGTATGTTCAAACGTATACTTATTGCAAACCGAGGAGAAATCGCTGTCCGCGTTATTCGCGCCTGTCGAGAACTCGGAGTTGAGACGGTGGCTGTGTATTCAGATGCAGATCGTGCAGCATTGCATGTCCAATACGCCGATTATGCAGTCCACCTCGGCCCTTCTCCTTCAGCCGAAAGTTACTTGGTGATACCGAAAATTATCGAAGCAGCACAGCGAACTGGGGCTGAGGCAATCCATCCGGGATACGGGTTTCTGTCAGAACGGGCACCCTTCGCCCGTGCGTGCCAGGAGGCTGATATTGTTTTCATCGGGCCAAGCCCAGAAGCAATTGAGCAAATGGGTGACAAAGTCACTGCTCGCCAGTTAATGCAAAAAGCTGGGGTCCCGGTCGTTCCCGGGACAGACGTTTTAGGGAATGACGATGACGTAGTCACAGCGGCGGAACGCATCGGTTTTCCGGTTATGTTCAAAGCCTCCGCTGGCGGTGGCGGGAAAGGTATGCGCCTTGTGAATAGCAAAGATGAGGTCGTATCTGCGCTTCGCGGCGTCCGCTCAGAGGCAAAGTCCTCCTTTGGTGACGACCGCATGTACATGGAAAAGTTTGTCGAAAAGCCACGCCACGTAGAAGTGCAAGTTCTCGGTGACAAGCACGGGAACATTATCCATCTCTACGAACGTGAGTGTTCGTTGCAGCGACGCCATCAAAAAGTGATCGAGGAGTCTCCCTCAATGGCGATTAACGATAAAGTACGCGAGGAGATGGGGCGTGTTGCTGTCGAAGCAGCAAAAGCGGTGAATTATGTCGGAGCTGGAACCATAGAATTTCTCGTTGATCCCAAGCAGAATTTCTATTTCCTGGAAATGAACACTCGTATTCAAGTGGAGCATCCCGTCACTGAACTTGTGACAGGAGTAGATCTCGTAAAAACTCAGCTCGAGATTGCGGCAGGGAAACCACTTCCGTTCCGGCAGCAAGATATTAAGCAACGTGGCTGGGCGATTGAGTGTCGCATTTACGCAGAAGACCCGACGCGAGACTTTTTTCCCTCCCCAGGGAAGATTGAAATTCTTCGCACCCCGGGTGGCAATGGCGTCCGGGATGATAGCGGAGTGTACGAAGGGTGGGAAGTTCCCATTTATTATGACCCAATGATTTCCAAATTGTGCTCCTATGGTCATACCAGGGACGAAGCAATTCAACGCATGCTTCGTGCCCTTCAGGAATATACGGTCGAGGGCATCATCACGAATATCCCCTTTCATCGTTGGGCTTTACAACATCCTCGCTTTATTGTCGGAGATCTCGACACCGGATTCATTCCGCAAGAGTTTAGCGGCTTACCAACGGAAGAAGACACGCTACAACAAGAGGCTATCCTCATGGCGGCTGCGCTCGCGGCCTATCATAGAGACCAAGCCACGGCGGCGATCCTTCCTCAAGGCCCTGCACGAGAGCGATTGTCTGCCTGGAAATCTAGCGGCTGGCGATAAAAGGACCATCCGTTGGGAGTGAGCCTTAAACACTGAACCGTAAGACCTGGACTGGTAAAGTTTAGACTTCAAACTCGGAATTGAATTATGGCGTATATTGCAACGCTTGATGACAAAACGCACAAGATCGAAGTACAAGAACTCGAGGAAGATCACCTCTATCGCATTGTTATAGATGGCGTGGAGCGGATCGTTGATGGACGGAAACTGTCTGGACATATTTACTCTCTTTTGATCGATAACCGGTCGTTTACGGTTGATGTTTCAGCCAATGATGACCAGTACGCTGTCGCGTGCGAAGGGAAGAGTGTTCGGTTACGGCTGCTAGACGAAAGACGGGCCCTCAGGCCCGGTGAAGCCAGTGGCTCAGTCCGCGGCGGCGATAAACAGATCCGTGCCTTTATGCCAGGCAAGATCGTGGAGGTTCTCGTCGCCGTTGGCGATGCCATCGAAAAAGATCAAGGGGTTCTCGTTATCGAAGCCATGAAAATGGAAAACGAAGTCCGCGCTTCGGCCGCGGGCACGGTTAAAGCCGTGCATGTCGCCTCCGGTGAAGCAGTAGAATCGGGAGAACTCCTTATCGAATTGGAGTAGTGTCGTTTCTTTTCATCAGACAAACCGAGCAGTGGAGAGCATACGTCAGCGAACGAGAAAGGCATGGAACAGTTTTCTTTCACTGAACAACAGCAGCTCTCCTCATTTTTCACCAGCCTCACCGACCCTATCTTTGGTCTAAAACTCCCACAGGAAGTCGCTGGAGCACTGTTTTCTCGTTATAGCCGTTCGAGTAAGAGCCTGCGAAGAATCTTTCTTGATGAATTTCTCGACACCTTCGACCCTTCGCTTCATACGATTCCTCACTCTCAGCTCTCTGACGAAGAACAGACCGCAGCCGTCAAGAAAGCGCGAAAATTCTATGATCGTGTCCTCATTGGGTACGGGGATGATTCAGTGGCGCAGCTCGGCGGCGCTCATATCGCCTGCGAACGAATTTCCAATGTTACCGCCAAAATCCTTGAAGATGCGCGCATAGGCCTTGCTCCCTTAGAGAAGTCCACACGCTACGTGCGCTTCGATACCAAAGACGAAAATGATGAATATTTGTTCTATAAAGAACCGCGGATCATGGCTTCGCCGCATCGTAATGCCTATCTCGCAGTTATGAATCTACTGTTCGAGACCTACGCTGCACAGATGGAACCCATGATCGATGTTGTCCGGCTCAGTCTCCCGATTGACGCGGTAGAGTGGAAACATCCGCAAACCGGAGACCCACTGAACTACAAGGAAGCTGTCAAAGACGAACAACTGCGCAAGTGGGCAGAAACCGCATATCGGTCTACTGTTCGTGCCCAGGCCTGTGATATTCTCCGCTCCTATTTGCCGGCAGCTACCCTGACAAATGTCGGCATCTTTGGCGTAGGGCAAGCGTTCGAACATCTGCTCAACAAGTGTTATTCGTCCAAATTGACCGAAGCGCAAAACATCGCCACCCGCATGCACACCGCCCTGAACGCCCTGATCCCTTCATTCGTGAAACGAGCTAGCACGAGTGAATATCTGAGCCAGACGTTTGCTGCGATCCGAAAAATTGCCACCCAGTCGGTTAGTCACGTAGCTGTTTCTCCCGGTCAACCTGTGACACTCGTCGATTATGACCCAGCAGCGGAGGAACGAGCCCTTGCCGCAATCCTATACCCACATGTCCGACATCCGTTACCGCAGCTGCGGACGCTTGTTGCTCAGATGCCTTTAGAGCAACGTCAAGCCGTACTCGAAGAATATCTCTCGCGGCGGCGGCATCGCCGAGACAAACCTGGTCGTGCGCTGGAAAATGTCTACGTCACGTTCGACATCGTCGGGAATCTCGGCTCGTACCGCGACCTACAGCGTCACCGTATCCTAACCCAAGAACGTCAAGACTTCACAGTTGTTCACAACTACGACGTTCCCCCTGAAATAGAAGCAACAGGATTTCAACCATCCTTCATTCACTGTATGGAAAGTGCCGCACGGCTCTACGAGCAACTCGTCCAAGACTTTCCACTCGAAGCACAATACGTTGTCCCCTTTGCCTATCGCGTCCGGTGGTACATGAAAATGAACCTCCGCGAGGCTGTCCATATCTGTGAGTTACGCAGTATGCCCCAGGGACATCCTGACTATCGTTTCATCGTACAGGAAATGTGGCGACAAATTCGTGAGGTCTACCCTACCCTGGCTGACTGCGCCAAGTTCATGGACTGGAACACGTACCGCCTTGGCCGCTTACAATCCGAGATGCGCACGGAATACAAGAGGTCGACGGCCAGTGATCAATAATCGAATCACTTACAATCATTTTTATCTGTCCGTTTGTTTGCCCGATGTTCGGCCAGTGCATGCGCTACTTCAGAAACTCCCAATTTTGTCGCTACTTCCTCCAGAAGCCCTGGAACCATAGCATTAAGGGCCATCACGAAACGTGGCGCTCCTGGCGTAACGATGACCTCTGGCAGATCATACTCAATCGCTCGGAGAACAGCCTCGGCAACCTCCTGCACTCTTACACTACCGACCAGCCAGGGAGCTTCCACTCCATACTGCATCTTCCACTGTTCATATATGCCAGCATTGTCAATAAATCCCGGACACACAGCTGAGGCGCTGACAGCAGAACCCATCTCCTGGAAGGAGAGTCGCGGCGAGCGGGAAAATCCAACGAGCCCATATTTGCTGGCAACGTACGGCTCCGCCCACAGGCTTGACCTCTCCACAGCGGCACTGGAGCAAACGTAGAATCAATGCAACGCCTTCTTCTTGCTGTCCTTCTTGTTCCCCTTCTTGCCGTCCTTCGGCGTCCTCTCTGCAGACCTTCCTGTTCGCCTTCAGCAAAAATGTCTTGATAGAAACGGGACTGTTTCAGATCGGCATCAGTAAGCTCTAACATCTTCTGGATTACCTCCCGCATTAACATCGGTAGTTTATACGCCAAGGCCGCAGAGAGCCAGGATCAACAGCACGTGGAGAGAACGATTGACTAACCATTCGTCGGACCAGATTCCTCGTAGACAATAGCGAGCATGCTGGTGCGCCGCGCACGTACGAGAGGAGCCATAGGATACACATCCTTCGATGAAGAAGCGAAGAGCGCACGCCCGTCTTCTACTCAAAGCCACTAATGGCCGACAATATCGGTGAGTTTGGGGTCGCCCGTGATTGCGGACGCCGCTTGCAGACCCGCCATCACTGCTGCCTCAACGCACCCGACGTTAAAGCCACAGTCGATCCAGTCTCCTGTGAGATACAGATTGTCATACCCGGCTTCATCGTGCGCTTTCAAGCGGTATTGATCGCTTTCCGGTACGGCAAGCACATAACGTTCACTTGGGTCGACATTGGCACGCCAAAACTGTGAAGCAAAACGCATCTCACCTTCAGCTTTTCCTGCGTCAATGAGAAGTTCCCAACGAAACCTTCCGTTCGCATCTAAAGCTTTTGGCCATAACTGCCCGACATTTTGCCGCAGAAATCGCACCGAAGCTGTTTTGACCTGCTCAGTCTGCGCGATGGGGAACTGCGGATCGGCGGGATTGAGGGGGCCTTCGGGGGTAAGCATCGCGCCGCAAAAATAGGCGATCGCTTTGGGCTGCTGTTCGGGCGGCCAAGTTTCAGCTCGTATGAGTTGTGGCATATCCGCCCAGCCTTCACAGGGCAGCACATATCCCGCGAGATCAACCCCTGGATACTGCCATCCCAGCTCTTGCATGCTTTCCGATAGCCATACCTGAAACGCTTGCGTCTGAATACTCTTGACGTAATTGAGCATGTCTCCCCAACGCGGGTGTGTGGTGTCGGTGATTAATTCCCGAGAAATATAGGGTAAAGCGCCATGCGAGATCCCTAACACCAGCCGGTTAAAATCAACTCCGGCACAGAGAGTGACCGACTCGTCTACATCTTTCCACTGCGTCCAAAATGACTACAGGTTGTATTCGTGCAGTTTCTCTCCGTCGCGGATTTGCTCGTACAGGGGCTCGGCTGGCCAACACGGCAACATCCCTTGATCCCCGAACCGGACATCGAAGAGCGGTTGGTACTCCTCACTCTCATCAACCAGATCAACTTGGCGCGCCATCTCGACCGTCGCGATCGACCGATGATCCGCTGACAAGCCCAGATTTTTCACGCGATGGAAAAAGCGAAAGCGTACGCCGTGTTGTTTCAGCACCAGGTACAGCGGGGCGAACACAACATCGCCCATCCCAGCTTGCATCTTCCATGCAACTGCCCCCTTGTAGGCAAAAAACATCTGGGCAATACAACGCACCGCAATACCAGCCCCCATCGACCGTTTCGCCTCATCCCCATCTTCATAAGCAAAAGCCGAATCATACAACGCTCGTACGACACCCGAGCGCAGCACGTCCTCGCTCGCTCCGTGGCGCTGCAGCCAGTCCGAGTATTCATAATGATCGATCGACGAGAAGCCATCTGGCCGTGTGAGTAAGCCATCGGTAACAATGCCTCGAATTTGCACCCGGGAAAAGTCGAGAAGGATCACGAGGCGTTGGATTTTGTCGTCGATACTTCGGTCTCCCGTCAGAGAACCACGCAGTGTATCAGTATAGGCGTCAAGCAGTCTGAGGAGCAGTTGGTGATGATCACTACTGTGTGTGGTCACATCGGCAGCAAGTGACCGAACCAATTCCACAGCCGCGGCCAGCGCTGTGTATGGCATCTTTGCTACATTCTTCTTGACCGCGTCAACCAACTCCGTGACATCACTGTGTACGTTGTTCCACAACTGATGCTTCTGCACAGCGAATTTGCTGAGCGTGTCATTCTCACTGATGATCGACCGAACGATCTCATACATGACTTCGCACGTACGTTTAATGTAGAGCCACGCCGTCCAGACTCTATCGTGGTTATCTGGTACACCCGGTATGCGATCATCCTCCGGGAACGGAATCACCCAGTTGATCCATCCTGAAGCATCACGGTCTTCGGCACTGATGAGGGGAGCTTTTTTAAATGCCTCGTCCCAGGAAGCAAGTGGACTCCCGGGCGGGCGGTTAAGTTCAACATAGCATTGCTGGATCAGGCGAAACGCATTCTCGTAAAAGCCGAACCACAGGTGAAACCCATGTTCTTCAATACGATGATGCTGGCCGCGCCCGCTGGCTCCCTTCCCACCGAGCCGCCATCCCAATTGATAAATCGTAATGCTCTCAAAGCGATCCTGCCAACCAGGCTGACTGAGGGCAAAGGCTGTTGTCAATGCACCAATCCCTCCACCAAGGATCACAATCTTTTCCTTTTTAGCTGTAGCGGTCATTAGCGCTCCCTCCTCTTTGTGGTGCGCTGCTGCACAACACAAAGTCCGCAGAACGGTCAGTGTGTAGTCGTCGTAGACCTCTTCTTTGTCCGGGCAGGTGTAGCTTGGACGTGAAGCTTTCGTGCGGATGAAAGGATGTCGAGTAGTGCCTTCGCGTCTTGGAGATCGGCAGTGTCAAAGCCCTCAGTAAACCAGGTGTACACCTCTGACAACAGCCCATGAGCCTCAGCTCTCTTTCCTTGCTGTTGCCACAGCCGCGCCAAACTGGTAGCTGCGCGCAACTGCCAGGACTTTGCCTGCTGACCCCGCGCGACGTTCATCGCTTTACGGAAATATTCCTCCGCCTCAGCGTGGGAGTCACGGGGCGCAGTGCGAGGGTCAGTGGCGACTGGTGACTGGTGACCTTTGCCTCGTGACTGTTGAGTTTTGCCTGCCTGCGCGAGCACGAGTTCACCTTTCGTGCGCCACACTTCTGCCTCGTACCAGCGCTCGTCTGTATGTTCGATGTGCGCCAGCGCCTCGCACGCCGCTTGCCAGCCCTCTTCGAACTGCTGCACCAGTAAGCAGACTTGGGCTTGAACGCACAGTTGCCAGGCTCGCGGCACCTGTGCACCTGTCGCTTGATAGGCAGCAGCTCCCTGGCGCACAAGGGACAGTCCTGTGTCCCCGTGGCCTTGAGCCACCGATACCCATCCCTCACTAAGAGTGCCGAGCGCTTGCCACAAGGGCAACCCTTGCTCAATGGCCAAAGCGGTTATTCTTGCGGCGTAGGACTGCATGGTTGACCATTCTTGCAGCCAGCCATGCAGCACAGCTGCGCACTGCAGTGCATATTCACTACTCTGCGGGTTCCGGAGTTCGTGCGCCAAAGTCAGTGCGGCGTGACTTATACGGCGCGCTTGATCCGGGTATCCTAACATCCAGAGAGTCCAGCCGGCATATCCACGGGCAACAACGCCGGAGTCTTGTCCATAGAGCAGCACGTGACGCTCGTGTTGTTGTGGGTCATAGAAAGCAAAAACGTGATTCCAATGCGCAGAGGCTTCAGCAAGTTTTCCCCGATAGAGAAGGTTTGCCCCGAGCAAATGGTGAGCCTCGCCTTGCACTACAGGATCATGGCTCCCTTCAGCAAGGATTACGCCGCGCTCCGCCAGTTCTTGTCCGAGCAGCAACTCCCCGCGTACCAAATGGAATCCACTCAATCCCCACAACACTGGTGCCAGTCGCGCTGACTCTCCCAGCTGCTGGCATAACTCCCGTGCGTGAGCGTATGCGCTCTCCACTTCTGGGGCAGCAAACCCCTTAGTCGCCATCAGCGGCACTCCGAGTGTCATTTGTAATGCGAGTTCTCGCTGTTGGCGCTCGGGACTCTCAGGAAGCGCCTTGAGTAATTCCAGCCCCATTTCCAGGTGACGCCTGGCCTCGACATTGGCTGAGCGTGCGATTGCTTTTTGGCCTGCCGCCTGCCAATAGGCAATGGCCTGTTCTCCTAGACCTGCTTCTGTGTAGTGGTGTGCCAGCAGTTCTGGCTGGGTCTCTTTTGTTTCCGGGAAACGCTCCTCTAGCGTTCGCACTGTTTGGTGGTGATACTGCTGTCGGGTGCGACGCAGTAACGATTGATAGGCGGCATCGTGAATCAGCGCGTGCTTAAACGTGTAGCGCGCCTGTGCTCCTAAGCCTCGCTGGTACACCAGTTCCGTCTCCACCAACTTGGGTAACGTCTGCTGCAGCGTGTCGTCGTCGAACACCCCAACGGCCTGCAGCATCTCGTACGTGAACTCTCGACCCAGCACGGCACCGAGCTGCGCGGTCGCCCGTGCTGGACCCAGCCGATCTAATCGGGCAAGGAGCACGTCCTGCAACGTTGTCGGAACCTCCAATGCTTGTAGGGGTGACCGACCGGTCGCCTCTACAGTTTCCACGACCGATTTGGCCAACTCTTCGACGAACAGCGGGTTGCCGTCGCTACGCTCGGCGATCTGACCGATGATCTCAGACGAGAGCGCGCGGTCACCCATAATCGTCTTGACCATTGCCTCGCTGTGTATCCGTGGCAATGTGCTCAGCGGCAGGTGGCTCATATACGAACGCGAACCCCACGGCGGCAGAAACTCTGGGCGCGCGGTGAACACCGCCAACGTCCTCGCCATCGGTAGCTGGTCTAGATACAGGGTAAGCACTTCAAGTGTCGAGGGATCTGCCCATTGCAGATCCTCCCACAGTGTGTACACCAGGTCTCGTTCCGCTTCTTCGACAAGCCACGCGATGAAGATTTCTGTCAATTTTTGTTTTTGGCGCTGAGGAGTGAGCGTCAGCGGCGGCATCTCTTTGGGATGGGGTAAGGAGAGCAATATAGCCAAGAGAGGAATAGTGTCTGCCTGGGGAAAGCGATACGAGGCAAGCCCACAAATACGCAGTTGGTGGCGTACCTATCAACGATAAGAGGGACAAGCAAATAATAGTTTTCGGGTCAATTCTTGACTTATAAGGTGCCACGTTACATACCACTTCACGAATTCCCCTCGCGGGAAACATCCCGCTTGTCTAGTCGTCATACTTTTCGCGGGTGAAACACCCGCACTCCCAGTTTAGCTCCCATAAAATGCGAAGGCGTTATCCCCAAGAATCTTATCGATTGACGTCGACGGCAATAACGCCAAGGTAAAACCAATCATGGAGGGTTGATAAATAACTCCGTCTCCCGATAGCCTCAGAGGTGGAGGCAAATATGATTCTTACCCATGATGTCATTCTGCGAGAGATCGCAGAAAAACGGATTATTACTGATCCTTTACAGCCGGATCAGATTGGTCCAGCGTCGATCGACCTTCATCTCGGCGACGAAATTCGCGTGGTGGAATTTAGGGTCACCCATTAGAAGGCTCGGGCCAATACGTTGCACTTCTCGGTGACCCCGCAGTGCCCATGCCCAGGTTCCGAGAGCCTTGTCTTGTTCGTCTGAGGCTCTCGTGGTACGCCACCAGGCATGGTGAACGTGGACAAACAGCTCGCGCGGCTCCTCAACAAAGCGCAAGACGATAGCGATATTTTGGCAGTCCTGCTCTTTGGCAGTGCCGCACGAGGCGAGCAGACCGCGGCGTCTGATGTCGATGTGTGTTTGTTCCTCCAGCTGAGAACCTATGCCCCGCTCACGCTGTCGCAGAAGAAGTTAGCGTATCGGCAAGGAAACGATCTTGACGTCCAGGTCTTTCAGCAGCTCCCTCTCTATATCCGGCACCGTGTGTTGAAGGAAGGGAAAGTCTTATTTGCCAGAGATCTTGACATGCTCTACGCCGTAGCGTTTCGGACGGCGCAGGAATTTGAGGACTTTAAGCCGATTTACCGTGCGTATCTGGCGGAGGTTGCCCGTGCTGGATCGTGAACGGATTCTAGCGAAACTTGACGAGTTAGATGGGTACGTTCGCGATCTACGCACCATCGCGCCTCAGGATTTTACGGCCTATCGGCAAATAGAAAAGAAACGCGCCTGTGAGCGACTTCTACAAATTGCCGTTGAGTGCGTGATTGACATTTGTAATCTGCGGGTCTCGGGACTCCGTCTCGGTCTTCCCGCTGAGGAAGATGATCTCTTTGAAAAGCTCACGTAGGCGGGGTTGCTCTCTGTACAGATGAAAGAAACCGCGCGAAGAATGAAGGGATTCCGGAATATCCTGGTCCACGAGTATGGAGCTGTTGACGATGCGCTCGTTTACCACGCTGTAACAACTGAGCTGGGCGATTTTGCTGAGTTCAAGCAAGAAATTCTCGCTGCCCTACGGAAGCTGTAAGAGAGGATCCACCACAGAAAAATATGCGCAGGGCATGCGGCGCTACGGTAGAATTTAGGGGCACGCATTAGAAAGCTCGGGGCAATGCGTTACCCCCGCCCGTGAACATTCTTTACACGCTCCCCTCGCTTGTCCTCCTGCTGCAACAGAGTCACCTTCGGTCCCATGCCTCAGTTCTCATTTACAGGGTTGATAAACGCCTCCGTCTCCCGATAGCCTCAGGGGTGGAGGCAAATATGATTCTTACTCACGATGTCATTCTGCGAGAAATAGCAGAAAAGCGGATTATTATTGACCCTTTACAGCCAGATCAAATTGGCCCGGCATCGATCGATCTTCACCTTGGTGACGAAATTCGCGTGATGGAGGGTGGGCCCGAAGTGATCGATCTCACCGAAGATGCCGACTATCGGACCGTCACTCAGGTGCAACGACTCAACGGCACCTATCTTCTGAAACCAGGCGAAACCATCCACGGTATTACCCGTGAACACATTCGACTTCCTGGGAACATTTGCGGTTGGCTTGAGGGACGCAGCCGCTTCGCGCGCCTGGGGCTGATGATTCACGTCACTTCTGGTTTTGTCGCGCCCGGAGTCGACAACCGTCAAGTGCTCGAAATGGCGAACGTCGCCGGGCGTCCACTGGCCATTCATGCTGGTACCCGCATTTGTCAACTTGTCCTTCAACGTGCGGAAGGTAGTGCCATCTATCAAGGGCGCTTCGCTCAGCAAGAGCGGCTGTAGAACCACAGGAGGGGTCCTGCTCAGCACCACCAGTCACAACTTAACCCCTGGCACTGAAGGAATTCCCTCTCCCGCCGGGCAGGGCCAGCGCATTAAGTCAGCCCCGTAGAGAGCACCTGGACGAAGTAGGCAGTGTCCCATCCGGCCCGCAAGCGCCGGATGGGTAAGCCGACGGTCTCACCAGGTTGACGTTTGAGGAGTTGGAGGGCCATACGCCGAACCATGGCGACGTTCTCGGCCGCCCGCAGATGGCGAATCCGACACTGATCCTCCCCAAAGCTCACATCGAGACACCAATGCAAGTCATTTTCGACTCGCCAATGCTGGCGGATCGCGTAGTGGAGCGTTTGGACTTTGGGGGGCAGACTACTCAGATAGTAGTGGCGTTCCCGTTGCGTACGCTCCGTGGTGCTCCGGATCCGCTCGACCATGATCACGGAAGCTCCCCCCGGCCAGCGCTGGACCAGAGGCGGGCGCAGTGAAGGCGCGACAGCAAAGCTACGCCGCTCCTCGGTCCGGCCATGCCCCGTGCTCAGGCGGCGCACCCGCCGGACCGCCACTCCCGCAAAGTCTTGAGCGGCGGCCGTGCCCCAAAACTGCTGCACCTGCGCATGCACAGGGCCGCGATTGCCCTTGAGGGCCAGCACGTAGTCCGCGCCTTGGGCCAAGACGGTCTGCGCGATGCGTTTGGTACAGAGGTTGGCATCGCCCGTCACTACGGTTCCCTTAAGCGCGAGCAGTTTGAGCAGGGCCTCGGCCCCGGGCGACTCGCCCGGCGCACCGGCCACCGCCCGCTGCCCTAGCAGCAAGCGCTGCTCCGTGGCCCACACCTGCACCAAATACAGCGGCGTCGTGCGACTCGAAGCCTCATAGGCCCCTCGAATGGCTTTCCCATCCACGGCCACCACTTCCCCCTTCAGGGCTCTCGCTAAGGTTCCGACCCACGCCCGAAAGCAGGCCGCACACGCCTGGGATTCTAGCGCGGCCATCACCCGGCGCAACGTGTCCGCGCTCGGTACGCCCTTGGGTAACTCCAGCACGCTGGCTAACCACGCCTGCTTGGCGCGGGCAAAGGCCGCCATCGCATCCCATCCTTCTGCCCCACAGAGTTGGGCGGCCAGGACGATGAACAGAATACTGAGCAGCGGATGCTGCCGCAGGCGCCGACGCGGGTCCGGCAACGTCGCAAAATGCTGCGTAAACAATAATGCCTGTGATTCGCCATCCCTGGTATCCATCCCAGCAGCCTGCCGTAACCCCTCGTAGTTTCATAGCCCTTCGTGCGCTGGCCCTGCTCCCGCCGGGAGAGGGCGAGGGGGTAGAAAGTAAAGAGGTTTTGCTTCTTGCTCCCCTCATCCTGACCTTCTCCCGAGGGGAGAAGGAACCTCCAGACGTGGCGGAGCAACTGAAAAAATCGACCTCTGCCCTTACGTCGAGACCAGTGCTCAGCGCCCCTCCCCCTTTGTCATGGCCACATAACATGATGTTCCTGCGCGACAAAGCTGCGCGCAATCGAAAGATCAAGAAATTTCTCGCCGTCTGGCCACGCACCTTCTTTAAATTCTTTTGAATCGAGCAGGGCATGCAATGCTGCACTGTCATCCACCCACAGTTGCGCAACTCCGTCCCACTTAGGCTCAGCGTAACTGTACGCCTCATCAATAAGATGCGATTGTACGTAGCGTCGCAGTCCTGGTAATTTTTTCACGATCGGCCCATGCACCTCTAGCCAATACTTCCGCGCATCGGCCAGCGACCAACCCGCTTTTCGTTTCAGTTGAAAGATGAGTTTCGCTTGCTGCGGGGTCTGCGGACCATCAAGGATTACATGATCTTGCGTGATCATCCATTCTACGCGGGTCATATCAATGAAATTGGGCTCGTCGGCTAACGCTCCACTCAGATACACCGAACTCTTACGCAATGCCTCCATCGCCGCAATGTCATCCAACCACGCTTCTGCCACCCCATCATAGGTTGAGGTCATCCCGGGAAACGGCACTTTATGACTTTGCACATAGCGCCGTATCTGCGCGATATTCTTGGCGATCGGGCCGTGCACCTCACGCCAATAACGGTGAAATTCCGCATCGCTTATCGAAGGCTTGCGGGTAATAAAATAGAAAGAATGGATCATAGGTGAGCCCTCCCTTTTTCTCAATACTTGCAGAGCAACTCTCAGCTATACACTGTTCCCGATCAAGGCAAGGGACTATCGCACAGAGATTCCCGCTCGCTATAATAAATGGTAATCATACGACCACCGAAGGATATCCAACTCATGAAAATTCTTGTTGCAGAAACTGCCGGATTCTGTTGGGGTGTCCGGCGAGCCCTAGACCAGGCAGTGGACTTATCAAAGAAAATCGATGGACCGGTCCAGACCTTCGGGCCGTTGATACACAATGCTCAAGTCATGGAAGAACTGGTCGAACAAAACATCCATGCGGTGGAGCAGGTCGCAGATATCCGCGGAGGCACTGTTCTCGTTCGGGCACACGGGATTCGTCCCGAAGTCTTCGAACAACTCCGCTCCACTGGAGCTGAGGTCTATGATGCGACCTGCCCACTGGTGCGTAAGGTGCAGAAAATTATTACTAAATACACGAACGATGATTATGATGTAGTGATTGTCGGCGATGATCACCACGCCGAGGTCGTGGGGCTACGTGGCTATAGCAACGATCGCTGTTTCGTGGTGGCAGACGAGAAAGAAGCCGAAACCCTCCCGCAATTCGACAAAGTCTGCGTTGTTTCCCAGACAACCCAGAATGATGATACCTTTGCCCGAACGGTCGAGGTCATCAAACAAAAGGCTCATGTCATTCGCGCGACGAATACGGTTTGCGAACCGACACGGGACCACCAGCGCGAGACCATTGATCTCGCTCGACAGGTCGACTTGATGGTCGTTGTTGGTGGTCGTCACAGTGCCAATACATGCCGTCTGGCAGATCTCGCTCAACAAGAAGGAGCCCGGGTCCTGCACATCGAAACCGACGCGGAACTCAACAAATCGTTGTTTGCCAATTGCGCCACAGTCGGCGTCACCGCAGGGGCATCCACGCCGGAGTGGATGATTAACCGGGTCGTTGAAAAAATTGAGACCTTCAACCCGGAAACCACCAGCCGTCTGACAGCCTGGACCAAACAAATTCTTGGAGTCCTCGTAGCGAGCAATGTATATGTCGGTCTCGGAGCAGCCGCCCTAACCCTCGCAGCCAGTCTGCTCCTCCACCCCAACCTCGGCCGTGAGTCGCTGTGGCCGCTACTGGTTACGGCTGGCCTCTTTGTTTTTGCCATGCATACGGTCAATCGCTACCAAGAACGGGCGCATTATAGTGGTTGGGGAACCTTTTCTCCGAGTGTATTTCAACGCTTTCAACAAATCATGCTGTGGCTCTCGGTCATTGCGTTAGCCTGCGCCTTAGGAATAGCGTTGTCGTTAGGGCAAGATCAGTTCATTGCCCTCGCCGCCTTCGGATTACTCGGCGCCTTGTACGGTGTCAAACTTATTCCGCTCAAATGGGCGCGTCACATTATGGGTATTCGCCGGATTAAGGACTTACCTGCATCCCGCGATATATCCACGGCCCTCGGCTGGACGGTTGCAGTCGCGATCGTTCCGCTGCTAACAGTTGGTGCCTCTTCCAACCTACGTGGAGCTGGGGTCCTTGGTTTTGTCTTCTTGTTTGTTTTTCTACGCTCCGCCTTGATAGGCGTACGCGATGTTCAAGGTGACAAGATCATGGGGATGGAGACTTTGTTTAAAGTTGTCGGGAAACGACGGACCAAAGCCGTCCTTATCGGTGCCGTCGCCACACTTACCGCCCTTCTTCTCGCGTTAACTTTTCCCTGGCACGGCCTCCCGCTCACTGCCTTCTTGTTGACGGTCGTTCCTTATACATGCACGGTCTGTTGGTCCTATCATCAACGACTGCTTCCCAAAGGGGCAGCCGGTGAAATAATCGTTGACAGCCAGTTCCTTGTCGCCGGAGTGATGACCTATCTATGGCATCTGTACAACTAAAATGGCGGTCCGTCCTTAGGCAGTCAACGGTCGGTTTTCCCGAGGAAGATGAAGTCCTGGCGCCCGTCAGCAAATACAAATCTCTGAGTACCGTGAGGCTCTTACACAGGAGGATTCACTGTCTGTGTTTCCGCCGCAATATCCGACTGTCTGCGACGCAATAACCCGCGGACAGTCGTCCACAACGTGAGGAGGACTGCTTTACCGGTACGGTAGAGTTTCGGCAGGAGCCAGATCGCAATTGCCACAAAGATCACGACGGAGATGATGGCGAGAAGCGGATAATGATAAATTACCCATAATCCGCCGAACACCGTAGCATCCTCTGTCACGCTGGCGGTCCAATTACTAAATGGCTCGGGACTGGTGTTGATGGCAACACGAGTCAACATTTTCGTGCTGTGCGCGGTAGCAGCGATACCACCGCCAGCAAGGTACGCTGCCAATTCTAAAGCGGGGCTAACATCGCCAACTGTCTGTGCCGCCAACAGAGCCCCCGCCGGGATACGGATGAAGGTGTGGAGCACATCCCAAGCACTATCAACAAAAGGAACCTTATCGACGACAAATTCGAGGACATACATCAAACAGGCCGCCCCAATCACCAGAGGGTGCATGAGAATTTCGAGACCCGGGGGAAGATGGATGAGTTCGTACCGTCCAGCGAGCCCTAGTGCCGCAATGGTTGCGTACAGGTTCAGTCCCGACGTCCAGGCAGTCCCCATCGCTAAACTTAGGGTCTCAACAACTCCCATTGGCATTCCCCCATTGAGACAATGTGTACATAATCGCGCTTACCATCTCACAGACACGGCAGGCTCTAGTCGTGGCTATGGTCGTGGTGTCGGTCATCATATCGTGGCGTATTCCGCCAGTCATTCCGGTATGATCCGTTCCGGCCATATCTATTATCACGATCTCTCGAGCGACCATAGCGTTCATGGGAGTATTCGTGCAAGTCAGCCCGATAGGCATGGCCTTTCTGATGTTTCCCCTCTAACCAACGGTGGAACCGGCGATGTGAACGGCGTGAGTGTGGATTACGGTGATAACGATCGTGAAGCGTATCGAGTCTATCATATTGTCTTTCATGCCCATAAGAGAGCCGATCATGCAATCGCTCATGCCGTGCATTGTTATCATGCGCGAGGGACAGTGGAGGAACAGCCAACAAAGCCAGTAGAGAAACCCCGAGGAAGAAAGACCCTTTCAGCATACCTTTCATGTGACACTCCTTTCTGTTGGGGCACAGTTATAGATAGCAACACCAGCGCACAGGAAAGGTTTCGACTCGGAACACTATTGATCGAACGGTTGACTAGTCGTCTGTCCATACGCAGTCATCACTACATCTGGAAAGATCGTCTCAAAAGAAGGGCGGTTCATGTCCTCGCGGTTGGCGCTCTGGACGGAAGAGAGAAGCGTAGGACCGAGCACGAGCAGGGGCAACCAGCAAAAGCAAAGTCACATTTCATTAGCAAATCGCTGAGCCACTCAGACCCGACACCACAGCTTCAGCAG
This sequence comes from Binatia bacterium, assembly GCA_050187625.1. Lineage (GTDB taxonomy): Bacteria > Desulfobacterota > Binatia > Bin18 > Bin18 > JBFWXH01. The sequence continues at coordinate 25,954 of JBFWXH010000069.1, forward strand.
CTTCCTCTCCGCCACGAACGCAGTCAGCGATCCCAACTCCGCGATACGCACTCCCAGCAAGTGCCAACCCACAATACTGTGAGATCCGCTTCTCGATTGTGTCAACAAACCCCAGATGGCCAACGGGATATTGGGGCATGGATCGAGGATAGCGAGCAATCCGGACAAACAAAGGCATGGCTCGTATACCCAAGAGATCAGCGAGTTCCCCACGTACGGCAGTCGTCATTGCTTCATCGTCAAGCTGAAACAGATCTGATTGTAACGCCCCACCAACGAACGCTCGGAGTAGGATATAGCCTTCAGGCGCACGCCCCACATATTTGATACTTGAAAATGAAGCGGCGATGATTTTGCGATGTTCGACATGCGGGACGACAAAACCAAAGCCGTTCAGCGGATGCGGGATATCAGTTCGACGAAAGGCGAGATTGATCGTCGCAGCGGAACTATATGTGAGGGCGGCGAGATGCTCAGCCAAAGATGCATCAAGGTTACGTATCAACCGGGCCGTGCGAAATGTCGGGGTGGCAAGAATCACCGCGTCAGCATCAAGGGACTGTCCGCCTTGATAAGCGACCCTCCACTTCCCCTCTTCTCGTGCGACGGCTGTCGCCTCACAGCGACGATGGACACTCCCTAAAGAGAGACGTCGTTCCAGAGTATCGACCAGCGTCTGCATGCCATCGCGTAAAGTGACAAACAAGCTCCAACGTGCGCCACTCGCCCCTTTCGCGTCACTGGGCTTTTTACGATTGGCTTGCCACATCGCATAAATCACGCTGCGATGCTCTCGTTCCATTTGCAAGAAGCGCGGCATCGTCGCCGCCAGGCTCAGAGAATTCGGGTCAGCCGTATAGATGCCACCAATCAAAGGTTGCGCAACCCGTTCCAGTGCTTCCTGCCCGAAACGACGACGAACAAATTCGCCTAAACTTACATCTGCCTGCTCCTTCCCGCGAGGGAGAACAAGATCGAGCGCCATACGCAGTTTGCCCGGCCACGAGAAGAGACGTGAACGGACAAGCGGCATTACTCGTGTCGGTGCCATCAACATAAACCCTTCAGGCAACGGCTCCAACTTCCCCTGATGCACGACGAACGTCGCCCGGTGTTCGTCCTGGGTCTTGATCAGTTCAGACTCCAAACCGATTCTGCGACACAATGCCAGCGCCCACGGTTTCTCAGAAATAAAGGAATCCGGGCCTAATTCAAGTAAAAATCCATCGCGGCGCTCTGTCCGAATCACCCCTCCGAGATGCTCCCCTGCTTCGAGCAGCGTAAAGCGGAGCGGAAATTCGCGTTCACGACTGATTTCCTGTAAGCGATGGGCCGCAGCTAATCCCGCAACACCAGCACCAACAACAACGATATGGGGAGACTGACGCATCTCCATGTCTATCCCACAGCTTGGCGAACGATGGCTGCCAACATGCGAATAAAAGTAGGATGATCGTTGACCGTTCCCGCACGCACGAAACGTACCCCATGGGTCCGGGCAATCTGTCCTGCCTCAGTATCCAAATCGTACAACACTTCAACGTGGTCGCACACAAAACCAAGCGGCGCAACGACAACTGTTTGTGCTCCCTTCGCAGCCAATTGTGGGAGCACAGTACCGATGTCTGGCTCTAACCACGGCGTCCGCGGATCACCACTCCGACTTTGGTAGGCAATAGACCAGTACGTATGTCCGAGTTTTTCGGCGACCAGACGGGCCCCTTCTTCAATCTGTTGGACATAGCGCGGGGTTCCCGGCATCGCTACTGGCACACTATGGGCAGTGAACACTAAGGGAGTTGAGGCATGCTCCGTGGCCGGAACCTGAGCAAACGCATCGTACACACGCTCGACCACGGTATCGATAAACAGCGGATGATTGTGCCATCCTGGAGCGTACGAAACCCTGGGCGCAGCCTTCCCCACTAACTCTCGAGCGTTGGCCACATTTTCTTGATACCGCTCCCATCCGGCTTCGCTCTGCTGCGCAGACAAGATTACCCCGAGCGCATGCCGTCGACCATCCGCCGCCATTATTGCCATCGTTTCTTGCAAATAGGGATGCCAATTGCGCATGCCAACATACACGGGAAGTCGGGGACCTTCGTGCTCAAGCAAGGCAGACAACGCCTGCGCTTGGCGAAAGGTGATCTCATTGAGGGGCGACCGTCCATCGAATAGCTCGTAGTGATGAACGACCTCTGCGAGACGGTGCGGTGGGACCGGACGGCCTTTCAGTACATTCGCCAAAAACGGGCATACATCCGCCATTTTCTCTGGACCACCGAAAGCGATAAGGAGAACAGCATCATAGTTCATAATAAAGGAGTAAAACGCAAAAGAGAGAGGAAATTTTGACTCGTGACCTTTTACGTTTTATTTTGCAGACATTTCATGCACCATATCTACCAAGGCAATGACATTCTCGACTGGTGTCTGCGGCAAAATCCCATGTCCCAAATTAAAAATATGTCCAGGTCGTCTACCAGTTATATTTAGGATGCGCTTAACTTGGCGCCGGATCTCAGTCAGTGAGGCAAATAACGTTACCGGATCAAGATTCCCCTGTACCGCACGTTCATAACCGATTCGTTGCCATGCCACGTCGAGGTCAACACGCCAATCTACACCGATAACATCCCCACCAGCCTCAGCCAAAAGTTCGAGCAATCCCGCTGTATCGGTGCCAAAATGAATAACCGGAGTGCCGGGAGTAATCCCCGCGAAAAGCGTTTTCATATACGGCAAGATAAACGTCCGGTAATCTTCAGGAGAAAGACAACCGATCCACGAATCGAATAATTGTATCGCCTGAGCGCCAGCCGTGATCTGCGCATTGACATAAGCTGTAATCATTCTCACCAATCGTTCCATCAAGTCACGCCAGACACCAGGGTCCCCATACATCAAACGTTTGGTCTCAATATAATTCCGCGAGCTGCCACCTTCGATCATATACGACGCAACCGTAAACGGTGCCCCTGAGAACCCAATTAGAGGGATATGGCTTGGCAATCCAGCTCGGGCCTGCCGTATCGCTTCAAAGACAAAAGGAACCGTCTCACGTGGGTCACTTTCAACCAACCGGTTAACATCACTCCCCGTACGCACCGGATAATGAATCACCGGGCCGTCACCGTGCGAAAATTCCAGGCCAACCCCCATTGGTTCAACAATCAGCAAAATGTCAGCAAAGATAATGGCAGCGTCAACACCCAGGCGCTCGACTGCTTCGACCGTCACTTGCGCGGCCAGCTCAGGAGTCTTGCACAGAGTGAGAAACGGGACTCGTTCCCGCAACGCACGATACTCAGGCATATAGCGTCCAGCCTGGCGCATCAGCCAGACAGGGATATATGACGTATGCTCACGGCGACACGTTTGCAGAAAAATAGGCTCGTTCATCGAGAGGCATAGTATCACAATCAGCTTTCCGCAGTCAGCTCTTCGTCGTCGTTTTTCTGCGTTTTCACTTCGTGACTTTTGCGTAGATAGCTGCTAACTGAGAACAGCTTGCTAAGGAGGTCTCTATGTCCGAGTCCTGGCACCATCGTATCGCGACAGTGAATGGGTTCCGTATGCACTACGTCATCGCAGGTTCCGGTTATCCGTTGGTCTTCCTCCATGGCTGGCCACAGAGTTGGTATGAATGGCGGAAGATCATCCCCACTCTCGCTCAACAGTTCACGGTCATCGCCCCAGATCTACGCGGTCTGGGAGATTCCGAACGGCCACTCACAGGGTACGATAAACGTACGCTTGCCTCTGACGTATACCAGTTGGTAAAGTCACTGGGCTTCAATAAGATAGGCCTCACCGGACATGACTGGGGTGGGGCAGTCGCTTTTTACTTTGCCTATGACCATCCAGAGATGATCGAACGTCTCATGATTCTTGATATGGTACCGGGTCTGGGACGGAAAGGTGGGACGATGGATATTCGCCAAGCGCAGCGATTCTGGCACGTCTTTTTTCATGCCGGTATGCCAGATCTCGCCGAGAAACTGGTCAGTACCAACGTGCACGCGTATCTCAGCTACTTCTATACCTCTACAGCCTATAATTACCGTCCTACCGTGTTCAGCGACGAAGATATTGCTGAATACGTGCGAGTGTACTCAGCACCAGGCGCACTGCGTGCTGGCTTTCAATACTATCGTACTGGTATTCACGAAGATCTCGACAACCTAAGTAGCTGTACGGAGAAACTCGCAATGCCCGTACTCGCCTGGGGTGGAGAAGCATTTCTTGGCAACATCGTCCCAGCCTGGCAGACCGTGGCAGAGAACGTCCAGGGGGAAGAACTCAAACAGTGTGGCCACTTTATCGCGGAAGAGCAACCAGAGTTTGTTATTCAGCAGGTGTTGAAGTTTTTTGCGCCACTACGTTCCGCTCGTGAGAGCTAAGCTCAGGTCAGTCACGAGTGAAACCACCCCTACGCAGCGAGAGGGAAAAATCTCACGATGACCTGGTTTGAATTACTCGGACAAAATCCCGGCACATACACTGGCCTTCTTTCTACCCTACTCTTGCGATGCCCGGGTAGAGGGAAAATTGCGCAGGCTCGGTTCTGGCGCTGTCGTAACAGGCTCGAGAGTTTCGCTCTTTTCAAGACGAGAGAGAAGCTTGGCGGAAAGTTCTTCTACTTGTTGTGAAGTTTCAGACTCGCGCTTACGCGCTTTCAAATAGTCATCTGCGATACTCAGGGCCGCCATAATGGCAACACGTACGCCCAGATTTGATTTTGTGTGTTCATTCATTTGACGAATCCGTTGATCGACAAATGCAGCCACCTCCTTCATATAGTCCGCCTCATCTTCGCTGCTCATAGTGAAGGTCTGACCAAAGATCTCAACGTCGATCAACGTTTTCATTGTTCACCTTCAGTTACTGTAAATCTAACCCTTCGAAACGATTGAGAATCTTTTCAAGAATCGCCCGCATCTCATTTCGTTCTTGCTCATACTGCTGGAGCCGTTCGACTAACGCAGCATGTTCGCGGTCACGTTCACGTACGCGGGAAACTAACGCTTCTTTTTCCTTACGTAGTTGTTCATGTCGCGACAAGAAGCCGTTTAATTTCTCTTCGAGAAGTTTGAGGTTTTCTAGTGCCATATCCCCAAAAAGTGAAGCAACAGGTGAGATTAAGTCTATTAAGTCAGCATTTCCCTGTCAAGTCACGCCTCTCCCTCTTCAGGGGCAAAAAGAGCCTCAACAAAGTTCTCTGCAGAAAAATCTTGCAAGTCCTCTTCCTTTTCCCCTAAGCCTATACACCGAACCGGCACGCCTAAGCCTTCAACAACCGCTAGGGCCATGCCCCCCTTCGCCGAACCATCCATCTTGGTTAAGATCACGCCTGTAAGCGGGAAGGCTTGCTGAAAAGCTTTGGCTTGGTGGAGGGCATTTTGTCCTGTTGCGGCATCGAGCACCAGGAATACTTCATGTGGGGCACCGGGAAGCTCGCGAGCAATGACCCGGTGTACTTTTTTCAACTCTTCCATTAACGGCATTTTTGTGTGCAGTCGGCCAGCAGTATCAACAATCACAACGTCCGCTTTTCTCGCAAGTGCGGCATGGATCCCATCAAAGGCCACAGCCGCCGGGGAGGCACCGCTTTGATGTTTGATCAGCTCGACTCCGAGACGACTAGCCCATACTTCTATTTGCTCTATCGCTGCCGCACGAAATGTATCTGCAGCAACGAGAATGACTCGTTTTCCTTCACGACGAAACCGGCTTGCAAGTTTTGCAATTGAGGTCGTCTTTCCGACCCCATTGACGCCGACCATAAGAATAACCCACGGCCGGTCTTGCCCAACCAACGGGGGATTTGTTTGCTTTTGCAGCACTTCAAGCATGGCTTCTTTGAGGTACGTCTGCAACGCACTCGATTCTTGCGGTTTCTCACGTCGACAGCGATCACGCAGCTTCTCGATCAAGATCGTTGTTGTCTGCACTCCAACATCAGCCGCAAGCAGCGCCTCCTCCAACTCCAGAAAGAGTTCTTCACTCACAGGACGGCCACGAAACAACTGACCAAGAGGAGTCGTCAACACCCGACGCAGTCGTGCGAGCCCCCGTCGCCACACGCTCATGGTTTTCGCGGCTGGCGTTTCCTCCTCAACTCTTTGCTCTTCACTCTCGCTTTCGGGCTCTCCCACAGTAGCATCGTCCACCACGAACACTCCACTGACACCCGCAAGGTCCTCACGTTGTAGTACTGCTTCTTCTGTCTCACTAGTTTTTTTTCGTCGGAACCAGTTAGCCATTACGACATACTCACAGAAACAACGGTCGATACCCCGGCCTCTTGCATCGTCACTCCGTACAGGGTGCTCGCCGCTTCCATCGTGCGCTTATTATGTGTCACCAGGACGATTTGGGTTGTTTCGCTCATTTCTCGCACAAGCTGATTAAACCGCCCGACGTTGGCATCATCAAGCGGGGCATCCACCTCATCCAATACACAGAATGGACTTGGTCGAATAAGAAAGAGCGCAAAGGTAAAGCTTAAGGCAGCCAAGGCTTTTTCTCCACCAGAGAGCAACTGTAATGATCGCAGCCGTTTCCCCGGTGGTTGAACGGCAATCTCCACGCCACTCTCTGCAAGGTTATGCTCATCAGTCAACATAACGTAGGCTTTACCGCCGTTGACTAACCGGCCATAGACCTCACGGAATTTTTCGTTGACTTGTTCAAAGGTATCGCGAAAACGCTCGCGCGATTCCCGATTTAGTTTCGCAATGGTGTTTTGCAGGTCTTGGAGGGAACGCTGGAGGTCAGCCTCTTGGGTTTTCAGAAATGCATACCGTTCTTCTTCCTGAGCAAGCTCCACCGACGCCCCCGGATTCACTTCACCCAAGCGCGTAATCTTATCGCGAATCTCTTGTCGTCGCGCCTCAGCCTCTTCCACCGACTCAGGTTCCTCAAAGTATTGCTCTAGCACCTCGGCAACGGCGATGCTGTAACGCTCGTGTACGGTCGAATCAAGATGCTCTCGCGCAACGCGTTTTTCTGCGCTGGCCACCTCAACCGCGGTCTTTTCTTCTTGCATCTGTCCGCGCGTCGCTCGGATCTCCTCAATCCTTTCTTCGTACTCTCGACCTTGTTCTCGCACGGCGACACAACGTTCATGTTTGGCCGCTACCATATCAACAACCCCAGCCAAGTCTGCTTCACTTTGCGTGACAATTTCAGCTAAGTCTGCCATGCTTGTGTGAGTTCGCTGCTGTTCGGCTTTCGTGGTTGCAATTTCTGCACGACGTGCGGTCTGTCGATTCAACAACTCTTGTTGTTGTTCGTTCAAACGCCGGTATTGCACCCGTAAACCTTCAAGCCGTTCACGCCGCTCAGCACCGCGGACCCGCAAGTCATCACTAAGGGTACGCTGCTGTTCAAGGGCGATCTTTGCTTGCGCCACGCCCTCCTGTGCACTGGTCAAGGCGGTCTCTCGTTCCGCCCGTTTCGACTTTCCCTCTACCTCTTGTTGCTGACGATGGGCAATCTCCTGCGAAAGCGTTTGCAATTCACCATCGAGCGTTTGCTTTTCATAGGTTACGCTTTCGTATTTATCGAGGAGTCGCCGACGCTCACCTTCTAACTTTCCTTCTTCGCGGTGTAATGCTTCACTCTCTTGCCCCAACGTTCGCGCTTCGGCTTCAAGAAGAGCGATCTCTCCCTCAATCTCTTGTTGTTTCCTCTTCACCTCTTGACGCTGTTGCACGAGAGCCGCGACGACACCTTCGTGTCGCAGGCTTTCCTCGCGTAGCTTGCGAATTTCCCGTCGTCGCTCCAGCAGGGCTTCTTCCGCCGACCCTTCGCTGCCGCCACTAATCACGCCTTGCGCAGTAATAACCTCACCATCACGAGTGACAAAGGTGTGTTGGTGTCCATTCTTCTGCCATAATTGCAATCCTACACGCAGGTCAGAGACCAGTACGGCATCTCCTAACAATGTCTCGGCGATTTCTCGATATCGCGCGTCTACCGTTACGAGGTCAAGCAATAGAGAAGTTCCTTCACCTACCGTGCGTACTCCAAATCCATTGGTATAGTTGAGGTCGCCCGTCTCATGCGTCCCCTTTGTACCGTTCCCGTTATAGTGAGCAGTGCCGCTCCGGCGCGGACGCAGAGGGATAAAATTCCCGCGTCCGGCCTGTGTCGAACGCAAATACTCTACCGCGTGCACGCCATCCTCGACCTCAGAAACCATGACGTATTCAAGTTTATCACGCAGAACCGCAGCAACCGCACGTTCATATTCTTCTGGGACGTCCACCATCTGAGCAACAACCCCGCAAATGCCACCCCGAGACTCCACTCCAGCTTGGCCTGCCATAATGGCTCGGACACCTTGGGAGTAATGGTCGTAGCCTTGCTCAAGTTCTTCCAGTGTTGTCAGTCGCGCTCGCAGTTCCGCCTGTTTTGCCCATGCCGCGGTCAACTCACTATCGAGTTGCTCACCCGTCGAGACCGTCTCGCGCAACCCATCCGTTTTTTCCTGACGTTGCTGTTGTCCACTTGTCAGCCGCTCTCGAATAACGGTAGCCCGTTCCTGGGTCGTGGTCAGCGACAGTTCGACTTCCGCCCGCAGCTGCTCTACTCGCTCCGTCTCACGTGCAAGCGTAAGCAGTCGTTGCTGGACTTCAGCGGCCCGCCGTCGCGCATACGCCAACGCATTTTGCACCTGCGCCTCTTGTTTAAGGATATCGACAATCTCAGTTTTAATTTCTTCCGCTTTTTCTTCGCATTGGCTCACACGCTGTTGCAGTTCTACAGTCTCCCGCTCGAATACACGAAACGTTTCCTCGTCTTGCTGTAGGGCATGCTGGAGGTCCACAGTCTGTCCAGTAATCTCCGAGATTTCCGTCTGGACGAGCTTTTGTCGCTCTGCCAATCCAGCGAGTTCTTCTTCTGCACCAGTGACACGAGCAGCGGCACGTTGTTCCTGTTGGAGGAGGAAATTTCTCTTCTGTTCAGCCTGATGTAATGCACTCTCCAGCGTATGTCGCCGCTCCTCCAATTCGCGTAACGCGACTTCCTCTGTACCAAGCAATTCCGTTGCCTGGGTGCGCTCACGATGTAGTTGCTGCAGCTCCTCATCTATATGCTCTTCTTGGGCTGCCAGCTCTTCCCGCCGTTTGTCGAGGGCCAAGAGCTCATCGGACAACAGACGATAGGAGCGACAGATCAGCGTCAGATCGAGCGCTTTAAACTCACCTTGGAGGGTTCGATACTGCTCAGCTTTTTTTGCTTGACGGCGCAATGACCCGAGTTGACGATCCATTTCACGCAAAAGATCTAAGACCCGCGACAGGTTTTCTTGCGTCCGCTCCATCTTGCGTTCAGCCATGATCCGACGACTACGGAAGAGACTCACCCCTGCGGCTTCTTCAATCAGCGAACGCACCTCTTCAGGTTTCGCATTAATAAGCTGGTCAACCCGGCCTTGTTCGATAATTGAATAGGCCTTCGTCCCGGCTCCGGTGCCCAAGAAAAATTCGACAATATCGCGCAGGCGACACGGGACCTTATTGATCAAATACTCGGAATCGCCCGAACGATAATACCGACGCGAGATCATAATCTCGCTCCAATTTACGCCGACGAGACCGCCGTTACCATTCACCAACGGCTCATCTGGATCATTCTCCAGCATCAGGTTGACTTCGGCCATACCCAGCGGTGGGTTTCCCTCGTTTCCCGCAAACACCACATCGCCCATCTCTTGCCCGCGGAGATGCTTCGGGCTTTGCTCGCCTAAAACCCAGCGGAGCGCGTCGACAACATTTGACTTCCCACAGCCGTTCGGACCCACGATCGCCGTAATGCCAGCGGGAAACGTCAACGCAGTCTTATTTTTGAAGGATTTGAAACCGAGCAGCTCCAGTTGCTTAATCCGCATCTTCCCCACAACTCCTCCAATCCCCTACTCGCTTCGCGGTTGGACCGCGAAAACGGGTAGACTCAAGGGATAAGGACTACCGAGCAAGGGTACCACTATATATTGTGGAATAGGGAAAATCTACCGTTCCAGCAACTCGGTGTTCCAGTAGGCTGCATCAACCACATTGAGGTATGGAACCCATTCGTGATAGCGCCGAAAGCTGAAGGTCTCAAGCATAAATGGTGTCCATTCCGGTCGCGTCGGCTTCCGGATCAGGCGCATCCCGGCCTCTTCCGGTAACCGTCCGCCTTTATCCCGGTTACAGGTAAAACACGAACACACCACATTTTCCCAAGTAGACAAGCCACCACGTGAACGCGGAATCACATGGTCAAGGTTGAGTTCGGAACGAGAAAACTTGCGCTGACAATACTGACAGGTGTTATTGTCTCGCGCAAAGACGTTGAAGCGACTGAACCGCACCTGGCGCTTCGGCACGCGGTTATACGCAACCAATAACACCACGCGCGGCACCCGGATCACCCGATCCACGAGACTAATGGTGTCCCCGTTCAAGGAGGACGACAGCGCACTCCAGCTGTCAAAGTCAAAGGTGCAGTATTGTTGATCAACCGCCTTCGCCACCCCCTGATACAAAAGCGACAACGCCCGCCGAACTGAAGTGACGTGTACAGGGAAGTAGGAATTATTGAGAACCAAAACCTTCGTGGCTAATACACTCATGGCTGTCTAACTTCCCGTCAGGACAAGCTTTTACGTACACTAACCGCCTGTCAGATTCCTGTCAATCCAAGGGCAAACAGATTTTCGGTTGCCAGCATCGTTGAACTGCGTCACAATGCGCTCAACGCTACAAATAGGAGGGGAACCTATGGCAACGACGCAGAGGTCGAAATCGGCGGCGGTTCGTTCACGACTGAGCCATCCAGTGATCGACTCAGACGGTCACACGGTGGAATTTGAACCAGGCGTCATGGACTGCCTGCAGAAGATTGGTGGACCAGGAATCGTCGAGCGGTATAAAAGCAAACGCATGGAGGGCATGGTGTCTGGCTTAGGCGGGATGCTGAATTGGCATCGCCTGTCACCGGATGAACGTCGCGATCAACGTATTACCGTTCCACCCTGGTGGGCGCTGCCAGCAAAGAACACTCTTGATCGTGCGACGTCGATGTTACCGAAACTCCTCTACGAACGCTTGGATGACATGGGGATAGATGTCTCGGTACTTTATCCAACATTTGGCTTGCTGGCCCCGCATCTGGACGATGAAGAAATCCGCCGGGCCGCATGTCGTGCGTTCAATACCTACCATGCCGACATCTTTCGCGAATATAACGATCGCCTCATCCCGGTGGCCGTTATTCCGATGCACACGCCGCAAGAAGCGATCGAAGAACTCGACCACGCCGTCAACATTCTCGGCATGAAAGCAATGATGCTGGCTGGTCATGTACTGCGCCCTGTGCCTACCGTGGCCCGTACCGCTCCGGAAGCCGCACGTTTCGCCTATTGGCTGGACACGTTCTGTCTCGACAGTGAATACGATTATGATCCAGTATGGGCAAAATGCGTAGAGTTGAACGTGGCGCCGACCTTCCATTCCGCAGGTATGGGTTGGGGAAGCCGTACGTCCACTTCCACGTACATGTACAACCATATTGGCCACTTTGGGGCTGCCGGCGAAGCCCTGTGCAAAGCGCTGTTCTTTGGTGGTGTGACCCAGCGCTTTCCTACCTTGAAGTTCGCCTTTCTTGAAGGCGGAACCAGTTGGGGAGCAGACCTCTATGCCGCTTTACTGGCGCGCTGGCACAAGCGTAATCCTGAAGCGATAGAGAACTATAATCCAGCCAATCTCAACGTCGAACAATTGCTCGATCTTTGCCAACGCTACGGCGGGCGCGTCACCGAAGGCAAGCTCGACCTCCTCGCCAACGCCAGTGGTGCAACCATCAATACAAAAGCTGCACCTGAACAAAAGAATGACTTCTGGCGGTGCAACATCACCAAAGATGAAGATATTCGCGACCTCTTTGTTCCACACTTTTATTTTGGCTGCGAAGCTGACGATCCGATGAACGCCACCGCCTTTAACACCACCGCCAATCCCTTCGGTGCCAAGCTGGGAGCTATTTACAGCTCAGACATCGGCCACTGGGACGTACCAGACATGACCGAAGTGACCGAAGAGGCATACGAGTTGGTAGAACACGGAGTTATCACTGAAGAGCATTTTCGCGATTTCGTCTTCACCAATCCGACCACGCTGTGGACCGGCATGAATCCTGATTTCTTCAAAGGAACGATTGTCGAGAAGCAGGTCAATCAGCTGATGGCCGAGGGTGGGCATTAGTAACGATTTGCCTAGGCCGGGAGAGGCTATCTATGGATGCCGTCTCCCGGCACGGCCAGAAATATCACAGGCGAAAACCGGCTACGCATTTCACGTGTGGTGTACTAAGATGCAACGGTAGTAGAGGTACGTATATGTCTCAGACAAGCCACACACTGATTGAAGAACTAGCCCGAGTGCCGGAGCATGGCAAAGCCGAAATTGTTAACGGAGAACTCGTCCTTACGCCACCTACTGGATTTTTACCGAGTCGCGCCGCAAGCGCAGTTTATCGTAGCTTGTTCGACTACGAGCGGCGCACCAAGGCAGGCTTTGCCGTTGGCGATAACACCGGGTTTTTGGTCAATTTACCCCATCGGCAATCGTTTAGTCCCGATGCGGCGTTCTACATTGGCACTCCGACAGGTATGAAATTTCTCACTGGTGCGCCGGTATTCGCGGTGGAAGTGCGAAGCGAAAACGATTACGGTGTCCAAGCCGAGCGCGAGATAGCGGAGAAGCGTGGCGATTATTTCGCGGCTGGCACCATAGTAGTATGGGATATTGACTTACTGAGCGACGAAGTGGTCAAGGTCTATCGCACAAGTGCCCCAGATACACCCAGGGTCTATCGTCGTGGAGACATTGCTGAAGCGGAGCCCGCGGTTCCCGGCTGGCGCATGCCGGTTGACGAATTGTTTGTGTAGATGCTCCTGACGTATGAATATAAGAGGAGTCTCCAACTATGAGCAAAGAGTATGTTACGCAGATCGAGGGAGCGTATCGCATCACGGGAACACGCGTCTCACTTGACTCGGTAGTGTATGCGTTCCTTGACGGCCAAACAGCAGAGAGTATCGCACAATCCTTTCCCGTGCTGACGCTGGAGCAGGTCTACGGCACGATCACCTTCTATCTCGCTTATCGAACAGAGATTGATGAGTATCTGAAGCAGGGAAAGGCAGAATTCGAGGCTCTCCGCCAAGCGGCACGTAAAGCAGACCCGATGTTCTATCAAAAGTTCGCAGACGCGAAGCGGCAGCGCCAAGACACTGCGCATGAAGATACGATTTCAGGCGGATGCTGATCTGAACCAGGTTATCGTACTGGCAACGACCCGTCGGGAACCACGCATCGACTTTCTGACGGCGGGCGCGATGGGCCTCGCTGGCCGGAAAGATCCCGAAGTCTTAGCTATAGCAGTACGAGAGGGGCGAGTGCTTGTCTCTCATGACCAGAAAACCATGCCACGCCACTTCGCCGACTTTCTCCTACGAACCCCCTCCCCTGGCGCGTTGATCATTCCACAACACCTTTCCGTTGCTGCTGTAGTTGAAGACCTCCTACTCATTTGGTCCCTGACGGACGCTGAAGAGTGGGTTAATCGCATCCGTTATCTTCCGTTGTAGAGACGTCGAATGGGTTTGAAACCACTCGACAAAACTCTTGACACTACCACTTTTCTTGCTCCTGTCTCCCTTCCAAATTGCGCACCCGTGCATCCAGCCCTTTCAGCGTGTCGTGCAACTTTGTAATTATCTCTGCTTGCGTGCTGATCGTGTGTTGCTGAGCGTCAATCGTGCGCTCTTGTTGAACCGTGTAGAGGGTCAATTCTTCAACTTTTTTGAGGAGCTGCAGTTGCATCTCACTCAGATTCATCCCTCGTGCTTTGATCTCGTCGGCGCTAGGAACCTCCGGCAGATGTTTCTCTTGTTCGATGTACGCCGCCAGCTGCGTGAGCGGCAGCAGTTTATACTCCGGTTCAAAGACATAATCTGGCACGCTCAGCGTCGTCCCATTGGCAATAAAACTGCCGTCCGCCCGGATGTTCCCTTGCACGTGCAGTTTCTCTACCGGACTTGTTCCCGGACTACTGCCTGCCGCTGCGCCAAACTGCCCAATCCCGACATTGCCGTTCTTGTCGATGATCATGCGTTGAATGTTCTGGGTCGCAAACCGGAGCGAGGGGTTCGGGCCCGTAGCTGACGCGTCCGGGCGCACATTGAAAAACCCGGAACCCCGCCCAAACGAACTGCCCGAATAGCCAAAGTTAAAAGCCGGCCCCGCAATCAGATTCGGGCCAATACCACTAAAGAGATCCGCCGTGGCTTGCCCAGAGATATGCAAATTGCCTTGTGGCGTTTGCGTCCCCAACCCTACTCGCCCATTGAAATTAATAAAGAGACTGTCGCTGGGCGCGTTCACACTCATCCCCAAATGTGGTACTCGCCCCCGGGGGAATATCATACCGTGGGCCGCTCGACGCTTGCCTCGCTTGTTGAATCACCACCGTCTTATCCAGAACTCGCACCGTCCCCTGCCGTGCGGACCCAGTATTGTGATCGACGGTCACCTCCACCACCTTATCCCCGGTGAAGCGCTTCTCGTTCACATGCAGCCACCCGGCGTCAGTCGTCGCCCGCCAGAAACAGCCGAGCACGACCTTGGACGTCGTCACCGTCACACTCCCTTTCCCCCCTGCACTACTGAACGCACTACTCGGTCCCGTCGCCCCGGTGACACACGGCAAGGGCGGCGGCACCAACGTCACCGCGGGTTATGCCCTAAAATTCCTGTAACCCCGGAGGGAGTAGACGGGAGACACGACTGCGGTAGGGAATCAAGTTGGGAAGACGATTAGCTACCAAGCAGCAGGAGGACTCCCGAATGGAGAAGACGAGAGCACCGAGTGTACAGAAAGCCCAGGCCGTGCGGGCATTATTAGAAGGGCGAACCGAGGGCGAGAGTGGGGAGGAATTGTTGAGTCTGTTAGTGCGCCTGGCCCCGGAGCGGGTGTTGCAAGAAGCCTTAGAGGAAGAACAAGCGGCGGCTCTGGGGCGCGGACGGTACGAGAGCCGCCGCGCGAACACTGGTTACCGCAATGGCTATGAGAACGGGACGTTGAAGACGGCCGAAGGGGTATTACGGGTGAAGCTGCCGCAGATTCGGGGGCAAGCCCAGCCGTACCGCTCCCAGCTGTGGCAGAACGTGGCGAACACCAGCGACGTGCGCAAGCGGTTGATTGTGGAGCTGTAGGTGGGAGGAATGTCGCAACGGGATATTGAGGCGGGGTTGGAGAGTGCCCTGGGGCAGTTCGTCCTGTCGAACAGCGCGGTGAGTGAAGGTAGTGCCAGTTTGCACGAAGAGTATGAAGTATGGCGGACGCGGGATCTAAGTGAGGAGAGGGTGGCCGACCTCTTTATCGAAACCGTCTACGAACCTCTACGGCGCTGGGGGCAGAAAACCGGCGTGCTCTGTGTGTGGGCGATCTGTGAGGATGGGCGCAAAGTGTTACTCAGCTTGTCCACGGCCACTAGTGAAAGTAGGGAGAGTTGTCAGGAGGTGTTACGGGACTTAATCAAACGCGGGATGCGTCCTCCGCTGACGATCACCACCGATGGGGCAGTGGGGCCATCCCTGTAAAGGTGGGAATCTTTCATGATTTCAGCGGTTTTGCTCTGATAGAGGCTTGCAGGGGAATGCCCCACAGAAGGGGCGAGTCCCAGGAGCGAGCGCAATGATTTTAGGCGAATGTT
>JBFWXH010000070.1:0-41527 GCA_050187625.1 Binatia bacterium
AGCGCTAGCGTCGAGGAAAACAAAAAAATAGCAAAGAGAAACCCGAGCAAAAAAGCGACTCCACCTAAGGTGGGGATAGGGCATTGATGCCACCTGTCCGCTCTCGGCAAAGAAATATACCCCCAACGAAGAGCAACATGGCGAACCACCGGAACAAAAACCAGGGTGAACAAGAAAGAAAGGAGGGGAGAAAAAAACAGGGCGGCCCTATCAGGCATACGTGTTCCGCCGCGCGTATTTGATGACATCGTGCACAATGCCCCGCAGGTTGCGGTGAGGACGATGGCCGAGGAAAGATCTGACCTTGCTGAGGTCGGGCACGCGTCTAGCCATATCCTCAAAGCCTTCCTCGTAGGCTTGATCATACGGAACATAGTGGATTGCTGAAGAACTCCCGGCCATGTCTTTCACAAGACGAGCCAACGCCTCTATCGTCATTTCTTCATCGTTGCCAACATTGAAGACTTCCCCAATAGCATCGGCATGGTGTGCCAGTTGGATCAACGTCTCAACGGTGTCGTTAACATGCGTGAAACACCGAGATTGAGAGCCGTCGCCATAAACAGTGAGGGGACGTTCTTGCAACGCCTGACGCACGAACGTAGGTATCACCATACCATAACGATCTGTTTGGCGTGGTCCTACGGTATTAAAGAGGCGAGCAATCACTACCGGCAGTCCCTTTTCCTTCCAATACGCCAAAGCCAAGAACTCGTCCATGGCTTTCGAACAGGCATAGCTCCAGCGCGTTTTGCTTGTTGATCCTAACACCAAGTTGTCCGTCTCAGAAAAAGGCGTTTTGCTGGCTTTGCCGTAGACTTCTGAGCTGCTGGTCAAGAGCACTTTCTTTTTCTGCCTCTCGGCGCACTGGAGAACCACTTCAGTACCTTTGAGGTTCGTCTCGATCGTGCGCACCGGATGCTCCACGATTAATTTTACCCCGACCGACGCAGCGAGGTGAAAGATAACATCACAGTCATCGACAAGCTGCGTCAGGAGGGAGGAGTTCGTAACGGTATCGACAATGTAGTGAAAGTTTGGTTTTCCGATGAGGAACGCGAGGTTGTCGAGAGAGCTGGTGGAGCAATCATCAATGATGGTTATGGTGTGCCCCTCTTGCCACAGTTGCTCAGCCAGATGTGAACCAATAAATCCCGCTCCGCCGGTAATCAAGTAATGCATGCTCGTCCGGATTGTTGCTCGTCTGGATTCTGTTTTGCAGGCTTACTGCAAAGAGGTTCATTCTGCAAGCGAGAGTGGGAATAAACCTGACAATATGCCAACGGCAGTGTGCAAGGCGCTCAATTGCTGATAGAGCCTATGAGAGTAATGTTTTCGTTCACTCCTCAGCAGACAGAGTGCTGTTGCAGAATATAGGCGGCTGTTTCCAAGGACGAATGAACAGGTAATTTTCAACTCGGAAAGGTCGTGAAATTCCACATGAACCTCAGGAACAAACGCCTGCTTGTCATCGGTGGCGCGGGGTTTATCGGCAGTCACCTCGTCGAGCAATTAACCCGGACTGACGTCGCCGAAATCATTGTCTACGACAGCTTCTTTCGCGGACACCGCGAGAACCTACGCGCCGCCATACAGGATCCCCGCGTTTCCATCTTTCCCCACGGCGGCGACATTTTGCACACGGATATCCTCGACCGGGCGATGGAAGGAATTGATGGGGTCTTTCACTTGGCAGCGCTGTGGCTGCTGCAGTGCCACGAATATCCACGGGCGGCCTTTGACGTCAACATCCGTGGGACCTTCAATGTTATCGAAGCGGCCATCAAACACAAAGTGCAACGAGTGGTGTTCTCCTCTTCGGCGTCGGTCTATGGGGATGCCCTGACCGTACCCATGACTGAAGCTCATCCCTACAACAATGTCACCTTCTATGGGGCCAGCAAAATTGCCGGCGAGCAAATGTTCAAGTCGTTAGGACATCGCTATGGCGTGGAGTGGGTGGGGCTGCGCTATATGAACGTGTATGGCCCAGGGCAGGATTACAAAGGCGCATATATAGCGGTCATGATGAAAATTTTGGATCGCCTCGACCAAGGCTTGTCTCCTATTGTCCATGGGGATGGGAGCCAGCAGTATGATTTCGTCTATGTCGGCGATGTGGCGCGAGCGAACATTTTGGCGATGCAAGCTGCTGTCAACGGCGAGTGTTACAATGTGGGTCGCGGCATTGGCACTACCATCAAGGAACTCGCCGAACTCTTGCTGCGGCTGACCGGCAACAACCTTCCTGTCGAGTACCACCCAGCCGAGCAAACTTTTGTGACGACTCGCGTCGGGTCAACAGAGGCCGCCGAGCGTGATTTAGGCTTCCACTGGCAGGTGGATCTTGAGGAAGGTATGCGCCGGTTGATCACCTGGCGTCGGGCCGATCAAGAAACAGTGCAAACACTCCGTGCCCACGGGGATAGAGTTAAACAGCTAGAGTAGCATCGACCTATGTGTGGCATCACCGGCGTCTTTAACTTGCAGGGCGCACCTATTTCCTCCGCCGTCCTGCGCAAAATGAGCGACACCCTGATCCACCGCGGACCGGGCGACGAAGGTATCTACACTGATTGTTTTATGGGCCTCGGCCACCGACGGCTCGCGATTATTGATCTGTCGGCTGCAGGGCACCAACCAATGACGACGGCAAACGGTCAATACGCAATTACCTATAATGGGGAAATTTACAATTTCCAAGAATTGCGTGCGGAATTAGAAACGTATGGGTATCAGTTCCGCTCACGCACCGACACGGAGGTATTGCTCTACGCATATGCTGAATGGGGAGAACGAGTGTTGGCGCGTTTGAACGGCATGTTCGCCTTCGCTATCTGGGATCGTCAGCGCCGGGAGCTTTTCCTGGCCCGTGATCGCTACGGCGTCAAGCCGCTGTATTACACACAGTGCGGCCACCTCTTTCTTTTTGCCTCAGAAATAAAAGCCTTACTGGCCCATCCTGCCTGTCAGGTTGACTTGGATAAAGAAGCGCTCTTAGAATATTTCACTTTTCAGAATTTTTTTACCGACCGCACCCTTTTTGCGGGCATCCGACTTTTGCCGGCGGGCTGCTGTATGCACGTCGCCTCGGGTGCGCAGACGTATGGTCTGATCCGACGGTATTGGGACTATCATTTCGTTGAGCCGGAACGTCCTGACGATGAACGCGAATACATCGAAGAGCTAGACCGGCTCTTTCGGCAGGCCGTGCGTCGCCAGTTAATCAGCGATGTTGAGGTCGGCTCGTACTTGAGCGGCGGGATGGATTCGGGCTCAATCACCGCGTTCGCGGCCCACCATTTGCCCTATCTCAAAACTTTCACCTGTGGATTTGACTTACGCTCTGCCTCTGGCCTGGAATTGAGCTTTGACGAGCGCGCGACGGCTGAATATTTGTCCTATCTGTGCAAAACCGAACACTATGAGGTAGTGTTAAAGGCGGGCGACATGGAGCGGGTGCTTCCTCGTTTAACCTGGCACCTGGAAGAACCGCGCGTTGGTCAGAGCTACCCAAATTTTTATGCCGCGCAATTAGCCAGCAAGTTTGTTAAAGTGGTATTATCAGGTGGTGGTGGTGACGAGCTGTTTGGCGGCTATCCCTGGCGGTACTATCGAGCAGTCATCAACACTGATTTTGAACACTATATCGATAAATATTACCTCTACTGGCAGCGTCTGATTCCGAACACCGTGATCCAGCAAGTTTTTCGGCCTATCTGGCCAGACGTCCAACACGTGTGGACGCGCGATATCTTTCGCGATGTCTTTGATCGGCATGCGCCACAATTGACTCGCCCCGAAGACTACATCAATCATTCGCTGTACTTTGAAGCCAAGACCTTTTTGCACGGTCTTCTGGTAGTGGAAGACAAGTTGAGTATGGCGCAGGGTCTGGAGACGCGTCTGCCCTTTTTAGATAATGACCTGGTTGAGTTCGCCATGCGGGTGCCGGTGCGTTTGAAGTTAGGCAATGTGGGCGAGGTCGTGCGTCTCAATGAAAATGAGCCAGGCCACAAAACAGCCCGCTATTTTGGCAAAACCAACGACGGCAAGCTGCTGCTGCGCAAAACCATGCAGCAGTATATCCCTGATGAGATCATCAGCCGAGAGAAACAGGGGTTTTCGGCGCCGGACGCTAGCTGGTTCTCGGGAGAAAGTATCGAGTATGTCCGCCGTCGGCTGTTCACTCACCGCGCGAGGATTTATGAGTTCCTCGACCGCCGGGCAGTGCAGGAATTAGTGGCTGAGCATCTGGAAGGCAAGCAGAATCGCCGCCTGCTGATATGGTCACTGTTAAATGTGGAACAATGGTGCGAGCGCTTTTTAGGATAAACAATCCTTGGCGCTACTACTGGAAACCAACAAAGCAGGAAGACCGCAGTTGAGTGTTGGACAGCTCCTTAAAGAGGTTCTCATTTATGGTGTAGGCAACGTCTTGCTTAAGGCGACAGTCTTTCTCACGCTGCCGATCTACACGCGCCTTTTCACGCCAGCCGACTACGGCACGTGGAGCTTTGTCATGTCGGCGGTGGGGTTGCTCAGCAGCGTGCTGGCATTAGGCGGCAACTCAGCCTATGCCCGTTATTTCTTTGAAGCGAAAACACCACACCAAAAACAGGAAATCACGTCTACCTGGGTCATTTTTCTTGCGGGATGGAGCCTTATGGGAGTGGTTCTCTGTTTGCCGTTTGCGGAACACTTCTCTCAATGGTCCTTCGGCCATGCCGAACAACGCAGGTTGTACATACTGGCCCTTGTGGCTATCCCTTTCTCTCTCATCAACGAGATCTGTGGTCAGGTGCTGCGCAATCAGTTCCGTGCTTCCCTCTTTGCCACACTCAACGCGCTGACAACGTTGTTGACGGTTGGGGCGAGTTTGTTTGCCGTTGTGGTCCTAGGATGGGGAATTGTTGGGCTGATGAGCGGCGCGCTAGCAGCGGCGGTAGTCATGTTGCCCGTGCGTTTATGGACGGCGCGCGCCATGTTACGCCCGGTATTTTCCGTCCAGTGGCTGCGTCGCCTCTTCGCTTATGGTGCCCCCCTAGTGCCAACCACAGCAGCCTACTGGATTTTCGGCACCTCAGACCGACTCCTTTTAGGCTCTTTGTCGACCTTCGAGCAAGTCGGGCTGTACGCCGTGGCCAACAGTCTGGCCGGGGTGCTCCTCCTGGCTAATAGCGCCCTGGGCCAAGCCTGGTCGCCGCACGCGATGCAGGTATACGCAGAGCAGCGTGAGATCGCCTCTGTCTTTTATGGCCGGGTGATGACCCGTTTACTCGCTGGCTTTGGTCTCCTCTGTATCGCTGTCACTACGTTTGCTCCTGAGGCGCTAGCTCTGTTATCCACACCCCCGTTTTACCCAGCAGCCCTTGCTATCGGACCGCTGGCGTTAGGGGTGATGGCGTCGGCATCAACACAAATTACGGCCCTGGGGATCACGTTGTCAAAAAAAACAATCTACTTCTCTGTCTACGCCTGGATCGCAGCACTGCTCAACGTGGGGCTTAACCTTTGGTTCATTCCTCTGTGGGGCATGGTAGCTGCCGCCTGGACGACAGCCTTTTCTTACGTCACTTTGACCCTTGGCTTTTTTGTCACGTCACAACGCCTGCATCCCGTTGTCTATGAGATGCGACCAGCACTGATGGTTATTGGCCTTGCTCTTGCTTTCACCGTGACCGCCCCGCTGCTCCCAACACTCAGTCCGGTCGTTGGTTTAGTGCTGAAGGGGGTGTATTGCTTGACCTACGTCGGTCTCTTGTATGGCTTGCAGGTGATCGAGCGCAACGAGTGGCAATATCTCTTCAATCTCATACGCAGCTATCATATAGTTAGAGTGCGGCCAACTGGTTAGGATGCAGAGCCATGGAGCAGCATCAGCGTGCAACACTGGACAAGAACACCGCAACTCCTTTCTTGAAGTCTGAAAAACGGTTTAGGCGGCGCATGATACTGAGAGCTGCTTATAACATTATGGGCGGCCTTTTTGCGTTGTGCCTGCTCCCGCTTTTGATGCTCGTCGCCGCGTGTGCCAGGTGGTACCCCAAAAAAGTCGACGTTGGCCTTGGGCCACTGCCGTTAATCAACAATGTCTATCACAAACAAGCCCTGACCCTGTACGGCTATACGAGCGAAACCTTTGTCAATGGAGTCTACTACATTACCGACGAGTTTGACGTACGCGGCGAGCAAACTATCTGGGGCCGCGGGCGAATCCCGCGTACCTTGCTCCTGCCGCCCTATCTGCTGGTGAGAGCACTTTATAGATACAACTGCGTGTACATGTATTTCAACGGCGGCCCGTTGGGCAATTATCCGATATTGTGGCGAGTGGAGCCGATGCTGTACAAATTGGCGAACGTCAAAGTGATGGTCATGGCCTATGGTAGTGATGTACAAGACCTGTCACGCTCCCCCAATCTGCTTTTTAAGGACGCCATGGCGCGCGACTATCCTCACCACCGACTTCATCGTCGGCGTACCGCTGCACGGATCGACCTGTGGACACAGTGGGCCGATCACATGATTGGCGGTTGTGAATGGGTTGATTACCTCTACTACTGGGATACACTGATGCTGGCCCACTTTTCCATTGATGTCGACCGCTGGCACCCGCTAGACCAGCGGAGCGTGCACGCTCCGCTGGTTGACCAGCGCCCACTCCGCATTTTGCACGCACCAAACCATCGCACCATCAAAGGCACTCAGTTCTTTATCAACGCTGTCAACGAACTGGTTGCTGAGGGACTGAACATTGAACTGATTATTCTGGAGCGGGCGCCGAATTCCAAAGTGCGCGAGATTATGGCATCTGTCGATGTTGTCGCCGATCAGTTGATTATTGGCTGGTATGCTATGTTTGCACTAGAAGCTATGGCCATGGAGAAGCCCGTGCTCTGCTATCTACGCGCCGATCTGGAAGCGCTGTATATTGCTGCAGGACTTGTGAAAGTGGCTGAAATTCCGATTATCCAGTGCTCACCTCTCACTGTGAAAGAGCGTATCCGAGAGCTGGCGTTGAATCGCGCCGTCTTGGATGACATCGGCAAACGCTCACGCGCATTCGTGCTCAAACATCATTCGACACAGGCCGTAGGCAGGGTCTTTGATTCTATTAATCGTTCCATTGGCCTCCAGCCAAGCGCTCCGATTAATCCCTTCAACATGCGTAGTCTTCACAGGGATACCGCGTCGTGAAGAACTGTGTGATTACTGGGGGCTCCGGTCTAGTCGGCGCCCACCTTATGCAGAGCTTGCATCGGCAGTGGCGAATCTGCGCCACTGCACGCACCGCGCTGGCCAACCCTTTGCCCAACGTGGACATACAGAGCATTGATCTGTCCACACCGTGGGACACGAAAACGTTGCCTGGCAAGGTAGACGCCGTGATCCATCTGGCGCAGTCAGCGCGGTTTCGCGACTTTCCAGAGCAGGCTGACCAGGTATTTCAAGTCAACACCGTGAGCACGCTGCGGTTGCTCGACTACGCCCGTCGCGCCGACGCTCACACCTTTATCTTGGCCTCCTCTGGCGGCGTCTACGGTCATGGTACGCAGGCATTTTCTGAAGACGCGCAAATTCCCTACGAGCAAGGCTTGCCATTTTATCTCAACACGCGACTGTGCGCTGAAATTTTGGCGGGCAACTACACGCCGTTTATGAATGTGATCGTGTTACGCTTCTTTTTTGTCTACGGTCCCGGTCAACGACCTACAATGCTCATCCCACGGCTCGTACAGGCAGTTATCGACGGGCAACCAATCACTTTGCAGGGACCAGAGGGCCTACACCTCAACCCTACCTATGCCTCTGACGCGGCTGCCGCCATCCAGCGTGCGCTTGATCTCCAGGATAGTCACACCATCAACATCGGCGGTCCGGACGTGCTGAGTCTGCGGCAGATTAGCAACCTTATTGGTGAGGCTGTGGGCAAAACGCCGCGCTTTGAGATGCACGCCGTCAACCAAGCGCCACATCTGGTTGGTAACATCAGCAAAATGACGCACTTGCTCGGCAAGCCGCAGATCGGTTTTGCAACGGGTATACGCAGGTACGTCGCTAGCCTGGTGAGGTCAGCTTGAGCAGGCTCCGCGTCTTGCACTGGCCCAGCGCCACCGGCGGCAATCCACCAGGACTGGCGCGGGCAGAGCGCGCACTCGGCTTGGACAGTTGGTCGATTGTGACGCGACAAAACTATTTCCAGTATCAGGCAGATGAAGTGTTGCTCGCTCAGGACGAAAGCCGCCTGGCGTTGGAGGTGAAACGCTGGCACGTACTGTGGAGGGCGCTGCGGGAGTTCGACATTCTCCACTTTAATTTCGGCCAGACACTCATGCCGCAACAAGTAGTGAGAAAACCAGAAGGCTATTCCGCCTACCTATGGCGACTGTATCGACTCTATGCGCGTCTGGTGGAACTGCGCGATCTGCCGTTATTGCACTGGGCCGGTAAAGGAATTGTCGTGACATTTCAGGGCGATGACGCACGACAGGGAGATTTTTGCCAAGCACACTTCGCTCTTACCGCTGCCACCGAGGTGGAAGCTGGCTATTACTCGGCCAGTTCAGATCAGCAGAAACGGGGTCGTATTGCCCGTATTGCCCGCTACGCCGACTGCCTGTACGCGCTCAATCCGGATCTGTTGTATGTATTACCGCAACAGACACAATTTCTCCCGTATGCGAGCGTTGATCCGCGGGAGTGGAGACCTGTTTGCAATTCTGGAGTTCGCTCAGAGAAGCCGATCGTGCTGCACGCCCCCAGTCATCGTCGTGTGAAAGGCACCCGCTTCGTGCTGGACGCGGTAGCGCGGTTACAAAATGAAGGCGTGCCGTGTGAGTTTATCCTGGTAGAGGGGCTTTCCCATACCGAAGCCCAGCGACTCTATCAGCGCGCCGATCTGCTCATTGACCAATTACTTATCGGTTGGTATGGCGGCTTGGCTGTAGAACTCATGGCTCTGGGGAAGCCTGTGATCTGCTACATTCGTCATGAAGATTTAAAATTTATTCCCGCTCAGATGCGTCGGGATTTGCCGATCATCAACGCCACTCCAACCACGCTTTATGGGACCCTGAAAGAGTGGCTCACTACCCGTAAGCATGAACTACTCGAAGTGGGGCGGCGTAGTCGCGCTTACGTAGAAACCTGGCATGACCCGCTGAAAATTGCCGCCGGGTTAAAAGCGGCATACGAGCAGATCGTGGCGTCAACACAGCGAAGGAAAAAACGCTAATGTGCGGTATTGTCGGCCTCTGGCGCTTACACCATCATCCGATTGAGCCTGTACTTATACAGCGCGCCGCCACTGCCCTGCGCCATCGTGGGCCTGATGACGAGGGTTATCTGCTCGTCAACACCTCCAATGGCGGTGTGAGACAGTGCTCCGGCGATGAAACAATAGATGCTCTGAGCTTGCCACACGTAGTCGAGACAACAAACGGGGCATTTGATTTGGCCTTCGGCTTTCGGCGTTTATCCATTCTTGATCTGTCCGCAGCCGGGCATCAACCTATGGTGAGCGCAGATGGAAATTGCTGGCTGATTTTTAATGGCGAAATCTACAACTATCTCGAGCTACGGACCGAATTAGCGGGCTACGGCCACCACTTTC
Organism: Binatia bacterium; assembly: GCA_050187625.1. GTDB lineage: Bacteria > Desulfobacterota > Binatia > Bin18 > Bin18 > JBFWXH01. Next base: position 9,617 of record JBFWXH010000070.1, read on the forward strand.
ACTCAGATACAGATACCGAGGTCATACTGACGGCGTATCAACAGTGGGGAGGCGATTGTCTTGCACGCCTTAACGGCATGTGGGCCCTGGCGCTGTGGGATAATCAGCGGCGACAACTCTTCTGCGCGCGCGATCGCTTCGGCATCAAGCCGTTTTATTACTTCTGGAACACCGAGACATTTGCTTTTGCCTCTGAGATTAAAGCACTGCTGCACCTTCCCGGCATTCCGCGCTTACCGCATGATCCGCTGATTTACGACTATCTCTATCGCGGGAATCTGGATCATACCGACGAAACCTGTTTTGCAGGGATTAAGCAACTTCTTCCGGCTCGTGCTTTAGTTTTACACGATAAACAGTTGACTCTGCGACGTTACTGGAGTGTCAATCCACAGCCTCGAGAAGAACCGGGCACTGATGACACTAGCTCTGTCAAAACGTTTTACAACCTCTTTGAAGACGCTGTGCGCCTCCACTTGCGTAGCGATGTCGCCATTGGCACATGTCTGAGCGGAGGGTTGGATTCCTCCGCGATTGTCGGTGTGGCAAACAAACTCCTCTTTGGCGACCACGTTCTGCCTCCGCGACTCGTTGGCGAACAGCAGAAAACGTTTTCTTCTTGTTTTACGGATGAACGTTTCGATGAGCGCAAGTATATCGAGCAGGTCTTGGCTGCCACTGGTGCCGAGCCAAACTACACGTTCCCTGATGGCGCCCAGCTTCCTGAGGTTCTTCCCGAGTTGATCTGGCATCAGGACGAGCCGTTTGTTTCGACAAGCATCTATGCTCAGTGGCGCGTAATGGCCAAGGCTGCGGAACGGGGTGTCAAGGTGCTGTTAGATGGCCAGGGCGGTGACGAGCTAGTGGCGGGCTATCCGGAATGTTTTGCGTATTCCTGGAAAAGCGCTCTTCAGCAAGGCCGTATTTGCCATTTCTTAAAAGAGGCGACCGCTTATCACCGGCTCTATGGCGCACCGCTTACCCGCATGGCGTTGCGACTGGCGCGCTTGTATGCCCCCTCGTCTTTGGTCGCCTTGGTCGACCGAGAACGACACGAAGCAAGGCTAGGCCTGTGTCCCGATTTTTTGCAACACTATCGTCACAGGCGGATAGAGTTATTTTCGGGCCAGTATCACGATCCCTTTGCCGATCATCTGTATTTGCTGCTGACCCGTTACCGTTTGCCGGCACTGTTGCATTATGAAGATCGCAACTCGATGGCGCATTCGATCGAGGCACGTGTTCCTTTTCTCGATTACCGACTGGTCGAGTTCGTTTTTGCCCTCCCCGGCGAGCTAAAGATAAAGGGCGGACTGACAAAAGCGATACTACGCGACGCTCTACGAAATATTGTGCCTGAACCGGTTCGTTTGCGCACGGATAAAATGGGTTTCGTTACGCCGGAACGTCTGTGGCTAGCCAACGAGCTGCACGACTGGGTGCAAGATATCGTACACTCGGCGCGCTTCCGCACACGAGGTTATTTCCAGTTCCGGCAAATCGTCAAGGCGCTCGACGCTCATGCTGCTGGCAAGCGCGACTTGCCTTCGCCGGTTTGGCGATGGATCAATCTTGAATTGTGGTTGCGTCGCATGATTGAGGTTCCTCCATGAGCCGTCTCCCTGATGCGCTACATAAAGTGGAAGGTTGCCCAGGACCAATGCCGTCCAGCAGGGTTGTTGCAGCCCGTGCAGTTTTTTGGTTAACAAACCCGAAGTAGATGGCAATGAGTACGCCCTCTCACATCGTTGTGCTCGGCATGTTTGACTTGCAACAACTGGACCGCGCACGCCCCATCCGTATTCATAACATGCATGCTGCGCTCACGTCGCTAACGCCAACGACCCTGCTTTCTGGCAATCGCACCCCGCGACGTTTTGCCATCATGCGCTTTTTATGGCGCGGCGGGTTGCGCCATACCCGCGCTGTCTATGTTGAAGCCTCGACTTCTACTGCGACGGAGATTGACTTGTTATTTCTAGCTCTGGCCCGTCGGCGAAGCCTTCCCATCGCAGTCTACATTCCAGATGCCTATCAATTGTTTCCCCACCTCTATCCGCGTCGTGGATGGAAAGTAACGCTACTAGACTGGGGCTGGCGACGCTCGATTGAAGCATACCTGCGTCTGGCCGACGCCCTCCTCTTTCCCTCGTCGGGTTTGGCGGCGCACTTTGGCAGCTCCCAAGCCTTCACTTTCTTAAAAAAAAAGAAAAACATAGAGAAGTTCGGCTTGCTGCCGCCCGGCGGACGGGCTAATCGCGGCTGGATTCCGCCATCTTGTGAGCCGCCGATTGTTGTGTTTGCCGGTGAAGCCAGTTTTCGCTACGGTAGTGATCTCCTCTTGCACGCAATGGAACAAGTGGTCGTTCGCCATCCGACTACCCGCTGTCATTTCATATCTAGCAACGTTGACTTTATCCGTGATCATCCATCGCGCCACGCTTTCTGGCTGACGGTCGAGTCGCGAACGTTTGATGAACTGCCAGAGATCCTGTCTTCGGCCACCATCGCAGTCGTTCCGCTGCGTGTGAATACATATACCGAATTGGCCATGCCGGTCAAACTGTTTGATTATATGTCTTATGGACGCCCGTTGGTGGTGACGGCCTGCCGCGAGACCGCCACGCTCGTAAGAGAACTACAGGCTGGGCTCGTCGTTGAGCCCACCGCTGCGGCTCTCGCCGATGGCATTAGCCAGTTAATCGAGAATCCTGCGTTGGCTCGTCACTTGGGAGGAAATGGATATCGCGCGATACAGACGACGCACTCCTGGTCGCATCGCGCGAAACAACTTTTACACATGATTGAAGAGATCGAGAACCAACGTTGAGATATGCGAATTCTCCTGCTGTCAAATCCAGGATCCGCCCACACGATCAAGTGGGCAACCTCGTTGGCCGAACAAGGGTTGGACCTCTGTCTGTTCGGGCTGCAAAATTATGACGTTTCTCTCTACGAGAACTACAAAAATATCCAGGTATACTCACTGCGGCTCCCCAGCTCTATTGCCGAGGTAAGGGCAACCAAAATTGCCAAGCTCATTTACTTAAAAGCGGTTCCGCGGCTGCGGCGGATGATCGTCGACTTTCAACCAGACATCCTCCACGCGCATTTCGCTAGCAGCTATGGCCTCATCGGCGCGTTATCAGGATTTCATCCATATCTCGTGTCGGTGTGGGGAGCAGATATCTTCGAATTTCCTCGAAAATCGTTTGTTCATCGCGCGCTGATAAAATTCACCCTACGAAAAGCGGACAGCGTTCTTTCCACTAGCCGTGTGATGGCGAAAGAAACGACCAGGTACACGGAAAAACCCATCGAGGTCACGCCCTTTGGCATTGACTTGGAGCGCTTCAAACCACGGGCGGTTACGAGTCTCTTTGCCAAAGACGACATCGTCATTGGCACGGTAAAGGGGTTGGACAAAACATACGGTGTCGAATATCTCATTCAGGCTTTTGGGATTTTAGCGAAGAAGTATCCCAACCTCCCACTGAAGCTATTGATCGTTGGCGGCGGCCCGCTCGAAATGCCATTAAAGAAGCTCGCCAAGGAACTCGGCATCGAAAATCGGACAACGTTTGCCGGACGAGTCCATTATGATCAGATCGTAGACTATGACAACATGCTAACGATTTTCGTGGCGTTGTCAGCTGAGAGTGAGAGCTTTGGTGTGGCGATTCTCGAAGCGTCGGCCTGTGAAAAGCCGGTGGTGGTGACCAACATCGGAGGACTCCCTGAAGTCGTTGAACATCGTGTGACCGGTATGGTCGTTCCTCCTCAGCATCCTGAAGCAGCGGCGGCAGCGATCGAACAACTGATACATGACGAAGACTTACGGTGGAAAATGGGCAAAGCCGGTCGAGAGCGGGTGAAAAGATTGTACGACTGGAACGTAAATGTAGCGCAGATGATCAGGATCTATAGAGATGTCGCGAGGTAAGCGAATCACCAAATCTTGTTCGATCACCAGGACTCTATTTACGCTGGAGTTTGTTGGAAAGGGAACGATCGCATTGTCTCCACTAAGGAGAGACGATCTATGCGACTGGCTGATCCCCAGGTTCAGGGGCGAGATTTTCTTCGGTGTCTTCAAACTGTGAGAAAAAAATCTATCCTGGAGCCGCCATAAAACGCCCGACCTCAATCAACTCAATGACAAGTTCAAACGCTTTACCTCTCGTCTCAGTCATTATCCCGATGCGTAACGAAGAACGACACATCGGCGCCTGCCTTGATTCGATTCTGGCTAACAATTATCCGGGCGAAAAGTTAGAGATCCTCGTGGTCGATGGTCAAAGCTCAGATCGTTCCAGGGAAATCGTACAAGCCAAGTTACAGCACAATCATCAGATACGACTTCTAGAAAATCCACAACGCATAACTCCAGTCGCTATGAATACTGGAATCTTGGCGAGTAAAGGAGACGTAATTTTTATCATATGCGCTCACGCCCGCATTAGCTCAACTCTTATCAGCCTGAGCGTCCAGACCCTGCAAGACTATCCTGAAGTAGACGCCGTGGGCGGCATCATAGTCAGTGAGAGTGAAGGCACTATAGGCAAGGCCATCGCATTGGCTATAAACTCTCCTATTGGTTCAGGCGGCCCCCAATACCGGGTTCGCCGCACGCCGGGCCCTATCTTCGACACCATCGCCCATGCCGCGTACCGTCGTGCAGTATTTGATCGGGTCGGTCTCGTGAATGAAGAATTGGTTCGGAATCAAGACGCCGAGTTCAACTACCGGTTTTTACAACAGGGTGGCCGCATTCATTTCAATCCAGAGATTGTGTCATACGTGTCTGTTCGTGACTCTCTTCCTCAACTCGCCAAGCAGCAATTCCGGACAGGCTACTGGAAGGTGCGGCTCTTTCAGGAAGTATTTCTGACGACCAATTGGCGGCATCTGGTGCCCGTAGTATTCGTCATCGTAACCGTAGTCAGCGGTATAGCTGCCATCTTCTCAGTGTGGGGAAGATGGATTCTCATGGCGGATGTGGGAGCGTATGCTGCGGCAGTCGTCATCAGCTCTTGTTTCATAGGGATTCGCCACGGACCGCGATACTTGCTGCTGTTGCCGTGGGTGTTCAGCGTTATTCATCTCAGCTACGGGATTGGCATGAGTAAGGGATTCTGGGATTTTGGGATTCTGTCGGCGCGTAAAAGAACGTCAGGCAAAGCAGAACCGTAATCTCTTTTATCGGCCCGCAAGCAGAGGAAAACATGGACGACAACGCAGAGTATTTCGTGCACGAATCTTCGTATATCGAACAACCGTACTCGATTGGGAATGGAACAAAAATTTGGCATTTCTGTCACATTATGGAAAATACCGTCATTGGCGAGAACTGCAATTTTGGTCAGAATGTCGTCATCTCTCCTGGTTGCGTTGTCGGCAACAATGTCAAGATTCAAAATAATGTCTCGATATACGAGGGAGTAACGCTTGAGGATGACGTCTTTTGTGGACCGTCGGCGGTGTTTACCAACGTGATCAATCCTCGCAGTCATGTGTCTCGTAGGCATGAGTACCAGCGCACCCTGGTGAAGCGCGGCGCCAGTATCGGCGCCAATGCGACGGTCGTTTGTGGCGTCACCCTAGGGTGTTACTGTTTCATTGGCGCTGGTTCAGTGGTGACTCGTGATGTGCCCGACTACGCCCTTGCCTTTGGGAACCCAGCACGTGTACGCGGATGGATGTGCTACTGTGGAGTCAAGTTAGCTTTTGATGTGTCGAAGAACGGCAACGCAACGGCAGCGTGTCAGGCGTGTAATCGCCGTTATCAAAAAGAAAACCTGAGGGTCGTTCAATTGGTTTGAAGACAATCGACACATCATTCAGCGTATTGCTCCATGCAGTTGATCAGCATCATTAGGGCGCGTGCTCAGTTCATTCAGATTGCAACGTTCGCGTGCTCGACGGAGAACAACAATGATACAGGTGGCCCTCGTTGGCGCAGGAGGATGGGGAAAAAATCTGGCGCGTAATTATTACCAGATCCCGGACTGCACGCTGAAGTACGTCTGTGATCTCGATCAAAAAAAGCTCGAGCAGGTGCAGGGCCAGCTACCGAGCGTACGCGTGACCTCCCGGTTCGCAGATTTACTGGAGGATCCTGAAATTCAGGCGGTCGTCATCGCGACAACAGTCTCGACACAGTACGACCTGTGCAAAGCAGCCTTGCAGGCGGGCAAAGACGTATTCGTCGAAAAGCCGTTCGTGCTCACAGCAACTCACGCCGAAGAGCTGGTCCAGAGAGCAGAGCAGGAAGGGCGTATTCTGATGGTCGGCTATTTGTTGGAGTACCACCCGGTGATTCATCGCCTGAAGCAAATGATCGATTCCGGGGAATTGGGGGACGTGTACTATATCTACAATCAACGTGTGAACCTCGGCGCCGTGCGCAATGACGGGAATGCGTTGTGGTATTTTGCACCTCATGATGTTTCATCAATTCTCTATCTCCTCGGTAAAGAGCCGACCGAGGTGGCAGCGTGGGGACAGTCGTATCTACAGCCCGGTATTGAAGACGTAGTATTCCTGGCGCTCAATTTTGCTGGCACGTCGATGGCGCATATTCACGTGAGCTGGCTCGACCCCCATAAGATCAGAAAACTCACCGTCGTTGGCAGCCAGAAGATGGCGGTGTTCGACGATCTCGAAAGTACCGAGAAACTGAAAATTTACGACAAAAGTGCGCAGCACAACACGGACTACAACACGTTTGCCGAATCCATCACATTACGCTTCGGCGATATTACGATTCCGCATCTGAAAATCGAAGAACCGTTACGACTCGAATGCTTGCATTTCCTTGACTGTGTGCGTGAGCGGAAGCGACCCCTCAGTGACGGAAGATCTGGATTGCGCGTGGTCAAAGTCTTAGAAGCAGCGCAACGCTCACTGCAGAAAAACGGCATGCCGATGCCGATTCCCCCTGCGGTGTAGGAAGATGACCACAAAGCTCAGCGTCTGGTGTGAGCGGATCATCGAAGCGGGCTGGTTGGCGGCGCTGATTACAACGCCGCTCTATTTCAACGTTCATTCCAGCCGCCTCTTCGAGCCGGATAAAATTGCGCTTCTTCGCTCTATTGCATTGATCATGGTGTTGGCGTGGATGGTGAAGGGACTGGAGAATTGGCGTGGACGATTCGAAAGACAAAAGCGCGAGCACCGGTCTCCCGTCGAGAGCCAAGGAGCACAGCCGCCCCTGTGGCGCTGGCTTGTGGCCAACCCTCTTCTCTTGCTCGCGCTCCTTTTCTTCGCAGACTACGTCTTCGCTACCGTTTTCTCCGTTGCTCCTCGTCTGAGCCTGTGGGGCTCCTATGAACGACTGCAAGGCCTGTACACCACGAGCGCTTACTTTGTCATCTTCTTTTCTATAACGACGCTCTTACGCACCCAAGAGCAGCTAGAACGGTTGCTGACCACGGCGCTTGTGGTCAGCTTACCGGTTGCTCTCTACGGAATCATTCAACACTCTGGTGTCGATCCCGTGCCGTGGAAAATAGATGTCTCCCAGAGAGTGACTTCTTCCTTCGGCAATCCGATCTTCGTTGCAGCCTTTTTGATCATGACGACCCCGTTGACGTTATATCGGCTCTTGTCAGTAGGAGAGGTGGTCACGAGTCGTGCCCCCCGTAATACGAACGTTGTTGTTCTTATTGGGGGGGGGCTGACGGTACTGTTGCAGATAGTGGCCTGGTGGAGAGGCCCTTTTGTTGGATCTCTGGCTGGAGTGGCCGTCACTATAAGTTGGCTCGTTGCCGCCCGTCTCTTGCGCAAACCGTTGTTCCCGCTTCTTCGCCTGTCCGCTTACAGCGTCGTATTGTCTGCCCAGCTTGCGTGCATTCTTTTTACCCAAAGCCGGGGGCCGTGGTTGGGACTGCTGTTCAGCTTGTTTCTCTTTATCTTGTTGTGGGTCCTGGTCCACCGGCTCTGGCGCTGGGCTGCGCTCGTGCTAGGCAGTGGGTGTCTTATCGCGCTGTTATTGACGGTCCTTATCCTGCCCGATTCGCCTTTGACGTTCGTGCGCGATCTTCCCTATGTAGGCCGCCTCGGTCGCGTCTTCGAACGTACGGGGCAAGTACGCATACTCATCTGGCAAGGAACGGTTGATCTTATCACCGCGGATCCTGTACGCGCCGCTATCGGGTATGGGCCGGACACTTTGCTTGTCGCCTATTATCCTTATTATTCTCCTGAACTCGCGCAAGTTGAAAGCCGCGTATCATTTCCCGACCGTTCCCACAATGAAACGTTTGACGTGCTGGCAACGACCGGCTTTGTGGGGTTCACGCTGTATTTTCTCTTTTTCACGACTCTGATCTACTGTGGCCTCAGAGAAACGGGCGTCGTCCGTTCAACGGTGGAGCGCAAGGTTTTTCTCGGCTTGTGGGGAGCAGGTGGCATAGGAGCGACGCTGTTTGTGCGGATGCTTGATGACTCTTGGCGCTTTTGCGGCGTCGCTTTACCGTTAGGGATGCTTGGGGGGTTATTTGTCTACCTGGGCTGGTATGGATTTGCTCATCGTCAGGTTGGTCAACAACAAGAGGAAGAGAAGGCAAATATGCATCTCCTTCTTCTCGTTATTTCTTTGCTCTCGGCTCTTGTCACCCATGTCGTTGAAATAACCTTCGGAATTGCCATTGTCGCTACACGCACGTATTTCTGGACTTATGCGGCAGTGTTCGTTGCAATGGGACGTTTCGAGGAGACATCTGTCAGTTTGACCAAAGAAGCAGCGAGACCTCCGCGGGCCACCTCGCGAAGGAACTCACACAGTCGCTTTCAACTCAGTCACTCGCTCATCGTGAACAGTTTGTTGGTTGGTTGCGCTCTGATGACGATGGTCTATGCCTTCTTTTCTCCTCAGATTGAGAAGACGCATTTCTTGAGCATTGTGTGGCTCTTCACCATCACCTGCTTAATTGCCGGAACGATCGTCATGGAGACAATGCCTCTTTTCTCTGCCCCGGTAGAGGTAAATCCTCTCTCCCCCCCCTTTGCAAAAGGGGGGAAGCGCGAAGCGTGGGAGGGGGTCTACATGCCCGCAGCAACCTCGGTCTCTTTGCTGCAAGTTCTGAAGCAGTGTGGAGTCTACACCGGCGTTGCCGTGGTGGGCACGCTCATATTCGCGGCTGTTCACCAGAGCACCTTGTTATTTGGGAGCGATCCGGCTTTCATCCCTGTGCCGTACTACGTGTTTGTGGGCCTCGCGATGCTGGCGATCGGTGGTGCGTTGCTGTTTGGCGAACAACTCCCCTTACGCACGATGGTGGGAGCAAGAGGGCTCATATATTCCGTCCTGGCTGGGGGTATTATTTTTGTCATCATCAAGACGAATGTCGATATCGTCCGGGCGGATATTTACTACCGGCAAGGATGGTTAGCGTATCACGCAAGCAGGCAATATGATTTGGCCATCGCGTTTGGTCAACGCGCGGCAGCGCTGACGCCACAGCAAGATTTCTACTTCCTTTTCCTGGCTGACGTGTTTATCGAAAAAGCCAAACAGTCTATCGACTCAGCAGAACGGGAACGTCTCTTTCGAGAGGCAGAACGGGCATTAGTGCACGCCCGTAACGTGAACCCCTTGAAGCTTGATTATACGGCAGGTTTGGCACGCTTACACCAAATTTGGGCGCGACATGCCAGCGTTGTGACTGAGCGAACTACCCACCTCCAACGCTCTGCAGCTTTGTACCAACAAGCAACCGCCCTCAGCCCCCACACCCCTCATGTTTGGAACGAATGGGGAACCACCCATTTCATGATGGGCGATACGAACAAGGCTCTCGAGAAGTATCAGCATTCGTTGGTCTTGGATAACACCTTTGATCAGACGTATCTAGCTTTGGGAGCACTCTACACGAAAACGCGTCAATGGCCAGAGGCAGCCCGCGCCTACGAAAAGGCGGTGGCCCGTAGACCGGAGTCGGTGGAGGCCTACAAAGCGCTCGGCGTTATCTATGGTATGATGGGGCGCCTGGAAGCGGCGGAGCGGCAGTTTCAGCATACTCTCAAGTTGGCTCCTGACGATGTGACCAGCCACATAACACTCGCGCAGCTCTATCGAGCTACGGGTCGTTCTGAGCAAGCGCTTGCGCACGCGCAGCGCGCTCTGACCCTCGCGCCACCAAAAGAACGGCCATTCCTTGAACACTTGATCGCTCAATTGCGTCAGCCCCAATATCGATCAGATGAGACCACACCGTCCACCAGGTAGGTGTGTGAAAAATTCTTCCTTTATGCTAGGGTTTAGCCTGGCCTTCAGAAAATTGAGCAAACTCTTACGAAGGAGAACAGAGCATGACGCGCTTCTCGCTCTATATTCTCACCGCACTGCTGGTTTTCCCATATGTTGTTCAGGCCCAACCTGAGGTGATCATTGAGTCTCCCCAGGAGGGCGAAAACGTCAGCGGCATCTACGTGCTTCGCTTCATCGACTGTAATGGAATCATTACGTCTTTTTCTCTTGATGACTCGCCCGCTACGCTCCAGTTCGCGACAGGGCTCTCTCGCGGTGACGCAGCATCTTTCTGTGGTGGCGATCCGAATGTAGGCGGGGCGGTTCTCTTTAACTGGGGGCTAGCATCTGCGGGAGCGCATACCATTCATTTTCGCGATGCCGCGAACAATATTGTGACCTCTCGCAACGTTAATGTGGTGAATTTTGGTGAAGAGTTTAAGACGACGTTCAATCCTCTTGCACTGATCATGCAGAATCAGCCTATGGACGGCATGACGACCGAGCTGCGTTTCTCCATCCCTGCCCAAGGATATCAGGCCAATGCCATCCGCCAGAACGACGAGCCGAACCCGAGCCAAGATGACCTCATTTCTCTCTTTCAGAATCGGCCTACCACCCTAACCATCACCAATCCTGATAGAAGCGTTGAGACACACACGTATCTTTTTACCCGTGTCATCACCTATACCAACGGTATCCCAGGGATTGTTGACGATACGCCAGACACGAACTCTGCTGTTCTCGCAACGGCTATCACGGGACCCTTCGGAGACGGGATAATCTGGCGTCCTCCGTATCCTTACAATTTGCTTGATTTTGACAATTGCCTGTATGCCTCGCTTGATGAACCCACGCAGACAATAACCCAGACAACCGTGACTGGGTCTCTGCTCCGAGGAGTTCGGGACGACGCTGGAGCATGCATCACGTTTCCCTTCCTGAACGTGATAGACGCGAAGCAAGTACAAGGAACGATCGCTGGCAACTAAGAAACGGGACGGGCAGGTGCGTCACTAGTACCGCGTCTCGCAAGTTCATTAGCAGGACAACGGAGTGGCTAGCGTCCCGTATGGAGTGCGCCGGTAAAGCGGAGCGACGACGGCGCTGTTGTTGAAAGCAAGCCGCGACTCCCACTCGGCGCCCCACGCCCAGCCAAAGCGGCGTCACAGCCGCCGTAGTCCACAGGGACCTTACTCGCTCGCGAACTTATGAGACATGATACGAGGGCCACCGCTGCAGGACCGTGCTTCACCACATTGTCATTGCGGTGACAAGCTTCAATTCCCTTGCATGGTACGGTTTTTCTTTTGTCAGAAAAGAGGCAACGTCGTTCGATTTGGCCTACCATAGGCTCACAAGAAGATTCTGATGAGTGCCCTCTGTGGGCAATCACAAGAGTTCTCGTTGCGTCTTGACTTTCAGTTGCGTGATCGCCTATTCTCCGAGGTAGCATTTGCCTATTTGGGGAATGTTGTAATAGGCTTGCCTCTCTGCTGAGGCGTTCACTACCTAGGGAGGGCCCCTCAATGAACCAGCCAGCCACCCCACTGCTGTCCCCCATCGTGAGCCTTGGTTTTGCATTCATCCTCACACTTGGTGTCAGCGGCGTGAGTCGAGGGCAGACAACTTCCATCGCAGACTTCGGGATCACGCTCAACTCGCCGTCATCGGCGACCGTTGGCGAGGATGTGAACCTTATTGTGGCTATCAGCAACTCCGGACCCGACCCGGCGGCCGCCCTTGCAGGGGTCTCACTCCCTCCGGCATTGCAATTTCAGTCGGCGACGAGTGGCTGCGCTGTCGACAACAATGTTGTGAGCTGTTCCGTGCAGACGCTCAATCCTGGTCAATCAACGACTCGCCAGATTGTAGTGGCCGCCAGCCAGTCTGGCCAGTTTTCTGTATCGGCCTTCGTTAGTCCTGAAGCGATCGATTCGAACCCTGACAACAATTCGGACTCGACCACCATTAGCGTAGATGACAACTTGCCGAACCTCAGCTTGAAGAAAGATGACGGCGGCGTAACCGTGGCGCCAGGCGACAACCTGACCTATACCCTGGTGGTGACCAACACGGGCGTACTAGCGACCGGGGTGATAATAACCGACACCGTGCCGGCCAATACGACGTTCAATGCCAGCGCAAGCACGTCCGGGTGGAGCTGCGCCGACGGCGCTGGGGCAGGAACAGCCTGTGGGTTTAACATTGGAGATCTCTCGTCAGGGAACACTGCCCAGACCACTCTGGTTGTGAATGTCGATCCTACGCTGCCTCCGGGTGTAGAGACAATTTCCAATACCGCCATCGTGACTGCTGACGGCGTCGGGGCAATCACAGCCAGCGACGTGACGCCGATTAACACTTTACCACCCTCGCTATCGTTGGCGATTTCTGAAGTTCAGAGCGCCGGTCATGTTTCTCCCTATATTGGCCAGAACGTTACTATCTCCGGCACGGTTACGCTCCGTGCGGCGGATGGGTACTGGCTACAAGACCCCACCGGCGATGGCGACCCCGCGACGTCCGAGGGAATTTTTATCTCGACGACGATAACACAGACCGTAAATGTCGGTGATAATGTTACAGTAACTGGCCTTGTAAACGAGCTTCGCCATGGCGGCCCCGGCTCCGGCAATCTCACCAATACCGAGGTTATCTCTGCAACCACTATCCTTAATTCCAGCGGCAACCCGCTGCCTGCGGCTGTCGTGATCGGCGAGGGTGGGCGCATCCCACCAGATATGATGATCAACACTGACGACGGAACCGGCACGGTCGAGAATCCCTCTGCCCTCTACTTGCCGGCCATTGACGGCATCGACTTCTGGGAGAGCCTGGAAGGGATGCGGGTACAAGTGACGGATGCTACCGTCGTTGGTCCAACGAACCGTTTTGGTGAAGTCTGGGTGGTGGGAGATAATGGCGTCAACGCTGGACTATTCACTGAGCGTGGCGGGCTTTACATCACTCCAAACGATTTCAACCCTGAGCGAATCCAGCTTGATTACGCCTTCTTCCCAAGTGGAGCACCCAATGTTGACGTCAATGCTACGTACAGCAATACGATTGGCGTGATTGACTATAGCTTCGGTAACTATGAGCTGTTGGTCACCGATCAGTCTCGACCTATCACCATAACTACCGTGATTTCAGACACGACGAACCTCGTGCCGTCGGCGAACCAGTTCACTCTTGCCTCTTATAATGTTGATCTGGCTGGAGATGCTCCATTAGAGAAAGAGAAGTTCAACGCCCTTGCGAGCCAGTTCGTCAATAACCTCAAATCCCCGACTATCGCGATGTTGCAAGACGTCGGGGACGATAGCGGGCCCGGCGACGACGGTATAGCCGACTCCTCAGGGACACTGAACCTCATGAGATCGACGATCGTGGGCAATGGTGGACCATCCTACAACGCCCTGTGGATTAATCCGCTGAACAACCAGAACAGCGATCAGCCGGGAGAAAATCCTCGGAATGTGATTCTCTACAATCCGATCAGTGTCACCGTGACAACGCGTTCCGGAGGTGACGCGGTCACGCCCACCACGGTCGACTGCGTCGGTGGAACTCCGCAGTTGAATCCCAATCCCGGTCTGATTGACCCGACCAATCTGGCTTGGACGACAACAGCAAAGCCGCTCGTACTTGAGGTGCAAATCGGCGGAGAAACGTTTTATCTCATCAATCTCAATTTGGTTTCTCAGGAGGCAGATGACCCGTTATTCGGCGTACAACAGCCACCAATAGCCAATTCGCAGGCGCAGCGTCTCGCGCAGGCCCAAGTCGTAAGGAACTTCACAGATAACATTCTAGCGTGCGATCCGAGCGCCAACGTAATTATCGCTGGTGGGACGTATGATCCGTTCTCTTCGGTCGTGGGGACCACCCTTGCCGAGCCTCATTCGGCCAGCTTGGCCAGTGTCCTCTCGAAAGAAAAACGGTACAATGCTGTTGCTGATGGCAACTCACAACTAGTAGATGACATCATCGTCCCCAAGATTTACCTCCCTTTCATCGTTAAGAATACAGCCTCTCTACAAGCGCTCACTGAGGCGACCCCTTCCATACAGGCGGAGGTTGACATCGTTCATATCAACGCCGAGTTTGCGCAGAATAAGCGGGTCAGCGACCACGATCCGATTATGGCGCGCTTCACGGTTGAAGAAGGGCCAGGCGCGCGGATCGTGCCTGTCGCACGTGATAGCTTCGTGCGACAAGATTCCAAGGATACCAACGAGGGAGCCAATCTGCGTCTTGTTGTCGAGAAGCACACGCACACGGTCGTTGCGTTTGACTTGTCTGGCGTCTTGTTTCCTCCCACAACCGCAACGCTCGAATTGACCGTCGACAAAGTGCACGACTGGGGTCAGGCGGGTGGCTTCGTGGATATACATCGGTTACTGCAACCGTTTACTGAGGGCAACGGCTTTGTGTGGGGACAACCGAAAGAAAGTGTTAATCGCGGGAGTGGTCCGGGCGTAACCCATCATTGTGCGACAGATAACGAGATCGGCAACAACCGGCCTGAATGCGACGTCAAATGGAAAGGCGGGCAACTTGGCGCGACCGCAACCCCAACGGCAAGGATGCTCCATTCGAACAGCTTGACGTCCGGAGAGACGGTTCGGTGGGATGTCACAGCGGATGTCGTGCACGCGTTGGCCGCAGGCGCGAACGAGGTTCGCTGGCTTATTCAGAAACAGGGTAAAGCGAACGATGGAAAGGTCATTTACTATTCGAAGGAAGGCGATGCAGGTTTCGGCCCTCGGCTGATTCTCGAATAACATAATTTCTGTCACTGCTACGGAAGAGGGTGATCGACGTTGTTTCTCCTGGCGAGTCCTCTCTGAGAAAGTTCGTGCAGGCCGACCCCTTGCATACGTGCGCAAGGGGTCACCCCCGAAAAGACGCGTTCTTAACTGCCTGGCAGCTTCTACCCCAGCAGCATGTCGGTGTGATATTGTTTGTTGCGCCTCTCTGAAAGCCATCTTTATTTCTGCCCGAGAAAGAATGCGCCATCTTGACCTCTAAAGTGGATAGTGCGCGGAGTGCAAGTTGGAAGATGCGCCGCGCGTCATCGAACAGCTAATCAAGGACCCTACCTTCCTAGCCCCCCGAGGAGATTCACGAACGCATTCGCAAAATGGCAGCGATGGGCGTGAAACAGGTAGCGGTAGCCGGGGGAGAGCCAGAGATCGCCGAGTTCGCCACTCACGTCATTCAGGAACTACAGGAGGGCTCTGTCCGAGTGATGAAAAATGAAGAGAGGGGACCTGGCTGGACACCCATAGGCAGAGAGTAGTAGTTATCCATTGTACCGTCGGGCAATGAAATTCAGCGAGTCAGCATATGATAGAACAAGCTATAGATTTCCAAACGGAGAGTGATGAGGTTTTCTCGCTTCTTGAGCGATTACCGGAGCAAAGTTGGGAGTGCACAACTCAATTCAAGAACTGGACCATTAACGACGTTATCGCCCATCTTCACTTCGGCAACTATCTCGCAGATTTATCTCTTCAAGACAGTGCTGCCTTCCTAGACTGTTTGCGTAACTTCGTAGCGACGAGTAAACAGCTAGGGAGCAACGTGGCCGCCACCCATGCGTGGCTTGATGGTGTCAAGAACCGGCGACTCCTTGAACGATGGCGCGAATTTTATCGGGACATGGCTGAACGGTTCGCTGTTGCTGATCCCAAGAAACGAGTGAAATGGGCGGGCCCTGATATGAGCGTTCGCTCAAGTATCACCGCACGCCTCATGGAAACCTGGGCACATAGTCAAGCAGTGTACGATGTGCTCGGAAAAGCCCGGGTCGAGACAGATCGCATTAAGAACATCGCGGTCATTGGCATCAACACCTTTGGCTGGACATTTGCGAACCGAGGGTTAGCGATTCCCCCTGAGATGCCGTACGTCCGGCTCACTGGACCATCAGGCGCAGTATGGGAGTGGAACCACCCGAATGAAACAAGCCGTATTGCAGGAAGTGCCGTCGAGTTCTGCCAGGTGGTAACACAAGTGCGGCACGTTGCCGATACGACGCTCCGCGTTATTGGTGAAACAGCAAATAGCTGGATGTCGATCGCCCAGTGCTTCGCTGGACCACCGGAAAATCCACCAGCTCCAGGGACACGGTTCACACAGCTATAAGCGTTTTGTAGTTTGAACCCAGAAGGAGGATCTCATGAGCGAAGTTTCAGTATCAAAAAGTCTGCCGCAGTGGATTGGAGACCATCTCCGTCGTTATATCGAAACCAATGGTGCCGAGGGTCACATGTGGGACTCCGCCGTGGTTGGCGGGCCAGGCCCAATACCCACACTCCTCTTGACAACAACCGGACGCCGCTCGGGAAAACCGATCATCATGCCCTTGATTTATGGCGAGGCCAACGGCAGTTACGTGATCGTCGCCTCGAAGGGTGGCGCGCCGCAACACCCCGGCTGGTATCTCAATCTTGTCGCACAACCGACGGTGGAAGTGCAGGTCCTGGCCGACCGCTTTCGGGCTAAAGCACGCACTGCGACGGGCGAGGAACGCGCCCGTCTCTGGAAGATGATGGCTGCCATCTACCCCCCGTACGATCAATACCAGGCAAAAACTGACCGTGAGATTCCGGTCGTTGTCCTTGATCGCATGTAAACAACGACCGTCAGCACTCAACGATCTCTATAACAAAGGAGGAACAACCATGCCGATATTCACCCGTGGAGATGTGAAGCTCTATTACGAAGAGCATGGGAAAGGATTTCCGCTCTTGTTGATCGCACCGGGGGGAATGCGCTCGTCTGTGTCGTTTTGGGAAAAGACTCCGTGGAATGTTATTACCCAACTCTCCCCCCACTATCGGGTGATTGCCATGGACCAGCGGAATGCGGGTCAATCGGTCGCGCCTATTCGCCGCACCGATAGTTGGCATGTCTACACCGAAGATCAGCTCGCCCTGATGGATCACTTAGGTATCGACCGCTTTCATGTCGCCGGTATGTGTATTGGTGGTTCTTACATTATGGGTCTCATTCAGGCTGCACCACAACGGGTGACAGCCGCCGTACTATTTCAACCGATTGGAATGCTGAACAACCGACAAGCGTTCTTTGAGATGTTTGACGGATGGGCTAAAGAGCTGCAATCGGCGCACCCGGAAGCAGACGCTGTCGCCTGGGAATCGTTCAAAAACTCGATGTACGGTGGAGATTTTCTCTTCAATGTCTCGCGCGAATTTGTCTCTCGCTGCACCACCCCCTTGCTGGTGTTGCTGGGCAATGACATGTACCACCCCCAGGAAACATCAAGAGATATTGTCTCATTGGCGTCAAACGCCACACTCATTGAGCAGTGGAAGGAGCCTGAGCATCAACCTGCGGCAAAGCAGGCGGTTGAGCGCTTTCTCGCCGAACACACCCCGCGGTAAGACGACAGTGATATCGCACTGCTGGCTTGTCCAGCAGTGCATCCCTTTTTCGGAGGGAATCTCCACTGCGCTCCGGCCTTGTCATTGCGAGCGGGGCGAAGCAATCTTATTTTTAGACAGAGATTGCTTCGTCGCCTGCAGCTTCTCGCAATGACATTCCTGGATGGTCGGTGCCTTTTTCGGGAAAATGACGTTTCCTCTGGCCATTTATCAAAACCTTCTTGACTGACTACTACGCTTGTAGCAACCACACCATAATCGCTTTCTGAACGTGCAAACGATTCTCGGCTTGGTCAAGCACCACAGACTGCGGACCCTCTAGCACATCGACAGTAATCTCCTCACCCCGATGGGCAGGTAAACAATGCATGACCAAGGCATTTTTCTTTGCGTGTGCCATCACTTGGGCGTTCACTTGATAGGACTGGAATGCTTCGCGTCGGACCGCGCTTTCCTGTTCCTGGCCCATGCTTGTCCACACATCCGTGTACACCGCGTCAGCCCCACGCACGGCCTCTTTCACCGATTGCGTGACGATTACCTGGGCGCCGTTTTTCCGCGCCCGCGCCAGAATCTTACTGTCAGGCTCATATCCTGATGGACATGCTAAGGCGAAGGAAAATGGCAGGCGGCTCGCCGCATTGATCCACGAATTGACCACATTATTGCCGTCGCCAACAAAAGCGACTTTCAAGCTGTCAAGGCGGCTGCGGTGCTCGATCAAAGTCAGACAATCGGCCAGAATTTGACATGGGTGTAAAAGGTCAGACAGGCCATTAATGACCGGCACCGTTGCATACTGGGCAAGTTCAACAATCGTCTTGTGGGAAAAGGTGCGCGCCATAATGAGGTCAACCCAACGTGACAGATTCTGAGCGACATCCGGGACAGTTTCACGGGTTCCAAGCCCAATGTCAGCTGGAGAGAGATAGACCGCGTGTCCACCAAGTTGGGCCACTCCAATCTCGAACGTTACACGCGTACGAAGGCTCGGTTTTTCAAAAATCATGGCCAGCGTCTTTCCTGCCAAGAGCGGATGGGGCCAGCCAGCTTTACGATCAGCTTTCAGTCGTTGCGCAAGGGTAAAGATTTCTTCGAGCTGTTGAAAAGAACAATCATCAAGACTAATAAAGTCGCGTTTCTGTTCGGTATGCGGCGCCATGGTCGTTACTATCACACCTTGTTTAGTATTTTCTCAAGAATCGCAAACCCTTGGTCAACTTCCGCTTTTGTGACGATGAGGGGCGGGATAAAGCGCAAGACTTTCCCGGCGGTACAGTTGATTAACAATCCTTCACGTAAGCAGGTGTCAGCAATCGCCGCGCCTTCACGGTCGAGTTCTGCCCCGAGAATGAGGCCACGTCCGCGGACTTCCTTGATAAAGGAAAATTTCTCTTTCAGCGTGAGTAAACACTCGCGGAAGTACTCTCCCACTACGCGGCAATTCTCTAAGACACCATCGTTCAACAGGGTGTTCACCACTGCCACGCCAGCCGCACACGCGACCGCATTACCACCAAACGTCGAGCCATGACTCCCAAGATTGAGGCTCTCGGCAATTGCGCCGCGAGCCAGCATGGCACCAATCGGAATGCCACCGCCGAGGGCTTTGGCGAGCGTCATAATGTCCGGCTTCACATTTTCATGTTCGTAGGCAAACAACTTTCCTGAGCGTCCCATCCCGGTTTGCACTTCATCCAAGATAAGCAACAGGCCATGACGATCACACAGAGTGCGCAATCCCTTGAGATAGCCGTCCGGAGGAACATTGACTCCACCTTCGCCTTGAATCGGCTCGACCAGGATACCGACGGTGCGTTCGGAAATCGCGCCTTCCATGGCGGCAAGGTCTCCGAACGGGACATAGCGAAACCCTTCGAGAGTAGGGGCGAACCCTTGGCGAATCTTCTCTTGTCCGGTGGCAGAAATTGTCGCCATCGTGCGCCCATGAAACGACCCGAACGTCGTGATGATCTCATAACGCCCGTCGCGTTTGTCACTGCCAAATTTGCGTGCCAGCTTGATGGCGGCTTCGTTTGCCTCTGCCCCACTGTTGCAGAAGAACACCTTGTCGGCGAACGAGTTGTTGCATAGCAACTCAGCTAAGCGCGCTTGCGGGATCGTGTGATGCAAGTTGGAAATATGCGTAAGAGTCGATACCTGCTCTGTCACCGCTTTCACCACAGCCGGATGGCATTGGCCAAGATTCATCACTGCGAGGCTGGCAAAGAAATCAAGATACTCTTTACCGTCGGCATCCCACAAACGACAGCCTTGACCACGCACAAAGGCAATCGGAAACCGTGCATAGGTAGTACACAGATATTGAGCGTTTAAGTCGATAATTTCTTGGTTGGTCATCCCCGTCCCCCTTGCAAACTTCCTTTTGACCTTCAGCCACTTGAGCCGACCTTAGAAACAGCGTTTTCTCCATCGGTTGCGTCTGGGTTGCGGATGGTTGCTGTTTCCAGGTTATCCAGCCGATCGACTGCGGCTTTATTTCCCCCAGGAACTAAGTGCCCGTAGGTGTCGACAGTGATCTTAATGGAATGATGTCCCATTTGCTCCTTCACGTAGGCCAGTGACTCGCCGTTCTGAATTAAGAGACTAGCGAAGGTGTGGCGTAGATCGTGAACCCGTATATAACGCAAGCCAGCCTTTGCCAAGAGCTTACGCCATACGCGGTTATGAAAATTCGCCTGGTCGATCGGATTCCGCTCTGTGCTAATAAACACCCACTCAGGCACCTCTCGCCATCCGTGCTGCAACGTTTCCTGCTTGCGCTCGACCAACGACGCCTTGAGCGTCTCGGTGAGTTGCAAGGACATATCCACGCGACGACTCTTGCCACTCTTCGGTGTGGTCAGCTTGCCGTGTGAGAGCGTCCGCTGAATGGAAATAAAGCGGCCTTGGAAGTCGAGGTCTCCCCACTGCAGCCCGATCGCTTCGCCCATGCGTATACCGGTACGAATCAGCAGCGAGAGAAAGGGATAGACGGCGGGGAAATGTTCTTGACTCGTCCGTAGCAGCAGGCCGACTTCCTCTTTGGTAAGAAAGCTGATCCGCTGTTCCTGCTCCCCAGCTTCTTTGCGTGACTTCCGTAAGATCTTGAAGCAGGGATTACGGTCAGCGTGCCCATCCTCAATAGCTTGGGTAAACATGCCATGCAGGGGAGCCAGGACACCATTGACCGTGCTTCGAGTCCTCCCCTGGGCTAGCATGTCGTATGCGAGCTTTTTCACTGCATCACGGGAAATCTCGCTGATGTCCTGCGATCCGAATGCCGGGAATAAGTAGATCCGAAATGCAGCCTCATAGAGCCAGAGGGTACGTTCTTTACAGTGCACTTTGACGTAGGTCTCTAGCCAGTGCTTGTAGTAGGCATTGAAGGGCCGTTTCTGCTGTTCGTCCTTGATCTCGAACTGTCCCAGGGCAATTTTGGCTTCAATCTTCTTCGCGGCGGTTTCTGCTGCGCTCTTGCTGCCTACGCGCTTGGCTTTCCGTTTGCCCTTATGATCGATGAATAGCCACCACGCGCCTTTGTGTTGCTTGATCTTAACAGCCATCAGTTATTTCTCCTTGTCAAAGGTCTCACAAATGTTCCATCCTGCTTCCTCATTGAGGGTGAACGGTTGTTGTTGCGAATTCGCAACAACAACCTACGCTACCCTTTTCACTCATGCTGTCCGAGGAGCTGGACACACGCCGCCACCCAGTGCGCTGCTAGCGATACATCAGACGAGAGCGGGGCAAGTGGCACCTGTTGCCAACACTCCTGACATAGGCTGATAGTTACGTAGCAATCCAACACCTCAGCTTCCATGTGCTGCTTCGTCGCATTCCACTGGGTTCGTTCATACAAGAGAGACACATCGAGCCAGTTGGGGTATTTCTTGAGCGGCAGCCAACACTGCCAACACCGATCGACATCCCCCACGCCTGCTTCGTACGGAGAGGCGAGAACCAGCGGAGGGAGTGGAGGCAGAGATGGAAGTGCCTGGGCAAGGGCAGGCACCGCCTGGGCAGAGCGGAGGAGTTTGGTTGCCTCTCGTGCGGTTTGCGAGGTGAGTTGCAATTGTTCCCCACAGGTTCGACACAGCGGGCCGAACCCTACTGCGTGGGTCACCTCGATCGCTTTCTGTTGAGCTGTTGCGAATTCGCAACAGCTACCTTCCTGTTTGTCTCCCACGGCGTGGGTACCCTCGCTGACCTCCCCTTGCTCTTCAACAAAGGAGTGTAGCGAACATTCCAGATACGCATGTGGTTCGGCAGGCCCGATCCTCTGCTTACAGCGCGCGCAGGACTCCTCGTACAGTGCCTGGCCGTCTTCCTGTGAAGGGTCCGGTTTCTCTGGCGGACTGGCTGGTTCCATGCCATCCGGTATGTGTGTGCGGAGGTTGTGGAGCATCTGTTCCGTGAGGAGCTGTTCGTGCTCGTCCCGGCTGAGCTTCTTGATTTCGTCCCGCGGCATTTCTGAAAGCAACTTTTTGGATGGGTTCTTCTCTGGCCTTTTTTTCTCTTCAGTAGGCATGAGTCTCTCCTTTTTCACGCATCAGACACCGGCTGTGCTCTGCACTCCCTCTCTAACCAGCGTCTGTGGTGTCACCGTGATTACGGAATCTAATGGCAGTCGCACTTGTGTTCTTCGAGGCTTATAAAATACGCGCGTAGTTTTTCATGGAGGATATCCGTCTCCTGTTCTGCGCTGAGATGCACTTCTTCTGTTAAGCCCACGAGCGTACACACATCCTCGCGCTCATTTCCCTGCAGCTCGTTAGCGAACTCACCGATGGCAAACAGCAATGCTCTAATCCGACTATGCGCGAGGTTTAACTTGTCGATACTCTGAAGAAAGTTGGGTTTCGGGGCACAGGTATCACTCATCATTAGTCTCCTTTTCTCATTGAACGATGGAACAGAAGGGCTCCATGATCGCTGAGGCAGCTAGCTTTTCACCAACTGTAGAATCTGCCCCTTCACGTCCGACCTTGGGCCAGGCTTTACGGCTTTTGTTTTGATCGCACGTCTCGCTTTCCGCATAGTTCGGTCAAGATCTTCATGCAGCACGGTAATCGCGTCTCGCGTCGGGCCGGGATATTCCGTCTCTGTCCCGGCCAAGGCGAGGCAGGCAAGCGCAAGGTGATAAGCGGATACTCTCGCGAGTAAATCTTCTGGATGTACTGACTTCATAAAGCTCTCCTTTGAGTAAGATGGAGGAAGAAAAGAGGACAACGAAGGAGCACGCGTTGCTGAACAGTGCGAGGGGTGATATGAGATGGCACGTTTCATTCTCCCTAAGATGAACGCTCGGGGCTTGCGTGAGAATCAGTCACGTAAGCCCTTTTTCGTTACGCGACTCTCCTAACTTTCGCCAGTTTCAAGTCGACGGGCCGGACCTCAGTGTGGCTCATCATATGAATCATATAGTCCGTCGACGTTTCCGGTTGCTGTTCCGGTTTCGGGTTGCGAATCGCGAACAAGGCCAGGGCTACCGCATGCTTGCAGACCTTGCCGCGAAACATGCTGTCACCACAGCCACAGAACGCACGCCCCTCAGTGAGGGTCACACTGTAGGTCTTGCTGTCGCCATTGGTGACGTAGGCGCTGATTTCCTGCTCTGTCATGCGAGTCAGGGTGATGGCATACGCGCCCGTAGCCAGCCCTTCCACGCCGCGTTGTAGCCGATCGGTGTCCACTTTCGCCAGGATCGAGGGTGCAATCATTGCGGGCCTCCTTTTGAATTGTTATATATACTTTGTAATATCCATTTACATGTCAAGAGATAATATATAGTCCATTGACAGTAGCTCCTCAGGTCGTTACGCTCGAAGATGAGGATACCTATGAGGAAGAAGGAAAAAGTGAAGATCGTGCGTGTTACGTCAACACGGAAGATTCCCCTCATCGAGAAAACGTGTCCGCAGTGTGGAAAGACATTTGAAGGAGCAAAGGTCGCAAAGTATTGTTCTACATCGTGCTCGAATAAAACCGCCTATTGGCGCAACCCGGAGGCCTACCGGAAAAGCCGGATGAAGAGCTATCGGAAGCGGAAGGCAGATGCGTCTGCCTCAAGTGTTGCGAATTAGCAACACTCGTGGTTCTCTTGCCACGGTCAAGAGAACCACACGAAGCCAAGGAGAAAGGTTCTGTCGGCTTTTCTCTCCCCTCAACGGTGAGAAGAATGCAAGTCAAGTAAGGCAGCAAGGTCAATGAGGCGAATCGGTTTATTCTGCGCAAACGTCAAGGCCTGGGAAGTAAAAGCACTCGTCGTAATGATATAACCCGATTGTGCACCGATATTCATGAGTGCGCCAAAGAAATCTCGAACGACCGGCTCCCCAATCGGAGCCGTCCATCGTTTACACTGGACTACACTCAGTTGGTTATCCTTGCGTAACATCAAGTCGATCCCGTGGTCCCCTGATCCTGGGGTTAACTCAACTACATAGCCCTCTTTCCGAAACATCGCAGCGACAAATTCCTCAAATTCCACTCCCGTCATTTGTACCAGTTTGTTGGCGAGGCTCATCGAAGTTGCCGGTTGCTCAAGGTAGTAAAAGGCCTGAAGCGCCTCTTGGGCTATCTCATACGTCACCTCCTGAGAGCTTCTGGCAAAGGCTCCGACTCGCTTGAGCAAGACTCGCGCATTCCCTACTGTCCCTTCGCAATAGTCTGCGAGCAAACGGGCTGCCGCAGGATCAACGCGCCCCCCTTGTTGTCGGGCTAAGAATTGAAATATCTCACTTATCTGCTCCACCGTATAGGGTGCAAAATCATACGTGATCAGCCAGCGACGGAGCCGTTTATCTACCTGAAAGGGTTTGGAAGTCGTGCCGATGAGCGAAAACCTGTTTAGATCCAGCGTAACCTTACGAGCGGACGGTCCTTGCCCAACAACGAGATCCATGGTGCCGTCCTCAATCGCCGAAAGCAAAAAACTCAGTACCGTTTTGTTCAGGGAGTCAATTTCCTCAAGAAGGACGAAATCCCCGGCATCCAGATTGGTGAACATTACTGCCAAATTGCCGGGTCTTTGGAGTTGGAGAACGCTTGGATGGCATACGATGACATTGACCCCTACTTCCTGAGCGAGAGCGAAGACCAGAGTTTTCTTGCCAACCTCAGGTGGCCCACACAACAAAAGATGCGGGAAGGGCTGTTCCTCTCGGTCCACCTTCACAAGCCACGTACGGAGATTGTTCTTGAGACCCTCCTGCCCCACGAATGAGGACAAAGAAAGGGAAGGGAGGTCCTGCTCATCAAAGCCCCCTCCTTCTTGTAGTTCCTTCATCTTCCCGCGGTGGCAGATGAGCACTGGCGCATCTGCCACCGTCTCTAGCATAGACTCTTGCTTTGGCTCTTCCGCTGACTGCCGCTGTCGTCTCGTCAGCAGTGACTCGATCCCTGCTGCAGCCCGCAGGGTAGCCTCATGAAACATTGCCCCGCCCAGGTCCTTGACGACAATCTCTTTATTTTTCCTATGGAATAACGACTTCAAGGTAGACCAGGCGCTCATGCCTCCCTCCCTCACGCGAGATTACCTTGCCCCAAGGTTCTTCCATTCCTGCCAATTCTTTGGTGGTTTTTTTGGGGAATGACTTTACAAGTGGCAGAGGAAAACAGGCCAGTCCTCCACCGAAGCTAGCAATAAGCAAGAAAACACGCAGGGAGACTAGGGTTCGCCTCACAGTGCTGACCTCCTCTCTGCAAGAATAGCAAAGAACGATAGTGGACACTCCTGCAGTTGCTCACATCGGTGACACGCGACCTTCCCTATTCAAGTATCCGTGAGTGAGCAAAGAGAAAGCAAGACAACAAAGACTCAAAAACCGAGGCCATATGGGACCCGCAGGAAAGTGCCATACCGCATGGATGACGTGGGGAATGGGCGGGGGCACGGTCAGAGGACCGAACTCTCACCCTTGTACCCCCCCATGTTCTTGTTGCGAATTCGCAACAACTTTCGCTTTTTCTTCTTCAGGATTCTGTTCTTCCTCAGTGGTACGCTGATTATGGGAGGGCAGAGAAATGCTATGCCTTATCTTGACTGTTGCCGTTATGTTGTCCGCTACTGAAGTGGGGGCATGGTGTGCCCTTGTGCCTGCGGATAAGGTGGGGTCAGAGGCGGAAGCAGAAAAGGAGATCAGAACCGATTTTATTGATATGAACGAGTTCCCACCTCCTTTTACCTGTCATGCTGTTATTCACCCTGGAGACGGGCGGCGCTACTTCGCCTGTGAGGATGAGGCTGGACAGTGCGACAAGAGGCTTCGTTCTGAAAAGAAGGGGAATGTTGTGGTATCTAACTGGTGTTACCTGCGTCGTGCTGACCAAATTGAGGGGGAAGATGCTGTATCTAAGGAAATTGCCACCAACCCACAACTCAGTGGTAAATATCAGTGTACCATTCGTCCTCATCCTGGGGATGGGAACCACGCCTATTATATGTGCGAACATGTCGCTGGGTATTGTGACCAGGTAATTGCTGAAAATATTAAAAAAGCTAAGAGAGGGTACAAACAACGTGACGCCGCTGTGCCGAGTTTACAAGCAAAGTGGGACGTTGAGGGGTTAAGTCCCTCTTCTACAAAAAGTAATTTTGATTCGTTTGGCGATGGGACAAAAGCGGTTGGCTCAGACATCAAGCCTGGAACGTACAGGACACGGGTTCGCGCACCAGGATGTTATTGGGCTCGGCTTGCTGGATTCAGTGGTGACTTGGGAGACATCCGAGCGAACGGCAATGAGTCCGGACCCATGATTGTAACGATCAAGGATAGCGATGCGGGTTTCAAGTCCCACAAGTGTGGGACTTGGACAACTGACCTTTCGGCGATCACAACAGCACTTGATGCGCCATTCGGAGACGGAGTTTATCTTGTGGGGACTGATATTGCCCCAGGTACATGGCGAACGAATTCACCTGAGAGTTGTTACTGGGCTAGGCTGCGGGGATTCACCAACAGTTTGGGCGATATCATATCGAGTGCCATCCTGGAAGAAATTGTCACCATTGCAGAAACCGATAAAGGCTTCAGAAGTACTCAATGTGGCACCTGGACCAAGGTGAGATAATCAGCCCAGCGTTTACACTCGACTACAATCAATTTGGTTGTCCTTGCGCAGTGTCAAGTCAACCCCATGGTCTCCCAATCCTAAAGAGAACAGCGGCAATTGTCGGTCTCTCCCTCATGCTGCCTGCTTTCGCGAGATAGAGAGGCGCAGGTCTAGGGCGTCCAGAATTGCATAGACGCTACGCAACACCGGGTTGCCACGTTCCGAGAGCATAGCGTAGAGGCTTTCTCGTTTGAGATCGGTCTCCCGTGCAAGCTGAGACATTCCTCTGGCTTCGGCAACATCACGAAGCGCAATAAGGAAAGCCTCGGGGGAACTATCTTCCTCGAGCACGGCTTCTAAATATCCAGCAGCATACTCTGGGTCTTTGAGCCTTTCGAGAAGGTCATCGCGGTAATTTCGTTTTCTCTCAGCCATATCGTTTCCGATAATCCGCCCAGTAGTTACGCGCGGTGAGAATATCGCTCCGTTGCGTGCTTTTGTCGCCTCCACAGAGCAAAAGAACCAGATGGTTCCCCTTTTGACCAATATACACGCGGTAGCCTGGGCCAAAGTTGAAGACTAACTCCGTTACTCCTTCACCCACTGATCGACACGCGCCTAAATTTCCGGCGCGTACATGGGCAAGGCGTCCATCTATGCGTTGTTGTGTTTTTCGATCCCTCAAAGAATCGAACCATTCAAGGAAGGGCACTTTCCCGTCTACCGTCTGGTAATACTCCACCTGTCTTTCATGTGACACCACCGTATTTTACCCCTCACCCCCTCTTTTATTGTTGTCACGTTCATAAGACTGCCTCTTTACCGCATGTTGTATATTGTAAATTATAAATGACACTTTGACAATCACTTTGCCAGAGAGGGAGTGTCGCATGATCGGTGTGGGTCTGGCTTGTCGGTCCAGAGGTTGTAGATCATTTGTTCCGTGATCAAGCCGTCTTGTTCGTCATCGCTCAGCGCCTCGACCTCCTCGTCCGTCACCTCAGAAAGTGAAAGCAACTGTTTTTGATGTGTTCGGGGCCGGTGTCTCCTCTGGCTTCTGGCCTGCACGCCGTGCGTCGTTCTGGTATCCGCCTAATGGATGGTTTCGACGCCGTCGCTGGAATCATCTTCCGCTTCTTCGAGCCGCACCGCCTCATACAACGCGAGGAGATCCTCTGTCGTCATCTTCGCAATGTCGAGTTGCGACCGCTGCACTGGCATGTTGAGTGCCGCCCGTCCGGTCTCAGAGAACTGCTTGACCATCGCCGTCGCTGTCCGGAAGCCTTGATGATCCGGCACGAAGATCCGGACGATAGTCCTGTCCTCTTGTTCGATTTCTTCCTTCACCCGCTCCGCTGGCTGGTCGAGAAGTTCCTCTGCTTTGATCCGGAGCTGCCGAGCAAGTTCGAGTTCTTCCGCGCGATGCTGCTTGCGTATGCGGAGGAGTTCCTCTTGCTCCTTTCGCCGTAACGCGATCGATTCTTCCTCCACGATCCGCCGCTGTTCGTCATCGTAGGCCGCTGCCCGCCCCTTCCAATCATGCCGAGTACTCGCCTTGAGCCACGAAGAAGGGGGCTTTCGCCCGCTTTTTCCCGCTCTTTCCCGCTCTTTTCGGTACGCGTCCGTCAATGTCCGACCAGACCCAAGCTGGAGATACTCGACAAACCGCTGGTACCAGCGTGTCTGTTCATCTGACTGCCGCTCCCACGGCTTCCGCATATGCTGTATGTCCTGCTCCACCTCCGCCTCCTTCCCGTGTTTCGCTGGAATGGGTGCTGTTGCGAATTCGCAACAGCGCACCTACACATTATTACTCCCGCCTGTAATCGCACTCCCGTGTGAAATACCGTCTATTTGCCGCGCTGCCGCTGGCATATTTCCCCTATCGTCAGTTGAGTCGAATCACGGCTCCTTCAACGTCTACTTCGCCTGGTGCATGGATCGTAATGTTGGCGCCGTCTATTTTGATTTCCGTCCCTGCCCCGTTACGAATCGTGATCGTGTCCTTTGCAAAAATCTCGATCGTCCCGCTCTCTCCGCTATTCGCCTCTGTCAAGTCGACGTAGGTTGTCTCTGGCGTATGCGCGAGGATATTGGTGCGTGCAAACAGATCCGCCCGTTCCCCCACTTGCAACTGTAAGTGCGCCTTGACTTCATGTCCGCCCCCTGCAGGCCCGGTGACAATCGCTTCAATATCTTTCCACGCTGTGGTGTTATGGCGGAGTTCGTACAGCTTGTCGTAGTCCTTCTTCGTCAGATCCACCCCACCCGTCCCGATCGTGATCCGCGTACCACATGGGGCTTCCGCGTTCACTTTCGCCGCTTTGTCGATCGTGGTTTGGACGTCCGAGGAATGACGCAGCAGCAGCATATCACTGTAGGCATCTGCCTCCCCTCCCTCCTCACCTGGCAGGAACAGCATCTCCGAGACCTGGGCAGCGAAGAACCCAATGACGACCCCGCCTACGGTGCCAAAGCCGTGCCCTTCCAACTGCAGCACGACAACATACTGATCACGCCCGACCCCGCTCGGATTCTGTGACGGTTGGACCGTTCCCGAGGGCGCATGGGGGTAGGTTTTCTTCGCCAAGACCTCCCGATCGTACGTCGGAGCCGTCAAGCCCACGATCCCAAACGCACTCCCCAGCCAGGCGGGAAGCACGGGGACGTGACGGGCCAGTGCGCCATCCAAAAAGGCCACGTCGACAGAGTTATCATCACGATGCACGCCGATCACCTTCCCCACCTTAATCCAGGCAGGAAAGGACTCACGATGTGCTGTTGCGCCGGCAATTGTGTGTTGCATACCCTCACTCTCCCTTCGTTCTTCATTGCTGATCTCTCCTTCACACTCGCTTCCACTTTGTTGTTGCGAATTCGCAACAACAAAGCGACTGCCCTACGGCAAGCCATAATGGTCGACCAGGTGTCCCCGTCCCCGCGAGACTGTGCAATGCGTGAGGAAATGGCCATCCCCTGTCTGCGTGCCCACACGAAAATCCTGACGCACGGACTCCACGTAGTACCGCGCATTCCCACGATCCGTGAGGCGCAGGTAGTCGCCGATTTGGATCCGATCGTCACCACGCAGGACGATCGTGCCGTCTTGCAGTAGGTGGTTATGATCGAACGCCTGATACAGACGGCGGGTCCCTTCCACACCTTGTTCCGTCAGGTCGGCAATCTTTCGTTGCACGGCCTCCCGTTTGAGTCCACGGTTCATGCTGAGGTACGGGGTAGAGAACTCGGCGATACGAAAGCCGAAGCGTTGGTAGCGCGAGGCAAACGTATCCCCACCAGACGGGAGGGTCACCCCGGCATCCGCGAAGCCAGACAGATAGGGATTTTTGCGTAACGGCCCCTCAAAGACTCCCTCCAAGTCTCCGGTGGCTTTGGCCATTTGCGCCAGTGCACCGTAGAGTTCTGGGTAGGTCAGGAAGTAATTCAGGGCCTGGGCATCGCTGCGGCTCAGCGTCAGTGAGACGATCTGTTCGTCTGCGATGTCCCAGGTGTGCAACGTCCCGCCCGGCGCGCCTTGCACCCACTCCCCTTCTTTCGTGAGCCATGGCGATGGGCGATAGACCAGCGTGGGGCTATCGATATCCTCCACAATGAACAGCTCTCGCCAGGGCCGATGCTGGTATGCGTACATCAGTACGTGCAGCTCTGTCCATGGAGCCATGGATTTTTGAAAGAACGTGGGCGAGAACGCGCGTAAGTGCGCTTCCCATGGGTCGGACCCTACCCGCAATGCCAGTGCCATCGCGGGCGGACGGACCGCGCCTTCAAAGGTCGCCAAAAATTCCTCCTCCATAGGCTGATAAAACCCTTCGAAGATCGCGCGGTGCAGATCGCTCGGGGAGAAATTCGGTCCATCATCCGTTTGGTTCGGGCTCATCGATGGACGTTCAGGAGGAGCCCCGTGGAGATCGCCAAAGAGGTCCTTATAGGCGTGCTGCCAACGCTGAAAAAGGGCGGCTTGCTGGACCTCCTCGGTGGGGTAGTAGAGGCGTGTGTTGAGGAACAGCTTGCCGTAATCCCGCCCGGCAATCGATACGACGCGTTGTCCGCGTGCACCGTAGTTCGCGTGCAGAGAGACGGTGTCGATAAATCCGCGCATCACCGGCTGGAATGCCTTGGCTGGCGGCACCCATATCCGGATCTCACAGAAATCTTGCGGTGAGAGAATGTCCCACCAGGCACCGGAGGGGGAGCCCTCAATAGGACGAGGCGCCATCGTGAGTTGGAACGCGCCGCACGCGTGGCCAAGCTGTCGCTGGACATCGATGCTGAGGAGGCTGTCGTGAGTGTCAGTCACGGTGAACGTGCCGCGATGCTCGGTGATGAATGTGACGGCGAACTGGGGGGAGCGTGTCGTGACGTTCATGGAAATCCTTTCTGGTACGTTCGGTACCGGCCACGTGGTTATTGCGTCAGAGGAGGGGCCGCAGATCTTTACTGCATGACTCCCCCACTCACCCACACCGTGGGAAGCGCTGCACCTTCCCTGGTTGCTCCCCACGTTGAACACTGGATACAGGTCCAAAATTGTGTTGGGGCTTCTCCCTCGCGTATGGGGTCAAGGTGTACCGAGCCCCTACAGGTAGGGCATGGCCAGGAAGGAAAAGCTGGTGAGGAAACGAAAGAGACAGCCCGTTGTGAGGTGCTCTGGCTTTCAGCCTGCTGCTTTGCTTCAAACGTTTTGGCGATATCGAGATACTTGCCCATAGATGTCCCTTCTGAAGGTGCGAAAAAAGCGAATTAAGCTGGAATCATTGAAGAAAGTGCCTTATTCTCTGCGGATATGCTGCGAAAAAAGCCCCCTCTCTTTTTGGGTCTCCTCCTTTTTTCGCATTCACGCATGCGCAAAAGAAACGAAAAGTGTCGCATTTTCGGCTTTTTTCGCTTTTCTCGCTTATTTCGCAGCTCTATACACAGTTCGCGCTCTTCCTCCTGTGCTGACTGTTTCGCGAGTGATCAGGCCAAGCGAGACTAAGAGGTTTTTTGCTCGTGCGAGTTCGTTTGCAGACTTATGGCGCGCGAAAAGCTTCGTAATATCTGTCTCGTCCATGCTGGGCGTATTTCTCAGCGCCTCAAGAATCCTATCTGCGGTCGGGTCTCCCAAGCGATCGCCGAATATGAGAATTGCTGACTGCTCGCAGTATTCCCACACGGCGAGCGCAG
>JBFWXH010000071.1:0-41483 GCA_050187625.1 Binatia bacterium
TACACCAAACACAAACGCGGGCCCAAGAAGCCACCGCCCAACAAGCTGAGTGGCAAGGGGCAGACACATGTATCGACCGCGCGGATTCTGGCGATGCGCAGGTAATCAACAGACCTTTACAGGGATGCCGACTTGCGGGCCACGGGAACAGAGCATGCACAAACGTATTATCTTGCTCTGCTGGCCGAGGCTTTTGGGAAAATGAGGCAGGTCGAAAAAGGACTGAGCGTTTTAGCCGAAGCGCAGACTGTGGTGAACAAAACTGGAGAGCGTCTCTACGAGGCAGAGCTATATCGGCTGAAAGGCGAACTCCTGCTGGCGCGGGAAGGCTCTAGGCCTCAGGCTGTAGGCTGTAGGGAGAAGACGGAAGAAGCAGAAGCATGTTTTCTGAAGGCTATCGAAGTTGCGCAAAAGCAACAAGCCAAATCCCTCGAACTCCGCGCGGCTACCAGCCTTGCCCGCCTGTGGCAGCAGCAAGGCAAGAGAATTGAAGCCCGTGACCTGCTCTCCCCGGTATACAACTGGTTCACCGAAGGCTTTGACACCAAGGATTTGCAAGAGGCAAAAACGTTGCTAGGGGAGTTACACTGAGAAAAACGCTTGTCAGGCAGAAGCCCGGCGCTCAAGCACCGGGCTCAAATAACGAAGGGGACTCAAGTCCCCTCGGAGCCTGGTTTACCAGGCCCTTCGACAAGCTCAGGACAAGCTTTGTGACATGAGCCCGACGATTCATCGTCGGGCGGGGGAGACACACAACAGGTGACGACGTATATGAATGTTTTGTGGTGCGATTTAGTCAAGGTATGACGAAAGAATCAAATTTTAGCGGTTCACGGAGCAGAATCTTTCCTACTCGTGCCTCCAGCGTAATCTCGTCAACCGGGTCGCCTTCTAAAGTGTAGAATGTTTCTGACAACGTCACTGTCACGGGGAAGGAGGTGCCAGGGCCGTTAAGGAGTACAATGCCATACTCAAAGTCACGCCGAAGGAGACCATTGAGATCCTGATATCGCTCGCCCAGCGCCAACCCAAGGTCTATGTCGAAGCCGTGCCACCAATCGTAAGGCGTGTTAAATTCATCGGCGCCAAATAAATCATGACCGTTGCTGACCAGTAGCCAACCTGCGAGACCGTATTCGATCTGTTTGAGAGGGAACAGTGGTTGGGTGAAAACTGGCTCACCAGGATCAAACGCCTCCTTGTGAGCGAGTGCGTTGATATGAATAAAATGAACGACGTTGCGACCACGTCCATGCAAGTAGTCGTTAAAGTCAAGAAAACTCTCGATTCCGAAGGTTCCCCAGC
The DNA here is from genome assembly GCA_050187625.1 of Binatia bacterium. GTDB lineage: Bacteria > Desulfobacterota > Binatia > Bin18 > Bin18 > JBFWXH01. The sequence goes on from JBFWXH010000071.1 coordinate 1,306, forward strand.
CCGGTTGCATACCAGGATCATTAATGCCGCGCTCCAGCGCGATATGGTCGGCCGCATCCACCTGGCGTTGCAGATATAAATTGCCAGGTTGTGCGTGATACCACACGCTGTTATGCACGATTTCACAGTCGGGAAAAGCAGCCCGAATTTCTGCGGTAAAATCCGCCACGAAACCTGCCCAGTCAGCTTCATTGATGTCCACCGTCCAATCGCAGTTCTCCGAGATTAATGTGCATTGGTTTCCATCGGAAACGGCGCGATTAAGGTCGAGGTTGACATCGTCGACAAACAGGCCGCGATAGTTCCCTCCTCGAAGGGCGCTCGTCATCTGCTCTATCCAGGACGTGCGGAACGTGGAATTGCTGATGTCGGTGGCCAATTGGGGGCATGTCCCAGATTCACAACCCCAAGGGATATACAGCGGGTTGCCTTGACTATCCTTCAGGATCCAGTCTGGCAGATCCGGGTCCGCTTCGGCTTGCATGGCACGATCATACATCGCCTGAGATTCTTGATCGCAAAATAACTGCGCACAGTTGTAAATGGCGTACAGGTCCTTGTACTCTAACCCGTTGACATACCAGGCGGTGTGCTCATCAAACCAGGGCGCATAGACCTGCATGCGTTCATAGTGGTCGATGATCCAATCCTCCATTACCAGATAGGGGGCAAATTCGGTATTGGCGACACCGTACATCCGCACCCGACCTTCACTCGTCAATTGAGGCTTTGGGCTGCTATGAAACTTCCCCAAGCTGCGAACTGGTTGCTCCCGATTGGGGTACGGAAAAAGTTCCATCCTGGAGGTCTCCTTAGTACGCACCGGGGCGGCGCACAGGGTTCTTGTGGAAGCGGTGAAGCCAAGGTCGGCGGCGTAGCTCGTAGTGATAAAAACAAAGAGATATGTAATAGTCAGCATGATAACAACAAAAGACCTCATAACTTCTCTCCTTATACGGATACGCAAGTGGTAAGGTTGCGTCGAGAGACCTTTTTCATTTCACCGCCCTACTGATATGAACCTAGCAAGGCGACAATGCTGCTCGTGAAGGTGCACGGTGAAGAGCAGCATCGCGCCTGTTATGGGGAGACCCTGATTACTTTGTTAAGGTACCGGTACTCAGCGGACCAGGAATTGACATCTCATCAGTGTTTTGGGGGGTGTAATAAATATCAATGAACGATCCCGCTGGTGCGGTGGTTAACACGGCGGATAATCCTGACGCATCGCAGGAGAGAGATTGATTAAATTCGTTGACGATTTGTTGGGCACAGACCTCTTCTTGTGCAGGGAGTTGGCCGAGATTGAAAGCGACAGCACAGCCTGCCGGCGCGCCGTGTTCTACCACGGAGTCGTTGTCGTTCCAGACTAAGGTATCCCAGGAAACGCTCAGGACTATATCGGGGTCGAATGCACCGGAACACGGGCCGTCGACGGTGCAGCGAACACTAACCGGGTGTTCGCCTGATGAAAAGTGAACACCGCAGGCACTGACCTGTTCAAATACCGGTAGTCTAGCAGAAAAACCAAAGTCTCCCGTTCGAAGATTCCGAGTATCATCCTGAATGAAGTTTGTCATTCTCACATACGTCTGGCGTAGTTCATTCGGGGGTATCTTGAGTGCTTTAGAGTCCAACGCTGTCGGATCCACGCTTGCGTCTCCGACTCCCCCCAGGCGGAGACATTCGTCTAAGTCTTCGCCTGGGTCTGAATAGATTAAACAGAAAGTGATCCATGGGTCATCAGCAGGAAGCGCACTGTCGGATGACCCACTTGAGGTACGAGTGAGACTGACTGTGTCAGCTGCGGCAAATGCGACGCCGAACGAAATAAGGGCTACGCACATGATGGCGGTGATAGTGTAGGATTTAAACGGAATCATTGTCGTTCTCCTATAAGGTAGTTTTGAGTTAACAAGTCATCGATTGATCTAGCTCCTCGGCGCTCACAGGGGAGATTCAATCTTTGCGCGTAGCGCTATCCCCCTCAGCTGTCGATCGTGTTCTTCTTGAGAAATCCACGCTGTTTGTGAGCTATATTGATCAATCCTCTAGTTCTCGTTGCTGTGTCTATGGTTTCTTCATTCTCTGCCTCCTTCCGGTGGATTTTTCTGGCCATGTAGTGTTTGGAATTGGCGAACGTAGAACCTCGCGTGAGATCGGGAGCTTTTAATTGCTTGTCCTTTTTTTGCGGCATTGTTCACGGTTCGGGGCTTATGGGATGGTCTCTCTGGTCCGGTTGCTGCAGGGACAAGAAACAGCCGCCGTCTTTGCAGACAGCGGCGAAATCCGTGTTCAATAATCGTTACCACGGTGTTGAATCCGCACCGAGATCGGCTCCGATTTGCTCCCAGCGAGACTGAAGTGGCTCGCTCAGCACGTCCCGCAACGGTAAGAATACATTATTGGAATCCATGTCCCCGTCGGCCTGTGAGAGCTGCTCGAAGAGTTCGGCCATGCTTGGCTGATTTCCTGGGTCGGTGTAGTACCGCCAGTAGTGACGCAGCCAGTCGAGTTCGACTCCATAACCGCTGGTGCAGGAGCCATCTGCACAGCCGCAGACGTTATGTAACACATCGCCAGGGCCTCCGATCGCATCAGCGTCGGTACCCAGCAGGTCGACGAGATCATAGTCGTAGCCATACTCTGGGAACTGCTTGTAGTACTTGAACCAGCCATCCGATCCACTCGCGGCGTTGAACATGTAAGCGGAAAGGAAATGGGCGAAGCCCTCGGTTAGGGCCCCTGCTTCGTACTCCTTGCTCCGCATCGCATGGTCGCCAACGATCAGCTGCGACTCGCAGCCGCTGAGGGAGGAGTGCAGACTGTAGTCGAACGGGGGAAAGCCGCCGGCCAGGAAATTATGGTACCAATGCCCCACTTCATGACCGATGAGAAACTTGCGATGAGTATCGCTTCCCTCAGGTGAGATGGAGAGCTGCGTGCTCCCCGCGCAGGAGGTGCCTGGCGGTTGGTTGGGGCAATCCCTCGGGATGATCTCCATATCTCTGAGCACCGCCAACGGAGAAGGGGGTGGAGTCGTAGCCTCCTCCAGGCGCATGACACCGTGGCTTGCGACGCCGAGCAGGTTAGCGAGGGTAACGTTACCTGGATGGGTGGCGAGGTGGATAGTGTCCAAGCCGGGGGATGGATCGACATGGATAGAGTTGCGTGGTACGTCGGCTTCTTGCTTACCCCCAGCAACCCAGTTCTCGTAGCTCCAGGGAACGGTGCCGTTGACCTCGAGATCGCCAAACGACCGTAACCGCAAGTTGCGATTACCGTAGCCAACCTTGGACTCGAAGAAGATCGTTACGTAGAAATCGGTGGTCGGGTTAATAGGCAGGCTGAAGCAGCCGGTGCTCCTGCTGGCATTACCAGTGTAGGTGCCGACCCAGGGAATTCCAAGATGGTATCGAGCGCCGAACGCCTGTTGCACGTCTCCGGTCAGGTAGTCTCCAACGCTGCCATCTTCGAACGCAGTATCGAGCCAGAGACAGACCTGGCGATGGTCCGCTAATCCGCCCGCCGTCCCGCCTCCGGTGAGGTCGAGACCAGTGGTTGCGCCATACGGGATGAAGACGTCCGGCAGAGGAGCGAGATCCCAGTCGCCCTGCTTCACCCCCGCCAAGGGATCATACGTCAGGGCGAGTCCAGTCCCGAGGTGTTGAAAGAACACGTCGTTCGGCCGTTGGAAAGAAGAAAATTGACGGGAATAGTCTCCGCCGGCAAATGTCTGTACGAGCACGTCCGCCGAGTAGTAGAGCATCTCGGTACGGTCCCGGTGGAAAAAGAGAAGCGGCGCTCGCAACACCTGCTGCGGTGAGCCTTTGATGCCGTGCACCTGGATCTGTGCCCTGATCGTGCCCGAGGAGCGGATGCGCTGCCAGTCCCAGGGCTGGCGTCCAGGATCGACTTCGATGGAACGGCTCTCTCCTGGCTTGAGCCGGAAGCTGGTCGGTTTCACAGAGACCGACCTCTCGCCTGCGTTCAACCGGGCTTCGAACGTGCCCTGGATAGCAGATGCACGCTTGTTCACCAGTTGTAGCCTGACACCGCGCCCGAGACGCCGCGCCACGTGGCCCGGTTCAACGTCCCAGGTCAGGCCAAGTGCCGCAACCAGCGGACCTGAGCCGTCGTGGCAAACCGTTGACGAGTCGCCAGTCGGTGCTGCAAGGGCTGCATCGAGAACAGGGCTTATCTTGCCGACTGTCTTGGTATCTAGTAAGGCACTGCGCGTTTGCGCCGTAGAGGCTAGAATGAATGCTGCTAAGCTGAAACAGAAAATGAGTCGGCCTAGCGTTTTACTAGAGGTCCATTGTTGTCCAAGTGTCTTTTTCATGATGTTCTCCTTTGCCGGTAAGTTTAGACAACCGAAAAATTGTTGATTTCTTTGGCTCTCACCACGGTGATTCGTCCTTCATACTCAGGCCTCCTTTTGTCGGATCTCGCTGCCCATGTAGTGCCTTGAATTGCTTAAGGCAGAACTACCGGCGAATAAGTTGCTCCTCTAAATAAAAGGAAACCTCCCAAGAGACAGAAAGGACAGCGAGAAAGGTTGGACGAGGTGGGGATACTGACTGTGATTCGGTTCGGCGATCGAGACCGAGAGGGGAAAGGAAACCTCGGCGTTGGCTAACGAGATTGTTCTAAACTGAAAAGTTTTGCCAGCCCAAGAGCAAAGGCAAAACCCATAGACGAGCCAGTCAAGGTGTTGATCGGCTGTCCATCCCGGCGTTCGATCCGCCAGCGCGCGTCCTGATCAGCCTTCCAGAGACCAGCATCTTTGACATATTTGCAGGCACTGTACTCGGCTTCACGAAACGTCGGGTCACGGCGCACGAACGCCAGATCCGGGGCAGGGTAGCAAAGACCGCTGCCGCTAGATCGCTGCTCTAGACTGAGGGTTGCAACAACTCCCTGGCGTTGCTTTTTGCCCACTAACAGCGCTGTTAAGGAGACGGAGATATCCGGCTGTATGAGTTGGTGGGGGCCTGCGCCCGCAGGAAGAAGAGAGTAAAGCAGATCGCGGAAGAAGGGGAGGGGAAGATCGGTTTCTTGATCGATGTGGCGACATTGGTGAGAAACATAGTCGAACAGTCGGGCCTCAAAAGCGGCATTCGAATCCGCTCTGGTATCGCTGGCATCTTCTTCTTGTTGTATCTGAAGAGCGATGCTGACACAGCGAAGGTGAGCCTGTAGCATGTGGCTACGAAACGCTTCGGCCTCATCCCCATCACTATGGTCAACCAGAACAGCGGGTGGAGAAAAGTTGTGGAGCAAATGCTCGACCCAACGGACGGCCTGATCGTGATGAGTCTGGTTGGGCCGTGCAGGCAATGAACGGGCAGCTGCTTGTCGGCAGGCACGTAAGACTAACTCGGACAGCGTGAAATCCGGCAGCCGTACAACGGAGCGAAGATAGGGGTAATTGTCTGTCGCAGGCAATTGCCAGGCTACAGACAGGGCTCCCATGTAATCGTGCTGTGTCCACAGCTCGTATATGTGGTTGTAGCCATCCATACCGTCAAACTGAGGTCGACACGGTTACGCGTCCCAACTTGGAGTAGGCAGGGGCTCAAAGTGAAGATCGCACGCTTGCGTCAAGTCGACCTCCTCACTAAGCAGCAGCCGTCCACTGAGAATCCCACGGGCATTTGGTGTAAGTTCGACGAGTGTATTGAGTATCTCTTTATGTGTCTCTCTCTGAGTGATACGGCAGTAAATCCACCCACCCTGGAGTTGGGATGATTCGGTACGAAATTCAACGATCAACTGCTCTTCATCATTTTGTAACACCGTGCACACGAGACTACCGTCCGCAAGGGTCAAACGGTACGATTGCGGGAGCGCGGTGACGTCGATCTCTACGCTTTCGGCTGCGAGTGTCTCGGGAAGCAACTCTTCATTCGTTGGACGTTGGGCCCGCAAAACCAGAACTGGCTGTGGCGTATTTTGCTGCATCTTCAAGAGTTGCAGACGATAGACCACTCCGGATGAGATGTTCGCAAAACGAGCTTCTCCTCGCCGATTTGTCCTCATCGTCCCTACGGGTTTCCATAAGTGTTTGACTTGTTGCCAGAGGAATACTGGGATGTCAGAGAGGTCTGTCAGCGTAACACGAGGAGTATCAAGCGCACTGAGGGCCTTGCGTGCCGCAGCTCGGAGCACCCGGTTCTTGTCCTGTAAAATGGCTTCGAGAGCAGGCCGAACGGTTGGATGGCCAAGCTGACCTAAGGCGTCACAGGCTGCCAGACGTGTAGATAAGTCGGTCGCCTGCAGACCGTCCAGGAATACTCCAAGTGCAACCTGGTCGGCCTTGCTTTCGTCGTCTCCCTGGGCAGGTGCAAGACGGACTGGGAAAAATCTGACGGCAAGCTGGATCTGATCCTGACTGGAGCACGGGGTAATGCATAGCCCCACGGTTTTGCCCGTGCGTGTTATTCCCTTGTCTGTGTGGAGAGGATGGGCGAGAAGTGCCTCTAACTCTTCCTGCAGTTTTTGCCATGACTGAGGATCGTGGGTTGCGTGTGTCGATAGAGTGCGGTTGCCGCTCATGATGATCCTCTGTCTTTCTATATTTCGGTTACGTGCTGTTTGAGTTTTTGTAGGGCAGCAGTATACACGTCTGTCAATTCAGAGAGAGACAATTCAAGTTGTCGGGCGACTCCTTTTTTTGATAGGCCGTCCACAACCACGAGCTGGAGAACCTCTTGCTCACGGGCGTCTAAGCCCCGAAACGCCTGCCAGAGTTCATCTTGCCGATGCGTTGGATCGGGTTGCGGTCCTGCCTCGCTCGATGACGCGAACGACCCGAGTACCCATACCGTAGACCTTGCCGCTCCAGCCGTTCGTGCGCGATCACACAACGGGCATGTGGCGAGACCGACGCGGTAGTACGTATCGCACGTATCAGAATCCTGACAGTGCCAGTACTCTTCCTGTTCGTATGGACCTGTCGGAGCTTTGACCAGTAAGCGTCTGACAACTTTACGCTGGTGGGTGGTCTCAGAGAACATGGTCAGCACCTCTTGCTCGTCACAGGCCAGACATTCGGCTCCCTCGAAAATGCTGGTTGGATGCTGTGGGCAATGCCAGCCTAAGACCTTGCCGAAGCGCATATCACAGTCCCGGTATAGGTCACAAAACGCCATGCCCTGTTCCAGGGCTCCAGACACAAAGCCTTTTTTGCCGCTACGATTGCCGCGTGCTTTATCTCCCTTGATCGCACGGGCCAGAAAATTGCTCAACGTCATTTCAGCCGGATTCCAGGCCGCGAGCCGATGTTCGCGCAAGCACCGCGCGGCACGCTGTGCCGTGCGGCGGTCAAGTGGCTGATCTGTATCTCCGCTGCGCAGACGCCAACAGTCGCATTTTCCGGCCCACAACAGGCTGGCGAAGAGCTGTGCATCATGCCAGCGAGGAAAAGGGGTCCGAAAAGCATAGCCTTTCAGCTGAATATCAAAATGCAGCCAGGCCGCCATCGCCTTGAGCCAGCCAAAGACTGGGACGGCGAGCTGATCCAGGGCCGCTTGCCAACGCTGTTCCCAACCGTGGCTCGGTACTGCCTCGTCTGGTAGCTCTCGCCACGTTCCGCAGCCGTAGGCAACAGTGACATCCCAAATCCGTTCGAGCCGCGTTTTTTCATCAGGGATCAACTGATGGAGGATATCGACTAGTTCCTCGCGAAGAGACGCAGGAGGAATGTGCGCTGACGTGGGGCCCAAGACGCTCATGGTAATGACAACTCGCAAGCTGTCTTCCGCCACATCACTGAGCCTTAGTGTTTCGCGGATATGTTTTGCTTGCGCTGCTAGCTGAAGCCGACTCTGGTCCGGTGCCTGTCTACTCGGATTTGGAAAAGAACGCAAAACTCTCTGCTGGACATGTTGTACGTCAGAATCTTGCATGCTGGTACGATCCTCGACGACGGGCATCAGACGACTCTTCTGTCCAACCCATCCCACCGAAATGTGTTGAGGCACTACCATACCAGCATTTCTTTGCGGCCAACAAGCTAACACCGCTATTTTCTCCTTGTTTTGAACGGAGGATATGTAGTGTCTCGAATGGATTATGGTACTAAGCAAAAATAACGTCCAGATCGAGAATAAACTCGTGAAATTATTCCTCTTATCCTCAGTATCTCACAACAAGAAAGTTACTAATGCTTACTTACTAACTATGCCTAGAAACTCCCAGTGAAAAAGACTCTCAGGGGCAGTGACAATTGGAAACACTACATTCTCGAATGGAGGCACTACATTTCCGAAGAACATATTTACTTTACGTTTCTTTGTCGTGTACTTCTATGCGGAGCGTGAAAGAGGTTTAAAGACCTCAGCTGCGAGCATTCTATGCCTCATCCTCTTTTCTTGATCTTGATCTCGGCAATACTCTACGGACTGAGCTTTCCTCCGTTCTCCTTCTCACTTCTGATGTGGGTAGCACTGGTTCCCTTCTTCATAGTGGTTGCTACAGTACGGCCTCGTGCTGCTGCGGCCTATGGAGTGCTGTGGGGCATGATGATGACGTGCAGCTTTGGTTGGTCTTTTCCCCAGTTGGTGACCAATTATTTCGGGCTGCCTCTCCTCCTCGGCTGGAGTTTGTTGTTCATCGTGAGTCTGATCCTCTTTGGCGTCTATTTTGGTGTCTTTGCCATATGGCTGTCGTGGTGCAGCCAGCGGCGTCCCCTGGGCCCGTGGCTGGTCGCAGCTGGCTGGGGCGTGTGTGAGTTTGCGCGCGCCAATATTTGGGTCGGCAATCCACTGGCTTTGGCTGGCTATTCGCAAACGCTATTCCCGCGAGTGATACAGATTGCTGATTTTTCAGGTCCGTACGGTATCGGTGTCCTGATCGCGGCCGTGAATGCTGGACTGGCGGGCGGGCTGGCTCCAAGGCTGCAAGGACAACACTGGCGTCTCTCGTGGATCGGCATTGCGGGAGCCCTCGTCTTCACTTTTATGTATGGGACGTGGCGTCTTGCGCAGACGTTTACAGGTGGAGAGCCTATTCAAATAGCGATTATACAAGGAGCTGTTCCACGCGAGCTGCGCTGGCAGCCTGAACACTGGGATGCCAATCTCGCTCGTTATCTTGACCTGACCCGACAAGCCGCTGAGGCAAAACCCGCACTCATTTTCTGGCCTGAGAACGCTGTGGATTTCCCGCTCCAGAGAGAATCCGCCCGCCAACAAGTGGTGCTGCAAGCTTCGCAGGACTTCGGAGCTGAGATCATTCTTGGCGGGCCATACTTCCGCTATGGCGTTGATGATCTCCACAACCGCAATGCCGTGTTTATTGTTCGTGACGGCAAGCTCAGAGGTCGTTACGATAAACTACGTTTACTACCCTTTGCCGAGCGGGACTGGTTTGGTTGGTTGCGGCCTCCAGACCCTGTCTTGTACGAACCGGGCCAGCATTTACACAGTCTCAGAACAAAAGTTGCAAGAATTGGCACGTTCGTGTGTTTTGAGGCCCTGTATCCTGATCTGGTGCGTCATTTCACTTTGAAAGGCGCGCAGCTACTGGCCAATCCTTCCAACGATGACTGGTTTGGTCACCCGGCTCCGGCACAACATTTGCTCGATATCGCAACGCTGCGAGCGATTGAAAACCGACGCTATTTGATCCGGCCGACAACCACGGGCTTTTCGGCGGTTATCGACCCGTATGGAAGCATTGTGGCTCAGAGCGGCTTTGGTCGTCCAGAAGTCGTTAGTGCTTCAGTTGCTCTATCACTAGCTGAGACTCTGTATCAACGTTGGGGCGATGTCGGAGCGTGGGGGATGGTTACCTTAACGATCGGTGCCATCGTGTTTCGTATTAGTTGGAGAAAAAATCTGTATAAGGAGTAACGTATGCGTAAGCGAATTCTTTTGGTGAGTTGTGCCATGCTAGTTAGCTTGGTCCTCCCTCCCGCGATGTGGGCAGGGGGGGCAGGAAACGGCGTTCCGGCAGTTCGCGAATCATTATTGCTTCCTCATATTTGTACAGACGGACCAAACGAAGGGCTGCCCTGCACGGTGCGGTGGACTGGCGGTGATCCTTTCGCGGTTGTCAGTGACAACTGCCCGGGAGCTTGCGTCATCGACTATGAAGGCGAGCCCTTTGAAGGCGATTTCTTTGTCATGGTTGACGAAGATGTGGCAGCTCCGTCAAACCCCGAGGCGGTTCTCGAGGTCCCTATTGTAACGGCATTATTGTGTGTAGAGAAAAAGAAAGACCGCCCCATGCTGATAACAGTAGATAAGAGGAAAGGAAAAAAAGAAGAGAAAGAGAAGAAGACGCAGCACTGTTTCACGGAGAGCTATCAACCGGATGGGTCTAGTTTTTCCTTTGGTAGTGTCGGGATTTTCCTTAGTAATCCTAGGAGTCCTGAGGATCAGTTGGTTTCGAGTGCAGAGGAGGGGCTTGCCGACACCGCGCCGGGAAGAGAGACGATGTTACGTTTCTGGAAGTTTGGACTATCTGGTGTCTTGACTCCGGACAGTGATCTCACGCAGGCGCTCCGTGACCTCTATGAGAAGACCGGAGTAGTCACGGTGACCGACATTCACCGTATTGGTACTGATGACCATGTCGAGGATACCACTGGGTCGGTACTCCGGTTCCGTATAACACTGCAGTTTGTGAAGGCGCCTCTCGTCGGTCCGTAACCTGTGACGGTTGTCTCTTGTTCTCGCTTCTTGGCAACAAGTTAAAGGGAAAAACTGTATCTTGAGACAGCTCCGGATCAATGATCTCCTTCTCTTGAGTATTGTTGTCTCGTTGTGGCTTGCTTGCTTTGCGCTGCAGGTGAGAGAGGTCGCTTATGGGAGGCTTGCCTGGGTTCCGGTGTTCGTGTCGATACCCGAGAATGCCCAGAGTTATCCGGCATTTGTTGGCTTTTGGCCCGGCAGTGGGCGAGAAGCCTCTGATCTTATTGCCGGCGACCAATTGATTCGCCTGGGCCAGACCGATCTGCGCGGTGTGGGGCCAATCAACTTCCTTGCGCTCGCATACAAAGAGGCACAGTCGAGTCTGCAGGTCTCCCTGTCCTTCATGCATGAAGGACAATCGTACAACACGATAATACATCTTACTCCTTTCGTTTCACCCTGGGGAACGGTGCTGCTAACACTGAGCTTTGCGGTTGCTGCGATCCTCGTATTCCTCCGCATGCCTCGCTCTCGCACTGCCCGTGCAACCTTCTTGGCCAGTATGACGTATAGCATCCACTGGTGCCTTTTTATGGGCGGACCCCATCTCGGGCAAACATATGCGTGGGTAGGCGTTTACATTCTCTCCTCTTTTTTTCTTTTTCCTTTGATCTTGCGTGCTGCGTTGGTCTTGCCAGAAGAAGTTGCCCCTACAGCACGATGGATGTTTTTCTGGCCATGGATTTTCTCTCTGCGCGGCGTGACCGCTTTCAGCTGGTATTTTGGTGTTCCTTTTTCTCACCGCCTTGGGTTGTATAGTACACATTTGCTTGAAGCTACGTACGCTCTCGCGCTGCTCGGAATTCTGACGCGCAATTTTTTCCAAGCTGGTCCACTTGGGCGCCGTCAGCTGAAATGGGTCCTCTACGGTTTCTACATTGGCGGCATGCCAACCCTCGCAGCGGCGACACTGGCCCTGTTTGAACCACGTCTGTGGTGGCTCCGGGAGGCGAGTGTAGGGATGGTGGTTTTCATTCCCCTGTGTGTCTTTATTGCCATTGTTCGTTTCAAGTTCTTCGATATCGACCGTCTTATCAGTTCAACGGCGGCCTACACAATTTTGCTTGGCCTGCTGGCAACAAGCGGCTTGCTCCTGGCCCCTGGTCTTACCCACGCGGCTAGCCAAATTTTCGGTCTATCGCCTGGTTCTGGTCAGGTGGTTTTCACTAGTGTGTTTGCACTATTTGTGATTCCAGGGCACGGGTATCTTCGTCCCCAAATTGAGCGCATCTTTTTTGCTGAACGGTATGCACTGGAAAGGGGCGTTGCGGATCTTCTCCAAACACTCCCAGAATGCACTGATCAACACGAACTACTCGCCCATATGGGTGAGCGACTTCATAATCTGTTACGTCCCGAGAGTTGTGTGATCTATGAGCAGTCGGGGACAACCTATCCCCCGTTGTTTGTGAAAGGGAGTATTGTCCCCCCCGTTTTTGACGGACGGAGCGGGTTATGGGGCGCTGTACAAACACGCAATGCATATGCCGATGAAGAGGAATGGCGACGCTCCGCACGGGTTGTGCTGCGCCCGTCTGAACGCGCGGTTCTCGACCGTTTACGGATCGGATTTGTCGTGCCTCTTGGTCAGACCAAACCGCCCCCATTTTTCCTCGTATTAGGCCCCAAGCAATCCGGCGATGTGTACACAGCGACGGACGCTACCCTGCTAAAGAATGTTGCGAAAACTGTCTCGGCACAGCTTGAGCGTGGGGCCGTGCGCCGATCGAGTAGACTGTGACTTGACGACGCAGTCACATTACAAACGCGTGAGAGATTCCATATCACGAGCTTCTATTTTCCCCCACCAGCGTCGGAAGAATCGTACGCCTTGCGCCATGATTTTTCCCAGTGCTTCTGCCGCCCGTGTCCGTACAGCGCTGTTTTCATCATGCAGGGCATTCATCAGAGCTGGAATCCCTTTGGGGTGTCGCGCGACCGCTCTGCCAATTTGTCCGAGGGTGCGGGCAGCTTGCACTCGGACGCCGGTATCTTTACCCCTCAGTACCGTAATTAATGCATCGAGGATCTGCGGGCTATCTGCTATGCTCTTTCGGAGTTGGCCGAGGGTCTCTACAGCTTGTGCGCGCACACCGCTGTCAGGGTCATACAAGGCAAGTTGAACGAGATTTGGGAGAATTTCCGACGATTGGGCAGCCCTGTCCCCGATTTGTCCCAGTGCTCGTGCCGCCTCGGCCCGGACCCCGCTATCTTCGTCATAGAGGGCGCGGCTCAGCATCGGTACGCCCGCTTCTTCTTCATCTTGAATGGCAACTCGCCCTGCTCGGCCGAGTGCCTCTGCCGCGGCACGCCGCTTTTCTACATTTTCTCCTTGCAGGGCGGTGACGAGTGCGAAGCGCGGCTCAGTCTTTTGCGGGACGCTTGCCCTGAGTGACTGGGTAGGTTGGATTGGTGGAATAGCCAAAAGCTCTGCCGTTGTCTGGCTGAGACGGTCTAAAGCAGTCCTCACTTCTGCGCGGACGCTTTCATCCTCTTCCTGCTGATCGTTAAGGACAACGAAGAGCGCTTCGCGTACAGCTGAGATCTGCGTAGCTGAAAGAGGGAGTTGGCCCAATGCTTCAGCCGCATTGGCGCGGACATGGGGCTGATTGTCGTCGAGCGCGGCGAAAAACATGGGTAGGACTTCAGCCCGTTGAGTTGTGGCACTACCCATCTGTTGGAAGACACGGAGGATACCAGCCCGGACGAACCAATCTTCTGTAGTCAAGGCTGTCCGGGCGAGGATTGGTGGGATAGAGGGGTGACGCGTAGCGACAGGACCCATCCGCCGCAACGCTTCCACAGCCTTTGTAGCAACAAACGCATCCCGGCCTTGAATTGTGTCTCCGAGAGCAGTGAGCACGGTGGGGGAATAAGCGGCGACCTGTCCCATGTGCCCTAAGGCTTCAGCTGCGCTTGCCTGGAGGTCACGCTGAGGTTCACGCAGTTGCCTGCATAACCAATCGAGCAGCGCTGTGCCGTGTATGTTGCCATTTATTTGTCCGAGGGCAGGCAAAGCGCGTGTGAGGTGGGGCACAGCAGCGCTTGTGCCGGTTTTTTCGTAGGCAAACCAGGCGGGAAAGGTTAGCTTCGTAATCTGATCAATACCGGCTTGGTACGATCGATTCACCTCGAACGAAACTTCAGGTAAACACATGGCAGCCAAAGTCGCGCGATGCTTGAAAAGATCGTCTTTTTTGTCATTGGCTAAGATATCGAAAAGTGGCTGGGGGTCATTCAGTTGTCCGGCAAGAAGCGTAATGACTTCCTGCCAACGCGGGTCCCAGGCTTTTTTGTCAAGAAACTGGGTGAACCCGTATTTCATATCGCCGATCTCAACTGATACCTGCCAACCATGGTCGTTGACCATGCTGGCCAAGGCAGCCGAGACCAAAAATTCTTGTACGGTGAGATGTAGAAAAAAGATATCCTGTTCATTCCCACCGCGCAAAACCCCGCTATTGTGAGTCAGGTCAGCCCGCAGCGCATTCGCCCATGGGGCGGGGGTGGTACCGTAGCCCGCAGTGCTGAGTGCCTGTTTGAGGGTCTGACCAAACTCGTGCTCAGTGAAAGTGAGACGCCGGTCGCCTTTGGCAAAGAGGTAGAGCGCAGTTTGTTGTAGCAGGGTGAGTTTTTCTCCCAGGCTTGGTTCTTCGCCGGGGTAGGTAATGGAGACACGTTTTGGACGCCGGGCAAGCAGTTTTTCCAGTGCACGGCGGTACAAGGCAGCCCGCGTTGGCGGTATTCGTGCTCCGCGTAAATCGTCTACAACATAACAAATAATACTCAGGAGCAGTGGATTCGCAGCCAGAGGCAGGAGTTGATAAGTCTGATTGAGTTGATCAATGAGCTGTTGCGGTTGATACGAATCCGGATGCTCAGCCGGAAAGTTACGGATATAGGTGTCGCGAGTCGCTTCGTCTAATCCGCCAAGAGTAAAGATTGGGAAATCGGCACAGACGGTTTGATGATGTTCAAAACTCACAGTCCGACATGTGAGTGCAGTGGGGCAGGAACGAAAAACCAGCAGGCTCTCTTTGAGGGTCGTTATAAACGACGGGGTGCCAGAAATTTCGTCTAAACCGTCGAGTAAGAGTAGCACTTCGCCCCGTTGCAACCAGCGTTGCCAGTATTCGGCACTTGGGGCGGAAGACAAGAGCTTATAGCGCTCAGCTAAATACTGTGGCAATTGAGCGAAGATTCGTTCGTTGCCTGGTTCCTCACTCGCTGCCCCACAGCTCCAGGCTTCCCAGTCACGCAGGCGAACTCGAACAGGAAGTAATAAGCGGCCAAACAGCTGAATATTTCTGCTCGCGGCCTGCCAGGCTAAATATTGGATGAAGGTCGTTTTGCCGCTACCCGGCGGTCCCAAGACCACAAAACGCGGCGATTCCTGCATCGCTGTGTCGACATACCGTTGGAACGACTGAAAGACGTCGGCTACGGCAACCTGCTCATAGGTGATGAGCTCCTCGCGTAACTCTTCTTCCCAACGCAGAATATCCGCTTGGCGGAGCGCAGGATCGAAATCTTCTCCCATATCTGGGAGGTGAGCATCGGTGAGAAGGAACTCGCGCTTAACCGATCGCAACAGGGGCAAGTGTTGATAGTGGTATTCAAGAGAAACAGGACGACCTAACATATCGAGCGATTGGCACGCTTCGCGTTCATACTCGATGATCGCACGCCGGGCTCCGGTTTGGGTTGTGAGCTGGTGGACAGCGTCAGCAACGGTGCTGGCTTTGAGGACACGTAGCGGCTCGGCATCCTCACGGAGATATTCTGTTGGGACATCCGTTTGGTCAGCCGCAACGACCACGATCTGCAACAGACCGCGCTGCACGTAATCCATCGTTTGCGCACCTAACTTTTCCCACAGACCACCAACGGGTCGGAGGGTGCCGTCGGGCTCGATCGTCGCCGTGACACCAACGCCATGCAGGTCGAGAGTTTTTAGGAGATCAACAAGAGAGTGCGGAAACGAGGAATGAACATTGTCCCCAAGGCTTTTCGCATCTTCACCTTCTTTGCGCATACCAGTCTTCTACAGCCTAAAAAAACCAATTCTGTCAGATTTTGCGCGCGTGGGCTATCGTAGTGGGGAGGAGAGGGAGGCAATCTTCCCCATTCTGGTTGAGAAAAATGGTTGATGCTCGGGTGCACATGGAATAGAGCTTAGCTGCTCACGCTCCTCAGCGAGAATCGTCACACAGAGTTGCCCATGCGGAGGATTCATGGCTGTCTTGTTTAGCTTTACAGCTGTTTTCCTTGACTTGAGCAGAGCAGCATTGTTAGGGATGAAAAGGGGGCGCTTGTAGTGGTCATGAGTTTGTAGCCCAGATGGAACGAAGTGGAATCCGGGAGTCCTGTAGTACTCTCCGGTTTTTTCTGGATTGCGTGGAGTTGATCCTGGGCGGAACAAAGTGAAGTCGAAGAGCTTCATCCAGGTTACTTTCTGTCGTTGATGAGGGACGTGAAGAACGTAAGACAGCCAGAGGTAATAGGCTGGTTCAGCAGATATAATGAAACTTTTCATTCGTGAGTCGGCGGACAAATGCGTCGAGATGGGTGATCTGATGCATGAAGGCGTTGTCCGAGGCAATCTTGCCGCCACCCTTCGCAAGCTCCGTCGCCTCGACGAAGCGCGGCAGGAAATCCGCCGGGCAATCGAATGCAACGCGCAGTTCGGCCACGCGTCTGAGCCGTGGACGAGCTGCGCCATCCTCGCCGACATCGAGACAGACGCTGGCAACCCAACTGTTGCTGCTGACGCGAGACGCAAGGCCATCGCTAGCTATCTCGCCTACCGTCGTGACCGCGGCGAGGACCACTCCAAAGCAGGTCGTGTCAGCTTCACTGTGACCTAGTCTCTACTCGCTGGTGACGCGTCGCCCGCCATGTCCTTCCTTCAGCAACTCACTGCCGATCCCGACTTGCCGAGTCATGCGCGCACCTTTATCCGCACCCTGCAAGCCATCGTCGCCGGCAGCCGCGACCGCAGCCTGGCTGATGCGCCGGAGCTGGACTACGGCATGGCGGCGGAGATTTTGGTGTTGATGGAAACGCTGGAAAGATTGAGTGATTGAGCGATCGGGTGATCGGGCCATTGGGAAAACCCTGTCTTCAATGACTCAATGACCCGATGACTCAATGAATCAATAAAAAATGTCGATCATTCAATCTCTCGATGAAAAGAAACGGTAGTCAAACCCCCGCTTGTTGACTATAACAACACTACAGATACTGTTGCTGTGATGCTGCCATACACCACCGAAAAGGAGAGCGACTATGCCTGTGCAAAAATTTGCGCCGATGACGAAGGATTTCCCGACGTTCGATTGTGACGCGCATGTGACCGAGCCGCCCTGGATTTGGGAACGCGCTAAAGATTGGCTGACGAAAGACGAACTCGAAGCACTCAAGACCACAATGTGGTACGACGCCGAGACCAAACAACTGATCGTCAACGGCCACGGCAGCGCGGGCATCGGCTCTCAGCGTATCGGCGGCACACCGGGGGTCGTCAACGTGCTCACCTCGGCGGGGCCAGGCTTGAAACATAATATCCAGCGCGCCCTGAACGTGCGTAATCTCAACCCCAAGACCGCCCTCACGAAAGAACAAGCCGATTACATTGATCATAAAGGTTCTTACGAGCCGACTGCGCGGTTGCGTGACATGGATGTACAGGGCATCGATCAAGTTATGATCATCCCGACTGACATCGACACCTACCCCTGGCTGCAGAATGCTGTCGGCGCGAAAGCTGTGTGTAAAGCCTACAATGAGTGGGCATACGAATATTGTCAGGCAGACCCGAATCGGATTTTCTTTGCCGCGATGCTACCGATGCAAGATCCGGTGTTTGCCACACAAGAACTCTACCGTGTGGCAGCGAAGAGCTGCCGCGTAGCGTTGGTGCGTCCGATCGATGCGATGGGCAACTATCCGATCCAGCCGAAGTATGAGCCGTTGTGGAAGGCGATGGAAGAGACCGGCGTAGTCTACGGCATGCATCCCTTTCCGGCGATGGGGACGCTCAAGCCGCCGGGCTACACCGAGCAGTACTCGGGTGCCGAGCTGATTGGCAAGACCATCCATAGCTCCGGTTTACCGCATTTCTTCCTCACCAACGTACAAAATTTCCAGGCGGAAGCGGCACTGTGGGTGACGATGGTGTTGATGTCCGGTTTCTTTGACCGTCATCCCAACCTGCGGGCGGCGGTATTTGAAGCATCGTCGACCTGGTTGAATTTCTTGTTGGATGAATGCGACAAGATGTACAAGCTCTACCGCAATGAGCGCCAGATGCCGCGCCTCAAACGTCTCCCCAGCGAGACCTTCCTCGAGCATTGCGTGACTGGCTTTGAAGGAGACGAAGCCCCGCCATCGCGGTTGCCGGAGTTCTATCAAGACATTCTGGCGTGGTCCTCTGATGTCTATCACCATGATGGCGACGATGCGTGGCGAGCGATTGAGACGATGCGTAAGTGCGAGCTGCCGTCGTCGTATCAAGCCAAATTTCTCGGTGAGAACGCCCGTAAGCTGTATCGCATTGACGCGCCAAAGACCTTCATTCGCGATCGGGTGACGGAAATCGAACGGCCAGACTGGTGGCCAAGCGATGAAGAAGTGCGGCGCTCGCTCGATCCGGACGCAGCTATCGTGCGTCGGTACGGCGAAGGTCCCCGCATTAATGGGCATGCCCAGGAAGGAGCCCGAGCATGAGCAGCAAGAAGTATTTTGCCGTGTTCGACTCCGACACCCACGTGGTTGAGCCGCGCGACGTCTGGGAAAAGTATTTGGAGCCTGAATACCGGACCCTGGGCAAGTATGCCTTGTGGCGAGAAGAAGGGGAGTTCAACTCATATCTCAAGGTCAACGGCAAAGTGTTCCGCGATCCGATGAACTGCAACATTCCTCGGCACGCGATCTGGAAGCCGGGGATGACCTGGGAGCAGGTTGGTGACCTTGATCCGAACACGCGACACGCGGCCAATGCTGGAGCCTCGGACCCTCACGCTCGCCTCACGGACATGAACGCGATGGGAGTGGACCAAGCGTTCCTGTATCCCACCTGGTTCGCTGAAGGGTTTCATCTGGTCGAAGACCCAGATGTCGCCTACGCACTGGCGCGTGCCTACAACAACTGGATGGCGGATTTTTGTCAGGCTGCGCCAGAGCGGCTCTTTGCGGCGGCGATGGTGCCGTTGCAGAATATGGACTATGCCGTCGCTGAGTTGCGGCGCGTAGCCAAGATTCCCTGTTTCCGTGGAGCGTTTATTCGTCCCATGTTTATCGAAGGGCATTATTTTACTCATCCATATTACGACCCGTTGTGGGCAGAGCTAGAGCGCTTGGGAATGCCAGCGGCAGTGCATCCGACACCGGGATTCTGGAACCCGGAGTGGACCTCGCACGGACAATTTATTGAGAAGGTGAAGGATCGGCTCCATCGGCGTACCTTCCTGACCGAAGCCGGTGGTGGTCCGTTTGCCGGTGGTGGCAACGGGCCCAACATCGCTTTTTTTGCCACGCCACCATTGGGACATCCAATTGCGCCAATCTTATCACCGTGGCTGGACAATCATATGTTCGTAGCTTCGACACTGATCGGGTTTACCGTCATGCAGCGCTACCCACAGATGAAGGTGGTAGTTGCGCATGGAAAAGCCTCGTGGATGGAAGAGGTGCTGGAAAAGATGGAAGCTTCGACCCGAGTGGTGCCGTTGCTGCATTACTATCCCGTGCGAACCGATGTGGAAGAGATGTGGGAGGAAGGGCAGGTGCTACTCGGCTTTGATGCTGAGGAACGGCTGATCCAGAAACTGCCGCACCATTTTGCTGAAAAGATTGTCTGGGGCTCGCGTTACCCGCATCACGATACCACCAGCGCCTGGGATGCCATTGACACTCTCACGCAAGCGAACGTTGAGGAGTCCCTCATCGCTCAAATGTTGGGGAAAAATGCAGCAGAACAGTTTGGGGTGAAGCTGGTGCAAAAGGTCGGAGTCTGATCACGCTCGCTGCTAGTGGCAACGCTGATCGTCCTTGACCCCGGTATTGGAAAAACGCTACCGGGGTCTTTGGTTGAGGTTTCTAGACGTTGCGCAGTCCTTGAACTTCGCGAATCTTCAAGCAGTGCGCGAGTAAGTGTGGTAAATTGAATCAGTGACGTAAGTCAAATTCTCCCCCGACCGTGCCGATAGAGAAGGAAAGCCAAGCACGAACAATTAGGGGGCCTATGTTGACTAGTAGTGATTCTTTTTCTCCTTTGTCTCACTCGTCGAATTTTCCGCTCCCAAGAGGAGACCGTACGGTCAGTCAATTGACCCAGAGCGGGATCAATACAAAACGAAGGCAGATATTACGCTGGTCACTGTAGGAGGAGATAAGATGACGATCTCTGCCAATTCGCTTTTTCGTACCGGATACGCGACGTATGATTACCGTGGCAACGTTCAGGGAAATCATGTGAGCCTACGCGCCTCAGCATTTCAGGTGTCGTCGGAAAAATCACTCTCGTTGGCTGCAGAGGGAGACCTGAGTCAAGAAGAAGTCGCGAGTATTAATCGGTTGCTAGCGAACGTTGAACAACTCGGGAAATGCTTCTTTGCTCTACCGGTGGAAGAATTGTTCAGTATTCACGGTGAGCTGAAGGACTGCGCGGAGCGGCACGGAATCAGAAGAGAGTGGGTTGGGGATATGGACGGAACGCGAGAAAAAGCATGAACGATAATAGTTGCAGGCCTGGGAGAAAAATGGCTTAAAACATCACTCCCAGCTCCAATTTGAGCCCATGCTCTGTTTGTTGATTCGGTGAGCGCTTGCCGTGTGTGAATGATCCACCAAGAGAGACGTGAGAATTGAGTTGATACGTCCAGGAAAGTTTCGCTTGATCCCATTTTGCCTGGGTGTCGGTCAAGCCCTGGCCATAGTGGTAATTCCCACTGGCAACAAGCCGGGGGCTAAGGAAGTCTAACCGAAGGTCTCCACGGAGGTGGCCTGCAAACGTGGCCTCAGGTAATCCGTCTGCTACTATTTGTCTTTTCGTCTCTCCCATGACACTTCGCCCTTCCCAGCGTACTGCAGGCTGCCAGCGAAAGGCGACTGCTTTCCAAGGATCATGAGTAAAGTAGTCTGTGGTAGCCGCCACCCAGCTGAGGGTTCCCGCTATTTCTCCTTGAGGTTTGGTCGCTCCGGTGTTGGGATTGATTGCGTACCCACCGTCCGTGGCGATTTCCATACGCATCTTTCCGATGTCGATTGCACCTCGTCCGTCGTCTTTGCCTAGCGAGACGATGGACTTCCCTAATCGTTGCTGAAGATAACCTTCGGGAAGCAGGGTGATTCGTGTACGTGCTGTCCCCTTGACTGCGTTGGTTGTTCGGTCCTTCTTGGTGCTGCCTGCATGGACTTCCAAGCCGAGATCAAAGCCTCCGTCGATCATTGTACTTTTATACGTTTTCGCAAGAGAATCAGTAGGGGTGATCCGCCAGACCCGATCGACCCGAGAAGGTAGTATTTTCTTTTCTGCTTGCCAGAGTGAGCGCCCAAAGTGTCCCTCTGCTTTGCGGGAGTGAGCATCTGTAGGGGGGGGACTTTTTAGTTTCGGCAACCAAGGTCCAACCAACTCTTGCACTGGCGTTGGTAACGTAAACGATTGAGGCGCCGAGTGACGGGCCAGCTTGTTTGCTGTCAGCTGGGTTTGAGGACTGTTCCGGTTTGCTTTTGTATTTTGGTGGGGCGGGGAAGTATCTTGGATTTTACTGAATAGGTCTTGTACAGGCAAACGCAGAGCAGTGACGAATGTATCTATCACGGCGTCCTCATTTGACATCAGCGGAGTAACGGTACGTTCATCAGCCAAGGCACGGCAACTAGAAAGAAGAAACGTAACGCCAACAAGTCCATAGAAATACCAGTACATCTGTTCCCCGCTGGTTCTGTGGCTTCTAGTGCTGCCTCTGGCGTCATGCAGGTGCGAGCGATCGCGCATTCGGTGAAGCATTTGCAAAAAGTGTAGCACGATCTCTGGTGGAAAAGCGAATGGGAAGGGCCTTGAGTGGGTAGGCTGGAGGGCCGAGGACGTAATTTACCCTAACCAACGACCAAGCGCGGTATACAGCTCTTCTTGGGTGAACGGTTTGGGGAGATAATCATCCATGCCTACCGTGAGACAACGATCACGATCCCCAGCTAAGGCATTTGCAGTGAGAGCAATGATTGGAACTTTTTTGGCAGGAAGGGGAACGTGGCCATTCGCACAGGTTGCTATCTCGTGTTTGCGAATCGCCTTTGTTGCCTCGAATCCGTCGAGTTTGGGCATGTGGCAATCCATCAAGATAAGGTCGAAACAGTCCTTTGCGGCTGCTTCAACTGCCGCTTGCCCATTATCGGCGACCGTAACGTGACAGCCTAATCCTTCAAGCATTTCGACTGCGACCATCTGATTGACAATATTGTCTTCTGCCAGCAATATCCGTCCCTGCAGTTTCGCATATTGATGTTGAGAGACGACCATTTCGGGGACAGATTGGTCCTCAAGAGACGGATTGAGAGCTCGGGAAATACTCTGGTATAGCGCCGCCCGGTGAACTGGCTTGTTAAGTTGCATGGCAACTCCTAAGTTGCCTGTGATTTGATGAGTCTCATACGTATTTGGCGGCATCAAAAGAATCACTGGCGTTGAACCGATAACCTCATCGTTCCTGATCGAATGGGCGAGGGTAAGACCGTCGATACTGGGCATATCTCGGTCAATGAGGACGAGATGGTATGGTTCTGAGTGACTCACGGCAGTCTTTAGTAATTGTGGCACGGTAAGCGCGTTGTCGGTCTCCGTGGCACAAATACCGATGGCGGAAAGCTGGTACTTGAGCACAGCGCGACTACTCTGATTGTCATCAACGATGAGAGTGCGCAGACCTGCGTATCCTTTATGAGATGACAACGTGATGTCGCTTGTCTGGGACGAGGTACCGAGCTGGACCGTAAACCGAAATGTTGATCCGTGGTCTGGAGTGCTTTCTACTGTAATGGAACCGCCCATCATCTCGACCAATTGTTTGGTGATGACAAGACCAAGTCCGGTACCTCCATATTTACGAGTATTTGAGTTGTCGGCTTGGCTGAATGCTTGAAAGAGGCGTGACATCGCTTCTTCGGTAATACCGATGCCAGTGTCTCGGACGATGAACCGCAGACAATGAGTCGTTTCCTGATTCACCTGATCAGCGGTTGCAGCTTCTGCCTCGACGTCTAGAACAACTTCTCCTTGCTCTGTGAACTTAATCGCGTTCCCTAAGAGATTGTTGAGAATTTGCCGTAACCGTCCTGGATCACCCTGAACAATAGTCGGTACTTCTTCCCGGATACAATAGATTAATTCCACCCCTTTTTTGTGAGACGACTCAGCGAGCAAATCGATGACTTCACCCATCATTTGGCGGAGGTCAAAATCACTCTGCTCAAGTTCGAGTTTGCCAGCTTCAATTTTTGAGAAATCAAGAATGTCATTGATGACAGCAAGTAAGGCGCGTCCCGAGTGATACGAAGTCTCGGCAAAATGGCGTTGTCTGGGCGTAAGATCCGTCCCCAAGAGCAATTCGGTCATGCCTAGTATGCCATTCATTGGAGTCCGAATTTCATGGCTCATATTGGCGAGAAATTGTGATTTTGCCCGATTTGCTTCATCTGCTTCTTCTGCTTGGCGCATACGCTCGACTTTTTCTCTTTCAGCAGCAACGAGTGAGTCAAGTGCAGATCTCAGCGCCCGGAGCGGTAGTATTCGCAGGCTGATGAAGACCGCAAGTGCCAATATACAACCGAGCAGCCCAGCAAAAGTTGTTTGTAATAAAAGCGGATACAGTGAACGAGAAACCTCAATTGTCCCGACCGCCTTTCCAGCGTCCCAGAGGTCGGCACGACCAGAGAACAGCGGCACGCGGATATCCTTGTCCCGGCTTTCGGCAATGAGCTCTCCGCGGCGGTTTCTCACTGAGCGGATTTCTGGGTAACGATCTACGGGTCGGTGAGCAAGTAGTGCTTCGAGGCGTTCTTGTTCAAATTCCCATAATTCGGGATTAGCACTGATGAGTTGGGTGACTAATCTGCCGTTGATCTCCGCTTCACCTTTTATACTTGCTCGTTGGGCGCTATAAACGACGGCGAAATAGCCGGCGGGAATCACTAAGGCGACGATGAGCGCGACGATGATAGCGATTGAGGTAACGGTTTTTTCCATCAGTGCATTCTTCTCCTACTCCGCGTCGGATAGCGCTACTATCTGTGTATCCTGAGGGAAAAATTGGAAGTTTTCGGAGAAGTTTTCACTGCTCGGTTACCCAGTGACCGTTCTCTGTCAAGATGCGACGTCCGTCGGCGGAATGCATAAACTCGACAAAACGCATCGCCGCACTGTTTGTGTTTTTTCTGGTGACGACGAACATGATCTTAAAGTACGGGTACGTTTTGTCCGCAAGGGTTTCTACTCCTGGGGTAACGCCGTTAATCGCTAGTGGGGTGAGGGATCTGCGTTCCGATAAAATCAACGCAAGTGATGACGTCCCTAGTGCACCAGGTGAGCTTTGGACGCTCTCGACAGCATCCTGGTCAGTGACCGCGATTACCATTCCTTTGCGGGCTTGTGCAATCGTAACTGCCTTCTCCGTCTCCGGCGAAAACCGCGCAAGAATGAGGTTGTCGCTATCAGTTGGAGGACGTAGGACGAGACGAATTGGGCTTCCGTCTGGCCATTTTGTTTGCTGCCCCGCGTAGATGGCGACAACCTCCTTGGTGGCCAAGTTGGTTACTCCTGTCTTATTCGTGATTAGCACGAAGGGAGTTTTACCGTACTCGTGAGCAATGAGCCCCTGGGCCTGCTCTTCGTTTCTGAGCGGACGGCTGGTCAAAGCAAGCTCAATGGCTCCTGCTGCGAGCGCTTTGATACTCCCAGTACTCCCTAAGTTCGGGACGACTGTGATCGAAACATCGGGTTCAGTCTTTTGGAATTCGCTCATTAAGAGCGACATCGTCCCCAAGGCAGAACCCGTACCTCCGACCTTAATAGTTTCAGCCGTTGCTTGCAAAGAGAAAGAGCCTAGCGTGAACAGTACGGATAAGAGGCAAAGATATTTTCGGCACATTCCCAAAGTGCACATGTAGGTACCCTCGCTGTTGTTATACCCAGGATAACCCCCCAGGTTGTCTTTTTTTTAATCGACCGAAAGAAGTGGCGCTTTAGTCGCACGAGATCGCCGGTCAGTCGCCTCGCTAGGGGATGTTGTTATCGGCACGCACACTGCCGAAATCAGCAGTGTGGGCTAGGCTTGTCTGTTTGGATGTCCTTAACATAAGGCAACAGAGGGTGGCTTAGAAGTTGCTGTAACAAAGACCTTTAGGAAAGGGCCAAAAGAGATATATCACTCGAGATGCAAAACCACGCGAACCGAGCTATCGACTTCTGCTGCGGGTACATAGCCGATCGCATTCAGGTCAGAGGCGACGTAACGTCGGATAGCCTCGGTTGAGGCAAGTGTCGCAGGCGGAAAGATGCCCTCGAAGTAAAGACGGTTCCAGTAGTTGGCAAGTCTCGGTTCAGTCTGGTGGAGCACACGCAGTGAGAAATTCGAGCGAATCTGTGTGTGAGATAGTAAATTCAATGGCACAATTAGTGAATCATCATTCCATATACGCTTGCGACGAAGGTAAATTTGGGCAATCTCTTCGACCGACAATGTGACACGCCGCTCTGGGTGCACAATCACCGCCACACGATTCTCTTGTCCAGCGAGGTCTGCCCGCGCGAGATGCACCGAGAAACAATCCCTCTCGGTCAGATTCTCTTCCGGGCTGTTGACTTCGTTGATACGCAGGCACGGTAAAAACAGATTGTTATCCGCCGACGAACCGTAGACCCCGATCCAGTGATTTTTTGCGCTTCCGAGCTGATTTATCAGGTAGCATTGAACCTGCTGGTGAATGCAGTGCAAATCCTCCCTGAAGGAGGAGCGATTGACGTGAATCTCCTCCCCGTACACAACGGGTACGCAGGCTTTGAGGTTGGCGATAATGGGCCAGGCATGAGCGATGCAATCCGCGCCCGCATCTTTGAGCCGTTTTTCTCTCGTCGTGAGGATGGACCCGGCTTGGGACTCACGTTTGTCCAACGCGTTGTCCACGATCACCGTGGACGGGTTACGGTGGAAAGCGAACCTGGACGTGGTACGGTGTTTCGCGTATCTCTTCCTGTTGCGGAGGTCGCTGAATGAAACGTCTTCTGGTCGTCGATGATGATGTGAGACTGCGTCGCGTGTTGCAGATCCTTGCGCACAAGATTGGTCTTACCTGTGTGCCTGCCTCTGGAGCAGAGGAGGCCCTCGCGTCGTTTCGCGCTGAGCGTAGTGACCTGGTGGTGACCGATCTGAAAATGCCAGGGAAAAATGGCATGGAATTCCTGCGTGAATTACGCGAAATAGACACGGAAGTCCCGGTGATTGTGCTCACAGCTTACGGGACGGTAACAACTGCGGTAGAAGCCATGAAGCTCGGGGCAGTGGACTATTTGCAAAAGCCGTTCGATGTTGATGCCCTGGAGTTAGTGATCCGGCGGGCTCTTGATCTCTCGCGTTTCCGGCTGGAAAATCGCTTTCTCCGTGAGCAAGCAACAGAAACGCAACGCTTCGGGGAAATGATTGGTAATTCACCAGCCATGCTCCCGGTCTTTGAGTTGATTCAACAAGTCGCACCGACTCCCAGCCCCGTGCTGATTACTGGTGAAACCGGGACAGGAAAAGAGCTAGCTGCCTGAGCAATTCACGATCTCAGCCCCCGCAAAGAGAAGTTATTCGTCCCCCTCAACTGCACGGCAATCCCTGCCGATCTACTTGAGAGTGAACTCTTCGGACATGTACGTGGTGCATTTAGCGGGACGCACAGCGATCGGACGGGAAAGTTTCACGCCGCCGACGAGGGAACACTTTTCCTCGACGAGATTGGGGATCTGCACGTGCGCCTGCAAGCGAAGCTTCTGTGTGTATTGCAGGAGGGCGTGATCGAGCCGTTAGGAACCAATCAGCATATCATCGTTGATGTTCGTATTGTTTCCTCCACGAATCGTGATCTCGAACGAGCCCTGCTCGAAGGAAAATTCCGTGAAGATCTCTACTTTCGCTTGAACGTCTTTCAGGTGCAACTGCCGCCACTCCGTGAACGGCGGGAAGACATTGGCGTGCTTGCGGAGGTTTTTCTTGCTAGATCCGCGCGAGGCCTCGGCAAATCCTCACTTCGTCTTACCCCCGACGCGATAGCGCTGCTGCAGGAGCATGGATGGATAGGGAACATACGGGAGCTACGGAACCTAATGGAGCGCGCCGCTGTGTTGTGCAAAACCGCAAACGTTGACGCTGCTTTCGTGCGGTCGTTCTTGTCGGTGGAGACGACCTCGACCTCAGCGCATACAGACCTGAACCTGGAGAAGGCTCTCGCCGATCTTGAGCGACAGATAATTCTTGATGCCCTCACTGCTAGTGCTGATAATAAAGTTGCGGCGGCGAAGCTGCTGGGTATTGGTGAGCGCACGCTCTGGACTAAACTGAAGAAGCATGGGATTTGAGTACGCTTTGTGACGCATGACTGTCCATTTTCCCTTCTTGACGAGGACTTGTGTATTTCCCGCTAACGTCTGCGACTTTCGGCAGGTTCCCTGCCACTCTCGGCAGAGAACCGAGATCCCCACGAAAAAAATCCTAGTCTTTATGGATAAAACGTTTGGTCTGAAAGTTGCTCTGTCTTTCAGTGACGACGTCGTCAGGCAAGAAACAGTCTGTGTTGAAAATATCCGTAATTACTATACACAAGGAGGAGACGAAGATGTCTATGTTCGGCACGAAGCAGCACAAATATACTCGCACCAGGACAACACGCCTCTTCAGTCCTTTTCTTATTTTTCTGGTCATACTTTGCCTTGCCAGTAACCTGGCGTGGGCAAAGAACGACGACGATGATGATGATGATGATGATGACCGGAGCGGTCGACGCGGAGTCTGTTCTCAAACGGCGAAATTTCTCTCTGACGCGTGCAACAAAGAGGTCCAAAACGACTATTTCAAGGCGCGAGCTATCTGCCTCAATGTGTTGGATACCGAGGAACACTCGCAGTGCAACGTTGAAGCCACCACAACGCGCAATGAAAACCAGCAGCTCTGTCGTGCTCAACGGACCGCGCGTCTCGATGTTTGCAAAGCTATCGGCGAGGATCGCTACGAACCGAACTTCGCCCCGGATTTGTTCGAGACTGATTTCGCCAATCTCCCGCAACTAAATCCGTACCTGCCGCTGGCGATCGGTAATCAGTGGGGGTATGCCGGTGGCGAGGAGACGATCAAGATTGAGGTCCTCAATGAAACCAAACTGATTGAAGGAGTGACGTGTATCGTGGTTCGAGATCAAGTCAGCATCGATGGTGATCTCCACGAAGACACCGACGACTGGTTCTGCCAAGCCAAGAACGGAGATGTGTACTACGGTGGAGAAGAGGTCAAGGATTTTGAAAGCTTCGATGGTGACAATTCCAGGCGGCCAGAACTTGTCAGTATTGATGGTTCCTTCAAGCATGGACGGGACGGCGACAAGGGAGGGATATTATTTTTCATGTCCCCAATCCCAGGCCAGGTGTGCCGTCAGGAATTCTCGGTCGCAACTGCTGAAGATGTTGCTGAGGTGTTGTCCATCACCTACTCGTTTGGTGCTAATCCTGATCTCGACCGGTTCGTTCCCCAGAATCTTGCCGAGCTGCTCTGCTCTAGCGGCAATTGTGTAGTAACCAAAGAATACTCGCCTATTGAGCCGGAGACTGTCGAGCGTCAGTACTACACCCCGGGTATCGGTGTCTTTCTTGAAGTCAACCTAGACACCGGGGAGACCGTCCAGCTCGTAAATTGTAATTTTGATTCGCGTTGCCCTGCATTGTCGAACTCCTAATATCTGAAGCTCGACGACTTTCAGAAGAGGCGGCATTTGCCGCCTCTTGTTAACCGTGGGTGTTCCCAAGAAAGTCATGACGATGGCTCTGCTACGTTGCCGTGGTTACTGCAGCTAGTAGAGCGTTGATACTTTGCACGGGGAGGCTAGTAGGTGTCAGTCTCTGAGGTTGGAATCCAACGAAGTAAGCCAGTTGCTAAAATTTCACTTTCGGTGATTTTTGCTCTTCCTGCGGGACCTCGAAGTATTTTTCCTCCGTGAAACCAAACGCGCGTGCAATCATCAGGGCAGGGAAATGCTTAATGTAGGTGTTGTAGGTTTGTACCGCTTTGTTGTAGCGTCGTCGTTCCGTAGCGATACGGTTTTCGGTCCCGGCAAGTTCGTCTGAAAGCCGGGCAAACTGTTCATTTGCTTTGAGTTGAGGATAATTTTCGACCACAACTAATAGTCGTGATAATGCTGAGGACATCTCGTTTGCCGCTTCAATCTGTTCCGCGCGTGCCCCAGCCCCTCCTAAGCGTGCACGTGCGTTAGCGATATTTTCAAATAGCTCTTTTTCATGTCCGGCATATCCTTTGGTAACCTCGACCAGATTGTCTATGAGGTCGGTTCGCCGCTTGAGCTGATTTTCTATCTGTGCCCACGATGATTTGACCTCTTCTTGCAGAGAGACCATCGTATTGTAACCGCAGCCACTCAGCCATAGGGACACTATGGCTACTATGATAATCACCAAGAACCTTTTGACTGAGACTGACATTACTCTCAACGGCATGTCTATACCTTTTGCTCATTACTCATCGTTAATAATTAATCACTTTTAGTGTTACCAATCTCTCCCCGCCCCACCCCCACCGAAATCGCCACCACCAAACCCACCGAACCCGCCACCGCTTCCACCGAATCCGCCACCACCAAAACCCGATCCGCCATAACCACCACCATGATAAAAGCCGCTGGGGTAGCCGAAGTACTGACGGCGGTTTGCACGCGCGAAAAGTGAAACGAGAAAAAAGAGAAGAATGGCAAAGAGTACGAGAGACGGGAAATCAATTGGGGCTGTGTTTTCGCGTCGTCGCGAGAGAACTGTTCCTGTTAATGAGACTCTATACTCTCGGGCGATCTCAGCCGCCATTGCTTGTGTGCCAAGAAAGATCCCTCGGCTATAATCGCCACGCTTAAATTCGGGAAGAATATATTGATCTTGAATCGCTCCGACTTTGCCATCTGGTAGTATTCCTTCGATCCCATAGCCAGTGGCAATGAACATTCGCCGGTCTTTGCTGGCGATAAGGAACACGACACCATTATCTTTGCCTGGCATACCGGGCTTCCAGGTCTCAGCGATTTTGAGCGCGTAGTCGAACGTGCTGAGCGGTGTGGTGGTGTCCACAGTGACCACCGCAATTTCCGCACCGGTCTTATCTTTCAGTTCTTGTAAGAGGTTCGTTAGTTTTTGCTGTGTCTTTTGATCGATAATCCCTGCAAAATCAGAAACATACCCCTGTGGATGGGGAATCTCGATTGTTTCGCCTCGCACGAGAATGGGGAAGAGAATAAGCGATACGGTACAAAAAAACAGACGTAAATGTTTCATCACAAGCTGGGAGCTGTTCTATATGGGAGGGAGGCGATCTATTAAATGGACGAGCGACTGAATATCCTCGAGGTACTTATGAAAGAACTCAGTTGCGGGTTCATGCGGCCAATCCAGGGAATTACGGCGAATCGCAATCAATCGACGGATATGAGGAAAGGTGATGTGGAATGTCCGTTCGAATTGCGTGAGGACTTCTTCGTGGTTTTGTGCCCCGCGTGCTCCTTGCACTCGGAGAAGATGCCGCATGAGAGTCACAAAGGTTTTCAGTGAGTCGAGTAAGATTTGCCGAAGCCGGCGAGCATCATTGGCGCGCTCAAAATATAGCGCCTGCAGGCGGAGTAAGCGACTGCGCGCTTCATGCTCAGCAAGAAAGCGCAGATGTTCGTTCCCGATGTTGAGCGTCGCAAAAACATCCTCTCCCCAGAGAGTGTGATGTTGCTCTTTAATATCGTAGAACTCCATTGAGAAGACATCGCGGCTATGAAGCAAAAAATTCTGATCTATAACTAACGGCACCGCGAACCCTTGCCTATGCCATGAGAGCATATGAGGTTGCAGCTTTTTGAGCACCGCAAATCCCATCGTCTTTACTATGATCACGGTATTCAGGTCAGAACTGCCGGGAACGAAATTGTCTCCAGCGGCACTCCCGTAGAGAACAATGGAAACGAGCTGATCCCCCAGACCGGTTCGTACCTCTTGCGTAAACTGAGTCAGTGTTGTTTCGAGCGAGGCATCAAACATACACTTTTTGATACTAAAGAAAATTAGTACACACTATACGTGGAAGACCGGAGTAGGTAAACGTCTATAATGAGGCCCATGTTGAGATGGTATAGTGGACGTGTGTTGCGTGAATTCCTGCTCGCGATTCAGTTTCTCACTAGTCTCAGAGTAACAACGACCGTTCCTTTCGATGCCCCATCTTTTCGGCGCGCAATTGGATTTTTCCCGCTTGTTGGGTGTTCGCTTGGGGTGCTTGTGTGGGGAGGTGATATGTTGCTGCAGCAGGTGTGCCCATTGTCGTTACGTAATGTTATTGTCGTGGGGCTGTTAGCAATTCTCAGTCGGGGCTTGCATCTCGATGGGCTAGCCGATAGCGCTGATGGGCTTTTGGGGGGATCTGACCGTCAGCGTAGTCTAGAGATTATGAAGGATAGCCGTATTGGGACCTTTGGTACTCTTGCCGTGCTGTTTGTGCTTGTGCTCAAGATTCGCTCGCTTGACCTCCTTGTCGGAGATGGACGAATTGCTGGACTCGTGCTCGGACCGATGTTGAGCCGGTGGGCATATGTCGTGATGGCATACCGTGCCGTTCCTGCTCGTCCCGACGGGTTAGGGGCGATATTCATGCGCAACGTTTCCATCCACACGGTGGGTTGGGCCAGTGTCTTTGCGGGGCTTGTGGCGATTGTTTTCGGAGGGATCGCCGGGGTGCTCTGCCTTGTTTTTGTCGCAGTGATTGCCTATGCAGCGCTGCGGTATTGTACCGCACGGCTGGGAGGTATGACCGGGGACACGTTCGGGGCAACAGGAGAAGTGATCGAGACGTTGACGTTCTGTTGGTTTGCACTCTCCTGTTCCTTATGAGGGATGGGGACGAGGTTAGGGCACCAGAGGCATAGCACACGCCCCTGCTCCCTGGAGCCTTTCGGCAAACTCAGGATAAACTCCCGGAGGACCTTGCGAACAGATTGTTCGTGTCGTTCTGGATGGCAATCCTGCGAGAACGCCTCAGGACATATCTCAATATTACCTGTCTGTTTTAGGCGCGTGCGACAGCTTTTTTCGCTCGCGATGCTACGCTTTTCTTTGCTGTCGTTTTTTTGTAGACAGACGGGGTTGTCGGAAGGTCTATGGTGTCAGTTTTTGGCGAAGAGGTAACTCTTACAAAGCGTTTTCGACTCTTGTGATAGCTGTCGAGTTCCCGACTTGCGGCGGTAAGGGCACTGCGGAGCGCCGCAGGAATGATCGCGCCATTTTTCTTGACTGTCAGAGTGCGTCCAGCAACTGACAAAACAACCCGTACTTCATTATCTCCGGTCTGGTGATGCAGGCTATGCGTAATTATCACGCGCGCATAGGTAATTTCGTTTGGGTAGCGCTCTAGCTTTGTCAGTTTATTCTCGACTAAATTCTTCCAGCTCTGGCGAATCTCGGTATTGCGGCCTTCAATACTGATTTGCATAGCGCCTCCTCATTACAAAATTTTCCGCTGCTTTCAATCAAAAAATCTATTTTATCACAGTGCTCGTCGGCAACCTTTAGAGAGAACGGCAGCGCTGAAAATCTTCCCGTGGAGCTGAAGAAAGACCCCATAATAAAGGGCGAAGATGAAGAATCTTTAGGGAGTAGGGATAGGGCGCTCATTCCTCCGAGCGCCCGAGAGACGAGAAATGGGAGAAGGTAAAGTCAGGTAGACAGGACACTAAACATGGGCGAAGGTAGTTTGCTCATTCGAAAGAGTAATCATGGGCTGCCCTTGAGAGTGAAAGGCGATTTGCTCGGTTTTCCACTGTTTTAGTGCGTCCCGAAGGCGACCTGGATGGATGCCAAGAATGTCACAAATGTTCTCGAAAGAAAAAAACCAATGGGCATCTGTCGAATCGATCCACTCCTCGGCCTCTTGAAAAAGTCGGCGCTCATGAGGCTTTTTAGCGATCACATAGGTCTGGAAACAATGCACTGCATCCTCTAGCATAGCAAGAAGCAGGCGTTTCTCACCCTGAATGGGTTTCCTCCCTAATAAGGTGAAAAACTGCTCTGGTAAGAGCGTATCGGGCTCGAACATAGTGAGGTGCTCCTTAATGTTTTTATGGTTTCCCTGCGAATATTGAGCCAGCAGTGTAACCAAGGCTAGGGTATAAGTAAAATAAAAAAAACTTCTCGAAACTATTAGATCATATGCATATTGAAACGCTGAAAGTCTTCTGTGATTTGGCAGAAACAGGCAGTTTCTCCTTAGCAGCAACAAAGAACTTCATTACCCAATCTGCTGTGAGCCAACAAATTCGTAGCCTCGAAGACCGTTATGGGCGAGAGTTGATCGAACGTTCAAAAGGTCGGGCTCGATTAACTCCGGCTGGGGAGGTGTTGTACGAGACGAGCAAAGAAATCGTGCAACGTTTTCAGGATATTGAAAATAATTTGCATTCGCTTTCTCATTCCGTTGCAGGGACTGTGCGTGTGGGCACGGTATATAGCGTTGGGCTCTATGAGCTCTCCGCTCCGCTTAAAAAATACTTGCAGACCTTTCCTGACGTCACAGTACATCTCGAGTATGCACGCGCCAATCGAATTTATGAAAGCGTTAGTCGCGGAGATATCGATCTTGGAATCGTTGCCTATCCAAGTAAGAGGCCGCCTTTGGCGATCACTCCGTTTCGGGAGGATCGTTTAGTCTTGATCTGTTCCCCTCAACATCCGTTTGCCAGTTTTCAGAAGGTGTCTATCAAGAAACTCCACGGTGAGAAATTTGTCGGCTTCGAGCGGGATGTTGCAACCCGCCGAGCACTCGACCGTGTCTTCCGCCAGCATCGTATCAAAGTACAGTACATCGTTGAGATGGACAACGTTGAAACCATCAAGCGAGTGGTGGAGATTGGCACTGGCCTATCGATTGTTCCTGAACCTGCCGTACTGCAAGAGGTCAAGAGCGAGACGCTCAAGGCGATCCCGTTCGCGGATGAGACGCTTATGCGACCGCTCGGTATTGTCACCAAACGCGGTCGGCGGTTTACTCCCGCCGTGCAACAATTCATTGATTTTTTAAAAGGTAAGCCCTCGCGATCATTAATAGAAGAGCCTGTTTCTGTCGCTGAGGGCGATAAATAAAAGAGGGTCGGCACCTTCGCGCGGGGGAACTGTTGTTTTCTGTATTGCGAGTGCCGAACTCTCTTCACCCTATCGGTTACTGGATAACGCCAGCTTGGCGAAGTTGTACAATTTCTTCTGTACTGACTCCGGCTTCACGTAACACCTCCTCTGTATGTTCCCCTTTCTCTGGTGCTCCTGATCGGACTGCACCGGGAGTGCGGTTTAGTGTGACGGGAAGCCCGAGGACCTGAAGGCGGCCGAGCTGCGGGTGTTCCACAGAAGTAGCAATGCCCAGATGTTGTACTTGCTCGTTGCTGAACACTTGGTCAATGGTAAGAATCGGTCCACTCGGTACTCCAGCTGCATTGAGGATCTCCACCCATTCGGCGGCAGTTTTGCTGCGAAGTTTCTCTTCTAGTGTGATGGTCAGGGCGTCACGATTTTTGGATCGTTTCCCTGGAGTCGCGAAGCGTGGGTCGTCGTAGAGTTCAGTTGCGTTCAGCGCATTACACAGACGTTTCCACATGTGTTGACCACCAGAGGCAATGTTGAGGTAAGCATCTGTGGCCCGGAAGGTGCCGGTTGGAATGCTGGTCGGATGATTATTCCCCGCCTGAGGTGGAATGTCTTTGTCGATCAACCATCGGGTCGCTTGAAAGTCAAGCATGGAGATCATGGCTTCGAGCAAGGACGTATGGACCCACTGACCCTCACCTGACTGTTCACGTTCCAACAGTGCCACTAAAATACCTTGAGCGGCGAGCAAGCCCGCGCTCAGATCAGCAACAGGAATGCCCACGCGCCAGGGGCCACTGCCCGGCTGACCGGTAATGCTCATCAAGCCCCCCATGCCTTGTGCAATCTGATCGTATCCTGGACGTTCTTTGTAGGGGCCAGTTTGGCCAAATCCAGAAATACTGGCATAGACGAGGCGTGGGTTCAGCGCTCGGAGGTCAGCATAGTCGATTCCGAGGCGCTTCTTTACCGCGGGGCGATAGTTCTCAACCAGCACGTCCGCATTTTTCACCAGTCGCTTCAGAATCGCGAGACCCTGTGGATCTTTCAGGTTCAACACGAGGCTCCGTTTATTGCGGTGCAGATTCTGGAAGTCAGAATTATGCCGACTGACCCCCTCTTCGTCTTCCGGTTGTTCAACCTTAATAACCTGTGCGCCCATATCAGCAAGTTGTCGGACGCACGTGGGGCCTGAGCGAGCACGCGTCAAATCAATCACACGCAGGTGCGCAAGCGGTAATCCCATATCTGAACTCCTTTCGTTCTCCAATGACAATGTTATAGCTGCCTCGACGTCGGTGATTCTCCAGTGCGATATGGTCACGTGCTAGGGTGGGAAAGAAATACTGACGTATGAACAAGGAGGCTTCTTTGTAAGAAGGAGCGTCGCGACAAGACAACGATATGGTGTCATTCTCTTCCCCCCTGTTGTTCCTCTGCTTGAATACTCACCGACTCTATACTTAGGATACGATCAGCAAAGACGCTATCCTGGAAGAATTTTACCCCTGTCGACAACACGTCCCTCAGGTCGAGGGCATTACCTCAGGAATGACCATCAATGCAAGTAATGTCTAACGTGTGGCCCCGGTTTTGCCCCCTGAAGTGCTTAACATCATGCAGGCCGGGGAATTAGAAATCACCGTGCAATCGACAACCGACCTCCCGGTTCCGTGAGTCGTATATTGCTGCAACGTTAACGCATAGCGCTCAAGTGGGGCTGGGGAGTGCTGGTGTGCTCCACTAATGTATTGTAATATTGTTATTTCCATCGTCGCTTACCACCATAATCGTTTACAGTCGGGCAACGATGCGGAAGGGGAAATAAAAGGTGAGGAACGGGATCCGTGAGACCTAAAACGTAAATGGAGAACGTCTTTTGAGGAGGGAAAACTTATGACCCTACGAAAACCAACCGCTGACGATTTACATCGCTTGGCTGCGCTTTATAACTTTACTGTGAGCAACGAAGAAGTCGACGCGTATCAAGCGTTAATCCCAGACATGTTTGCCGTCCTTAACGCTCTGGACCAGACTCCGTCGAATTTGCCACCGGTGACGTACCATGAGCGTGATCCGGGAAAGCGTCCGAATCGTCAAGATGACCCACTGAACGCAATCGTGCGTCGATGTTCGGTGAAAGGTGCTAAGTCTGGCAAACTGGCCGGAAAACGGTTTGGTATTAAAGATAACGTGTGTGTCGCTGGAGTCCCGATGACCTGTGCCTCGCTCGTGCTGGATGGTTACGTGCCCGACATCGATGCCACAATCATTGCGCGCATTCTCGATGCGGGCGGGGAAATTGCCGCCATGCTCAATATGGACAATTTTGCTTTTTCTGGTGGAGGGGATACGAGCGCCTATGGACCGACGCGGAATCCGCATAATCATGAATATCTTGCCGGGGGTTCATCTGGTGGTTCTGGAGCCGCGCTTTATTACGATGATATCGATCTCACCATCGGTGGAGACCAAGGGGGATCAATCCGCATTCCTGCGGCGTTTTGTGGGGTTGTGGGACTGAAGCCGACGCACAGTTTGGTGCCATATACCGGCGTTGTGGGGATTGATCCTACTTTCGACCATGTTGGTCCGATGGGCCGTTCAGTGGCTGATGTTGCGCTGTTGCTTGAGGTGATTGCTGGCAAAGATCCGCTTGACCCGCGTCAGTATGATGTTCCGGTACAACCGTATACGCACGCTCTCGGGAAAGAGATTCTCGCATTGCGCATTGGTGTTGTTCGTGAGGGGTTCGGCACGCCGTTAAGCGAGCCAGACGTTGATGCCAAGGTCCATGAGGCGGTGAAAGCCTTACATGATCTTGGAGCGGAAGTGCAAGAGGTGTCAATTCCCATGCATCGTGAAGCAGGTGGTATTACCTGGGCCATGATTGCCGAAGGGATGGCGGCGTCAGTGTATGGCAATGGAGTCGGGTACCATGCCAAAGGCTTGTATAATGAAAGCCTTGCCTATGCATTGGGTAAGGCTCTCCGCGCGAACGCGCAGGACTTACCCCATCAACTCAAGTTTGTCGTAATGATGGGGGCGTATCTTAATCAGGCGTACCATGGTCGCCTTTACGCAAAGGCTCAAAACCAACGGCGAGCACTCCGAAACGCGTACGATCACGTGCTCTCACAAGTTGATGTTCTTGTGATGCCAACAACACCGAATAAAGCGCATAAATACAACCCTACGCAAAGTATTCGTGAATGGCTTGCCCACGGTTGGAACATGTTGGGAAATACTGCACCGTTCAATATGACCGGGCATCCTTCATTAAGTATCCCTTGTGGAAAATCGAATGGATTACCTGTGGGTCTCATGCTGACGGGGCGCCACTTTGACGATGCAACTCTCTTGCGAGTTGCCCATGCCTTCGAGCAGCAGATGCCTTGGGAACGACGCTAATTCTCGTTAGGGAGATTTGTTTTCCACTAGGGACGATGCACAGCTAGTCGAGTCCAAAAGGTCAAGACTCTGAACTGCTTCATGTGCGTTCTGCACTGCAACGGCGAGAAGATTCTGGGCGGCGGGTGGGAGAGCACCATCCTCACCGCTCTGGAGCCGTTCTAATGCGGAAGATAGAGCTTGCAGAGGAGCGCGCAGTTGGGAGTTGACTCGTGTGCGCAATTCCTCCCGAGCTCGGATACTCTCTATCCGGTCAGTGATCTCAATCATAGTCCCTTCGTAATGGAGAAACGCTCCTTTTTCATCACGGGCGACACGAATATTTGCTGATACCCAAATCAGTTTTCCATCTTTCCGAGACAGTTGTATTTCAACCCCACGGAGCACGTTTTGGTCACGCAGTCGCAGGCGAATATCGGCTCTCTGCCTTGGATCGGCATAGATTTGTTTGCCGATGTCAGTAACCGACTCCATTAGCTCCTCTGGCGAGTTGTAGCCCAACAGGCGCGCTAAGGTTGGATTTGCTTCGATAAATCTCCCTGTAGCGGTAGTTTGAAAAATTCCTTCCAAGGAGTGTTCAAAGAGGCTGCGATACTTTGCCTCGGACCGTCGCAACGCTTCTTCTATGTGTTTTCGTTTGGTCAGTGTCTCTCGGAGCGCA
Source organism: Binatia bacterium (assembly GCA_050187625.1). Taxonomy (GTDB): domain Bacteria; phylum Desulfobacterota; class Binatia; order Bin18; family Bin18; genus JBFWXH01. The sequence continues at coordinate 39,491 of JBFWXH010000071.1, forward strand.
GCATTGACTTTCTGAAGGTCGGCGGTGCGTTCTTCAACATGGATCTCGAGCTCGTCGTGGGACTGACGTAAGGCTTGGTCCGCCAGCTGTTGGGCTATCTGTTCTTGCCATTTCCACACAATCTGGCGCAGTACAAGCGGCAGGATTTCCACGTACCTCCGACTGGCATCCTTGACCAAATAATCATCGACGCCAGATTTAAGGGCAAGGATCGCCCGCTGTTCGGTCCCAGCGCCGGTCAGCAGGACAAAGGGGAATTGACGGTTTTCTGCGTCAACTTCCTTAAAGAGTTGGAGCCCATTCATGCCTGGAAGATTGTAATCGCTGACAACTAAATCAAAATTCGACGGAGTACGGCTGAGGAGGAGGATCGCCGCTTCAGCTTCATCACACTCGGTAATTTCGTAGAGGACATCACTCTCCTCAAGGGCATACCGAAAAAGTTCACGGTCATAGGGGTCATCTTCGATCAACAAAACACGCAGAGGGCTTCTTCCTCTTGTTTCCATAAATTTCCTCTTTGACGCTGAGGGGCTTACCTCCTCTACCAGCGAGTCCTCTTTATAGAGCAAGTCTGCTACGGGCGACGTTATGCTACGCTACTTTTCTGTGTTGGTCGGTGGGGGTTCATTCCGAGTTCCCCAAAAGCGACCAATATCTTCAATCGCTTTGGTATATTGCTCAAAGTCGACCGGTTTAACGACATAGGCATTGGTCCCGAGCTTATAACTCTCACGAATATCTTTTTCTTCGCGTGAGGACGTCAGGATAACAACGGGGAGTGTTTGTAACTGTGGGTCCGCACGAAGTGCACGAAGGACCTCCAGACCACTGACCTTTGGCATCTTAATGTCCAGGAGTATGACGATAGGATCTTCGGCTTTCCTGTTGACATAGTTGCCAAGCCGGAACAAATAATCCAGCGCCTCGGCCCCGTCGCGCACAACGACGACTTCGTGCAGAAGTCCAGCCTCTTCGAGTGTTGCTAGCATCAACTCGACATCGTTTTGGCTGTCTTCGACCAACAGAATGTTCTTTTGATCATTCATGATTACTCTCACTCTCTTCGATCGGTAAAGCCACAAAAAACGTTGCGCCTCGATCTATCTCGGCCTCGGCCCAGATGCGCCCACCATGTCGCTGAACGATACGTTGCACGGTCGCGAGTCCAATCCCAGTTCCCTCAAATTCCTCTGCTCGATGCAAGCGTTGGAAGACGCCAAACAGTTTGTCTGCGTAGCGCATGTCAAACCCAACACCGTTATCTCGGACAAACCAGATCACTTCATGTTCAGTTGTTGGCAAACTGCCGATCTCAATCCGGGCTGGGGTGCGAGGTTGAGAATATTTGATGGCGTTGGTCAGGAGGTTGGTGATGACCATGCGTAGGAGCGTCGCATCACCATCGACCTCCGGTAGTGGGGTAATATCCCAGACGAGGTCGCGGTCGGTGACCTCGTCTCTCAATTCTTTTACGACCTCATCGATGAGTTGTGTCAGACTCAACCGTTCCTTTTTCATTTCCGCGCGCCCCATGCGTGAGAAGGCGAGCAGATTATCAATCAACGTGCCCATCCGACGGGCTGAGTCACTGATAATCCTCAGGTAGCGTTTACTACGATCGTCCAGCGTGGAAGTTCGTTTCTCTAATAATTCGACGAAGCCGTTAATATGCCTGAGGGGTGCGCGGAGGTCGTGGGAAACCGAGTAGCTAAAAGATTCAAGTTCACGATTGGCAGCTTTCAGTTCTGCGACCCGACGGGCAAGTTCGGAATTGGCCTTCTCAATTTGTGTTGTCCGTTCCGCTACTTGGTGTTCGAGATTTTCGTTAACCGTCTTCAGTTCTGTTTCGGCAAGACGGCGTTGAATACCGACCGCGATCATATCGATAACTGCTGCCAACCCGGTACGCGTGCTTGGCGGAGAAGAATGTTTCGTTACCAACCCGAGACAACCGACTACCTGCTGTTCGACGAGTAAGGGATAAGGGGCT
>JBFWXH010000072.1:0-40721 GCA_050187625.1 Binatia bacterium
GAGCAAGTGATTGCGGCGTACATTCGGAACCAGGGGCAAGAGCAGGACTACAAGCAGCTACACAAGCAACCGTTGCAGTTAGAATTGTTTTCGTGAATGCCTCGCAGCTTGCTGCGAGGTTCTTTACCCAAGCCAGGGAACACTTAGAACAAGCGAGAAAGCTCTACATTCCTCAGCAACACCATACGCTTGTTTTTCTTCATGGTGAGGATCTTGGGGTGACCTCACTTGGTTTTATGTCTTGGGCACTGTGGCAACTCGGATATCCCGACGAGGCCCTGCAACGAGGGCGCGAGGCACTTACGCTAGCGGAGGAACTCGCTCACCCGTTTAGTCTTGCTTTTGCTCTCGGTATGGCGGTTGACCTACACCGACTCCGTGGAGAACAACGAGAGACGAAAGCATACGCAGAGGCGGAGATGAGTTTGTGTCGCGAGCATAGATTTGCAATTCATGAGGCAATAGGAACCCTCTATCAAAATTGGGTATTTGCTGAACAGGAACCTGATTACAAAGGGCTTGCGCTTATTCTTCAAGGACTGACCAACGTAAGAGAGACAGGAATCGCCTGGCGGTATGGGGATTTATTAGTCGCTGAAGCATATGGAAAAACGGGGCAGGTGGAGGAAGGACTCGCGGTGCTCGCTGGAACATTAGAGAGCGTGAACAATGACGGTGAGCATTTTTATGAAGCTGAACTGTACCGTTTGAAAGGAGAGCTGACACTGCAACACAACAGGGAACAGGGTACGGGGAACGGGGGACAGCAAAAAGAGACCGATCCCCGATCCCTGATGCCTGATGCCCAAGGCGAAGCCCAGGCGTGTTTCCTCAAAGCCATCGCCATTGCGCAGAAGCAACAGGCCAAATCCTGGGAACTGCGGGCTGCGACCAGTCTTGCCCGGCTGTGGCAAGCACAAGGCAAAACTACCGAAGCTCGTGATCTGCTTGCTCCGGTCTATGAGTGGTTCACCGAAGGGTTTGATACGAAAGATTTGCAAGAGGCGCAGGCGCTGTTGCAGGAACTCAAAGGAGCATAACACATGAATCAAGCGCGACCACTTCCCCTGACGAACGGTACGCTCATACTCGATGCGACTATCTTAAAAGAAGCCCACATTGCAGACCGCGTGCGCGTCATTGTGCAGGAAGGGAGGATCACCATCTTGCCAGACACAGACGAGATCGAGGAGTCATTTGGGATGATCAAAGTGCCCAAAGCGACTGCACAGTATATCGCCGAGAGCAAGGATCTCGAATATGACGTTTGACGAGCTGCGGGACGGCGAAACCATTTTTCTTGACGCCAATATCTTCGTGTACCACTTTCTGGGACTGTCCGCGCAGTGCAAGCAGCTGCTCAAACGCTGTCGAGATGGGCTCCTGCGGGGAACAACGGCGACTTTTATTGTGGCTGAGACGGTTCACCGCTTACTGATAGCTGAAGCGGTGGAGCAAAAGCTCGTGACAAGCAAGAACGCACTCAAAAAATTGCGGGAGCGGCCCGAGCTTGTTCAGCAACTCAGGAAGCATGCGGAGAGTGTGGCTACGATACGCACCATGAACATCGAGACGGTTGCGCTCACTATCGCAACCGTGGAATCCAGTGCAGTTGTCCGCAAACAGTATGGACTATTGACCAACGATTCAATTTTGCTGACCGTGATGCAAGAACTCGGGCTGACGAATTTGGCAACGCTGGATAAAGATTTTGACCGAGTTGAATGGTTGACGGTCTACAAGCCAACCGATGTCTGAGGGAAAACCGTTCTACGTGTGAACCACAGAGAAGAAGACGGATAAGGGGTAAACTGCAAAAGGACGAGAGATTATGAGCTTTGACGAGGCGGTAGCCCAGACCCTTGCTCTCCTCCAACAACAAGGGCGTGTTTCCTGAAAGCCATCGAGGTAGCGCAACGCCAGCAGGCCAAGTCGCTGGCGTTGCGGGCGGTGATGAGCCTGGTCCGTTTGCGCCAGCAGCAAGCCGCACAAGCAGAATCACGCATCACGGATCACGCATCACGCGCGAAGCTCGACGAAGCTCGTCGGATGTTATCCGAGGTCTATAACTGGTTCACCGAAGGGTTTGATACCAAGGATTTGCAAGAGGCGCAGGTGTTGCTGGATAACTTAGGAGATCTCAAGAAGTAAGTGACCGGCTCGACGGCCCTGCTGGACCAGCCAGCAGGGGCACTCGATACCCAAATCTTTGACAAGCATTTACGCGGCCTCCCGATACTCTTCTGCTACGAATTCTGGTGCGGCTTTCATTGCTGTAACTGGACGACGATACTCCTGAATCGCAGCAAAGATGATCATCCCTGCCGACAATGCCACCAGCCCGAACAGCCCGTACCCCAACAGGGCCATGTCATTGGTGAAGTCCATCGTTACTGTCGCCACTCCCGCTGAGTTGATCATGCTCCACATAGTAGTGTCTCCTTTTTGGGTGCTGTTCTCAGGAAAAAAGCTAGGGCAGGAACTGTGCCACGAAAGAATACCTGGGTGGTCTCTCTTTACGACCGAAGACGGCGCCTCATTCGAATGTTGAACGGCTCGGTGGTGTGCGAAGCGTACCCCTACAAGGTCTCGAAATCCCTGAAAATTCAGGAGTTAGAATGAGGTGCACGCTTCTACCTTTGTGCGTGCAGAAGGCCGAGGAGAGTCGAAGGACGTGGCGACTGCTGAGGTAGGATAAAGCAAAATATCTTTTTGATATATCAAAAAGATATGCACCTGCACTCAACACCGCCTTACGATGGACGCTGCGGGTCTGCTTGTGAAGCCGCGGCCAGAAACGGGACGACGATTCCGCAAAGCGCGGTAAAAACTGCACTGACCAAGATCAACATTTGGAGTCCGGTGTGATCATAGAGCCAGCCGCCGAGCGCTGTCCCTCCGGTTTTTCCGAGATTCAAGGTCGACATCAAGAGGGCAAAGACTGTTCCTTCGGCCCCAACCGGACATGTACGGGCGGCAAGATCAAGCACGGTCAAATGCGTGATCTGCCAAATGAAGCCAAAGAACAAAGCTAACACGATAGCGGACTTCGGGCCGACTAATCCGAGATACCCAAGCGCAGAAATCACCCCGAGGAGAACGGCAAGCGTGAGTAAATGGGTGAGAGAAATCTGGCGACAGTACAAGAAGAAGACGATGGCGCCCACGATGCCAGCGGCGTTGCTCAGCGCTCCCAACGTACCAATAAAAACCTTGGAGAAATGCAAGATATCGCGTTGATAGTAGAGCAACGGAGTACCGAGTGACGGACTAAAGTTCCAGAGGAACAAGAATACGACCACCAACCAGAGGACCCGTGATTGGGCGGAATAGCGGAGGGCATGGAAAGTATCGTAGACGCGTTGTCTACTCGCCTGTGTCGTCGGCTCCCGGATAAGGGCGAGTGTTGCCGCGAGCGTCAACAAAGGAAAGAGTGCTGTCGTGAGGAACACCGTACGTGGTGCTGCATAGGTGGCAAGGTAGCCGCCGCCGAGTTGGGCGAGAACCAGTGCGAAACTCATCGATGCCCATTGGATCGCCTGGAAGTTGCCGGTGAGCTGCAGTGGACGGCCAACCTCAACCATTACGGCATCGGTCATCACATCACTGAAGGCCAATGTCGCAGCACAAAGCGTAAGGACTATAAGAATCAGCAAATACGAAGGAGGGAAGAACGAGAGGAACAGCCAGCATCCGGTGCCGAGGGTACTCATCATAATCAGGTAGCTTTTGCGGTGATACCCGGCAAACGGCAGACAATCAGAGAGTAAGCCGTAAAGCGGCTTGCAGGTCCAGCCGAGACCGATAACTGCCCAGAAAAAGCCTGAGTCGGTTGCGCTCAGACCAAGGGTGTCTTTTAAGAGATATTGGAGCGGTTGATTGGCGAGGCCAGCAGAAAGGTCGGCCAGGCCTTGGGCAAAGTAGACGACAGCGAAAAAAATAGTAAAGCGCTGGACCTCAGCGACTCCAGCGCTGGTAGGTAGACTCACCTCAGGGAAGAGTCGTTGGTTGCTTCTCACACCGACACACTGGGCCGTGCCTTCATTGCGGTGTACCAGCGACTGAGATCGGTCCACGCTGAGTCGAGCGAGAACTGTCCGCGATGTGCGGTTTCCAGACCGATGAATAGCGTGATGTCAGCAAGGGAAAATTGCCCAGTGAGAAACTCTTTTCCTTGTAAACCTTCATTAACGAGGGCGAGGCGGGCCATCAGTGTCTTGCGGGCGTGTTCCGATACGTCACCTTTTGAGAGTGCCATACGGGAAGCGGCAAGATAAACCCCAATTTCGCAGCGTCGGTCCCACATGCGCGTGAGCGCACGCGAGATCGGATCGGCACCAATAAGAGGAGGGGTTGGGTGAATTTCTTCAAGATACTCAATAATTGCTAACGACTCGGCGATCACGGTTCCGTCATCCAGCTCAAGAATCGGCACTCCAGCGAAGAGATTTTTCTCGCGGAATTCCGGGGTGCGTTGTTCACCAGCATAGAGATCGATCTCTTTCACCGGCAACGTGAGCCCTTTTTCGGCCAGGTAGATGCGCATCTTGCGCGGATTCGGGGCGCGCCTGGTATCAAGATAGAGTAGCATACGTCTCTCCTTCTCGTTTCCCCCTCATTCCTCCCCTACTGTGAGTCGTCGATTCCCTAATCGTTCGACAGTGAGATCGGTAATGCCAGGTACGGCTTTGAGGTCGTCGATAATCTTGAATGGACCATTTTTGGTGCGATATTCGATGATTGCAGCTGCGCCTTTTTCTCCGATGCCAGGTAACTTGGCTAAAGTTGCTTCGTCCGCGGTGTTCACGTTGATTTTGTTCGATTTCACTTCCTTCGCCGGTGATTCACTCCAACTCGGAGTTGCGCCCAAAATCCCGCCTATCAATACCGCCGCCATCACAAGATGTCGTCGCATTTCCTACCCTCCTTTATTGAGAAAAGCCTCGTCCCCTTTAAGATTTGTTATCGATTTAATATAGATCATTCGCTGTGCCAAGCCGGGACCGAAAAAAACGTAATCGCTGACCTGTGTTTTTCTGTTCCTTGCCCTTTGCCTTTTCCTCGATGATCGGTAAAAATCACCGGAACCATCCAGGGTGAGGAGAAGCAATGGACGTACTCATCACGTGTCCCTCGCAACGTGATCGCAACGCGATCGTAGCCATCGACGGCTATCGCTTCCATCTCCTTGACGCGCCGTTGAATCCGCGTACCCCGTCACCTGAGCTGGATCTTTTAGCCTATATCGATCAATGCCGAGCGTACATGCGAACCCATCATATCGACGCCATTTATTACTCGCGTGACGTTGGAGATTTAGTGGCTGCGGCCTTGTGTGAGGAATTTGGCTTGCCTGGCCCGAGTGTTGAGTCAGTGTTTCTGTGTCTTCACAAGTATTATTCCCGGCGGGCTGAACCTTCGCCGATTCGGTGTGGCTACATCGATTTACAGGACGAACAGCCCCACGTCTCCCTCTATCCGTGCTATATCAAGCCACCGTGGCTCAACCTGGGGATTCTGGGGTTTAAGGTGCACGGCCCAGATGAGTTGGCCCAAGCGCTCTCGGTTGCGCGACGTGACTACGGGGCTTGGTCGCCGCTCTACTATCCGTTCTTCCGCCGTTATGTCGATGAAAAAAAGTACCCGCTGGCCACACGGGATATCATGTTGGTCGAGGAGTTTATTGAGGGGCCGCAGGTGACGGTCGAAGGCTGGGTGTACGACCATGAGCCATGTATCTGGGCTATCACCGATACCAACACGTATCCTGGTGGCCGTGTCATCGATAATTTCTCGTTACCGTCGCGACATCCCGCTCACATCCAGAGGTTACTGGTTGAACAAGCGAAAGCGGCAATCCGCAGTGTGGGCTTGAACAACGGGTTCTTTAATATCGAGTTCTGGTGTCATGAGGATGCAGTGACCCTAACCGAGATTAATGGTCGGGCCGCGACCTGTTTCTATAATCTCTATCGGCAGTGTTTACAGTCGTGTGTGTACGAGGCGGGGCTGGCGTTAGCCTGTGGTCGCAATCCGACCCGGAAGAAGACAGAGACTGGTACCGTGGGTGGGCAGTTCAACTTCATTACCTTCGCCGAAGATTGGGCGGAGAATCTCTTCGATTTCGCCCAGGCTCAAACCGTTCCTCAGCTAACGCCCTACTGGAAACCTGGAGATTGGGTGAGACAGATGAGCGAGTTCGGTATCGTGCTCGCCCAGATTGATCTGTTTGGTCGGAGTTATGAGGAAATTCACGCCGAGGCCGAGCGTTTACGACAATTGTTATTGAAGAAACCGGAGGCGTCGCCAGAACTCGGGAGGAATCAGTAGTCAGCATTCTGTAGCCAGTAGAAAAAATCATGAACACGAAACGTGGGAGAAAACCGCCCGGTAATCAATCGTTTTTCCTTTATCATTCTGCATTCATCTTTTTGCATTTCAGAGTATGTGTCGCTTCGTTGCTTATCTTGGTCAACCAATTCCACTGGCCCGCGTGATTAGCGAGCCAGTGCATTCGCTCATAGTGCAGAGTTATCAGCCGCAAGAGATGACCTCGGGCACGGTGAATGTCGATGGCTTTGGCGTTGGGTGGTACAACCGTGCGTTGGAACCGACCCCTTGTGTCTACACCAATATCAGCCCGATTTGGAGTGATCGTAATCTGCCGGGACTGAGTAAACACATTGCCTCAGATTGTATTTTTGCCAACGTGCGCAGTGCGACGCCGGGACAGGCGGTGGACCAAAGTAACTGCCAGCCGTTTGCCTATCGCCAGTTACTGTTTATGCATAACGGGTACATCGATAACTTTCGCTTTACGCTTATGCGCAAGATTCGTGACGTTCTCCATGATGATTATTACACGACCATCGGTGGCTCGACCGACTCCGAGCATATTTTTGCACTGTTCCTTCATGCGTTGCATGGACAGCCGGTGACGCTGGCGACGATGACGCAGGCACTCTACGAAACACTCACGCAATTGACGATCTGGGCAGAGGCGGCAAACGTTCGTCTCGCGGTAAACTGTGCAATAACTGATGGGAAAAATTTGGTCGTGTCCCGGTTTGCTAACCGGGGCCCTGCTCCGTCGTTGTATTGTACGAAAAATGCCGGTCTCTCCCCTTATGGTGGCCTTGTTGCTTCCGAACGACTCTGGGGTGGGGATGACTGGCATATGATCCCAGAAGACCATATTCTTGGCTTTGATTCCGCACTTGCGTACCACTGGTCGCAATGCCGACGGGGAGAAGTCGCGTGAATCGGCGAACTGCTCTGGGTGTTGGGCTGGAGAAGGTGCGGGCGGACACGTTGCGTTTCTTTGAGGAGATTGACGAAAGAGATTTTGCGTGGCAAGAACATCCTGATTTTAGTCCCTTGGGCTGGCACCTGGGGCATATCGGGGTGACCGAGGCCTATTGGATTCTGCAGCGCTGCAAAGGCGAGCCGTCTCTATCCCCCTTTTATGATTTCTTTTTCACACCAACCGATAATCCCAAACCAAACCGAGCGCATCTACCTCCACGGCGGGAAATCCTTGAATATCTGCACACCGTGCGGACGCAGGTAATGGCGTTCCTGGCTACGGTCGAATTTCGTGCTGCTGATCCACTGCTTGCCGAAGCGAACATTTTCAACATGGTGTTGCAACATGAAGAGCAGCACCTCGAAATCATGACGCTGATTCGACAGTTGCTCGTCGCGGACCGTTGCGGCGAAGAGCGGATCGCCACTGCTTCTCGTCCGACTGAAAACACTTGTCAGGGGGACGCTTCTCCTGCTGAAGAGATGGTGCATGTCCCCGCTGGTCCGTTTCTCATGGGCAGTAACGAGTTAGGTCTTACGCTTGATAATGAGCGACCTCAACACGAGGTAACTGTTGGTGGATTTTATGTGCAACGGTTTCCGGTGACGAATGAGGCATTTTTGCAATTTATTGACCAGGGGGGGTATCGCACGCGTGCATGGTGGAGTCCAGAGGGCTGGACCTGGCGTGAGCAACAACACATTGTGCAACCCCTGTACTGGCGGAAGCATAGTAACGGTGGATGGAGTGAAATCCGCGGCGACGAAGTAGCGCCTCTCGTGGGTCGGCAACCGGTGTCCTGTATCAGTTGGTATGAGGCGGATGCCTACGCCCGCTCTCTTGGCCTGCGCTTGGTGACTGAAGTGGAGTGGGAAAAGGCGGCGAAAACTGGTCGCCTCGCGAGGGTAGGGGAAGTCTGGGAGTGGACTTCGACCTGGTTTGCGCCGTATGGAGGTTTTGCACCTCACCCCTATGAAGGATATTCGGTTCCGTATTTCGACCAACAGCATCGAGTTCTCAGAGGGGCCTCCTGGGCCACACAGCCCCATGTCCGTCGCCCGACGTTCCGTAATTGGTATCAACCGTGGGTACGAGAGATTTTTGCCGGGGTGCGATGTGCGGCAGATGAAAAAGAATAACGCGTAAAAGGTCGGCTGCTTCCCGCCCCGTTGAACGTTCCACGTTTTGCAGGCAGGGGCTTGCACTAGGTGTGTTGATATGTCAACAGAACGCCTCAGCATGGAAACCGGGAATGCCAATAACGGACGGCTGCGTATTTCTACCCCGGTAGAGATTCACTCGCAGTTTCGCGAAGATGTGACGGCCGGATTACAAGGTGTACAGAAGGCGATTCCGCCGAAGTATTTCTATGATGCGCGTGGGTCGCTGTTGTTTGAGCAAATTTGCCAACAGCCGGAGTATTATTTGACGCGTACCGAAATGGTCATTTTGCAGGCCCATGTTGCTGATGTGTTTGAGGAGGTTGGCGAGTGTGCTGTGGTTGAGTTGGGGAGCGGGAGTTCTCTCAAAACGCGGCTCTTCCTGGACGAATGCCAGCGGCGATTTGCAACGCAGCACTATGTCCCGATTGATATTAGTGCTTCGATGTTAGAGTCGGCAGCCACGGAGTTAATCCGGGATTATCCAGCCCTGTCGGTCGATGCGCTCGCGACCGACTATTTTCACGGTCTGGATGCCTTGCCCGGCGGACAAACACGTCTTGTTTTGTTTCTTGGGAGCAACCTGGGGAATTTTGCACCAGCGGAGCAAGAACGACTGTTCCAGAAAGTCGCTGTGTCTTTACAGACGGGGGACTATTTCGTAGTTGGTCTTGATCTTCGTAAAGCAGTGACCGTGCTGGAGTCAGCCTATAACGATGCCGCAGGTGTCACTGCCGCGTTCAATCTCAACCTGCTACGGCGCATTAACCGGGAACTTTCTGGGCAATTTGACCTCTCGGCGTTTTCCCATCTGGCGTTCTATAACTCCGCTCGGCATCAAATTGAAATGCATTTGCAAAGCACCAAAGAACAAGAAGTGATAGTCTCTGACGTGGCAGTCCGGGCGCATTTTCGTGCTGGAGAGACGATTCATACAGAAATCTCGCGCAAGTTTGATGCGGCCGAGATCAGTGCACAACTGACCAACTATGGCTTTCAGCAATGTGCGCAGTGGACGGATGAACGGGGCTGGTTTCTAGTTGGGTTGTTTCGTTTTGTCAGTGCCGGTTTTCACTCTTAGGCAATGAATGAACAACTGCGTGCGGCGAAAATCGCTTTGATTGCAGCTGGTGGAACTATTAGTATGACCCGAGATGGGCATACGGGAAAGTCTGTCTCTACGCTGCATGCGACAGAACTGTTTGCCGACCTTGCCCTTGATGCCCAGGTTGCGGTGCAATTGATTGATGCCCCGATGCACCCGGGAGACACCAGGCAGCCAGATTCGCTGCTGCAGTTTGCCCGATGGCTGCAGACAATCGCGGACAGTACGGAGAATGGGGGAGTGGACGGGATTGTTGTGAGTCAAGGGACAGATAGTATGGAGGATAGTGTCTACTTCGTAGATGAAGCCCTCTCTGTTGACATCCCTGTGGTATGTACCGGAGCGATGCGACCAGCGTGGGCGGCTGGATGTGACGGCAAACGAAACGTTGAGAATGCCGTCCGCGTGGCGTGTGCAGTGACCGGAGAGTACGGGACACTCGTCACAATGAATGATGAAATTTATCCGGCCTGGAGTGTCTACAAAACGGATACGACCGCACTCGACGCCTTTACTGTGCGTCGTGGCTCTGGGGTTGGTCGCATCTTCGGGGATCAGGTGTTGCTGACCTGGCGTCCGCTCCCCCGTGTTCGTTTCCGGCGAATTCCTGAGACCCTGCCGTCCACTGTCCCTATTCTGGCGATGGGGGTTGCTGATGATGCTGCCCTGCTTGGGACAGTGTCAGACCGGCCAGTGCACGGTCTCGTTATTGCCAGTATCGCGGCTGGCTCTCTTCCGCCTATGGTCTATCAGCGAGTCTTGCAGGTTGCTGAACAGGGAGTCCCGATTGTTCTTTGTTCAAGTGCAGCTCAGGGTCGTACGGCAGAGGAGTATTACTATCCTCACGCGTACGATGAACTTCGTGCTGCTGGTGTTATGATCGAGGATTGGTTGTCACCCCGGAAGACGCGTATCCGATTAATGCTGAGTATTGGACTCCATGAACCATATCGGCCTTTTGGCGAGGAGTTCCGGCAATCTTTTGCCAAGCGGATTGCGACTCCGTAGAAGGAAAAAACACTGGCCACTGGTCACAATTATTTTTGCTTGCTTGACCGAGGTGAGGGGTTTAAAAAAGAGTCGTAAGAGCAGAAAGTGCAAGGCTCGTGATGCGGCACACGAGAGGAATGCAGAGTTTGATCCACACGCGGTTGCGGTTATGACGTCCAGAACAAGGCCGCTTCACAGAATAGCAGTACCGGAGTGTCAGGGTCGTTACCGGATTTTTCCGTGAGGAGGATACTATGGGACTTTTCGATTTTGTCAGAAACGTTGGCAAGAAGATCTTCAGCCGCGATGACGAGGCAGCAGACAAGTTGAAAGCCGAAATTGAAGCGGCCAATCCTGGAGTGAGCGGTTTGGGAGTGCAGTACGACTCGGCTAGTGGCAAAGTGACTCTCTCAGGGGCAGCGGAATCGGCAGAAGCGATGCAGAAAGCTGTCCTCATCGCCGGGAACGCGCAGGGGGTTGGTGAGGTCGAGGTTACGCAGTTACAACATCCAGCAGAAAAAGAAAAAGTCGAATACTACGTCATTCAATCTGGAGACAATCTGTCGAAAATTGCCAAGCAGTTCTACGGCGATCCGAATAAATATCCTCGCATTTTTGAAGCAAATCGCGAGGTGATTAAAGATGCTAACCTGATCTTTCCTGGCCAAAAGATTCGCATCCCTCTCGATTAATCTCACGAATTCTGACTTTTTCTAACCAGGAAAAGAGGGGACGTACTTTCGTACCCTCTTTTTTGTGCGTGCTTCAGTTGCGTGGTGGGAGAGCGGGTGGTATAAACTGCCCCGCCGCAACGGGGAAACTGGGGGCCGTATCCTTGCTTTGTTCCTTGAGTTTTGGCCTTGAGTCTGGTTGCCAAGCATCCTAAAGTGCCTAAGCAGACCGCCCGCCTGTGCGGACATCTTCAAGTAGGAGGGAACCTTGCGAGCATTTACATTTGAAGCCCCTCGATCTCTCGATCAGGCGCTGAGTCTCTTTTCATCGGCTGGAGGAAACGCGCGTGCGTTGGTTGGCGGGACCGACTTGCTGATCCAGATGCGGGCAGCGACCAAAGAGCCGAGCGTCGTGGTTGATGTCAAAGCCATACCAGAGCTGCAAATTCTATCTTTTGATCCACAAACTGGGTTACGCCTTGGTGCGGCAGTGCAAAGTTGTCGCATCCATGAAGATCAGATGATGCAGGACAAATATCCTGGTTTGACAGAAGCTGCATGGCTTATTGGTTCGGTCCAGATTAAGAACCGCTGTTCCGTGGGAGGAAACCTCTGCAACGGCTCGCCAGCAGCAGATACTCCCCCTGCGCTCATCGCGCTTGGAGCAGAGTGTGTGATTGCCAGTGCGAAGGGCACGCGCACGGTAAAAGTTGAGGATTTTGTTGTGGCCCCTGGGCAGACAGTCTTGCAACCTGGGGAAATCCTCGTTGAGTTTCGTATTCCAGCTCCCAAGCCGCATTCAGCCGACTGCTATCAACGCTTTATCCCCCGCAACGAAATGGACATCGCCGTGGTTGGGGTAGGTGCCTCTGTCACTTTGGATGGTGACAATTGTACGGCAGCTCGAATTGGTCTTGGTGCGGTTGCGGCAACTCCGTTGTTTGCTAAGGCCGCCAGTGAATCTCTTGTGGGAAAACCGCTGAATGAGCAAAATATTGCGGCTGCAGCTACATTAGCCCAACAGCTCGCGACGCCGATTACCGATATGCGTGGCACGGTGGACTATCGCAAACATATGGTCGGAGTATTGACACGTCGGGTATTAACTGAGGCGGCTGCGCGCGCACGAAAGAAGTAACGTAAAGAGTGCCGTGTCGACAGTCCTGAGGTGAAACGTGACACTGAACTGAGGAAAGGGAAAGCATGTCAAAGAAGGTTCTCGTCGAAACAACATTGAATGGAGAACAGGTAGAATTCCTGTGCGAACCCCGGCAAAGCTTACTCGAAGCATTGCGCGACGTGCTCGGATTTACCGGAGCAAAAGAAGGCTGCCTCACCGGAGATTGTGGGGCGTGTAGTGTGATTATGGACGGACGCGTCGTCTGTTCGTGCTTGGTGCTTGGACCGGAAGCGCAAGGGAAAACCCTTGAAACCGTTGAGGGCATGGCCAGGGACGGAGAGCATCTTCATCCGTTACAGCAAAAGTTCCTGGAACATGCCGCGCTGCAGTGTGGGATTTGCACGCCAGGGTTTTTGGTCGCTGCGAAGGCGTTGCTTGATAAGAATCCGAAGCCAACCGAACATGAAATACGGTTTGCGTTGGCTGGGAATCTATGCCGTTGTACCGGATATGATAAGATCGTGCGTGCGGTTATGGATGCCGCCTCGGTTATGCAACAAGGGAGGTAAACATGGCAACTGTGCAAGAAGCGAAATTCAAAGTCATTGGTACTCGTCCTATTCGGCACGATGGCGTTGATAAAGTCACGGGCCGTGCCAAATATGGTGCCGACATTAGCTTGCCAGGATTGCTCCATGGCAAGGTGCTGCGTAGCCCTCATGCGCACGCAAAGATTAAGTCCAATGATGTATCCGAAGCCCTGAAGTTGCCTGGAGTAAAGGCTGTTATCACCTGTAAAGACTTGCCGCCACAGCAGTCTGGTGTTGTGCCTATGGGTGAGCTGGCGATGAACCCGCACTACATGTCGATGAATCTCTTGGCGCACGACAAAGTACTCTACGATGGTCATCCAGTCGCAGCCGTGGCCGCCACCAGCACGCACATAGCCGAAGAGGCGATCCGGCTGATTAAGGTCGATTACGAAGTGCTTCCCCATGTGCTCGATGCCGCAGATGCGATGAAGGAGAATGCCCCGATTCTCCTTCCTGAACTCCGCACCAGTGGATCGCCCGAGAAAACTGACAAACCAACAAACATAGCCAGCCAGGTACGTTTTGCCCGTGGAGACCTGGAAGCCGGGTTTAAGGCTGCTGATGTGGTAGTCGAGCGTGAGTTCACGACCGCCATGGTCCACCAAGGGTATATCGAGCCGCATAACGCGGTAGCGCAGTATAATGCCGATGGACAGACGACTATTTGGACGAGTACGCAAGGGGCGTTTACCGCACGTGATCAATGTGCTTTGGTGCTGAATATCCCGGCGAGTTCCATCAAAGTGGTCCCGGCTGAAATTGGCGGTGGCTTTGGCGGGAAAATTGGTATCTATCTTGAGCCGCTTGCGCTCCTGCTGTCGAAGAAAACCGGCAAGCCGGTCAAGTTGGTGATGACTCGTGGTGAAGTTCTGCGGGCAACCGGTCCGACCTCCGGCTCGAACATCCGGGTAAAAATGGGCGCCAATAAAGAGGGAAAAATCACGGCTGCGCAGATTTGGATGGCGTACCAGGCCGGTGCGTTTCCGGGTTCGCCTGTCGGTGCTGGGTGTATGACGGTGCTGGCTCCATACGACCTGGAAAACCTGCAGATCGATGGCTTTGACGTGGTGGTCAACCGACCGAAGACCGCGGCCTACCGCGCGCCAGGAGCGACGAATGCTGCGATGGGTGCTGAAACGGTAATCGATGAGTTAGCGGAGAAGCTAGGTATCGATCCATTAGAGATCCGTCGCATCAACGGTGCAAAGGAAGGAACCGCGCAACCGGCCGGACCCAAATTCTTGCGTATCGGTTATCTGGAAACATTGGAAGCGGCCAAGAATAGTGAACACTATAAATCGCCCCTTCCAAAAGTGGAGGGTAAGCTCGTCGGACGAGGAGTAGCCTCGGGGTTCTGGTTCAACGCTGGATTCCAGTCGAGTGCTGCAGTGAATATCAATACGGACGGAACGGCGAGTGTTGTTACCGGTTCGCCTGATATTGGCGGCTCGCGTGCCTCTTGCGCGATGATCGCTGCCGAGGTGCTCGGCCTCAAAGCTGAGCAAGTCCATCCCGTCGTTGCGGACACTGAGTCAATTGGCCACACCGACATGACCGGTGGTAGCCGGGTGACCTTTGCCACTGGTTATGCGGTGTACGAAGCAGCGCAAGATGCAGTGAACCAACTCAAACAGCGCGCTGCCACGATCTGGAAGGCGAAACCTGAAGAAGTGGTCTTTCAAGATGGTGTGGTTTCACACACCACCAACGGTCAGGAATCAATGACATTAAAAGAACTCGCAGCCAGGCTTCCTCGTGCAGGCGGTCCAGTTGGTGGGCGAGCGTCAGTGAACCCGCGTGGTGTTGGTCCGGCCTTTGCGACTCACGTGGTTGATGTCGCCGTTGATCCAGAGACCGGTAAGGTTGATATCTTACGCTACACTGCGACCCAAGACGTTGGCAAAGCGGTGCATCCGAGCTATGTCGAAGGCCAGATCCAAGGCGCGGTTGCGCAAGGCGCAGGCTGGGCGCTAAATGAAGAATACTACTACGACGATAAGGGAACGCTGCGGAACGCGGGATTTCTCGACTATCGTATCCCCACGACTCTTGATATGCCGTTGATTGAGACGGTTCTTATCGAGGTGCCGAACCCCGGTCATCCGATCGGTATCCGTGGTGTCGGTGAAGTGCCGATCGTTCCACCGCCAGCAGCGATTGCTAACGCGATTTATCGCGCGGTGGGTGTTCGTATGACCGAACTGCCAATGTCGCCACCGAAAGTCGTGAAGGCCATTTTGGAGAAGAAGTGACAACGTAAAACGTAATCAAAAAATGAAGACAGTAGACTAGGAGAGTCTCGATCTGTTCGTCGTCTCTCTCCTGTATTCGGTCTCTTGTCTTCTGAATTCTGCTCTTGCGTTTTACTCGTCACGTATTACGTTTTTATCAGTAATATGGCTACTGTTTTTATTCCTGCGCTGCTTCGGAAACTCACTGGTGGGAAAGACCGTACTGAAGCACAGGGCGCGACACTCAGGGAACTAATAGATGATCTTGAGCGTCAGTTCCCCGGTTTTCGCGATCGTGTGGTCGAACACGATGATTTAGCTGGGTCAGTCGCTGTTTCAATTAATGGAGAGGTGATCACTGGAGGTTTGTCCGAATCTGTCCCAGCCGAGAGTGAGATCCATTTTGTTCCTGCCATTGCTGGAGGATAAACCCTGACAGTGTGTTGAGTTCCGGGGAAGGGCGCTCCGCGTTCTTCCCCATTTTTTTGTCATAGGAGGTGAACATGGAAGCACAATCAGAGTATAAGTTCAAAGTCATAGGCACTCGCCCGATTCGACACGACGGAGTGGACAAAGTCACCGGCCGTGCCAAATATGGAGCCGACATCAGCTTACCTGGGCTGCTCCATGGGAAGGTGCTGCGGAGCCCCCATGCGCACGCCAATATAAAGTCGATCGACGTTTCTGCTGCGCTGAAACTCCCTGGAGTGAAGGCAGTTGTTACTGGCAAAGATCTGCCGGAGCTGCCCGCTGGGGCGCAGCAGATGGGCGAAATGGTGATTAACCCCCGCTACTTATCGCTTAATATCCTGGCGAAAGATAAGGCGCTGTATAACGGCCATGCGGTTGCAGCGGTTGTGGCGACGAGTCCACACCTCGCTGAAGAGGCACTCTCGCTGATTAAAGTTGAGTATGAAGTACTGCAGCCAGTGCTGGATGTTCGGAAAGCGATGGCTGATGATGCGCCGATCCTTCTCACCGAGTTACGTACGAGTGGAACTCCAGAGACGAGCGACAAGCAAACCAACGTCGCTAACCAGGTACGATTTGCTCGTGGTGACATCGAAGCCGGGTTCAAAGCAGCAGATGTTGTCGTTGAGCGTGAGTTCAACACTTCTATGGTCCATCAAGGTTATATTGAGCCGCACAACGCTGTAGCGCAATATAACTCGGATGGACATGGAACGATCTGGTGCAGCACGCAAGCCCCATTTTCCGTGCGCGAGTTGAGCGCACACATTCTGCAGATGCCGGTCGGGAGCATTAAAGTGGTTCCTGCTGAAATCGGTGGCGGCTTTGGTGGCAAGACAACCGTCTATCTCGAACCGCTAGCACTGTTCCTCTCGCGCAAGACTGGCAAGCCAGTCAAGATGATCATGAGTCGTGGTGAAGTATTGCGAGCAACTGGGCCAACTTCCGGCTCGCATATCAGGTGTAAGATTGGTGCAACAAAAGACGGGAAGATTACGGCTGCGCAAATCTGGATGGCGTATGAAGCTGGGGCATTCCCTGGCTCACCCGTGGGTGCTGGCTGTATGACAGTGTTTGCGCCGTATGCGCTCGATAACCTGCAGATCGATGGCTTTGATGTCCTTCTCAATAAACCCAAGACCTGTGCGTATCGTGCTCCTGGTGCGACGAACGCTTCCTTTGCGGCAGAGACCGTGCTCGACGAAGTCGCCGAGAAACTCAACCTGGACCCGTTGGAATTTCGTCGTATCAACGGCGCCAAAGAAGGTACGGCTCAGCCCGCTGGTCCGCAGTTCCGTCGCATCGGTTTTCTGGAAACACTTGAAGCAGCAAAGAACAGCGAGCACTATAAGTCGCCATTGCCGCAGGCGACGAATGGCAAACGCTACGGTCGTGGTGTGGCCTCGGGTTTCTGGTTTAACGCCGGACTCCAATCGACTGCGACTGTAAGTATCAACAGTGATGGAACGGCGAACGTGGTGACCGGATCGCCGGATATTGGCGGATCACGAGCGAGCTGTGCGATGATCGCCGCCGAAGTGCTAGGCCTTAAGGCTGAGCAGGTGAATCCTGTTGTAGCTGATACCGACTCGATCGGGCACACAGATGTGACCGGTGGGAGTCGGGTGACGTTTGCCACAGGGTATGCTGTATATGAAGCTGCTCAAGATGCAGTGAACCAGTTGAAAACGCGGGCAGCGACCTTGTGGAAGGTCCAACCGGAAGATGTTGTCTATCAAGACGGTATTGTGTCTTGTACTGCGAACGGTCAGGAGTCAATGCCTCTTAAACAACTGGCTGGCCGCTTGGCGAGAGCAGGTGGTCCAGTTACTGGACGTGCGTCTGTGAATCCGCGAGGCGTGGGACCGGCATTTGCCACACATATCGTTGATGTCGAAGTTGACCCCGAGACTGGCAAAGTTGACATCCTTCGTTACACGGCGGTCCAAGACGTAGGAAAGGCTGTCCATCCGAGCTACGTCGAAGGACAGATTCAAGGTGGTGTTGCCCAAGGTATCGGTTGGGCGCTGAATGAAGAGTATTACTATGATGAGAATGGGACGATGCGGAACTCGGGGTTCCTTGATTATCGCATGCCCACAACGCTTGATCTACCAATGATTGAGACCGTCCTCATCGAAGTCCCAAATCCAGGCCACCCGATCGGCATTCGGGGGGTCGGTGAAGTGCCGATCGTGCCGCCCCCCGCAGCCATTGCTAACGCACTCCATCGTGCCCTTGGGGTGCGCTTGACTGAACTGCCCATGTCACCGGCGAGAGTGGTGAAGGCAGTCTTGGAGAAGAAGTAGGGGCGGAAAACAAAATACGTAATACGGGAGAAAAGCATTCACAAGATGGGGGGCAGAATACAGGAGGAAAATAACAGCCCCCCCTTTTCACCGATGTGTAGCCACATGGATTGAGGGAAAGAAAAAGGCCAGGAAATTTGTCCTGGCCTTCTATTTCTGCGCGTCGCTGAAAGCTGACTGCTGATAGCGATTAGTTCAAATCCATCCGATACAGCTTCACTGCATTGTCAAACACGATCTTGCGCGTCACCTCTTCCGGCACGCCAGCGAAGTCCTTCGCAATCCACTGCCGTGATTCTGGCCACGTGGAATCGGTGTGAGGGAAGTCAGACGCCCACATGTAGTTATTCTCGCCGAAGATTTTGTAGGTCGCCGGGCCGACTGGATCGTCTTGGAACGTTGCCCACATTTGTCGGCGGACATAGTCACTCGGCTTCATTGGCAGCGGATTTTTCTCCATCGCATTGAATTTTTCGTAGGCGTGATCCATGCGATACATATAATGCGGAAACCAGCCGGTATCGTTTTCGGCAGAGACAATCGTCAATTCGGGGAAGCGCTCTAACACGCCACCAAAAATAAGTTGGGTCAATGAACGTTGCACTTCGTGAATGATATTCATGTAGAAAGTGCTGATTTGCTCGAAATTGACTTTGCTCTCTTTGCTCTTGCCCGTGATGACATGTAACGAAAGGGGCATGTGCAACTCGGAGGCGGCTTGCCAGAACTTATCGTACTCACGGCTGCTGTAGGGCTTATCTTCCGGAGGAGAACCCCAGATCATGGCACCACGCATGCCTTGTTTGTGAGTCCGTTCGAGTTCCTTCACGCCTGCGTCAATATCTTCCAGTGAAATGAGGGAGATCCCATACAGCCGTTTGGGATTGTGGGAACAGAATTCCGCGACCCAATCGTTGTAGGCACGGAAGCACGCGCGTTGAAGATCGGCATCCTGCAAGCCGAACAGCGGCATTCCTAACGTTGTGTAGAGTACCTCAGCTTCAACTCCATCAATCTCTTGATCTTTGATGCGTTCCACAGGGTCCCAGCCGCTCGGCCGTGCTGCTTCGTATCCTTTGGAAAGATGATCTTTCAATTCCTCACCCGATCGGCCAGCTCCAAACCCCCCAGCGACAGGGAAGGGATCGATTCCTTCAGCGACAAAAATAAGGCCAGGTTTTTTCGGGTTCTGAACTACCTTTGGAGCACGATCTCTGAATTTGTTATCCAGGCGGCTCGCCCATAAATCAGCTGGCTCCATCATGTGAGAGTCAGCCGAGACAACACGAAGATTCGCCATGAGGCACCCTCCTTAAATATTATGAATACAGATTAGGCTGTGAGTGGCAGTTCCAAGAGCAGAGATCTTTGTTTAGGAAACAACCTCTCAACGCACATTCTCTACCACATGGTTTTTTCACAAGCCTTAGTTTACTGTCAAGGCATCGATGATCGAGCGTTCGCTGAGGTTGGAACGTGACGAGAAGGAATTCTCATTCCCGTAAGGATACGAAATGAGGAGGCTGGTGTTGTGGTGAGATTATACTGTTCTACTCGTCTCCTTTTCCGTAGCCGAAA
The DNA here is from genome assembly GCA_050187625.1 of Binatia bacterium. Taxonomy (GTDB): domain Bacteria; phylum Desulfobacterota; class Binatia; order Bin18; family Bin18; genus JBFWXH01. The sequence goes on from JBFWXH010000072.1 coordinate 19,535, forward strand.
GATTTTCCTTTTCCCGTGACCCACGATCACGTTCGATGCGTTGCCGATGAACCTCACGCCAATGGAGTGACTGTGGAGGTCGCTGTTGTCGCTCTAGACTGCGCATGAGTGACTCTTTATTGTCAGCTCGCCCAAAACAGTGATCGCCAAGCCAGAGTTCCCAGCCTTCACGGGTTTTGCCGTCAGGGCCGACAATGTCACGACGGACGAAGCGAGGTTCCCCTTCTTGGCGCGATTTTGAGATGAGCATGCGATCCTCCAGTTTGCCTGATAAATTTCTGCTGCGTTCCGTTTTACTCTCATTTTACTCTTGTTGATGAATCAGCACTAAAAAGTCACGTAAGACGCGGTATGTGAGCCCCCAGATGGTCTTTCCGCCGTAGACAAGCGCAGGAACCTCGATCGTCGAACGGTCCGGTAATTCACGGATGACGGTTTGTTCGACATCGTGCCGTTGCATAAAAGCAAGTGGGACCCAAATGGTATCCTGCACCTCGGCGGGATCGGGAGATGGCGTGGCTTCTGGTGCGACGACGTATACAAATGGTGATACTGCCATGTTGGTCGGTCGTCCGCGCGCCATGGCATGAACTTCAGCCAGGCGTCCGAGATATTCACCGTGTCTCGTGAGATCGATTCCTACCTCTTCTTGTGTTTCGCGGTGAATCGTGACACGCAAGTCGATGTCTTCTGGATCTTGTCGGCCACCAGGGAATGCCATGTGCCCTGACCAGGGATCATGGGGGTGGTGCGCTCTATGAATAAACAGAACATGGAGGTCTTCCTCTTGAGGTTGGAGAAGGAGCGCAACTGCTGCTCGCATCGGGTCCTGTAGAGGAAGCGACTCCGGCGCATGGTCCGCAAGGGTCTGACGAATACGAGAAATTTTTTTGTACGGCATATCGTATTTTTGTTAAGAGAGAATGTTAAAGACACTCGTAGTATACTCCAATTCCCCGACAAGAGCGACCTTTTTTGGTGTCCGTCCAGGAAGAGGGACTTGAGGGCTAACAAAAACAAAGATTTTGCTTCAAAGGTTGGCGTCCCGGATCATCCCTGCGATGAGGAACTTCTGCGCTCGGGAGCGATGAGAGCAAAAGTCAAGGGAGAAATAGGGGAGAGGCTAAGAATTAGCCTCTCCCCACCAGTAGCGATGCAAGCACTGTTGCGATACAGATGCTGCCAGCAGCTTGAGCTTCTCCTCTGGGGTTATTGAACTCCACTGCCTTCGGTTCGAGACCCTTCGCGGTGAACAACGGCGAAGGGTCTCTCGTAAGTTCGTGAAATCTACACGTTAATGATGAAACATCGGTTGAGAGTCTGAGGTTTGTCTCACTGATGTGACCTTTCCTCTTGATTCGCTTCTTTCACGGCATCTAGTACCGCACTCGCCCGCTGGACGTGGACTTGCACTTCAAGGATCTGATTTAACAACCGCCCGATGTAAGCGCGTGCTTCCTCTGTTTGGGGGCCGAGGCCTTTAACAAGTTGAGTGGCTGCACCCACCCCCTGTGTTGCTTGAGTGACTGCACTTTCAATTTCTGCAAACGTTTCTGTATCGATAATCATTTCTGACCCTCTTATATGAGGTTCGGAGCAATCGTGCCTATCGGTCACTCATTCTCCATCCGGCATAATATTCACGGAATCCTCATTATTGACCCTGCCGGTCCTCTCTACCGTGGCTTTTTCCTTATTATCGTGTCATTCTCCGTATCGCTGTCAAGTTTGCGAATCTTTTCTGGATTTAGGTATAGCACAATTGCACTATGCTTGCGCCGACTCAACCCTTACTCACCACCACCCTCCCCTGTTGGGTGATAGGTCATCGCGGCGCTGCCGCGGTCTGCCCTGAAAATACGCTCCCGTCGTTTCTGACTGCCCGTGACGTGGGAGCAGGAATAATCGAACTTGATGTGCAACAAAGCACCGACGGGGAATTGTTTGTCTTTCATGATGATACTCTCGCACGTCTGTGTGGTGAGTCTCTTTCCGTTGCTTCTCTCTCCTGGGACGAGCTGTCTAGCAAAATTGTTGGCCGCTGGCAAAGCCTCGATCTCACTATGCCGCGATTGACCGAGGTGTTTACCTCCTTGCATCGCTCGACGTTCTACAACATAGAACTGAAGACAGATACGGTTCACTATCCACGAATTGAAGCACGCCTTGCTGCGCTGGTTGCTGCTTACGGGCTACGAGAGCGTGTCTTGGTATCAAGTTTTTATCATGAGAGTCTACGGTTACTGCGACAACATGATCGTTTTCTCTGCTTGGGCATGTTGCTTGATGCCACGCAGGCTGATCGTTATGGAAGCCCGGCAGCGATTGTGACTGGGGCTCAGGAGCTTGCCTGTCTTGCCGTTCATCCTGAATACAAAATTGTCCGTCGGTGGCCGGAGCTTGTTTCCTTTTGTCATGCCGCTGGATTGCGGGTTTTTCCCTGGACAGTTGATGAGCCGACTGACTGGTACTTCTTAGTACACGAGGTCAACGTCGATGGAATTATTACCAACGACCCTGGACGATTGTACGAATGGTTGTTGACTCAGTGATATGACTCTTGCTGCGGAGCCTCGGTCATGCCGAACGTTCGCTGCCAGTGTTCATTGTATACTGCGACGGGGAGAAGCCGGATGGCAAGAAAGATCAGTCCTGGCACGATGATCACGTCATCGAGATGACCGATGATGGGAAGAAAGTCAGGAATTAGATCGAAGGGCAGGGCGGCATACGCAAGTGCCGCCCAGAGGAGGAGGCGTGCAAGCCGTGGGGTCCGCGCATCTTGATACAGCGCAGTATAGAAAGCCAGCCGTTGGCGTAGAGTACGGGCGATTTGTTTCAAAGTTTGAAGCATACATGAGGTCGATACGGGCGTCCTGCTCGGTGTCTTTACGAATCAGCGAAATAAACTGAGTTGCGTTGGTGGGGCTTTGAGCTGCTCCCACGGTAATGGGGGTATAGAAACGCCGTGTCGTTCAAGGGCATGCTGAAAATAACGCGCAGTTGCGGGTGAGTGCTCTTCGATCGGGCAATGCACGAAGAAGTAGATGCGGGTTCCCTGGCGTAACCACTGCTCAATGTGAGCCACCCATTCTTCTATGAACGGTGTGTTACTGTCCCGGTGTGGGTGGCTGATAAAGCGGATCAGGCTAAAAGGAGCGGTGACACTGGGCTGGAGTGGAAGTTTGGGTTTGCGCCGCTCCATGCCGATCTGTGGATCATTTGGTCCTTCATAAATCGGGCGGGAATCGAGTAACACCCGGCCAACGCCAAAACTATTGAGTAGTGAGGTCAGCGCACTGGCGTGTGGTTCGCGGAACCAGTCGGGATGGCGAACCTCTATTGCAAGCGGCATATCGTGTTGCGGCCATGCCGAGAGAAACGCCCTGAGATCATTCATCATTGTTGGGGCATAGTGTGGCGGCAACTGGGCAAAGATAGGGCCGAGGTGGTCACCGAGCCCCTGCATGAGTTGACCAAATTGCAGCGCGCCAGGAATGGACGGTTGCAGAAGCCCTTTGTGCGTCAGATCACGTGGAAGTTTAGGGCAAAACTGAAAACCAGGCGGAGTCTCTTCGGCCCAGCGTGTGACAGTATCGCGACTCGGCACGCCATAGAATGTTGCGTTGATTTCAACCGCGGTTAAGCGCTGACTATACAAACGCAAGAAGTCGGCGGTTCGACTGCCAGCCGGAAAGAAGTTCCCCAGCCAACCTTTGTAGGCCCACACCGCGCAGCCGAGGTAGAAGGGACGAGTGATAGAAGCGTCCACTGCTTACAATGCGGGAAACAAAAATTTAATCAGACCGAAAACCGCCGCGACTTGGCCAACCCAGAAAATGAACATCCATTTGATAAGGTCGACTTTGACTTCGGCAATGTCAGTCTTCATCTCAGCTCTGAGGTTAAACATTTGCTTTTCGAGGTCAGCCCGTAGCTCAGCAAGGTCTGCTTTAGTTACCAGTTCTCCACGAGCCTCACGCGTAAGAGTTTCGAGATACTCAAGAAACTGCTGTGCATCAGCCTCGCCAAAGTGAGACTTAAGAGTGTCGTAGATGCGAACAGTAGAGACGGCGGCCATGCAAAAACCATAGCTGGGAAACGGCGAAAGCGTCAATATACGCAAGCCTTTTGCTTGCATTGTCTGCCATTCTCAGCTTAAACGCTGATTGGGAGGCACGATGACATTTGATGAACTGCTCACCCAAATCATCGACCTATTACAGCGTGAAGGACGAGTGTCCTACCGTGCGTTGAAGCGCCGTTTCAATCTCGACGACGAGTATATTGAAGATCTCAAGGCTGAACTGATTGACGCAAAACGTGTCGCTGTCGATGAGGATGGGAAGGTGTTGGAGTGGGTAGGGAAAGGGATAAATGGAGAAACGGATAAAGGGATAAACGGCGAGAAAGACCAAGACTCCGAACCCCGAACTCTTCACTCCGAACCGCCTTCGGCGGAGCGGCGGCAGTTAACCGTGCTTTTCTGTGACTTGGTGGGATCTACGGCGCTGTCTGCGCGACTTGATCCTGAAGACTACCGGGCAGTCGTACAACAGTATCAACATGTCTGCACCGAGGTGATCCAGCGTCATGAGGGGTACCTCGCACAATATCTGGGTGATGGATTGTTGGTGTACTTTGGTTATCCGAAGGCGCACGAGGACGATGCGCGACGAGCGGTGCGGACCGGACTAGAAATCATTTCAGCAATTCAAAAGAATGTTCTCTTTCCGCTCGTGGGAGAGGGCCAGGGTGAGGGGGGTGTAAGGACACTCGGAAGTACCTCCCTGCAAGTCCGCATCGGCATTCACACGGGACTCGTCGTCGTGGGGGAAATCGGCAGTAGGGAAAAACGCGAGCTGCTCGCGCTGGGTGAAACACCCAACCTGGCTGCGCGCATTCAAGGACTGGCTGAGCCCAACACGGTCATTGTGAGTGCGACTACGCAGCGGTTGATTGACGGCCAGTTCGAATGTCAGCCGTTTGGTTCGCATTTGGTTAAAGGGATCGATGCTCCGATCGCGGTGTACCATGTTCAAAGTGAACGACAGAACGCGACCCTACTGGGTAATAAAGCGACGCTTACTCCGCTGGTTGGACGCGAACAGGAAGTAGGGCTGTTGTTCAATCGTTGGGAGCAAGTGAAAGAAGGACGTGGGCAAGTGGTGTTGCTGAGTGGAGAACCAGGGATCGGCAAATCGCGTCTGGCGCATACCCTCAAAGAACAGGTGGCAAACGAAGGATATCTCCTGATCGAATCCCGCTGCTCACCCTATCATCAGCACAGCGCGTTGTATCCGTTGATTGAGTTTTTACAGCGTGTGTTGCTATTGACCCGGCAAGAGCCAGACACAGAGAAAGTCGAAAAGCTCGAACGTGCGCTGGCGCTGTATGGCATGCAAGAAAGTCTACCACTTTTTACCGCGCTGCTTTCGCTGCCAACTCCATCACAGTATCCGCTGTTGAACCTCACGCCGCAGAAACAGAAGGAACGTACGCTACAAGCGGCAGTACAATGGTTAGTGGCGCAGGCTGAACGCCAGGCGACAGTGTCGGTGTGGGAGGATCTGCACTGGGCTGATCCGTCGTCGCTAGAGTTCCTTTCCTTATTGGTAGAACAAATTCCCACCAGCAAATTGCTGCTCGTGCTGACGTTTCGCCCTGAGTTCACGCCGCCGTGGAAACTACGGTCGCACCTTACGCAACTGACGCTCAATCGACTTGGGAAGCGTTACGTGGAGACAATGATTGAAAAAGTCGCTGAAGGCAAAACGTTGCCAGTGGAAGTCGTCGAGCAAATTCGTAGCAAAACGGATGGGGTGCCGCTGTTTGTCGAAGAGTTAACCAAGAGTGTGATTGAGTCCACGACGAGCGTAGGGGCGAGGCATGCCTCGCCCCTACAATTGGCTATTCCCGCGACATTGCAGGAAGCGTTGCTTGCTCGGCTCGACCGTTTGTCTAGCGCACGACAAATTGCCCAGCTCGGAGCGACGTTGGGACGAGAGTTTTCCTATGAGTTGTTACACGCGGTCGCATCAGCCAGCGAGACTGAGTTGCAGGCGGCGCTGGCTCAGCTTGTCGAGGCGGAAATTCTCTATCAACGTGGCGTTGGTCAGCAAGCCCACTACTTCTTCAAGCACGCGTTGATTCAAGACACTGCCTATGAATCGCTACTCAAGAGCACCCGGCAGCGCTATCACCGACAGATAGCACAGGTATTAGAAGAACAGTTTTCAGACGCCAAGAAAACCCAGCCTGAACTGCTTGCGCATCATTACACTGAGGCGGGATTAACTGAGCAGGCGATTCCGTATTGGCAAAGGGCGGGTGAGCGGGCCGTACAGCGTTCAGCCAATGTGGAAGCAATCAGTTACCTTACCAAAGGGCTAGAGTTGCTGAAGACTTCGCCAGACTCTCCTGATCACGTCCAGCAAGAACTCACATTGCAAATTACCCTTGCTACTTCCTTAATGGCTACGAAAGGATTTGGAGTCCCAGAATTGGAGCAAGTCTATGCTCGGGCGCGGGAGCTGTGTCGACAGATAGGGGAGACGCCTCTCCTCTTTCGAGTATTGGGAGGATTGTGGACATTTCATACAGCTCGGGCGGAACACAAGACCGCATGTGAGCTGGGAGAGCAGCTCCTTACCGTGGCCCAAAGCGCACAAGACCAATCCCTTCTTCTGCGAGCTCACACGATGCTTGGGCCGTCTTTGTTCTTCCTTGGAGATTTTTCCTCGGCCCGAGAGCAGGTAGAGCAAGGCATTGCCCTCTATGGCTCCCAGCAATATCGTTCTCGCGCTTTGGTAGATCCAGGAGTGATTTGCCTCGTCTATATATCCTGGAACCTGTGGTATCTTGGTTACCCGAACCAAGCATTGGAAAAAAGTCATGAGGCATTGGCTCTCGCCGGTAAACTCTCTAATCCATTTAGCTTGGCTGCTGCTCTGCAGTGGGCTGCGATGGTTCAGCAATCCTGTGGGAGAGCACAAGGCACTCAAGAGCAGGCAGAGGCCCTTATAGCGCTTTGTACCGAGCAAGGGTTTGGGTACTGGTTGGCATCAGGAACTATTCAGCGAGGTTGGGCACTACTAGAGTGTGGACAGGGGGAAGAAGGCATCAGACAGATGCATGAGGGCATAGCCGCTTATCGAGCCACAAAGGCAAATAATCCAGTGACATATTTTCTTGCTCTCCTGGCCGAGGCACATAGGAAAGTAGGGCAGATAGCGGAGGGGCTTGCTGTACTAGCTGAGGTACTAGATCTGGTAAACAAAACTGATGAACGTTTCTATGAAGCCGAACTCTACCGCCTCAAAGGCGAACTCACGCTGCAGCAAGAGTCCAAGGTCCAAAGTCTAAAGCTTGTCCTGAGCGGAGTCGAAGGATCCAAAGTTACTGATCCCCGACCCCTGATCCCCGACCCCCAAGGCGAAGCCGAAGCCTGTTTCCTCAAAGCCATCGACATCGCCCGCGAACAGCAAGCCAAGTCGCTCGAACTGCGGGTGGTGATGAGCCTCACTCGTTTGTGGCAGCAACAAGACAAGAAGGCCGAAGCCCACACGATGTTGTCTGAGATCTACAACTGGTTCACCGAGGGCTTCGATACCAAGGATTTGCAAGAGGCGAAGCAGTTGTTAGATGAGTTGATGGAAGACAAACTATGAGAAGAACAATAAAACCTCTTATTCGTGAAGTTGTTGGAGGAGAACCGTATGAGTACTACCCTGTTGGTCGTCACATTGTTGTTGCGCCGGGAGTGTGCGGCGGACGACCAACTTTCAAGTATACCCGGATTGACGTCCGACATGCGTTGAGCTTGCTTGCTGCCGGGCGGACAGTTGAAGATGTGGCGCAAGGTTATCAGATCCCTGTTGCAGCGGTACGAGAAGCACTGACACTAGCCGCGAAGGCGTTAGACCAAGAGACTCGGGGCTTAGGAAAAGAATTGGCAGAACATGCATGATTGTTCTCGACGAAGAGCTGCAAGGGTTAGGGCTGGAAGAAGAAATTTCTCATTGGTACCGTGGTTCTGTCGTTTTGATCAAAACCTTGCGGCCAGGAACTGTCATTAAGGATGAAGCAGTGCCAAAGTTACTGCGTCAGGTTAGGCAACCTACTTTCGTGACAATCAACCATAATGATTTCTGGCGAAGGGTTGCTGCTGAAAAATCCTTTTGTTTACTGTGTTTCAGACTTACTGCCGACCAAGTCGATGCGCTGCCTCATCTGTTACGGCGTATCTTCAAGATTCCACAATTCCAAACGAAAAGCCTGCGAATGGGAAAAATTGCGTTAGTCAGTCAACGAAACCTCCAGTATTACGACGTTAACGACAGCCTTACCCACGTCCTTGGTTGGCTAGCCATTAAATAGCTTTGACGACGAGAATAGTCTCAACCTTGACATCCCCCACAACCCCAGCGCATACTCGCTCCTTGGTTCTTGCTAAAAAGAGGGAGTAGCCTTCATGCAACAAGCGTTGAGTGGCATTCGCGTTGTTGATCTGACGCACTACATCGCCGGTCCGTATTGTACAAAACTCTTAGCCGACTACGGCGCGCAGGTGATCAAAGTCGAGAAGCCTGGGAGTGGAGACGGGGCGCGAACACTGCCTCCGTTTTTTGCCAACACCCCAGGAGTCGAGCGTAGTGGACTCTTCTGCTTTCTCAATACGAACAAGCAGGGGATCACGTTGAATCTCAAACAGGATCGAGGACGTGAGATCGTGCTGCGGCTTGCCCAGCAAGCAGATGTGTTGGTAGAAAATTTTCGCCCTGGCGTGATGGACCGTTTGGGTCTCTCGCGTGCGGACCTGGAAAAAGCCAATCCACGCTTGGTGACCGTTTCTATCTCGAACTTTGGGTCCTCAGGGCCCTACCGTGACTACCAAATGACTGACGGGGTCGCGTATGCCCTAGGAGTCTGGACCTATCCGATGGGTGAACTAGACCGTCCGCCAGTGCAACCAGGCGGAGCCTTCGGGCAATACATGGCTGGACTCTATGCTGCGGTCGGAACGCTGCAGGCTGTTCGTCACCGTAATGAAAGCGGGCAAAGTCAGTCGGTTGAAGTGTCGATTCAAGAAGCGTTGGTCGCTACAACATTGTATGACTTCGTCGCCTTTTCGTACGCTGGTTTTCTGCGCAAGCGCTCTGGTCGCCAGTTTCATCTCGGTTATCCCAATCTTGTGACGTTGCCGTGCGCTGACGGTTATGTTGGTTTCCATGCTGGATTGCCACAGCATATTCACCATCTGTTGGAACTCGCGGGACGGCCAGATCTTGCGGCTGAACCGCGTTTCAATAATCTGGCCACAATCGGTGCTCAAGCCAAAGAGCTGCACGGCGTTTTAGAGCCGTGGTTGAAAACCCGTGGAAAATGGGACGTATATCATATCGCCCAGAAACGTGGCATTCCCACGTCACCGGTCCCGTCGCCGGATGAGGTTGTCAATTGGCCGCATCTCAAAGAGCGACAGGCGTTTATTGAAATCGAGCATCCCGAAGGCGGAAAAGTGAAAATTCCGGGACCGCCGTTCCGTGAACAAGGGAAGCTACCGTGGTCCTTGCGCCGCGCACCACTACTAGGAGAGCATACGGAAGGGGTACTGTGTGGGCAGTTGGGATGCAGTGCGGCGGAGGTACAGGGGATGCGAGCGGCAGGAATTGTGTAATGTCAATAAAACGTAATGGGGAAGGCGGGGTGGTTACGTATTACGCATTACGTTTTATATCGCGGAAGTACAGAACTAAGCATTTACAAATAAAGGACGCAGCTTATGACCAAGCCTCTCCGTATCATTGATCTCACTAATGGTTGGGCGGGACCGCTAGGGACGTGTCTAATGGCCGATTTTGGTGCTGAGGTCATCAAAGTCGAATCGCCGTCGCACATGGACTGGTGGCGTGGCGCTGGACTGCAAGGCACGGCAGACGGTCCGAAGTTGTATGAGGCCTCACCGACTTTCAACACTGTGAATCGGAACAAGTACGGCATCGCCCTCGAATTGACCCATCCGCGCGGACGTGAGTTGTTTCGAGAGTTAGTTCGGGTCAGTGATGTGCTCGTGGCTAATTACCCCTTGCGCAGTCTCCGTAAACTCGGGGTCGACTTTCAGGCGTTGTCTGCCGTCAATCCGCATCTCGTCATGGTGACACTTCCTGCCTTCGGTGGTAGCGGACCGGACAGTGAGTATGTCGGCTTCGGCTGTACAACCGAGGCGATGGCCGGGATTACCGGGGTGAGCGGCTACGCTGATGGACCACCACAGATGTTGAGCAACGCGATTGGCGATCCGGGCACAGCACTCAACGGCTGTTTTGCGACACTTGTTGGTTTGTTCGAGCGTGACCGGCGAGGGGCAGGCGTTTCTATCGATCTGTCTCATGTCGAAGGTCTCTTACCGATGAACGCCGAGGCACTGTTAGACTACACCATCAATGGTGTAGTGCAGGGACGGCGAGACAACCGTCATCCGACGATGGCACCGCACGGCTGCTATCCGTGTAAAGGGGATGATGAATGGCTCATGATTACCATTGCTTCTGATGCCCAGTGGGAGAAATTCTGTCGGGTACTGGGAAACCCGGCCTGGGCTCAACGCGAGCAATTTGCCACGGCTGCCGGAAGAAAAGCGGCGGAAGATGAACTCGATCGTCACATTGCTGAGTGGACCAAAGAGCACGGCCACTACGAGGCAATGGAGTTGTTGCAGAATGCTGGTGTAGCCGCTGGCACGGTGATCTCAGGTTTGGAAGTGCTCAGCGATGCGCAGCTGGCTGCGCGGGAGTTCTTGCTACCAATCGACAAAGCCGAGGCGGGAACACATCTCTATCCGGGATTTGTTCCCCGTTTTTCTCCAGATGCTTCCACTCTGGAGCGTCCGGCGCCATGCTTTGGCGAGCACAATGACTATATCTTTGGGCAGATTCTCGGGCTGCCGGCGCAAGAGGTAGAAACGTTAGTAAAGGAGCGGATTATTAGCAACGCGCCGATTTTTCCGGAGTGATCGCTTGAATATCAGGGAGGGGCGCGCCCCTCCCTACGACTCTTCCGGCCAATCCCTAAGCCCCACCCTCTTTTTCTTTGACATACTCAATCGGTGACTTGGAGAAATCCCACGCCTGAATTTTCTTCGGCACGATCTTGGTGAACACACGTCCGACGTTGTCTTTGAAAATCTGGCTCTCCTCAACGCCTTGCTGAGCAAACATATTGCGAAATTCTTCGCGCGTCATTCCCAGTGCGCCGTCTCGTTCAAATAAACCATAACGGTTTGAGAGCATCATGACCGCCTGTTCTGGTATGTATTCTCCCTTCCACGGACCAGCGCCAATCGTGACTTTTTTCCCGGAGCCGACTTCGGTCATTTCTGCATCGCCAAAAATGAGTACGGCCTTGGCAAAGTTACTACGCATGCCCATCAGTGGACGTTCGTCCATATCGACCACTACTGAGCAGCGCGGATTGTGCTGCAAATTTTTGTAGGATTGACGCTTGCGGGTCAGCGAAACGTAGAAAGACTCCCCGTCCCAATAATACCAGAGTGGGGCGATGTGTGGGTATCCGTCTTTGCCATTGGTGGCTAATCGTGCAACCCAACGCCCCGACAGAAATTCATCGATCTCCTCTTTTGTCATTGCGACATGCGGATGCCACGCGAGAACTCCACTGGCTTTCATATGCACCTCCATTTGCTCATAGCATATAGCGCGTTCGCTTCGCTCACTCTATGGCTTGTGGCTCGCTCCCTACGGACGCTCTACGGTAAGCACTCTTTCTCTGGGCCAGAGGCTATAAAGCGAGCGAAGTGAGCGGGCCATGAGCTATAAGTCCATCTCCTTGACAGAGGGAAGGGAGAATTAGTAGTCAGTCAGACGAGGAATGATGAACGCTGAATGAGAAGACAAAATGGGTTTGTAGTTCTCTGCTCATCATTCATCATTTTGCAGTCATCGTTTGTTGTAAGGAGGGGCCGTGCAATTACTGCGCGAGGGTTATCACGAGCGTCTGTTTTTACTCCCTGGCAAGCGAGCAGGACGCGTCGTGAGAAAGCAAGCAAAATCGGAAGAGAATGACACGCTGCTGACCGAAATTAATTGGCTTGAAGAGCTACCTCGGACTACGCGTCGTTCGTTTCCCCGCGTCTTACGCTCACGCAAAGCCTGGGAGGGGGAGCAAGCGGTTTTCTATGATATGCCGTATTTTGACGAGGAGTGGGGACTGCTCTCTGACTTGATTTTGACACAGACGGTTGACCGTGAAAGTGCACTCGCGCTGATGGGGCGGGTGATGGAGGTGATGAGTGAGGAAATTTATCCGGTGACCTACCCGGAGGAGGCTCACGCATACCCTGGGCGTCTCGTTGCTTTACTGGAACGGTGTCTTCTGCGTATTCCAGCACTCCCCGCTTTCCAGCCGTTTATTGTTGCCGACACCATCAGGCTGAATGGAGTGGAATGTCAAAATGTCTTTCCATTATTTGAGCAGATCAAAGCTGATCCGTGCCTGCGAGCCTCGCTCCAGCCTGTCACGATGTGTAAAGTCCATGGTGATTTGTATCCGGAGAACGTCTTGGTGCGCCTCTCTACCCTTCGACACCGCCGTCCGCACGTGATGATCCTCGATCCAATCGCTGCCATCGGTTTAAGTCGTGGGGACTTTGCCATGGATATTGCGAAATACAAAAGTTGGTTATCGACTGAGTTGCCCGCGCTTCGTTTAGGATTGTTCTCTATAGAACAGGAACGTCGGGCGATTCCTGCCTTTACGTTCTCGCTCGATCGGAAAGACGAGCGACTTCAGGTGTTGGGGGATGGATACCTGTTGCGTGAGTTTTTGCAATTGTTCCAGACCACACCTTGGGGGCAGTCCCTCAGTGCGGAGGACCCGTCTTGGTGGCAACGCGTGAGCTTTTACGAGGCGTTATACGCCTTGAGTATGGTTCCGTTAGTCCCACCCTGGCAGAGCCTTGCACGTTTCTTGGTTGGGGTGCAACACTTACATACCTTCATTTCTGCTTCGCGCGTTGACGGATTGTCCGTTGCTAGACGTCCGCCCGCGTCGCTCAATTGCATGCTGGCTACTGACTACTGACTACTGGTTATTTTGGGGGGAATCTATGCGCTTCGGATTTTTTGATCAACTGCCGTGTGCAGATTCACAATCAGAGGTCCAGCGGTATCATGATATGCTCGCGCAAATTGAACTCGGCGATGCGCTAGGGTTCGATACCGTGTGGCTTGGAGAGTTACACTTTGGTCGGCAATCGTCGATCTTAGCCTCGCCTCTTATGGTTCTTGCGGCGGCGGCACAACGAACGAAACGGATTCGTCTGGGAACGGCGGTGACGCTCTTGCCGTTGCACAGTCCGGTAAAAATGGCCGAAGAAGCCGCTACCGCCGATGTCCTCAGTAGTGGTCGGTTAGAATTTGGGGTTGGACGTGGTACCGCACCGATTCATTATATTGGCTACAATGTTCCGCAAGAAGAGAGCCGAGAGCGGTTTGAAGAAGCCCTTGATGTCATTATCACGGCCTGGACCAACGAACGTTTCTCCTACAACGGGACCTATTTTCACGCGCAGGACTTATCGGTGGTACCGAGACCCATCCAGAAGCCGTATCCGCCGATTCGTCTGGCGGCCAATAGTCCTGACACCTTTGCGATTGGCGGACGGTTGGGCTTATCCATTTTCTCTTCACCATTAATTAACCCTTTGGACAAGCTGCGTGAGCACCTTGCGGTGCATCGTGAGACCTTAAAGCCGGGAATACGACAAGACGTGGCGTTAATGTTTTCTGTTCATGTCTCTGACAGTCGAGAACAAGCGCGACGAGAATGTGAATCCAGTTTGAAGAATTTTTTCCGCGCGGCAGGAGAACGCTTGCGACCGTTGGGTGAAACCTCCATCAAAAGCTATGAAGCTTTCCAGCAAGCAGTGGCAAAGTTAGAGCGCGCGACCTACGAAAAAGTCGAGAGAATGAGTGTGTTAGGAGACCCAGCGTAATGTGTGGAACGGGTTCACGCACTACGCGAAGAGTTCGGCATGGACGAGTTCATTGGCTACTTTAATCAAGGAGGACTGGTTGAGCCGGCGATTGTTCGGCGGTCGATGGAGTTGTTTGCGCGAGAAGTAATGCCCAGGTGTCGATGAACGGGAGTTGAGGAAGCGGCTTAAGCAAGCGCGAGTTTGCTGAGGAGTTGACGAGTCCAACGCAAAATGAACAGTTCTTTCTGACGGGTCTTTGGGGACCTTGCTCGTTTCCGGGCAAAACTATCGGCGGCCAATTCAAGTCCAAGACGATCAATATTTGCTAAGGTTTCGCATTCTTCTTCGCTGAGCCCAGCGTTTTGCGCCTCGCGGTGGGGGTTGGCGAGGAATTGGCGGCGGGCGGTCGCGTCAACGTAAATCCGTGCGAGAAACGCCTCAAAAGCACTTGCACTCATGCCGCGTGTTCCTTGTCGGTATCGAGCTGTTGCGTTCGTCCTTGCTGCAAGGCTTCACGAGCCCGCTCGAGTTCTGCCAACAACTGTTCGATAGCAGGATACTGGCCATCGCGTTCAATGATAACGGTAAGCGGTCGCTTGACGAGGATCCCTACTTTTCTTAACAGAGCGTATACCGGCTCGGGGATATCGTGTAGGTGATCGTCAAGCAGACGGCGTACAGATCCCCTATCACGTTCTCCTGGAACAGGAACCCAGCGCCCGCCGGCAAGGTGAATTGCGGCAATACGGTCGGCAGGCAGACGTGCAAGGTAATCGAAGGGATCAAAACCGAAATTGACCGCGTTGGCGTATAGATTGTGCAGGTCGAGCAGGAGATCACAGCCTGACTGTTCGAGAATGGTGGTGATCCATGTTGCTTCGTCGGTTGTACTGCCCGGTGGATCAATGAGTGTGGCCACGTTTTCGACCAATGGTTTCGCACCAACCATTCCTGCGGCCTGCTGAAGGTTACGAACCGTGCCGGCAATAGTGGCCGCAGTTCGTGGCGGTGCGGCGAGATGGCCAATTTCGATGCCACCACCGCGCACGAAGGCCAGGTGTTCTGACCAAGAGGCGGGTTGCAGTTGTTCAACGAGTCGGGACATGCGGGCCAGTCGCCAGTCCGCAACCGGAACCGCTGAGGCCAGGCCCATTGTCACGCCATGTAAGACGATCGGGACCTGGGTGGCTAAGGTGCGCAACGCGCGGAGTTGCCGACGCGGAGCAGAAACATAGTCGTCAGCGATAACTTCGACCACGTCAACACGGTCCAGGTTCGCGAGAATACCGGCGGCGAGCTGGGGCCGCCACCCGAGACCGAAACGATCTTGCATAGGTCATCCTCCACATCCACCGCATCCACCTCCACAACCGCCTCCGCACGACGAACCGCATGATGATCCACAGGAACTGCCACATGACGACGAACTCGAAGCCGAGGTTGCCTGGGGGTACAGTTGTTTCGCATATGGAAAAGTAAGAGTCGGAAGTGCACCCAGACCAAAAACGGCGGCGAGCAGGGCCGCCTCGTTTGTTGCTCCGCCAGATGGCAAGGTCGCCGCACGCGCTTTCAACCCACTGAAAAGATTTCGTATGTCAGTAAGGAGAAGACTGCCGCGCCGAGTGCGAAAAGGAGTCGCGACTTTGATGGCAATGAGACAAGAGAGAAAGGTCAGAATGACGAGAAACCAAATATTATAACGTCCCCGCGACCAGGCCACGAGAATTTTTAGCCCAGCAATCCCGACAAGGAGCAGCAATGCCCAGCCAAGGTAGCGTCGGCGTCTTTGCTTTGTGACCGGATCTGGTAGTAAGCCGAGACCAGTGAGCGTTGTTTCATGCTCTTTGCAGGCCGTTGCGAGCTGAGGGTCGCTAAAGATGTCAGTTGCTTTGCGCTTGCGCGCGAATTTGTTGAGCACTGCCTTCTCGATCGGACGGCGGACAACCTCGGCTCCGCCCGCTTTTTGCGCTTTCAGTTCATCGCTACTCACTGTCAACAAGCCGCGATCAATGAGTGAGACCGTCGCTACGCGTAAGGCCTCGTTCGGACCACCTCGCAGGTAGGCGATCAGGTAAGGATCAGAAAAATCGAGACGTGAAGATTTTCCCATCTCAGCCCGGGAACGCAGTATATAGAGGAGACTGATCGTGACAACAGCAAAGAGCGTGTAGAAACCAAGAAAGGCCGGACCAGGCAGATCGAACGGATTCATAACCGATGCTCACCCAAGTTGTTCAGCGTGGTTACGCAGCGCTTCAGCTAAGGTCAAGACCCGAAAAAAGGTTGGCCCAGCAGTCCCAGGCGGAAGAACGCCATGCTCGCGGGCGTACGACAACTTTGCCAGTGTATCTTGCCATTCTGCATCGGCAAAGGTTGCAGCAAGCTGTTCTAATGCGTCTTTTGCCGACGTTGCAGGTCGTCCCTCTAGTTCAAGAATAGTGGCAGCGCTCGCCCGTAGCGGTCCGGCGCTGTCGGCAATGACCAGAGCGAGTTGCTCCTCGCGGAGACTCCGTAATACGTAGGCCTCGCGCAAGCGGAGAGTGAGATTCAGCAATACTTGTCGGAGTCGGGCAATCTCGGCTGTACGAGAAAGGGTGAGGCCGATAAACGGGTTAGTCCCGTACAAAATATGATGTCTTCGCAGGATATCGGCAAATTTGTCGGCGAACAGGTTCGCGGCGGAATGCACTTCTTTTGTCAACAAAAACATCGCATGTAGCTGGATTGCTGCCCGCGCCAAACGCAACGGCTCCCGCAACTGGTCTACTTTTGTTTGAGTAAATGAGGACAGGATAAGAATGACGTTTACATCTGATGTGGTGCGCAACCGTCCTTCGGCAGCGCTCCCATACAGGACAATCGACTGAAGCTCGTTCCCCAAGGCGACACGAGCAGCCTCGACAAAGCCACCGAGAACACGTCCGACCGACGAAGGTAATTCCGGCAAGCGGAGGTCACCGTTCTCTTCCATGCGAATCCTCATTTTTTCTTTTAGAACTTGGCAAGGATCTGTGCAGCAAATTCCTGGACAAACTCCGTAAACGCCTCTGGAGCGGGCAGAAAAGCAACTTGTTTGACGCCGGCCTGTTCCAATGTACGCAGGCGTTCAACGAGTTCTTCGGGCGTCGCCGTCATTGTGGTTGCGCGTATCACCTCTGCGGTGACAAACCGCGCTTCTTCCGGTTGTAAATAGAGACCATGGCCGTCATGAAGTGTAAGATAATAGTGATCCCCCAAGCGTTGCTTCTGTCTGTCAATAAATGTCTGATATTCGGCAAAAATGGGTCGGAGTGCTTCGGGTGCCGCAGCAGGTTGTTGTACCCGCTCGTATAAGGCGTGCATCGCTAGCATCGCCCACGGTCCGGCCTGCGCTCGGACACGTGGAGCATCGTACTTTTCGCCAGGACGGAGTAGACAGGAGGTTGTCAGGAGCGTGGTATACAAACTGCTTGGGTTTTTCCCGGCTTGTTCTGCCCCTTGCCGAACCTGCGCCCAGGTTTGTTGCCATCCCTCGAGTGAATTAGTCCGGGAGGTAATAAACCCATCCCCAATTTCTCCTGCCAGCCTCATGGCCCGTGGCGCGTTAGCAGCAACGTGGATGGGCACGGGGTCTGAGATGTTCATGAAACCCTGGTTGCGATGAAAGAATTTAATCGTGCGTTGTTCTGGCCCATATTGGTAGGGTACTTCTTCACCACGCAAGAGATGACGAACCACATGTACATGCTCGCGCAGTTCACGCAGCGAACGTGGTGCCATACCCATTGCCCGCCACGCACTATTGCCGGTGCCGATACCAAGAATCACACGACCCGGGGCAAGTTGATTCAAGGTCGCGATAGAATTGGCCGTAACCGGCGCAATCCGAGTACCAGCAACCGCGACGCCAGTGCCGAGCTTCACCGTCGTCGTCTGTTGGGCAATGAGCCCCAGGCAGAGATAGGGGTCACCTGCCATCATCTGGGTATCGCTCACCCATACATGGGTAAACCCGCACGCTTCGGCGAGCTTGGCATCGTGGATACACTGCTGAGGTTTGGCCAATACACATACGCCAAAGTCCATAACTTCCCTCCTGCTGGCGATTGCTTCGCCCCTAACGACTTGCACCGAGGAAGTCAATCAGGTAAGCGAACAGCGGTCGCCGCGAGGATCTGCGCTGTGAGGTTTTCGCCGGCAGTTCTCTCTAATGGCGGCGGTGAGGACATGGACAGATGTTGGTGAAATACTCATGGTAAAGTACTCTCGTTCAAGTGGGTGGGACTCCGCGCTTGTGCATATTGCCGAGACTCGTGCCTATCGCGCGGGGCTCATTGCTGGCGCCTTGACGTTCATCGCGTTCCTTGGGGCAGTAAAAGACCTCTACGCCGTGTTGACACCGACCGGGCGCGGACAACTGGTCTTCGGATTTTTGCTGCTGCGCTATACGCGGCTGGAACGAGTGTGGTTTGGCTATCGCTTTACCGGACAAGAGGCACTGCTCGCGACGATTCCTCACCTTGTGGTGTATATACTGGCAGCCTATGGGCTGGTGACCCGTCGGCGCTGGGGATGGTATCTGGTCTTTGTCTATGTCCTGTACTTTCCTCTTTCGGAACTGACCTTTGCGTTTGTCTATCCAGTGGGCTGGCTCACTGGTCACCCGTACAATCAATCGATTGCACGGGCAGAATGGTTTTTTCTGGCGGGCAGCGTGGCGCTAGAACTATTCATAGTAGGATTGTTATGGCGCTATCGGGATCTATTTTGGCGTTGAAAGGAGAGGGCTTGCGTGTCTGAGTATCAAGATAAGTTTGTGACCATCAATGGTTTGCGTTTGCACTATCTCGACTGGGGAACCACAGGAAAACCTCCGTTAGTTCTTTTGCACGGTGGCTCTGCGTATGCGCACTGGTGGGATTTTATTGCGCCCACGCTCGCAGAAGATTTTCAGGTGTTGGCATTAGACCAACGTGGGCACGGCGACAGTGAACACGTCAACCCTCCAGCCTATGCGTCACGTCACTATGTGAGTGATTTGCGCGAGTTTATGCTTGCTTTAGGATTGCAACGCCCCGTGCTGATGGGACATTCAATGGGTGGGCATAACTCTATTATCTACGCGACGCAATACGCCCATGATCTCAGTGCGTTGGTGCTGGTTGATACTGACGCGGCCTATCCCGAAGCTGCAGTCCAATTTTTACATAAGCTCGGAGAAAAACCAGCAAAGGAGTTCAGTTCATTTGCCGAAGCGATGAGTCGCTTTCAGTTCTTGCCGCGCGAGACGTTCATCTCAGCAGAAAAGCTGCAGTACATTGCCTCTTTTGCCTTCAAGGAACGGGCAGATGGAAAGTGGATTGCGAAACTTGACCGCAACACGCTGTTCCGAGACCCAATCGATGGTATACCGCTCCTCGGGAAAATTACCTGTCCGACACTGGTTGTGCGCGCCGAGCATACGCCGCTGTTGACGGACAAAAAAGTTGAACGGCTCATGAACGGACTGCCCAATGGCCAATGGGTCGAGGTGAAGAATACCTATCATCATGTGATGCTCGATAATCCGCAGGGCCTGGTGAAGGTCGTGCGAGACTTTCTCGGTAGTCAATAGTCGGCATTCAGTAAGAAAAACGGAGAGGGAAAAGCGCGAAAAAGGGAGAACGACGCCTCCCATTATATTTTGCTGTCTCCTGATTCCTGGCTACGGTGTCCGAAAGAGCGTTTTCATCCGTTCCTGCCAATCCTCTGTTGTGGGAAGGGCTAGGCGTGGAATCCGCGCGCGAATTTTTGCGATGTCCCAACCGGTGAGGGACGCCAGGGTTTGCGCCTCACGCTCTTGTCGTTGGGCAATTTGCTTGACATATTCCTGCCCAGCAGGACAATTGATTAGGCCTTTCCAGGGATGACGAATGATGTAACGTCCCTGAAAGTTGGAAGTGTCTTGGGTGATTTTGAAGGTTAAGTCTTCAGGGAAGCTCTGAGCGTCGTAGCTGGCGTGCAATCGTGTGACAAAAGCTTGGATCCCCCCCCTACGGAGCCTCGGCAGCCGAGGGGGCATGATACTAGGGGACCCTGGGGATTGATCTGGGAATTGAGCTTCCGGAAGCCACCACACGCCCAAGCTTTCCAACTCCTGTTGCGATAACGGATCAGCCGCGCAGGGGTCGCACCAGCCCATATTCCAGGCATATTCTGTAAAGACGGCCTGCTGATTTTCTTTCGCCGTCGCTGTCAGGAACATGTCTCTATAAAATTGGCGAAACTCATCTTTAACGTAGGCCGGGACTTCCTGATTGCTGGGCAATTTGGGATTACGGTAGTTCGCGACTTCGACGCGAAATTGTTTGGTGAGAAAGTACATCAGCAAGTCCTGTGGCCCATCGGCGTTCAGCATGCCAAGGCGAATCGGGAGCATAAAACGCGGGGAAGCAAAGGCGAATTGAAGAGGCCGGAGTGAGGTATACCCAGGACGTGCTTTCTCTTGCAGGTTCACCTTAGCGACAAAGAACTTCATGTCACTGCGGATGTAGGGTGCTAGCGCCTCTGCCGCACCAGGGGGGATATTGTAATTATTTTGCCGAAGCCAGGTTTCGAGCCCCTGCGATTCAATGGCCGAGAGGATGACAATATCATACTCTCCGACCGTGTACGCGGCCTCGACTGTGACACCCAGAGCAGCATCGGTGTCACGGCGTATGTTTTTCGCCATCGGGGCGGAGGAGAGCGCTGTGCCAGCCGCTTCTCCTAGAATGACAGGCTGACACGGGTCGGGATCGAAGTACTCGACTAACCGTGGTGCGGAATACGCGTCCAAGTGTTCGATAACTTTGGGTTCAATGACACGGACCAGGTCTTTCTCTAATACGACAGGGACGGGAACGACCAGCGCGAATTCTTGTGGGTCACCCTTGTAATTATTGACCATCGTGAGAACCGTTTTGTCATCATCGCGAACAATGACCACTTGCGACGAAGAGTTGTACAGGGTTGCATCAGCCCGCGCGACATAGAAACCACAAAAGGCGTGGGTGGCTGTCGGGCACAGAAATGTCCACAGGAAAAGTAGAAACGGGAAGTAAGACCGTAACCGCACAGAGGGGGTGCAAGAGGTTGTGGCGGCTGCGGATTAGTGATAGGCAGCGAGCCCAGCATGGCAAACATTTCGCCACCACTGGGCATGAGTGAGGAAGACTGGAACGCCACACCGAT
>JBFWXH010000073.1:0-40517 GCA_050187625.1 Binatia bacterium
TCCGATCTCAGGTGACTGGCAGTGTACCAGGCCGCCACACCTGCAAGCAAAAGACAGAGCGTAAGCACTGTCTTTGCGTAGGTCGAGGTGAGATGCGCAAGAAAGCGTAACCCCTTCTGCTCCCATGCGTGCCATGTTGATTCATTTGCTTCACGGGGGGACGACGTCACGCGTTAACTCTCCTCTAGTTTTTCCCGCATACGCTTCACCAGTCCCTGATACGATTCCTTGGTGATAACCTGTTGCATTTGGGACCGAACATTCATGACCAAGCTGACGCCGTCTAACAGCACGTCATCAATCATCCATCTTCCTCGTACCTGGCGCAGTTGATAGTGAATATCGACTTGCCCTTCTTTGGGATGGCTAATGACCGTTTCCACAACCGCACTGCTGCCGTTGACCTGCTCTTTACGAAAGTCGATCTGCAAATCGCCAAAAAACTCGGCAGACTTGGGATAGCCGATTTTTTGAAAAAGGCTCGTCATTAATTGGATAAAGTCTTGGCGTTCATTGGCTTTAAGTTTGTCCCATTGCGGACCCAGTACGCGTTTCGCCAAGTCCTGCACGTTCAGCGTGTCTTCGACGACTTTTGCGACCTGATTGTTGGTTGCGCGTTCCTTGTCCGAGAGAGACGACGTCTCCGGTTTATACGACCGTACTGAATCGATGAGCTGCTTGACCGTGCCCATTGGACTATCAGCCGCCCACCCTAATGAAGGAAGGCTATAGACAACGAGCGCCAACAGACCACTGAAAATGCATTTTGTGGCTTTCATACGTTCCTCCTTGGTCAGATAAGCGTACACACTATGTGTTGCTTCTGCCAAAGGTAAACACTCCGATTGCGTTATCGTTCTAGTGGCGCGGTTAACCTCTTGCTCCCCCTGCGGTCGCTTCGCGTGTCACTTTTTCCATTCTGGACTCGCGAGGTACTGCGGACTACAGTAAAACCCGCGCACAGTACTGGTGTCAGCTTCCACCGTGGCATCGAACCCACTTAGCCAATACACCGGGAAAGACGTCACCGCACCCACGATACACGCCACTCCTTTAAAGGGAAAGAGGAGCACTGTCCGTACCGGAGCTAGTACTCCAGTGCTCCGTTCTGGCTGTGGTTGAGAGGTCTCAGTCGCATACCCTAGGGCAAGACTATTGAAAAAAAGTGCGAAGGCGCACAAAAGAGCTTTCCAGGACATGTTCCGATTTCCTTGAGAGCGTTAATAGTGCAGCTCTGATACTTCCTCACCAACGATGAAGCTCAATTTTGCGAGTGCGACATTGTAATCTTTGACGGCCTCATAGTAATCGTTGGCGGCGCGTGTATAGTTGCCCAAGCCGAGGAAAATGTCTTGTGGTTCGCCAATCCCAAGTTCGAAGTTTGCTGCCGACAGTGCTACTAATGCCCGTCCAGCTTTGCGTCCGTCGTCGGTGATTTTGATGCGAGATTCTGCCTCTTTGACGTTCAGATAAGCCTCTTTCACTTCGAGTGGAAAGCCGGTTATCGCAGTTTTCTCTTGGGCATGTAATTTCATCAACTCGGCGCGACTCTTGGCCACTTTTGCCCGCGTTTCCCCGATGTTGAAGTTCCAATGCAGGCCAACAATAGGGCCTGCCGAACCGAAATTAAAATCATCGTAGGCAAACGGATTGGTTTGTCGTGAACGCCCCGGTGCATAACCGTAACGAATGGGAATGGCGAGGAAGAAGGAGGGGAAATAATCGCTGGTGGCCATCTCTAACTCGGCTTCCTTGGCTTGAATACCGATACGTAGCCGTTTCCACTCCGGACGGTTGGTAAACAGTCGCTGCACGTAATACTCCAACTCTTTCAAGTGAGCGGATTGCGGAGTCAAACGTGTGTCCGTCGGTTCAAAGCGTGTATCGAGCGGCAAGCCCATTACCCGCAGAAGCGCAGCGCGTGTGAGTTCAATACCGTTCTCGAGTTTGCCTACTTCTTTGGCGACACCAGCATAGCCAATTTTCAGATTGAGGACATCAATCTGTGAGACCTCTCCCTTTTGTAGCCGCTCGTCGGCGGCGGTGACGGCCTTGCCAAAGCCGTCACGCACTTCACCGAGTAAGTCTTCAATTTGTTTAGTGTATAACAAGGTATAGTAGAATTCTTTTACCTCACGAATGGCTTCTGCTTGTTTTTGCTCAACATTGGCGTGTTCCTGCTCGACGCCTTTCGCTGCCGCCTTAATCCCGTTGGTGATTTTCCCCCAGGTAAATAACGGATAAACGATCTGTCCTTCCAAACGAGTGAAGGGGCCGAGCCGTTCTGTCACTCCATACTGTTTGAAATTATTGACGTTCCCTTTGACGTCATTAACGACCCCAACGAAGTTGGCAAACTCCGCTGTTGGGTAATTGCCACCACGTGCTTGCATGAGATCGCTTTCGCGGATGGCGACTTCCCATTTCACTTCCTGTACGGAGGGGTGATGTTCTAATGCACGTTGGATACATTCCGAGAGGGACAGTTTCAGTGTTGCTGCGGCTTCTTCATCTCCTGACTCAGCATACGTACTAACTGGAGCACTACTGAGCAGCATGCTGAGCACAAGTGCTACATGCCACCGGTTACACAACTGCCATTGTGCCATAGAGTTCTCCCTTTCAGAGAAAAAAAGGCGACGCCTGGCATCGCCTTTTTTGTCATTTTTCCTGGGGGCGAAGAGTGTTATGGCTTGACTGGAACAGCTACCGTCGCTGTACCGATAACCCACCGCTCACCATCATCGTTTTCCATCCAGATGTCACACTCTACAGTATGATCGCCGTCATTTTTCTCTGTGACCGCTCCACGGAGATGAATGTTGCGATCTGGTAATACTGGGCTACGGAAGGTGGTACCAATCCGTTTGATCTCTGCGGCGGGATTCCAATCACTAATCATCCGTGCGAGCAGGCCCATACTCATGACCCCCGGGGCAATCATGCCAGGGAGTCCTTCAGCTTTTGCCCCTTCATCATCAGTGAAACGAGGGAAATACATATTGGCCGTTTTCGCATACTGCCGAACCTGATCTTTCGTCAGGAGCATGTCAATTGGCGTAATTTCATCGCCTTCTTCGATATCAGCAAAATAAAGGGTACTCATCGTTGCATAATCCTATGATCAATAACTGCGACTTTCTCGCCATTTTGATTCTTCACTTCGTTGCGGATCACAATGAAATACATGGAGCCAGTCCGCCCGGTCTTTTCGTAGATTTCGTGGATTGTGCTCAGCATCACCAGCGCATCGCCTGGACGGACGGGAGCGAAGAGTTCGAGGTCGCGTCCGCCGTCAAACCCAACTTTGCCAAACCGTGGCAAGTGTTCTGGAGTGAACTTATTGGGCCGCAGTTTTGTCACAAAAGTTGGTGGGGCGATGAGCCCTTTGTAAGGGCCTTTGGTTGCTGCCGCCTCATCGGTATACAGCGGATTCTTCTCTCCTAAGGCCTCAGCAAAGGCCAAGATTTCTTCTTTGGTCACAGGGGCAAATGCGGTCTCGTCAAATACCTGTCCCAGAATAGAACGATCAAATTCAAGAGCCATAGTGATACTTCCTTACGACACGGGTGGGGTTTGCGGTCGTTGCGGACGGAAATCGACCGGCCGATAACCGCCAGTTCGTAACGTCTCGACGAGATCTTCGATGCTGTTGATGTCACGAGTAAATTCTGTAGCACACAAACCGACAAAACTGACCAAATGGGAGTCGCTCCCCCCGAATGCATGATACCCATACTTTTCGATCAAGTCATTGACGCGTTCGTTTTCGCCCTTTTTGCTGCCACCGTTCAGCGCTTCGACCCCAACGACGCCCTCAAGCGGCGGTTTAGTTTCATAATGCTCAATAAGACCAATTGTTGGACGCCCTGGATGGCACGGCATGGCGATCCCACCCATACGTGCAACCTCAGTGATCAGTTCCTGGGCTGGGAGGCGAACATTCTTAAAGTCATAGCGGTTGAGAATGTCGTCATTGACGCCGTAGATGAGGATATGGCCGTACTCGGTCTCGACTTCGGAGGCTTTCAGGATCAGAACACCATATTTATCCTCAAGATCACGATAATCTCCAGCCTTGTTAAACTGCCGGTGCTCGGTCAGGACCAAGCCTTCAAGTGGGCGCTCATCTCGCTTGCGGGCGAGCCATTTCAGATAGGCTTCAACCGGAGCGCGGCTGTCGTCTGACGCTTCAGAGTGCAAATGTAAATCAAGAATACGAGCCATAATGACATCCTAAATAGCTGGCCTGTGCGCTCAGCTTTTAGTTTCAAAACCCTGCTATGGTGCCAGAAGCGCCAATAGATGGCAATGCGTCGGAAAAAGTTACTTTTGACAGAGAGGAAACCGCCTCATTATCGGGGCTTTCAGCCTCCTGCTGCTGTAAGGGGTGCGGTGTCGGAAGACCGTGCCGTGACTCCTGACACAATATTGAGCGGATGTTGAGTTTGTGAGCCTTTTTGAGTACCTTCCGGCTGTCTATGGATGAGGGGACTTTCTTCTCGAAGGGCGCGGGCGTGTGCGATCGTTGCTGGCCCGCTTAAACTCCTATGCCTAGCCAGGCCGCCGCTTTACGCTACGCTATCCGTTTCTCGGTTGTCCTCAAATATTTTGGGCAGCTGTGTCTCGTCTTGAGTGCATTGACGCTTCCACCACTGGCTGTGGCTCTGTTCTGTGGAGAGACGACCTTCAGTATGCGATGTGCTCTTGTGAGCGGTGGCTTCGCTACTCTTGGTGGTCTATTGTCCAGGCTTCGCTCTTCCACCGACGTCCAGGTGAACGAAGGATTGGTCTTGGTAGCCCTGATCTTTCTCGTTACGCCTTTATTGATGTCCTATCCTTTCATGGCGGCAGGATTAAGCTTTGTCGATGCACTATTCGAAGCGATTTCTGGTGCGACCACAACTGGTTTGAGTACCCTGATGGTGGTTGAAGACAAGCCGGCAACATTTATTTTCACGCGGGCGTGGATGCAGTGGTATGGGGGGTTGGGCATCGTGGTTCTCTCGCTGGCGCTGGTGGTCGAGCCCGGGGTGGCCGCCAAAAGGCTAGCAATCGCAGAAACCGGCCAAGATGGTCTTGTTGGCGGCACTCGTGTACATGCCCGTCGTGTTCTCATCGTGTATAGCCTTTTGACCGTCAGTGGAGTTCTCGGCCTATGGCTCTTGCGAGTAGAGCTGTTTCCCGCGGTTGCTTATACGCTGGCGGCGGTTTCCACGGGTGGTTTCGCGCCGCACGATCAAAGTGTTGCTGGCCTCGGCGCTTGGCCCGCAGAGGGAGCAGTGATCCTGTTAAGTTTCTGTGGGGCGTTGCCGTTGGCGTTGTATTACCGGATATATGAACGACACTGGTCTCGTGATGTGCCAAGGCTGCAGCTCCAAGCCCTTTTCATCAGTGGGGTATTGATAACAGGGCTGTTGGGGCTGTGTATGAGTAGCTCACCGGGAAGTTCTTGGTCGCAGGTTCTGCATCATGCTCCCCTCCTGGCCTTCTCGGCGCAGACGACCGCGGGCTTCTCGACCCTGAATCTCGCTGAGCTTGATCCCGCTGCTAAGCTCGTGCTCATTCTCGCCATGGTAGTTGGCGGCGGAGTCGGCTCTACGGCTGGAGGTTTCAAGATCCTACGGCTGTTAATCGTGCTCCGCCTTACGCAGGTCATGCTTGTGCGTACGTGTCTCAGTAAGCACGCGGTTCTTGAGCCACGGATGCTCAGCCGACCCTTAGCTGAAAGCGAGGTGCGTGACGCCCTTCTGCTTATTGTGCTCTTCATAAGCGTGATTGTTATTTCTTGGTTACCTTTCGTTATGCTTGGTTATGAACCCCTGGATGCGTTGTTTGAGGTGGCGTCGGCAACCGGGACCGTTGGACTCTCTGTCGGGATTAGCAGTGCCGAGCTGCCGTTCTTACTCAAAATGATTCTCTGCCTTGATATGTTGTTAGGAAGGCTAGAAATTGTTGCGTGGTTGGTACTGTTGTATCCAGGAACGTGGGTCGGGCACAAAGCGGAGTGACTATGCGGATCGTATTCGTCGGTGCAGGCGAGCTTGCGGTAAGAACGGCTAAATCGTTGATTAAGGACGGCCACGAGGTGGTGATCATCGAGAGGGACCGTGAGAAAATTACCGAGCTGTCCGAAGAGCTTGACTGTAGCTTCTTACATGGCGATGGGGGGAAACCGGCAATTCTACGTGAAGCCGGCCCTGAGCAGACCGATATTCTTTTCTGTCTATCCGATAATGATCAGGCCAATATTATTGCGAGCCTGGTCGCCCGCTCTCTTGGCTTTCGCCGTGTGGTGACAAGGATTCATGATTCGGAGTTCGAGGGTATTTGTCACGAACTGGGTTTAGAGGAGACGATTATCCCTGGACGCACGATCAGTCGCTATCTAGAGGATATGGTGCGGGGCCTGCACACGATTGAATTGGGGACGATCCTCAAGAATAACGCGCGGTTTTTCTCCTTTACCGTAGAGTCGCAAGACGCAAAAGCCGTTGCTGAGATCGACTTTCCGGAAGACACCCGGGTGGTGTGCTACTACCGGGGTGAGCAGTTTTATTTCGCCGATCCAGAAACAAAATTGCGCGAGGGCGACGAAGTTATACTTCTCACCCACAGTAAACATCTGCCGGTGTTACAGGAGCGGTGGGAGCCAGGAAGGTCCCGAGGGAACACGGAGGAGCCGGTGGAAAAGTGAGATGAATGCTGCGGTACCTTGGGCACGCGAGAGGCGGGTATCCTGATCCACGAAGACGCTCCTGTCTTGGTAAGCAATAGAAACAAAAGTAGAAAAAACAACGGACGTTACAACATCGCTTTTCTATGAAGAAGGAGTCAGTATGAAAGCACTCAACGCCATTACTCCTCACCCGATCGTGCAAATGTGTTGGGTAGTAGACGATATGGAAGCCGCCGCCATACAGTGGGTAAAAACTATGGGGGCTGGTCCGTTCTTTCTGTTGCCTCATATCCAGTTGGATGACCTCACGTATCGTGGGAAGCCGGCGACCTTGGATCAGTCGTCTGCGGTGGGCCAGTGGGGCACGGTACAGGTCGAACTGTTCCAACAGCACTGCAACAATCCCTCTGGCGCGCGGGAGATGTTTGCTCCTGGACAAACGGGGTTACAGCACGTGACCTGGTTTGCGGATGACATTGAGGTAGAAACCCGACGCCTCAACGCGCTCGGGTTTGACACCGTCATGACCTGCCGCTTGCCCGCCGTTGGAGGACTACGCTTAGCCTGGTTCGACACCAGGAAAATTATTGGCGCAATGGTAGAAGTGTACGAAGAAGGTGACCTGATGCGCCGCTTTTATCGTCGCGTCGCGCGGGCCGCAGAAGGCTGGGACGGCGAGAAGCCGGTGCGATCGTTGTAGGTAACTGCGGCATGGGGAAGACACCGGTGAATCCGGCATAGCGGACGTAGAGCGTGTAGATATGGTGAAGAGGGGTCTCAGGGGGCGGCCTGAGATTGGGCTATATCGCCAAACTGGCAGTGTTTACAGGTAAAGAAAAACTTGACAACAAGAGGGGAACACACGGATACTGCATTTTTCTTGGAAAGTGGGGAGTTGTAATATTGGGATATACTGCAGACGCAGTAGCAGTAAACGCACTATTAGCAGGCAAGAGCACATCAATGTGAAAATTCATGGCAGTCAATCTCGATAAACCGCACCTTTGGAAGGAAGACATTGCCAAGTCTGTTGATATGTACAACGACTGGTTTCTGAAGTTCGCCCCGAAAGCATTTCGAGAAACGCGCATTCAGACTACCAAGGATGTTGAGGCCACTTTGAAGGCAACAAACAACCTGAGAAACGTTGCCCCATTGATCTTACGCATCCATCCAGTAACGCTTGGAGAAGGTAGTCAGATAAACATCCCGATTGATGCCGTCATCATGCCCAAGACGGCGAAAGCTGGAGAACTCCCGATCTTCTTTGAGGCCAAGTCTGCAGGCGACTTTACGAACGTAAACAAGCGCCGTAAAGAGGAAGCAATGAAGATGGCTCAATTGCGCCATACCTACAGGGACACGGTACGATTCAACCTATTCCTGTGCGGATACTTCGATAGCGGCTATCTTGGCTATGAAGCCGCCGAAGGTATCGATTGGGTGTGGGAGCACCGTATTAACGATCTGGCTAAGTTCGGTTTGTGAGGCTATGGAAGAACTAGCTCTGGAACAAGAACGGCTCTCCCTGCAAATCCGCTTAGATGCCCTGAAGTCACAGGCTGAGCGGAACCGGCTAGGACAGTTTGCGACCCCTACGTCGCTTGCTCATGACATCTTGCGGTTTGGGGTAGCACTTCTTGATGAAAAGAAGTCCATCCGCTTCCTTGATCCAGCAATTGGAACTGGCTCTTTCTTTTCAGCTCTTCTCCATACAGTTCCAGGGCGCCGTGTTGACACTGCAAAGGGCTTTGAGCTGGACACGCATTATGGAGGACCAGCCCGTGAGTTTTGGCGGGACACGCTCCTTGATCTTGAGTTGGTGGACTTCACGCAAGCGGAACCTCCAAGGAAAGAGGCGGATCGGTTCAACCTGCTCATCTGCAATCCCCCATACGTGCGTCACCATCACATAGTGAATGGGGAGAAGATCCGGCTACAAGGCGCAACCAAAGCCGCTTGTGGTGTCCGTATTACCGGCCTTGCGGGCTTGTACTGTTACTTTCTCGGCCTCTCACATGCCTGGATGCAGCGGGGCGGAGTTGCAGGGTGGTTGATGCCGAGTGAGTTCATGGACGTGAACTATGGGAAAGCAGTTAAGCGATACCTTTTGAACAAGGTCACCCTCCTCCGCATCCACCGATTCGACCCCAACGAGGTGCAGTTTGAGGACGCGCTCGTATCGTCGGCAGCCGTCTGGTTCCGTAACGCTCCGCCTCCGGCTGACCACAAGATTGATTTCACCTTCGGTGGTTCCCTGTTCGCACCTAAGCTCTCTCGCGCCGTTCCTGCCACGGTCCTTCAGAGGGAAGCTAAATGGACGCGGTTCCCCGTCTCGGGCGAGCGCGAGGAGAACATACGCCATCGATTGGCAGACCTCTTCACGATCAAGCGAGGGATAGCAACCGGCGCCAACAAGTTCTTCATCCTCACGAGAGAGCAAATAGAAACCCACGGACTTCCGCGTGAGGTCTTTCGCCCCATCCTACCCAGTCCACGTTATGTGCCCGTTGACGAGATTGAAGCCGATCAAGACGGGATGCCGGTATTGGATCGTCAACTATTCCTCTTGGCCTGCCGACTATCCGAGGACGAAGTTAGCGTGCGATACCCAAAGCTTTGGTCTTACCTCGAAAGAGGCAAGGAAAAGGTATCGGAACGTTACCTTTGTCGCTCCCGCAAGGTATGGTATTTCCAGGAAGAGCGCCCCCCGGCACCAATCCTGTGCACCTACCTTGGACGGAGCGATGCCAAGAGCGGGCGGCCTTTCCGGTTCATCTTGAACCACTCCAAAGCCATCGCCGCAAACGTCTACTTGCTCTTGTATCCGAAGCCGGCTCTTGCTCGTGCAATCGCTAGGGACTGGTCCTTGCTGCGCCGGGTGTGGGAAATCCTCAATAACACATGTCCAAGTTCGATTTTAGGAGAGGGGCGAGTATATGGTGGAGGTCTCCACAAGCTTGAGCCGAGAGAATTAGGAAATGTGGACGCAACACCAATTGTGGAGATTGCACCTGAAATAAGAACTCAATCGAGACCGATCCAACCAAGCTTGTTTGATCACGAAACAGTTTAGCAATGATTTGCCTGCTAACAAGCCGGTCGAGCGGGCGCGGAGGGGGTGGCGTGCAGCAGCCAGTGCCTTACCAACCGCTACGATTGATGCGCCGCACACCGGCGGCGTTCGACCCTAATGAACGTTGACAAACAAAATTGGTAATCGAAGTGGGTGCCACTGGCGGGGTGTCCGCCAGTACACGCGGCTGATGCTGTGGCGGTTGCCGGAGCCCCTCAAGGGCTTAGTTCATAACTATAAGTACCGGCTCGCGTATGTAGTCGACGGAGAGTGCGTGTTGCGTTACGACAATGAAACCGGCAAAGGCGATCACCGCCACTATACCGGTCGCGAGAGTAAATACCCTTCTCAACGCCCGAGAAGCTGCTTGCTGACTTTCAGCGCGATATTCAGAGGTGGAATAATGAAAACGGTCACTCTTGAGGTTCGAGCGCCCCGTGAGGCAATGGCGGACTTCGTACAGACATGGAAATCTGGCAAGGCGCAGAGAACCGCGCGTATCACCTTCGCGACGCCTGAATTGCTATGGAAAGTACTGACCGCGAAGCGCTGGGAACTGTTGAAAGCCTTGTGCGGCGCTGGTCCAGTTTCGGTACGGGAGGCAGCGCGCCGGGTGAAGCGTGACGTGAAAGCAGTTCACGGGGACATCACGGCGCTCGTGGCTGCCGGAATCCTCAACAAGACCGAAAGCGGACGAGTCGAGTTCCCCTTTGAAGCCGTCAAGGTAGAGTTTCTGCTGCGAGCAGCGTGAGGCAGGGAACGGGCCGAACCCGCCGTGCCACCCCATTGTCGGCCGGTTATGGTTCTGACTGAAGCCAAAGAGACACGTACATGGTGTTAATGGTAGTCTGGCACATTGAACCGCGAGGGAGATTATAGTGCACACTGAAATTCGCTTACTGACACCGGACGACACCGACGCTCTTGTGCGTCTCAGACGGGAGGCTCTAGAGTCTGAACCGTTGGCTTTTTCCGCGTCGCTTGAAGATGACCGTGGACTTGATGCAGACTTTGTACGGCAGTCACTGGCGGAGACACGCGATAGTGCAGTTTTCGGCGCGTTCTCACCAGGGCTTGTTGGTATGGTTGGCGTGTATCGAGACCCGCAGCGCAAGGCTGCACATAAGGCTCATATCTGGGGGATGTTTGTGCAGCCGGCGTTTCGCCAGTCTGGTATTGGTGACGATCTCTTTTCTGCCGCGATCCGCCATGTCCGTGGCATGCCTCGGGTGAGTCAGGTGCACTTGGGAGTCAGTGAGACTGCGGAGCCAGCTCGTCGTCTTTATGAAAGACATGGATTCAAAGTTTGGGGGACGGAACCATGTGCCCTCAGCTACCGGGAACATCTTGTCGCTGAACATCATATGGTTCTCATGCTTGAGCGGTAACGGGATCAGTCAGGAGTACGCAGCCAGAGCACCTTCGGCTTCTAGGAGGGACCTCGCCGCTCGACGACAGGCGCCCTCCTTTTGACTGAGGAGGTTCCGAGTGCTAGAGCAACAACGTGAGCCATGTAACGGCTACTACGTTTGAGCGAGATGAATCACTCCGTACCGATTAAGGGCATCTCTTATATGATTGCCACCGTCTTTTTGCTGTCCGTCAGTGATGCGGCGGCAAAGTGGCTGGCGCCGCACTATCCCGCCGTGCAAATTGTGTACGTGCGGGCGCTGCTAGGGGTTGGACCGGCGCTCTGCCTCGTGCTGTGGGAGGAGGGACGTCACGGACTCGCCACGGCGCACCTTGCTGCGCATGTGGTCCGTTCTCTCTTGATGCTGGTGTCGTGGCTATTGTTTATCATTGCCATCCGCTCCCTATCTCTGGCCAATGCTTACACCCTTGTGTTTGGCGCTCCGTTGTTCATGACTCTGTTCGGTCGGGTTTTTCTCGGTGAGCACGTCTCCCGGCCCCGCTGGATAGCGGTACTGGGCGGCTTTCTTGGTGTCCTGATCGTCCTGTCTCCGGCGAGCATGGAGTTCAATGCTGCAGCTTTTATCGCTTTGCTCGCCGCCGTCGTATGGGCGGTGACAGGCGTTATTGCCCGCCGTCTCAGCCAGCACGAGCCGAGTACCAGGATTTTATTCTACTATATGCTGATTAGTGTGATTGCCACTGTGCCGTTTGCGGCTACGACATGGACACCGATTGCCTTTGCTCATCTGCCGGTTTTTTTCCTTACCGGGATAGTAGGCGTTGCTGCCCATTGGCTGCTGGCGCAAGCGTTCCGATATGGCGAGGTTTCAGTGATTTCCCCGTTTGAATACACGGGACTCGTATGGGCACTGATCTTAGGCTACTGGCTGTGGGGTGATGTCCCAACTGCTGGTGTGTTGGGTGGCGGTGGACTCATCATTGCCAGCGGCATCTACATGATTCGCTATGAAGGCGGGAGGCGGCAAGCCGAGGTGCCGGCCGTTGAAGCTGGTAGAGAATCTACCCCCGCCTCGTCATCGGCATAACAAGGGGTCAAATCGACAGTGCGAGCCGCGGACGTCGTTGTACTGCCCCCGGGCTGCTCACTACGCCGCTGTGAATTTTGGGATCACTTCGCCCGCGAATAATCGCATGGAGCGGTTTGCATCGTCGCGCGAGAGGCGGCTGAAATTGACCTGTAGCGAGGCTACGTCGAATTCGCCTAGCTCATCGCCGAGAGCGACAATCTGTTTGGTGATGGTTTCGGGGGTGCCGATCCACGCGACGTTCTTGGCGAGTTGCGAATCGAACGTCTCCTTGTCGAGGTTGGCAATTAATTTGTCGTACCCGGGATAGTCGCTTGAACTGGTCCCCTCGACCCACTCCGATGCCGCAGCAACGAATTGTTTAAGGTAGCGCTCGAATTCGCCCCGCGCGGTCCGCTCCGCCTGAGCGAAGGTCTCGGCACAAAACATATGGAACGATAACATGATACGTCCATTGCCCGGATGGCCGGCATCGCGCCAGGCTTCGCGATACAAGCCTAACAGCTCGCGCATGCGGCCACCCGCAAACGGCACGCACATGATCGCAAATCCAGCTTTGCCGGCATGAGTAAAACTGTCTGGCGTGGCTATCGCTGCAATCCAGAACGGTGGATGTGGCTGCTGTGTCGGGCGGGGTAGAGAGGTCACGTTGCGGAAACTGTGGAAGCGTCCTTCGCAAGTAACGTTTTCTTCTGTCAGGAGTCGCCGTATCTGCTCTAGCCCCTCGGCGAAACGTGCGCGGCTCTCATCGGGTGAGATCCCAAACCGGGTGAACTCGTGGGGCAGAAAGGCACGCGCAAAACCGACTTCCAGCCGTCCGTCCGAAATTGCATCTACCATGCCGATCTCGCCCGCGAGTTTTAACGGGTGATTGAAGACCGGAAGGACTGCACCGGTAATGAGCCGCGCCTTAGCGGTGCACATGGCGGCAGCCGAGAGAAAGGTGAGCGGGTTAGGACTATAGCCTCCGTAGGGTCGGAAGTAGTGTTCAACTGTCCGCACGTTCGTGTAGCCCAGCTCATCACAGAGGCGTACGAGGGCGAGCGACTCCTGCCAGTATTGTTTGGCTGATTTATCGTCCGGGCCGACGCAAGGGAAAAATTGCAGTCCGAAGTCCACAATATGCTCCTGATTGCATTACGGGTTTGTACGTGTCCATATACCGTTCAGCTCATGAAAAACAGGGAGGGAATCATGGCACGACGCACTGCTCCGCCGTTCCGTGCTGACGTTGTCGGGAGCCTACTGCGTCCGCCCGCACTCTTGGCGGCACGGGAGCAGTACAAAAAGGGTGAGATCACCGGGGAAACTTTGCGTACGCTCGAAGACGATGCCATCCGCGACGCTGTCAAGCTGCAAGAGGACGTAGGCCTGCAGAGTGCGACTGATGGTGAGTTTCGTCGCGAGCTGTGGCATATGGACTTTCTCAGCCAATTCGTCAATGCGGAGATGTACGAAGCGGGGATCAAGATCAAATTTCATTCCGAACAAGGGGACATCGATTTCACGCCTCCCGGTATTCGCGTGGTTGGCAAGCTGGAACGACCGGCGGGTGGTATCTTCGTTAAGGATTTCGCGTATCTGAAATCTATCACGCACGTCACGCCCAAACAGACCATCCCGTCGCCGACCAACATGCATTTTCGCGGGGGACGCAAGGTCATAGATGCGCAGGCTTATCCTGATCTCGACGAATTTTATGCTGACCTTGCACGCCTCTATCGCGAGGAGATCGACGGTTTCGCCCAGGCGGGCTGCAAGTATCTACAGATCGACGATGTCAACTTCGCGTACATGTGCGATCCGAAACTCAGAGCAGACGTGCGCGCCAATATCAACGAAGATCCGGAACAGCTCACCCACACGTACGCCAAATTAATTAACGAGTCGATCGCAAGCCGTCCCACCGACATGGCGGTGTGCGTACATATGTGCCGTGGCAACGCCTTTTCTACCTGGATGGCAGAGGGAAGCTACGACCCCATCGCTGAAGCGATTTTTAACGAACTCAAAGTTAATGGCTTCTTCCTCGAATATGACACGCCACGGGCTGGTGGCTTTGCGCCGCTGCGGTTTGTGCCCAAGGGCAAGATCATCGTGCTAGGCCTGGTCACCACCAAGCATGGTCGACTGGAGAAGAAGGACGAGCTGAAGCGACGCATTGACGAAGCCGCCAAATACGTTCCCCTCGATCAGCTGGCGTTGTCACCGCAATGTGGGTTTGCCAGTGGCGCCGCAGGAAACAAGCTGTCACACGCTGAGCAGCGAGCCAAGCTCGCGCTCATTGTCGAGACCGCCCGCGAGGTATGGGGCTAGGTGTGTCTTATCTATGATTCCCATGCTTCTTAATCCAGGGAGTACAGAGGAGGCATGCACCAAAAGAGAGGAAGCAACTCATCGATGCACAAGTGCACCCTACAAAAGCTGTTGTGACGCTAGGAGTGCAAACCCGAATCATTGACATCGAAAGTTTATGAGGTTTATTAGAAAAAGCGCAGCGATGTTTATAAAGTTGCCAGGTGCAGCAACCTGATTGTTTGTCGATGGAGAAACGCGTTTATTGTAATAGCTACATGTTGCTCCTAATGGAATCCGAGACTGTCGTTCAATTTGCGTTAGGGCGCGCAGAGAGGAATACGAGCGGGCGGGTAACAGAGGAACAAAGCGTTAGAGTTGATAAACTGGCTTATTGAAAAATCTATTGAGGAAGTGCTGCCTTTCTTATAGAGACTACGTGTTGACGCTCAATTTTTGCCTCTGTAGCCTCAGACTATGCCGAAAGTCTACCTTGAAACAACCATTCCCAGCTACCTTACTGCTTGGTCGAGTCGAGATCTTATCAAAGCCGCCCACCAGCAGATCACACGGGAGTGGTGGCAAAGTCGCGCCAGGTTTGAGCTGTACATTTCGCAGCTTGTCCTGCGGGAGGCCAGCGGCGGCGACGTAGAAGCAGCGAAGCTACGGATCGAAACTCTGAAGGGTATTCCAGTGCTAGCCTTGAGTTCAGCTGCAAATGCGCTTGCTGAGCAGTTAGTCCAGAAAGGACCATTGCCAGAAAACGCGGTGGCAGATGCTCTGCATATTGGCATCGCAACAGTGAACGGCGTGGACTATTTGCTGACCTGGAACTGTGCGCACCTCGCGAATGCTGCTATCCGGCAGAGGATTGAGGCGATCTGTCGCGCGAGCGGTTATCAACCGCCGATACTCTGTACGCCTGAAGAACTCATGGAGGAATAGTTGTATGTGGAAAGACCCCGTCGTCGAGGAGGTTCGCGCCATTCGTGACGCTTACGCCAAGCAGTTTAACTATAACCTAGAGGCGATCTACCGCGACTTGAAAGAGCAAGAAAACAAGAGCGGATGGGAGGTAGTTTCACTTCCTCCCAAGCGTATTGAGCCTGAGAAAAGGACAAAGACAACCCCGGAGTCAGAGGATGCAGCCCTAACAAGTCGATGAAGCTGATACCAGCCCGCTACGCGGTCTGGCGCAGCGTATCGCTTGGCGTTAGACGCAACACGAAGACCGTAGAGCAATAGAATGCCAATCCCTGATTTTCAGACTCTCATGCTTCCCCTTCTCCAATTGGCTACTGATGGACAAGAGCATTCCATCCGTGACGCGAGAGAAACCTTGGCGGATCAATTCGCTTTGAGTCCGGAAGAGAAAGCGGAACTTTTACCGAGTGGTCGCCAGCCGATTTTTGATAACCGGGTAGCCTGGGCCAAATCGTATCTTCAGCAAGCGAGCGTTCTCAAGCCGACCCGCCGTGCTCACTTTCAAATTACCGAGCGAGGGAAGCAAGTGCTGAGTGAACAGCCGTCACGGATAGACATAGAATACCTAGAGCGATTTCCAGAGTTTGTGGAATTCCGCAATGGCAGAAAAACCACCACTCCAGAACTCCCGCTTACGACCTTAGAAAAGCAAGGCCACGCCACACCAGAAGAGACCTTAGAGGCCGCGTATCAGCGCATCCGCAACGAATTGGCTGCCGACCTGCTCAAACGCGTCAAAGAAGCCCCCCCCCGAGTTTTTTGAGCGGCTTGTCGTGGAGTTGCTCGTCAACATGGGCTACGGCGGTTCACGAAGGGATGCAGGAAAAGCGATAGGCCGTAGCGGGGATGAAGGCATCGATGGGATCATCAATGAAGACCGCTTAGGCTTGGACATGATTTACCTGCAAGCGAAGCGCTGGAATGGCACGGTAGGGCGACCAGAGATCCAGAAATTTGTGGGGGCGCTGCATGGCAAGCGCGCCAAGAAAGGGGTTTTTATCACGACCGGCACGTTTTCCGCTGAAGCGGAAGAATATGCGTCCCACATTGATCCCAAGATCGTCCTCATCGATGGCGACCAACTGGCGGAACTGATGATTGATTTCAACATTGGGGTAACCAAATCCTCAACGTATGAAATTAAACGCGTTGACTCCGACTATTTTGGAGAAGAGTAGTCACTAGCAGTAGAGGCGTCTCACTTGGCGCGCTACCATATCGCGGCCATGTTGGGGTTTTGAAGAAGCCGAATGCCCTGTGTGGGCGGCTCGCGATGCGCTTGAGGCAGGCCGTTACAAAGAGACGTTCCTACCACTCGCTTTTGCGTTGCGACCCGCCAGGGCCGCTATAGGCCACAGTATAGCCCGGCTCATGTTGGAACAGATCTTTAGGAATAGTCTTGAGCGCCTGTTTCCAGGCAGCGACGAGCCGATCTTCGGCCACATAATCGAATGGATCTTGCAACATGCGCTCGCTCCTGCCCCCACGTTCCAATGGATGCTGGCTCAACCAGACCGCGGCCTGCTTTACGCCCTCAATTGGCGAGACGACGTCATGATACCCAAGCTCTGCTTTGATTTTGCTCAGATCAAAGACGCGGTGGGTTGTCCAGGGTTGGGAGATTAATGGCCGAGCACTGACGGCCAACTCGTAGGGCATCGAGACGATTTCCCACTCGTGCCCCAACGCTTGCGCACACAGTTGCACAACTTGTTTGAGAGTGAGAATGTGCTCGTCGCCACAGTTGTACACCTGCCCGGACGCAACCTCCGGTTGATCCACGGCCAGTAAGAGGGCGTGCGCCATGTTCGCCGCCGCGCCACTGTGATTCAGCGATAACCCATCGTCTGGCAGGATGATGAAGGGGCGCTTGTCCAAGATCCGCCGCACAATCGGCCATTCTCGTGGCGTGATTTGATAGGCCCCGTAGATTTGCGGATAGCGGAAATGAGTGGCGGTGGGATGGTGTTGAAAAACCACTTCCTCGGTGCGGTACACGCGATAACCCTTGCCGTCTTCCGTGTCAGTCAAGGCTTTGGGGGCCGCTTCGGCAGTGGGGACGGGGAGTCCTGGCGGATCGAACATCGCCGCATTCATATAGCCACGGTAGGCTGGGCCGCCACCGACGGAAATGAACCGCTCCGTGCGGCCCACCATGATCTCCGCTACTCGGCGCAAGCGACCGTACATCGCAATTGTCAGATCAAAATGCGCGTCTCCTAGCGCCTCGATCAAGGCGAGGTCATCGAAGGGATTGGTATGAATGTGGGTCACCGTCGCGGGAATTTCGTCCACCTCATGCTGGCCGGTGTGCAAAATAGAAACGCTGAAGCCACGTTCGATCAATCCATTGACGATGAAGTGTCCGGTCGGTCCAGTGCCGCCAATAACTAATGCGTGCCTCATGGTGGTTCTCACTTTCGGGATTGAAATAGTCATATTCTTTGGGCCGGAGTGATCATTGCATAAACGGGTTGTTTCGTCGTGTAGTCTGGAAGGAGCGCAGCGTGCCCCAGGAATTATCATCTGCAGTTTAGAGTTGGCGCCTTTCCCCGGCATCAAAGCTTGCCTTAGAAGAGGTGGCGCGACAAAAGCGAATCACAGTAGCGACACTCCTTGAACAGATTGTGGCCGATTGGTTGACGGTGCACCAAGCGGAGAGCAATCAAGACTAGTCCAAGCAACGTCGTTTACACGCCGCTGTTGCATGAACTCTCGGAACGATCCGCGGCGCTAATCTTCACCGTTTTGAACACGTGCGTGATGCTGTCCGCACAAGACCCAGCAAACGTCATGCGCATTAAACGGTTGATTGATACTGGTGCCCTTATTGCCCTCTTGGTTTGTGATGACCGCTAGCATAGACCGAGTCTACCCGTGCTAAGGAACGACCTCAAACGGAGGAGTACCGTTGATCCGATACACATAGAAGTCACTATCTAACGTAAAGATCTGAGTGAGATGTAAGGTTTCCGCAGCAGCGACCAGGGAAGCATCCGCGAAGTCCATTGGCGTATCACGGTACTGCTCCATGATCTGCCTCATCCGAAGGAGAGCTTCTTTCGATGGAGAGTGAAGTTGGAGGATTCCCTCCTCGATGTATCTCCACAAGCTGGCTTGTAGAGGCCATCCGCCGATTCGATAGACAAGGTACATGGCCTCGGTCAAGGCTGGCCAGGTAGTCACAAGTGGAAGCGAGAGAGTTACAAACGTTGCTCGGCATGGTCCGTTTTGTGGCTGGTCGTTGTCTACTAATGCGACAAGAGCGCCTGCATCCGTCAAAGTCACAGCTTCAAGCCCATTTTTTGATATTTCTCAGTCACGATTTTGTCGAAAGTGTTTTCCTGCGAATCTGAGCGTGGTTTGCCCGGTTCTCTAGTGATGTCATCGCTCTCGGCGAACAACTGTATTGCTGTCGCACGAAGCTCGGCTTCATCGACGCTTACATCTGGAGTCCCGGTTTTTTGAGGTAGCACGATAAGCCGCAGTCGCCGTCCCTTGAACTGTTCTGCATGAGCAGATAACTCTTCCCACGTGCCTTCCAAGATTTCTAGAGGTGCCATACCTGTGTTCTCCAGTGCGTATTGTAGGGAAGAGAATTTGCCGCAGCAAGCAATAGTGGGTCCTCGGATTTCATTTGGGCTACGGTGCTACATTTAAATCAAAAGAGAGGCAGAGCGAGAGAATTCCAAGGGGATGCGATGTAGGGAGTATCGAACTCTACCAAGGCTGGGATCAGTCGTTGGTTAATCCTTTTCAAGTTATCAATCTGTCGATAACTTGCTTCGCGAATTGCTGTACAAGGTTGTTGGCCCGACCACAGGGACTCGTGGAACAACTCATTTCGGAGTCCTACTATTTTTTCTATATGAACATCATTCTTGTATAAACCATAACGATCACAAAGTGTCGGAAGTCGTTTCTTATGAGATGTTTTAGGGACGTTATGTACTTCCTGTGCTGTTCTATACAGAGCATCCAAAACCATGTAATAAATAGTAAATCGCTCCCAATCCCATTCATACATTTCTGCTCGTGAGAGCATATACAACGCATTAGTGAATCTTTTCTGTGTAGAGGGAAACCAAGTTCGCCATTTCTCAAAAGCACGATTGAGAAAAAGCGATTCAGCCTGGTACCGGAAAGCTAACGGGTGAGATGAGGTCATTCTCACCCGCCCGTCAAACCACCAATCGTGAAACTGGAGACGGTAACCGTAGAGATACCCAGCTAGGTGCATGAGAAACGCACCATCCCTATTACGTAGCGCGTTGCCTTCTGGTCTCTGGGCGAGAACAAGGTGATGAGAGGGTGGTAGCCGAAAGAGTGGTGCTGGACGTTCCGTTTGGGGAACATCTTGAGAGGTTCTTCCTCTCTTCTCGATGAAATACAAATATCCGTCCCGATTCTTACAGGCTTCGATGTATTGTAGAGATGAGGCGTAGTCATCCAGAACAGAAAACCGCCCTCCGTCAAAGAGAACATCATGATCAACCGGAAGGAAGCCAATTAAATCAGATGTTTCGGTAACAAGCTGCTGCCTATTCAAGATGTCCTCCTATACTCTTTGCTGTCGTTACGTGGGCCTTTAACAATTCCTGACCTGCACTTCGTATAAAGTGGTTACCATTTGCTCCACTTTTATCTTCACCGGCAAAAACCTTTCAATTACCGCCGTATTGGTCGTGAAATGTTGCGTCGGTGCAGGCATGGTGAAACGACCGTGCCCCGCAAGGGCAAGCGGTAAGAGAAGCTGATCAGCCAGGTGTGGGCCGACAGCGGCGTTACTGGTGAGGTACTCCAACGCTTCATCGCAGGCGGCTTTGGCTACCATCTCCGCTGGGACGCCTCGCTCGCCAAAACCAGTGAACACTTCAGTGACGTGTCTATGCTCAAGGGTGATTGAAACGACATTGCCTGGCCCCCGAACCTCGGGGAGTCCACGGATGAAGAGTTGGTCCTTGCGCCAATGCATGAGTTCGCTGACGGTTTTTAACTCTCGCCCGGCGATATGCCCAGGCAAATTAGAGATATAGGCCTCGGCGTAGCCCCGTCGTAGTGCGCCACGTTCGCATAATTCGATGCCGCGAAGAGTTGGGCAGGGTTGGATGCGTGCGGCCATCTCTCCGCCGCCACTGGGAAAAAAGCCGTATTTTTTGAGTTCGACTCGGATGTTTGCACCCATACTCTTGAGTACCGGGACGAATACGCGTTGTAAAAAATCTACTGGTGGGGCTGCCGGGTTATGGGTGCCGCCGGTGATGATTACCGTGCTTGCACAATCGGCCCGCAGAAGTGGTAAGAGAATCGTTTGCAACACGAGTGTACAGCTTCCTGCCGTACCGATCGCAAACCGATAGTCGCCACCGCTGACCTTGCCCGGAGCAAATGTCAGCACCTGGGAATTTAGCTCAGCACCGTTGGCGTGCCCGCTACTCACCGCGGCGGCAGCTTGTACCGCAATCAGATGCTGACGTAATAAGCCCGGCTTTGCTCGTTTCGCGCGGATGTGCTCGATACGCACTGGTTGTTGCGTCAGGATAGAAAGCGCGAGGGTAGTACGCAGAATCTGTCCGCCTCCTTCACCTTGTGAGCCGTCGATGGTGATCATATTACCCTTTCACGCAGACCACTTGTTTTAACGTATACACAATCTCCACCAAATCACGCTGCGCGTACATCACTGCATCGATCGATTTGTACGCTGCCGGGGTCTCATCGATCACCTCTTCGTCTTTCCGACATTCGATTCCTTGCGTCGCCGCAATATGATCGTCCACCGTAAAGCGCTTCTTGGCCTCGGTTCGCGACATCACGCGCCCCGCACCGTGGCTACA
Organism: Binatia bacterium; assembly: GCA_050187625.1. Lineage (GTDB taxonomy): Bacteria > Desulfobacterota > Binatia > Bin18 > Bin18 > JBFWXH01. The sequence continues at coordinate 21,331 of JBFWXH010000073.1, forward strand.
GCTATGAAAGCTTTCTTCGTTCCCTAGTCCACGCACTTGGGCAATACCAGTGCCATAGGCGACCGCGAGGTGGTTCCCTAACGCAAATGCCTATTTTCATAAAATATTTTGATTAGAGAACATGGAGACAAGAAAGATGCAGTTTGATTAAAAAGTAGAGAATATATTTTTTAAGTAAGATAGTAAAATATCTATAAATATAGTTTTATGAAGAAACAGTCGTTATCGGTTTGGTTGGGACGCAACTCGATCACGGCGGAAAAGGGATGGGACGATGGGAGAAGTGGCGACCAAGCATTGCTCTCTGCCAGCACGAAGACTTTCTCGTCGATCGCTTTGAGCTGCTCTACAGCGCGCCGCACCAGAGCTTGGGTGAGCAATTGGCGGCGGACATTCACCAAGTCTCGCCAGAAACTGACCTGCGATCAGTCTTACTCGATCTGCACGACCCATGGAATTTCGAAGAAGTCTATGCCGCGCTGCATGAGTATGTACGTGGATATGCCTTTGCGCTCGACCAGGAAAACTATCAACTCGCAGGCGACTTTATCGAAGTGAATTGTGCGACTCTTCGGGGTGAAAGCGCCATGTCCGCGCTCTTCGCTGTAAGTATGAAGAGGCGGCGAAGTACCAATGACACCGACCGCTTGCGCAAATACCTGGCGCGCTTCGGGCTCGATTGGCAAAAGCTCCACGAGACGGTCACGACTTGAGGTGTGTCTAGGGACGGTGCTACTACATAGCCTCAGAATGTCTGGCAAAATAGCTGGTCTGTTGGCAAGCAGAGGAGAATGTCATGAGCCTGGTGCAGATTATGCTGATCTGTCTTACCGCATTAGCCGCGGCGTATTTTTTGTACGGCAAGTTCGTGGTGTCGCGTTTTTATCGCCTCGATTGTGACGCGCCGACGCCGGCGACGCTCTATGAAGATGGACAAGACTTTGTCCCAACTAATCGTTTGTATCTCCTGGCGCAACATTTCTCCGCGATTTCGGCGGCAGGTCCGATCTTTGGTCCTATCATCGCCGGACTGATGTTTGGCTGGTTGCCGGCGTTATTGTGGATTGTTTTTGGCTGTATCTTTATTGGTGCGGTCCATGATTTTTCGACGCTGATCGGTTCGGTTCGCCACAAAGGCACCTCAGTTGCCGGGGTAGTGCGCATGCATATTGGGTCGCGGGCGTTCTATCTCTTCCTGGGGTATATCTGGCTTTCTTTAGTTTACGTGTTGACCGCCTTTACTGACGTCACCGCGCGAGCGTTCACCAGTAATATCCCCATCCTTGATCCTAGCGGTGTGCAAATCGGTACTATTCTTGGGGCTGGCACAGCATCAAGTAGTGCCATGTATCTCGGTCTTGGTGTCCTCCTTGGAATTGGGCTGAAACTTCTCGATGGTAGGGCAGAACGCCGGGGAACCCAGCATGGCGCCGATAGTGGCATATTGAGGCAAGTGCTGTTGATTGGCTCGTTACTATTGGTCGCGGTGGCGATATGGCTTGGACAGTCTTTACCCTTGACGCTCGACGGTTTTGCCAATCCCACTCGTGCCTGGTCGTATGCCATCCTCTTGTATTGTGGTATTGCGAGCATCCTTCCTGTCTGGCTTCTCCTGCAACCGCGTGGTTTTCTCGGCGGTGCTTTTCTGTACGTCATTCTGATCGGCGGTTTGGTCGGTCTGATCGTTGGTGGTGTGGTCGGAGAACATGCGCTGCGGTATCCGGCCTTTCTCGGGTTCTCTAACGAGAAGTTAGGGCCATTGGTCCCCTTCCTTTTTATTACTATTGCCTGTGGGGCGTGTAGTGGATTCCACGGCATGGTGTCGAGCGGAACGACCAGCAAACAACTCCGCTGCGAGTGTGATGCGCCGTTAGTCGGCTATGGCGGTATGCTCCTGGAAGGTGTCATTGCGCTGTTGTCGCTGGCCTGTGTAATGGTCCTGGTGCCGGCGACCACGGGCACCAACCCAGATGCGGTATTTGCGACCGGTATTGGACAATTCCTCAGCTCGGTCGGAATTCCCCTCTCATTTGCCGTGAGTTTTGGCATGCTGGCCTTTGCGACGTTTGTATTCGACACGATCGATGTCACCACCCGTTTAGGTCGCTATTTGCTGCAAGAGTTGTTTGGGTGGCGTACCCTGGCTGGTCGCACTTTCGCCACGATTCTTACGCTGCTTGTTCCAGCGATTCTCTTGAGTCTTACCATTGTTGGACCGGACGGAAAACCGATGCCGGCCTATCTCTCCATCTGGCCGGTTTTTGGTGCGAGTAATCAGTTGCTCGCGGCACTAAGCCTCTTGGGTCTCTTTATCTGGCTGTTTCGGCGTGAGCGCCAACAGAAGGCAGTTTTTCTGGTAGGCCTCCCTATGGTGTTCATGATGACGATGACGCTGTGGTCATTGGCGATTACGCTCCAACGCTGGATGCTCGGAGTCGGCGCCGGTACCCGCGCGGTCGTTGATCCCGTGGGAATCGCGGCGCTGTTTCTTGTTGTCCTGGCCGTTGGGTTGATTCTCGAGGGAATTGCGGTCCTGCGACGACCGCTTGAGCCGACAGGCGTCCTGGAGCCGCTGTCTTCTTGATCCGAGCGGTTTTTGAAACTGCTTCTGAACGGATGCTACACTAGAAGAAGAGGTGGTTTTTATGGATTGCCCGAGTTGTCGCAGTCCCATGGACAATCACACCTTCGCCGGGAACTATGGAAAGTCTGTGGTGATTGATCTGTGCTTTGGGTGTGGCGCCATTTGGTTCGACGGTTTCGAGAATCTGCAACTCACTCCCGGTTCTATTCTCGAGCTATTCAAACTGATTCATGAAAAGCATCCTGCGCAGCAGCGAGCGCTGGCGAAGCCGTTGTTGTGCCCGCGCTGCCGGCGACAGTTAGAGCATACCGGAGATCTGCAACGGACCACCCGGTTCTTTTATGACCGGTGCCCGCAGAACCACGGACGGTTTATTACCTTTTTTCAGTTTCTGCGCGAGAAGAACTTTGTCCGCAGCCTCACATTCAAGGAAATTACTGAGCTGAAGCAGCGGGTAAGAATGCTGCATTGCTCGAACTGCGGAGCCAGCATTGAATTAGAGACCACGTCAACCTGCACCTATTGTGGCTCTCCGGTGTCTATGCTCGATCCGCAACAGATGGAAAAAACCGTACAAGAGCTGCAAGCCGCGGAGAAAAAACGCTCGACCGCTCAGGGGGCACAGATGGGAGACCTTTTACAGATTGAACGGCTGTCTTCTTCTCGATTTGCAACCCAAGCGACGGATGCTTCTTTTTTGACAGTGGACCTGTTTGATCTGGTGTTCAGCGGAATCGATATCGTCAGCGATACCTTTGGTGATTCATGACACCTGGATTTCTTACAGCGGTTTTCAGGTGGGTGCGACCCGATAGCCACAATGGCGAACCCAGCTCAGAATATCGTGGCGGATGATCGACGCGAAGGCAGCGGTCACGGCATCCAGGAGGTCGTCCAAGGTGCGCGGCTTGAGCGCGCGCAACCGCCCTTTCACTACCTGGAGGCGATATGACCAGGACGACAGTAAATGCTGCTCCAGCATTGGTGGCGACGAAAGCTGTCAGTCTCTTTGCTGATAGCGACGGTACCGGCACGATCTCTGCTGGGGACACGTTCTTATACTCGATTCCCCTTCGCAACCTTGGGAACAGCGGTGCGACCGGTATCACGTTCTCCGATACGCCTGACGTAAATACGAACCTTGTACCGGGGTCAGTCCACGCAAGCCTGGACATGGTAACCGGAGGCAATGCTGGCCTCCCGCCGGTGACAGTAGATATTGGCTCACTGCCGGGCAATGGTGGGCCGGTAGTAATCACTTATCAGGTAACCGTTCAGAATCCGCTGCCTGCGGGCGTGACGCAACTCAATAATCAGGGCAGTGTCAGTAGTAACGAACTGGCGCCTGTCCCCAAGATGACCCAGAGACGGCAGCCCCGGGTAATGCGACTGTTGTAGAAATCCTGGCGCAGACGACTGCCGATGTAGGAATACAAAAAGTTGCACGCCCACAATCCGTGACGCTGGGTGATCAATTAACCTACTCGATTACTGTTACCAACAATGGACCAGCGACAGCAACCGGTGTGGAAGTGACCGATGTTTTGCCCGTCTCCGTGACCTCCCAGATGGTAGTTGCGAGCACGGGAAGTTGTACTGGCACGGCGACGATTACTTGTACCCTGGGCGTGATAGCGCCAGGAGCCCGGGCCACGATCGTGATTACGACGAAAGTGCTGCGCGCTGGGCAGTTTACGAATACGGCAACGGTACGCGCACAGCAGCCTGACCCCAATCTGGCTAACAACACGGCAACCTTCCCTTCCGAGGCTATTGTTTTGCCAATTCCACCTCCAGGCGGAGATCCCAATACCTCGGCTACCCCTGGTGGGTCGGTGCCGCCAATCGCAGAGATCCCTACGCTCTCTGAGTGGGGACTTGTGATCCTGGCTACACTTTTGGCAGGGATCAGTTGGCGACGGTTGCGACGAACGAGAAACAGGCGAGAGGGGATGGCGATTTGACTTTTCGCAATGTCATGGAGGGATGGAGAATTATTTTTGGTGACGGAGTAGCTCGTACCAATAAAAAGCAGTTACTACTAAAGAATGCGTAATCTGGCCTTGCCGCACGAGATCAGGAATCTGCTGATAGGGAACGAGAACGACTTCGGTCTCTTCAGTAGTATCGAATTGTGTTTCAAACCGTTTACTGACGTTGCGCGCGAGAAAGGTATGACAGCGGTTACCCTGAATCGCTGGATTGGGATGAATCGTTCCTAGGGGAACGACCTCATCAGTATCGTAGCCTGTTTCTTCTTGCATTTCTCGACGGGCGGCATGAAGAGGAGAGGGATCGTGCGGATCAACCATTCCACCAGGAATTTCGAGAGTGATATCGTCGATGCCGTGACGATACTGGTGAATCAGAACGATTTCGTCCGCTGGCGTGACAGGAATAATGTTGACCCAATCGCCGCTGTCGAGCACGAAGAAATCATGCTCGCGCCCGTCACGAGGGGATCTATTGCGATCTTTACGCAGCGAGAAGATCCGACAAGTGTAGACAGTCTCAGAGTCGAGGCGTTGCCAAGGTTTGATATCTTTCGGGGAATGGCGAGTCATGAATGTTCAAATGAGGTATTACGAATCCTGTAGTGTGTTTTGCGTGTTAAAAGAGCCGTCGATATTCGATCGCCGGGCAACGATTCATCACCACTGTGAGGCCGGCAGCTTGCGCCTTTTGCGCGGCAGGTTCGTTAATCACATCCAACTGTAACCATAAGATCTTTGCGTTTACCGCAATGGCGTCATCTGCAATCTGATCAACATGCTCTGGACGACGGAAGACATCGACCATATCTATCGGTTCTGGAATGTCTCTCACCGTTGAGTAGCAGCGTTCCCCCAGAATTTCTTGACAGCTCGGATTCACCGGGATGACTTTGTGGCCCTTTGCTTTAAGGAGAGCGGCTATTTGGTTACTATCCCGATCCGGGTCAGGGGAACAGCCAACAACGGCAATCGTGCGTGGGGTTGCGAGAATCTCGTGAATCTTCTCATCCGACGGGTTTGTGAATGTGCTCATGCGACAGTCTTAGCAGATCCTCAAAGGCTTTTTCTAGACAGTACTGAATTTCATCGAGGCGCGCACGAAAGATTTCCTCGCCTTGGGTGGCTGGATCATCAATATCGCCGTGTTCACCAGCAAACTCTCGTAGTGTGTAGACCGGCTTCCCTGTTGCTTCAGGATAAGCGTCTAGCATCTGTTTCTGTTCGTTGGTCATAGCCAAAATTAGATGGGCTTGTTCTATAAGGTGGCGATGGCGCTTGAGGTCAGTAGAGACAAACTCTCCATCCTGGATATGAATGCCTACGTCACGCAGGACGAGTCGCGCATCGAGTGAGGCGAGCATGCGGTCTCGTGCGTAGATCGCGATGCCACCAGAGCGAACATTGATATGGGCCGCGCCCCGCTCGGCCAGCATTTTTTCTAACAGCGCATGGGCCATCACACTGCGGCTCGTGTTCGCGTGGCAAATAATAAGAATGTTGTAGGTATTTAACTGTGTCACGAGTTGTGTGAATTACAAAAGAAGGCGGGAGGGGAGAGGTCAAAAAACCTCCCCACCCCTCAGACAATGCCTCCCCCTTTGTTCCTCCCCCCGACCCATAAGTCGATGAAACAAAAGTCCACCGGTGTGGAAGTCAGGATTTGAGCGCACGAAAAACTTCACCAAGTCCTTCTTTCTTCGTTGCCCCTTTAGCTAATTCAGGTTTTAATTGAGCGCCCAGTTCAGCGGGATCCCACGTGCCCTTTTTCTTGACTGTGCCGACCGAATGCCATCCTTGCATGAGCCAGACACAGCCCCCGCCAACGCGGAACACCTCGCCATGAACACTGGCCGCGTCGTCACTGGCAAGCCATGCAACGAGTGGAGCGATGTGATGCGGGCTGAAATAGTCATGCTCACCTTCTTCCGGTGCGCCCATCAGTCCAGCTGTCTGTGGTGTCGCATCAACAGTCATGCGGGTGCGCGCAAGCGGCGCAATCGCATTCGCGGTTACACCATACTTCTGCATTTCCTGATCGACAATGATGGCCAGTGTCGCAACCGCGGCTTTTGCTGGACCGTAATTGGGCTGTCCTGGGCTTCCTAAGAGCCCGGCATCGGATGACGTGTTGATGATACGACCATTCAAGACAGTTCCGAGTTTATGCTGTTCCCGCCAGTATTCGCAAGCGTGGCGGGTGCAATTGAAGGTACCTTTTAAGTGAACACCGATGACGGAGTCGAATTCTTCTTCGCTCATGTTGAAGACCATGCGATCTCGTAGGATGCCCGCGTTGTTGACGAGGATGTTGAGTCTCCCAAAGGTATCAATGGCACACTGGATAATCTTCTTTGCGGCCTTGAAGTCAGATACACTCTCGTAGTTCGCGACGGCTTCGCCCCCGGCAGCTTTGATCTCGTCAACCACTTGCTGCGCCGGGCGAGTATCAGCACCAGTGCCATCGAAATGGCCTCCGAGGTCATTGACGACAACTTTCGCGCCGTGTTTGGCTAGGAGCAGTGCTTCTTCTCGACCAATTCCTCGTCCCGCACCAGTAACGATTGCGACTTTTCCTTCTAACAATGCTGCCATGGGTTTCTCCTTTTTCGGCGAGATCCAACAGGGGGGAATGATTAAGCCCCTCTCATCTGCCTGAGACGAAAAATTTTGTCAAGGAGATGAAATTGTTTTCTAATGAATGGTGCAGAAAACAAAAAGGGGAACGATCTGTGTCGCTCCCCTTTTTGTAGTTATAAGTCAGAAAAGATTACACGTCATAATACAAAGTGAACTCATAGGGATGGGGTCGTAACCGCAGCGGATCGACTTCCTTTTCCCGTTTCCATTCAATCCACGTTTCGATCACATCTTCGGTGAAGACATCGCCTTTTAAGAGGAAGGCATGATCTTTTTCTAAGGCTTGGAGCGAGCCTTCAAGCGACCCAGGGACGGAAGGTACATCTTTTAGTTCTTCCGGCGTCAAAGCATAGATATCTTTATCTAACGGGTCACCTGGATTGAGTTTCCGTTCAATCCCATCGAGCCCTGCCATTAACATGGCCGAAAAAGCCAGATAGCCATTGCTAGAAGGATCTGGGAATCGAGCCTCAATACGCTTCGCCTTAGGACTTGGCGAATACATAGGGATACGAACAGCGGCAGATCGATTACGCGAAGAATAGGCGAGATTCACCGGGGCTTCAAATCCTGGCACCAAGCGACGATATGAATTGGCGGTTGGCGCCACAATCGCGCAGAGCGCAGGGGCGTGAGCCAGAATTCCAGCAATGTAATGCATAGCCAGCTCGCTCATCCCGCCATACCCATCTCCGGCAAATAGAGGCTTTTCGCCTTTCCAAATCGACTGATGGCAGTGCATTCCCGATCCGTTGTCACCAAAAATCGGCTTCGGCATGAAGGTCGCGGTCTTCCCATGCCTGCGTGCAACATTTCTCACAATATATTTGTACCACTGCAAAGCATCAGCCATCTTCACTAACGACATGAAGCGCATGTCAATTTCTGCTTGACCGGCGGTAGCGACCTCGTGGTGCTGCCGCTCGACGCGAATGCCGACCCGCTCCATGTATTGGACCATTTCGGTACGCAGGTCTTGCTGGGTGTCGAGCGGGGCGACCGGGAAATAGCCTTCTTTATGGCGAATCTTTGAGCCGAGATTTGGCCCTTCGTTTCGGCCAGAGTTCCAGATACCCTCACCAGAATCGACATGGTAATAGGCTTCACGGTTATTCTGATCGTAGCGAATGTCGTCAAAAACGAAGAATTCTGGCTCTGGACCAAAGTAAGCTGTGTCGCCAATACCTGTAGACTTCAGGTATGCCTCTGCTTTACGGGCGATATTGCGTGGGTCCCGAGAGTATTCTTCTTTGGTGATAGGGTCGACGATATTACAAATTAAGCTCAGCGTTGGAACAGCACAGAAAGGATCTATGACCGCCGTAGAAGCATCAGGCATGACCAACATATCGGAAGCATTGATTGGTTGCCAACCCCGAATCGAGGAGCCGTCAAAACCCAGGCCCGCCTCGAAAATATCTTCCTCATACTCACTCATCGGAATAGTAAAATGTTGCCAGGTGCCGAGCAGGTCCATAAACTTAAAGTCTACGGCTTCAGCTTGCTGTTCGCGTGCGAAACGCACGGCGTCTTTGGGTGTCATCGCCTACGCTCCTCCTTCGCTAAAATACAAAAAATATGAAACATTAGACGGCATCATCGCCGCGCTCTCCGGTACGAATACGGACAACCTCCTCCACCGGAGTGACAAAAATCTTGCCGTCACCAATGCGCCCGGTACGAGCCGCTTTTTCGATGGTTTCTACCACCTTTGCGACGGACTCTTCCTGGACAATGATTTCGAGTTTGACTTTCGGTAGAAAGTCGACCACGTACTCAGCCCCGCGATAGAGTTCGGTGTGGCCCTTCTGGCGCCCGAACCCTTTTACCTCACTGACTGTCAGTCCACGAACACCGATCGCATTGAGGTTCTCTTTCACTTCATCAAGCTTAAAGGGCTTTATGATTGCTTCGACCTTTTTCATAACGCCTTTCATAGAGCAAGCCCTCCTCAGGGCCTCTCTAGAGCAAATTTAGTCTGTTGTAAAGCTAACCTTTCTTCTCCAATCCGCTCTGCCTAACCCTGCAAGGATGCATATGTATTAGACCGCACAATCACTTACGCAATCAGTACGTTCCTAAGCAAAACGAATACCAACTAAAGTGTTTGGTGAAGGAGCGGACATATAGCCGAAGAAGCAAGAAAAGATCTGCGGATGATGGTGAGAGATTGCTTACTTTTCAGGCAGCGCTGCCTTTTTGAGCAACATTTGTTGAAGAGTCAGCAGCGTGGAATTTCGGTTCTGTGCCATGAAGAAGGCGAACAATATTTTCTCGATGTCGCAACGAGATAAGAATGGCAATGAGCCATCCTGCATAAATATAAGCTGGAGCGTAAGAAAACCACCAGAGAAGTATTGGGGCGATCAGGGTGCTAACAAGGGACGCCAGGGAGACGATCCGACTTGCAGCGAAAGTCAGCAGAAAAGGAACAAGGGCCAAGAGAAGAGCGAGCGGAGCAAAACCGAGAAAAACGCCGAGCCCGGTTGCGACTCCTTTCCCTCCTGAGAAATGTAAGAAGGGTGAAAACATATGACCAACGATGGCGGAAACCGCTGCACATGCAACTGCGGTCTCGCCGAAATCAAGGATACGAACGATGATGACAGGAAGTAGGCCTTTGAGAACGTCGCCCAAAAGGGTAAAGAGGCCCGCTTTCTTGCCAACGCTACGCGCTACATTGGTTGCGCCGACGTTGCCACTGCCGACCTGACGAATATCGATATTCATTTTGCGGGCAATCAACACACCCGTAGGAATCGAACCACAGAGATACGTGAGAAGAATGACGAGAAGGAGAGTCATGAAGATGTTTCTTTATGCCCTCAACAGAACAGCCAAGGCTTGTACGAAAGGAAAAATGGTCGGGGTGACTGGATTCGAACCAGCGACCCCACGGTCCCGAACCGTGTGCTCTACCAGGCTGAGCCACACCCCGACACAACAAGGAATCATTACCGTTTCAACATTTTTGTAATAGCGCTCTCATAGCAGACGAGCAAGCCCCGTTCTGCAGAAGGATAAACAAGGGAGCTGCTCTCTCTACAGTGAAGGCCAAGAGAAACCCGTTTCTCTATCTAATCTATAATGATGGCGAGGGTGCATCGGCTGGTTGCTGTTCTGTCCCATGCGGTCCTTCTTCTTCAGGGGGAGTTGGGGGAGTCATTGGCAATGGCGGTACTGCCTCTGCAGTTGGCTGCGTAGGGGTCGAAGGAGAGAGATGCTGACCTTGGGCAACACGTTGTTCAAGAGCGGTAAATTTGGCGGCAGTCTTTTCCATCGCATCTGCCGCGGCTTCCAACTTGACAGCTAAGCGCTCAATCTGTTGATTGCACTGTTTCACTTGTTCCTCAAGTTCGCGTGCACGCGGGCTGGAGACGACCAGCATTTCTCCTCCTCCTGAGGCGAGGAATTGCAAGGTACCGCCAATCCCCAAAATAAACCCCAGTAGTAGACCAATCAGAATTCTTACCACAAGCGTTACCTTTCTACATGGGTGGTTATGACAAGCCGCAGGAGAATAGTTCTCCCGTCCGCAAAAAGCCTACTTTGTTAGGTGGTGTCAAGGGCGTCTGCTCTGGTAATGCCCAGAGGAACATGTTTTGACAGCCACGCTGGCGCGCGCGAACTTTGGCAAATTTGACGAGTTCTTGACTCACCTCTGAAGAAGAGAAGGGGGGAATGATGTCGAGGACCGCTTGCCAACCACACTGAGATAAAGAACGAATGTACGAAACCAAGACCATGCCTTGAATTGACCCGGACTGTTCGGCAACGTAACAGTCATGTGCCGGATCGCTGACGAGGCGACGCCAATAGCGATTCCAAGCTTTTTCCTTGTCCGGGGAAACTAGTGGAGAAAGAAGCGTGACGAGCGCTGGAAAATCAGTACGCTTTCCGCGGCGGATTTTTATAGCGCCGTGCTGCATGAAGTGCTGTTTCTAGCACACTGTCTCAATGACGCAAGGTTTTCCGTGCGAAATTTTCTCGTAAGGAGTCTCTTTTCATGCCGTCTCATGCTGTGCGATTGAGAATCGAGCGCCTTTCCTATGGTCCAGCCGGAGTTGGGCGGAGCGGCGGTAAGGTTATTTTTGTTCCTGGAACAGCTCCTGGAGACGACGTCGATGTCGTCATAGACAAAGAAAAAAAGAGCTATGCCAGGGGGCATGTCGTGTCGCTCTTGCGAGCATCGCCAAACCGTCGTGAGCCACCATGTCCGTATGTCGAGCGGTGTGGTGGTTGTCCGTGGCAACATCTCTCCTACGCCGCGCAGATAGCAGAAAAAGAAAATCTTGTCCGTGAACAATTACGTCGTATTGGTGGGATTACCGATCCGCCGATACTCCCAATCCTACCGGCCCAGTCTGAATGGCATTATCGCCAACGGATCCGCCTGCATGTCGATGATCATGCGCATCTTGGTTTTGTGCAGCCGCGATCTCAAACATTGGTCGAAATCGATGCCTGTCTCATCGCTGGAACAGAGAACACCGAACATCTCCGTGTGGTCAAAGCTTGGCTGTCATCTTTGCAAACCACCCTTCGAGCAGTCGAGATCGTGAGTAGTGAGGCCCCCCGATCAGCGCGACGGATAGTTTTGCTCGCTGATGCTGTCGGTGCTTTTCAGCCCGGGGACGAGCTCCATTGTCCCCAGTTATTGCAAACTGAACCAAGTGTTGCGGGCGTACTCCTGCGCGGCGAAGGCTGGCAACGTGTCTGGGGTGAGGTGTCTATCTCTTGTGACCTGGGAGTTGACGCTCTTGTTCTCACTGTCACGCAAGGGACGTTTACGCAGGTGAACCCAGCTGGGAACCGTATGCTCATTGCGACCTTGCTCCGCTTAGGAGCTTTTCATCCGTCGCAACGAGTGGTCGAGCTGTATTGTGGCGCAGGGAATCTGAGCCTCCCGCTCGCACGTCGTGTACGCTCGCTGATTGGTATCGAGGAATCGCGAGATGCGGTTGCTGATGCGAAAAGGAATGCCGTGCGGGCTGGGATACAGAATATCCGCTTTGTTCAGGCCTCAGCGCTTGTTGGAGTCCAGAATCTTCTCGGTCGTGGCACTCGTAGTGAAACGATTGTTCTTGATCCGCCGCGCGGGGGGGCAGCGGAGGTCATCGATTTGTTGCCACGTTTTGGGGCATCGCAGATTGTCTACGTTTCCTGCGATCCTGCGACGCTTGCACGTGATCTCCGACGCCTCCACGGGCATGGCTACCGGCTGCAGGCAGTGCAACCGATCGATTTATTTCCACAAACGTACCATGTCGAGACGATCGTGCGTTGTGTCTTGACTTGATAACTTTCAACTCCTATCCTGCCTACATTATCCTATTCAAAGCGAGCAGTAAGGCTGGCCTCTGCTGGAGACGCGGAATGTCAACGACACCACAAGAGAAATCAAAGCGACCAAAGGTCACGCTTATCCCGACAAAAGGTGTCTCGCAAACCATCAATTATTTACTTGAAGATCGGAACGAACTGGAATGGCTCGTCGCTATCGGAAGAAATAAAAAAGGAGAGATCTTTTTTTACGATACGGGTGGTGACATCATCGAAGACATTGGCACGCTTGACTACCTCAAGCAACGTCTGCTCCGTGCGCATTTTGGGGACGACTGGGATTAGCAGGTATTAGGGAAACGCTGTTCCGCATGTTCGTGCGAGTAGCAAACTCGGTACGAGCAACTTCGAGTATCGTCTCGTCTTGGTTGAGGTTAGTCGTCTTCGTCTAAGGGGTGATGGGCGTATACGTGGTCTCTGTCGATAGTGAGTGGTACTCGTGAAAGCGTCTTTCCACAGGGGGGCCCGAAGATGCACTCCCCCGTCTCCGGCTCGTAAGCGGCGCCGTGCGTAGCACACAAGATGTAACGACCATCCTCGGTGAGGAATTGATTCTCTACCCAGTCCATCGCCATCGGAACGTGGCGACAACTGTTCACATAGGCAAACAATTGCCCTTCATAATTCACTAAAAAACATTCAGTTTCTCGGCCATCGACGAGCAAATTGAATTTCTTTGTTTGCCCGGGTGCAACTTCTCCTATTTGTGCAACTAGGACCGGTGTGTCTTTCGTCATTCTCCCCTCCGTATTGTGGGATACCCGTTGTGTATCATATGGGTCAAAGGGGAAGCTAGCATGAAAGGTCGAGCGGAAAGATGAAACGACTAACGCGAACTATGATAGGGTGGGCTCCTAAAGGGGGATTATTGATCCTGTTGTTCATCGGGTGTTGGATAACGAGCGCCTTTGGTCAAGATGAGGTTCCCGTGCCTCCGCTAGAGGAGGGGGCACTGCTCATTATCCACCCCATTGCCGTGCATTTTGCGATTGCGCTGACGTTCTTCGGTTGTGGTGCAGATTGGTTTGGGCACAGATCCGGTCAACTGACGTGGCAGATAACAGGACAACGCAGCTTCCTTGCTGGTGTAGCGGCGTTGGGGGCCGCTGTGTTGACTGGTTGGATTGAACATGAGTTGCCACGTCCGAGCAGTGCGTTTGATTCGCAAATCAATAACTTACTATTCTACCATGAATACGGAGGCTATGTGCTGTTGGGGATGTTCATTGTCCTCGCAGTGATACGGGTGCGAGTTGCTCCACCGCTGCCGCTCGCATTTCTTGTCCTCACGACTGTTGGTCTTGTTGGTATACTGGTGCAGGGATACACCGGGGGAGAGATGGTCTATCGCTACGGAGCAGGCGTGCGCGCGGTGCAGGTGTTGTCTCAACAACAGAGCAAAGCTGAGCAAAAAAAAGCCTCGGAAGAATCCTCCGAGGCACAGAAGAGAAAAGAATAGCCTTACTTACCCTGCCGTCTCTTCGCCTTTAAACCCTACCTTCGTATGTGTCCCATCACAAAAGGGCTTGTTGGCGGATTGTCCACATCGACACAGGTAGATGGGATCTCCTTGGCCGGTGTAGACATTGCGTTTCTGGTCGGTAACGGCTGCACCTCCTGTTACCTCATACGGCCCGTTCTTGAGCACGCGAATCGTAACCTCTGCCATAATCGTCCTCCTTTCCTCAAATATCCTGAGATATAAAATGGTTGCTCTCTTTGCTCAAGCGCCACGAAGTATGACATAGCGCCAGACGTGACGCAATCTTGCGGTGGCAGCTGTGTTAGTCGGCCTCATCCGGCGATTCACCTTCGGGTGGTGGCGGGACTGGCTCACGTGGGAGGCCAAAGGGTTCCAGGGCCATTGACGGATGTCCTATCGTAATCAACTCACAGATCAGCTTACCGGTAATTGGGGCCAGGACGATGCCGTTCCGATGATGACCGATCGCTAGAATAACGTTGTCGAGACCCGGCGCACGACCCAAGATCGGGCGCCGCGTGGGAGCGTAGGGCCGTAATCCTGCCCAGAAGCGGACCAGAGGTGCCTTGCCGATGCCCGGCACTAAGGCTGCGGAACGATTGATAAGCTCTCGAACCGTTTCCAGGGTCACGTCTTTGTTGTGGCCAATAAACTCCACAGTGGAGCCGATAATCACCTCGCCGTTTTTCCGTGGAACAAGGTAATGGTCACTCCAGGAAATGACGTGGCGAATTTGAGGAGCGTAGACTGCTAACATCTGACCCTTGGCCGGATCGATAGGAAGCTGCAGTCCAAAAATTTCCCCCACTTGCCGTGACCATGAGCCAGCGGCGATAACCACCGTGCCGGTGTTGATCCACTCCTCGGCGATGCGGACAGCGGTCACTTTGCCGTTGGCGGTACGCACTTCATTGACTGTGGTGCCGGTGCGTACTGTGACACCATGCAATGCCGCGGCCCGCGCCCACGCCTCGGCAAGGTTACCATTGTGCAAATGATGGTCGCTGGTGAAATGAACAGCACCTCGGATATCGGTTGTCAGCATTGGTTCACATCGTTGAGCTTCCTCAGCCGATAACCACGTTGCAGGGTACCCCTGCTCCTGACGCAGTTGGTAGAGCTGGCGATATTTCTTTTCGTCTGCATCCGTGCGGATGAGGTCGAGTACGCCGACGGTCTGGTACTCGATATCGATACCTGTTTGGCTTTCCAACTCCTGTATAAGGGCTGGATAGAGTTCTTGGCTTGCTCGTTTTAATTGATACATAGGGCCGCGCTTTGAACGGCCACTTGCGACAGCCAGAATACCGGCGGCAGCAGCGGAGGCTTCTTGTCCTGGCTGATTTTTTTCGACGAGCATAACTCGTTGTTGCTGTTTCGCAAGCTCGTAGGCGATAGCAGAACCGATGACTCCACCGCCAATAACCACGACGTCAGTTGTTGTTGTCATGGCTAGCTATTGTAGCGAGGGTACAGAGAAAGAAAAGGCATTCTCCCGGCGGGTGCGAACTCGCTCTGTTCGCTGTATGCCTTGCTTGGCTCTGGAGCGGCTGTTGTTATTCTTTTCTCTTACGAAGCGGAGTATACCGACAGCAAAAGGAACAACCGTATGCCAACGAAGAAACCAACGAGTGAGACGCAAATTTATCAACTCAAGATCACGCTCAAAGATTTTCGTCCGGCCATTTGGCGACAGGTACACGTTGCCAGTACGATGAGCCTGGAAACCTTGCACGGTGTGATTCAGCTCGCGATGGGTTGGACAAATTCGCACATGCACCAGTTTAAGGTGGGAAAAACCTACTATGGGACAACATATCCCGATGATTTTGATGGGACAACGACGACGAAGGACGAGGGGAAAGTCACGGTGGGCGAGGTCCTAAAGAAACCGAAGGCAAAACTTGTCTACGAGTACGACTTTGGGGATGGCTGGGAGCACGAGGTCGTGCTAGAAAAAATCCTTTCGCCAGAAGCGGGAGTTGCCTACCCACGTTGCATTTCCGGCCAACGGGCGTGCCCGCCAGAGGATTGTGGTGGGGTATGGGGTTATGCCAACCTGCTTGAAGCACTTCAGGACCCGGAGCATCCAGAACATGAAGAGCTAAGTGAATGGCTCGGCGACAATTTTGATCCCGAGGCGTTTGCGCCAGAGCGCGTCAATCGAGCGCTCCGGCGGATACGGTAGCCATGCATATGCAGGTGCTTCACCTGTAGCGCTTTTTCCGTCGTTGTAGAGTTCTCTTTTGAGCCCCATTGAGGTTCCTGGTATTCTCGCCACGGTACTCATAAGAGCTGCAGTCGAGTGGCGCCGATTGTTTTGCTTCCCACCATCGAATACCCGGCTATTAGCGTCGCGGCGGCCAGGCTCGTTTCTTATAGTGTTCGTTGACAATCAGATGCTTTGTCCCTGGTGGCAGTACCTGGAGCGTCTTCAGGAATTCAATAATTGCGCCTTGCTCATAGTCGCTGAGCGCAGTAAACCTGTCGCGCGACGCCAACGCTTCCCCAGCATGAGCCACAATGGCTTCGCGCAGAGTCGTGAACTGACCGTGATGAAAATAGGGTGGCTCGTTGGCGACACCCCACAGTTTGCGGGTAATGAAGTGCCGGTTGCCGGCGAAAAATGCCGCTGACCCCGCAGGTTGCTGCATGTCCAACGCCTCGATATTGGGATCATCGGGCCCCGCACAGATGTCATGCAGCTTGAGGTCTGTAAAGGCGGGGACATACACCACACCCCGCTCTGGGTCAAGCCGTGGCTGTGGAACGGGCTTACTAGTGAGATCGACGGCTAGCACTTCGGTCTTACCTGGCTGGAGATTGCCCTCGGGATTAAACGGATTCGGCTCCGTGAAGATCCAGCCGTCGCGATCGAGTGGGAGACTCGGAATGTGGCAGTGCGCGCATCCAATGTCGGCAAAGCGTTGCTCTCCGACGAGGACGGCTTCCTCAATCTCACGATCGCTGGGAATCACACGGCCTGGCACCGCCAGCGTCGCCTGATAGATTGTGGCGGCGGTGACGTCCGCGCGGGTCATCTCGTTAGTAAACCCGTCCCCATCAGGGTCCATATTCGCCCCGAAGCGCTCGGTGGATTGAATTCCATGATGATGGTTAAACGCATTATTGGTAAATTCTCGCAGCGAGACTACAGCCCCGGCCTGATGAAACGGACGGATAATCAAACTTGGCTTTCCGTTGGACCCGCTGACTGTAAGGCTCTTGGCCGGGAGGCCTTCTACCCCGGAAAGGTCCCAGGTGCCATCCGCTTTTCGCGCAATGGTGCCAAATGACACCTGCTTGGTGACCAACGGACGCGATTGCCCAGGCGCTGTGGCATCACGAATAGCTTGCAAGTCTGTGGTCATCTGACGGGCGAGCATTTCGATATACCCTGAACCAAACATGCCCAACGTTGCTCGCGAGTTGGCAATGGTTTGCTCCGTCACCGGTCGGCCTATTTCATCGACTGTGCCTTTGGTGGGAATAGTATCTGTCTGATCGAAGGTGGCAAAGTCGAACCGTTGACCCAACACGAAGACATTGGCGACGATGTCTCCCCCGCCACCGGGGATACCGAACGGGGCATTATGACAGCCGGCGCAGGAGTTGGCATCCGGAGCCGAGAGCCGATTGAAGTTGCGGGGGAAGACCAACGGATCAGTGGGATCGGCTAATGCCGCCCCCGTTCCCTTGGTCAGCGGGCGCCCTCCGCCCTCTTGGCTCGTCCACATGGCGGTAAAGAGATTCTTGCCGTGGGCAATCAGGTCTTGGAGGGAAACCTGGAACTCTTCGTCGTCTTGGAGGTGACGAGGCACCGCTACCTCCCGACCAATCACGGTTTCCCCCACTGCTGGCAATGCGGTCACAATGAGGAGCCAACAGCAAAGGCTCATTGCCGGAACGAAAAAGGATTCTTTCACACGTATCTCCTTAGGCGGTAAAAATCTGCATAAACCGAGGTAAACAGGTCAAAGAAAAGCACATGTGTTCGTAGCCCACTGTGCAAAAACAAAAGGTCCAGCCCGGGCTCGAAACTCATGGCAGTTCATCATTCCGAGTCGTGGTCGGCGGTGGTACCCGGAATCCGTACGTACATAGACTGGACTCCGGCTTTTTGCGGAATAACGGGGTGAGAGGCACCTTTGGTTGCTGCTCCTATGCTCGCCATCTGGCGCTAGGGAAGATTCAGAATGACAACGAATGCAAGGACACATGAGCAATTACTGTGACATGATCTATCATAATAGTTTATATTAAACCCAAATTTTTACAAATGATGGCCATCCGGCCATCCCGATTGCTCCGCATAATCGACATAGTGACTATGCGGGTGCGAGGGAGCTTTCCCTGAGCGCTGTTGTGGCATGGGGCAACGGCAGCTCCATTTTCTCTTGTAATCGCAGGCGCTTTGTGTCAGCAGTGCAATCCAGGAACGCGTCCTCTTCCTTTCCCGGATTTCGCTCCGCTGCATCCAGGCTACACGCTCTGTGACGGGTTGATATTCCGTCTCTGATTTTCTCTTGTAATCGCGGGTGCCCTGTGCGAAGAGGATACGAACACAGAGAAAGAAAGTCATAGGAAAGTTCTGGGATTATTTTAGGACGCGGTGAGGGTAAGAAATGCAGGCAGCGCAACCGCTTACCTTTGGTTCCTATCACTTCGACCCTCACACCGGACAGTTGTGGCGGGGAAAACAGGAAGTGAAGCCGACGGGGAAAGCGTTTGCCGTGCTGCGATATGTGATCGCACGAGCCGGACAAGTGGTCACCAAAGAAGAGTTATTTCAGGCAGTCTGGCCGGAGACCGTGGTGAGTGAGGCGGCGTTGACCTCCTGCATTCAAGAACTCCGCCGGGCGTTGCACGATAACGCTCGCAAGCCGCATTATATCGCAATGGTGCATCGGCGCGGGTTTCAGTTCATTGGGAACATCGTCCGTTGTCAGCCGTCAGTAGACAGTAGGAAGAAAGGGGTTGGGGACTGGGGGCCAGGGGCTGGGTCCTCCCCACAACCCCCTATAGGGACGCTACAGCAAGATGTGGAGTTTGAGAGAAACCTGTATACTCCTGGAAGACTCACAGGAAGGAGGAGCACCTCCCCATGTTAAGTGACGAGGATTATCAGGAAGCCGTGCGGCGCTAT
>JBFWXH010000074.1:0-40477 GCA_050187625.1 Binatia bacterium
TCTTCCGATCTAAGTTTGCTGTAAGGTGAAGCCCTGCGGTTCGATTTCACCGCGAATTTGTTGAAGCGTCATCTTGTGCTCAGGTTTGATCGGAACACTGGGGTCTTCGCCCCGATACTCGATCAACACGAGACGACCCGTGGATTTTAGCGCGCGGCGAATTTGCACGAGTGTTTCTTCTGGATGAGCCAGTTCATGATACACATCGACCAGGAGGGCCATGTCGAGGTAGTTTTCGGGTAATTTCGCATCGGTGGGTGTACAGAGAATCGGGTCGATATTGGTGATTCCTGCCTTTTTCAGGTTCGTGCGTAAGAGCGCGAGCATTTCAGGCTGAATATCAGTAGCGAGCACTCGCCCTTGCGCTCCAACTCGTTTGGCCAAGCGGAGACTGAAATAACCGGTGCCAGCACCGATGTCTGCGATGATGTCGCCCGCACGAATCTCCAGAGCGTCGAGTACTTTCTCCGGTTGCTGGGTTTCTCCTCGGTTCGGGCGCTCTAGCCAATCGGCCCCTAAGTGGCTCATAGCCGGGGCGATGACGCGCCCTCTGTAGGTCTTTGGTGCGAAGGGATATTGAGATGGATGTTCGTCGTCCGCTGCTATGGAGTGGACGACAAACAAGAACGCAACCACAAAAGCCCACAAAGTGATTCTGCTCCACTTGTTGAGTTGTTTCTCCATGTTAATCATGACCTCCATATATCATAAAAAATGAATGCCTGTCCGGTACTCAAGTTTCTGTAGCCCTTGCCAATATATAATGCCAAGGAGGTATTGCTGTGGGCACTATCCGGCGAATTCTTGCAGTCCTTACGTGGAGCGGGTTAGCGACCTTAGTCGGTGTTGTATACTTTCAACCGCGCATGATTGACTGTGCCTCTCATGCGCACGCGCTTTCAACGTCTGCCGACTTTTTCTATTCCCCGTGGCACGGGTGTCAGGTGGAAACTGAACCTGGTACGTGGGCGTCCTGGAACGATCTGCGGATGCGTTCGCTGCAGTTACCCGATGTCCCTGCTTGCGAAGGTCGCGGGGCTACTCGATGTGCATAACTCATGGTGTGGTTTTATCTGCTCTCTGGCTTCTCATCAGGAACGTGCAGACTGACTACCAGAAAAATTTTTGCGCTTCGCTCAAAAAGATGAGAGACCACGGGACAAACGACAAAAGTAAGTAGACTCCTGCCGTGAGTGCCAATGCCCACACGCTCAAGCATCGATGTCGTAACAGCAGGAAGAGCGGAAGCATGACACATGCTGCGCCCTTGGTACTGAGCAGCGTTTCCGCAACTCCCCAATGCAGCATGGCCGAATACATAAGGGGGTTCCCCTCTTGGACTCCCAGTAACAGCCCCTGATAAGTAGCAAGTCCATCAAAAGCCTGTAACACAATGTTAAGTACCACGAGTCGAGGAACTGTGTGAACTGGGGTTGAGTTGAGAAGATTTTGCCCTCGCTGTCGACAGAACCGCAGAACTGTCGCGTTAGATGCAGCAAGGGTCGTCCCAAGTGTTGTGCAGAACTTGAATACGTGAGAGCGGCAAGGGTGCCAACGAAATAACGGGGAGATAACCTCAGGTACAAGAAAGAAGAAAAACCGCATGCGGGGGGCTTATCCCCCGACTGTGCCTCTTCTGTCAAGTCCCAAAAGAGAGGATGGTTTGTTCCTCTGCACAATTTGAGATGATTTTCGGTAAAGGTGATTGTCAGTTGGTACGACGGTCGTGAATCGTCGCGAAGTCTTGGTGGATTGTACAGAAAGCCTCTAGCACCTGAGGATCAAAATGTTCTGGCTTAATTAAGGCATCACCCTCCACCAGAATTTTTTGTGCCTGCGAATGGGTGAGTGCAGGTTTGTAGGGGCGTACGCTGCGTAACGCTTCGTAACGTTCAGCCAGTAAGACTAGACGCCCTCCTAACGGAATGGCTTCACCTTTGAGCCCTTGCGGATACCCGCTGCCATCCCAGTGTTCGTGGTGGGTCAAGGCAATAGTGCTCGCCGTTTCTAAGAGCGAAGACGGGAGTCCGCCGAGTAAGCTGGTCCCTAAGGTCGGGTGAATCTCGAGCACCGTGCGCTCTGCATCCATAAGGCGTCCTGGTTTCAGAAGGATGGCGTCAGGAATCCCAACTTTTCCGATATCGTACAAAGGGGCGGTGGCATAGAGGACACGAATTTCAGATTCGGGGAGACCGAGCTGTAACGCCAGCAACATTGTGTATTGGCTGAGCCGCGTGAGGTGTTCGCCATTACGCTGGTCGCGGTACTGAACGGCTGTGGCAATGCGCAAGAAGGTCTCGTACAGCGACTGTTCTAACATCTGCGACTTGCGACGCGCGGCAGTTAATTCCTCAGTGAGGGAGGTTGCGAGGGTCTGCCATCGCTGCGAAGTAACCGCGTGCATGTGTTCAAGGCCTTCCTGCACCTGGTCAAGTTGTTGTTGGAGCGCGTTGAGCAATTGAGCCAGGGTCGGGGGAGGAGAAAAATCCATAGGTAGTGGTTCCTGTGCTGCAAGTATTAAAGATCAGACTACCGCAGGTTCGACGCAGAGAACGACCTGCTCTGATAATGAGTCAAGAATACGTAACTTGTGCAGAGTATCGGACGGGAAGGCAATTCTTATAACGAAGAAAACGACTCTCTCGTGATCACCTGCGGATACGAAGCCTGGCCAGGCGATATGTCGTAACCTCTGGTGTGACCCTAGCCCGTGGTTGATCTTACAACTGCTGGGATTGACAGAGAAAAGGACGGTCGGTTAAGTAGTCCACTCACTGGCGAAAGTGGCGGAACTGGCAGACGCGCAGGATTCAGGATCCTGTGGGCTAATACCCCGTGGGGGTTCAAGTCCCCCCTTTCGCATTTAACCGGAAAGGGGGGACTGCGCAGGTGTAGACAGCAGGCCCCTTTTCTCATTACGCCTATGCCTCTCGATAAAACGTACAACCCAAGTTTGGTGGAGCAACGCTGGTCCAAGGTTTGGATCGACAAAGGCTTCTTTCGTCCTGAACAAAACCCTTCAGGCCGACCTTTTTCTATGGTTATCCCTCCGCCGAATATCACCGGTTCGCTACACATGGGCCATGCGCTCAACAATACGTTGCAGGACATCTTGGCGCGCTACAAGCGAATGGACGGATATCGGGTTTTATGGGTGCCAGGTACGGACCATGCTGGTATTGCGACGCAAAATGTTGTGGAACGCCAGCTCATGGACCTCGGCACTGACCGCTGGCAGCTCGGACGAGAAAAGTTTGTCGAGCGGGTATGGACGTGGCGGGATGAATCTGGTGGACAAATCGTTAATCAACTCAAAGTCCTCGGAGCTTCCTGCGACTGGTCGCGTGAACGGTTCACGATGGATGCCGGACTCTCACGGGCGGTCCGTGAAGTGTTTGTTCGCCTCTACGAAGAAGGTCTGATCTATCGTGGTCGGTATCTGATTAATTGGTGCCCCCGTTGTCAAACAGCCTTGTCGGATTTAGAGGTCGAGCCACAGGAAAGTGAAGGGTATCTCTACCATCTGAGCTATCCCCGCAGTGATGGCCAAGGGGCTGTCACCATTGCGACGACACGTCCGGAAACCCTGCTTGGCGATACCGCTGTTGCTGTTCATCCTGAGGACGAGCGGTACCAGGGTTGGATCGGTAAGACTCTGACATTGCCGATCCTCGGTCGTCAGATTCCAGTTATTGCCGATGCACACGTCGATAAAGAGTTCGGTACAGGAGCACTAAAAGTGACTCCGGCGCACGACTTCACTGACTTTGATATCGGGAAGACCCACGGCCTAGAGGCAATCTCCATTCTGGATGAACAGGCGCGGATGACAGCCGAGGCTGGTCCATATGCAGGGCTGGATCGCTATGAGTGCCGAACGAAACTGCTCGCAGATCTTCAGCAGTCGGGTGTCTTGATCCGCACCGAATCGTACAAGGTTATGCTCGGCCATTGTTATCGCTGTCGCACAGTGGTTGAGCCATTTTTGTCTTATCAATGGTTTGTCCGTATCAAACCGCTTGCGGATGTGGCTATTGCCGCGGTTAAAGACGGACGTACGCAATTCTTCCCGACGCACTGGGAAAAGACGTATTTTGCCTGGATGGAGAATATCCGTGACTGGTGCATCTCGCGGCAACTGTGGTGGGGTCATCGTATCCCTGCATGGTATTGTGGTGACTGTGGGGAGATGACTGTTGCTCGGGACGATGTGACCAGCTGTCCAAAATGTCACTCAACCAAACTCACACAAGAGACCGATGTTCTCGATACGTGGTTCAGCTCAGGATTGTGGCCGTTTTCTACGCTTGGCTGGCCGGATCAGACGGAAGATCTGAAGGCCTTTTACCCGACCTCTGTTCTGGTCACTGGTTTTGACATCATCTTCTTTTGGGTTGCGCGCATGATGATGCTCGGCCTGAAGTTTATGGGCGAGGTGCCATTCCGTCATGTGTATATTCACGCGCTCGTACGTGACGAAGCCGGGCAGAAGATGTCGAAGTCGAAGGGAAACGTTGTCGACCCCCTCGAATTGATGGCTACGTTTGGTACCGACGCCATGCGTTTTACTTTGACAGCACTGTCAGCAATGGGACGCGACATTCGCCTCTCGGCAGACCGTATTACCGGCTATCGCAATTTTGCTAACAAGGTATGGAACGCATCGCGGTTCGTTCTGATGAACGGAGTCCAGAGTCCAGAGTCGAAAGTCCAAAGTCTCATCGACCTCCGGCTCGCTGACCGCTGGATTTTGTCGCGGTTGCAGCGGGCAATCGGTGAGGTGCGGAAAGCACTTGATGAATACCGCTTCAATGAAGTAGCCGCTGGCCTCTATCAATTTATCTGGCATGAATTCTGTGATTGGTATCTCGAATTGAGCAAAATCGCTTTAGATGGCGGTGATGCGCAGGCGCAGGAACAAACCAAACAAGTTCTGGCTTCCGTGCTCGATGCGGCGTTGCGGCTGCTACATCCGTTAATGCCGTATATTACCGAAGAGATTTGGCATGCCTTACATCCAGAACGGAACGACGACAGCATTATGATCCAATCGTATCCGCGGGTAGATCCGGCATTGATCGATGAAGATGCGGAACGACGCATGAATCTGTTGATGGATACTATCCGTTCGGTTCGTAATATTCGCTCGGAGATGAATATCCCTCCCGGACAGGAGCTGAACTTAGTTGTTATTCCTGCTGCGGACACGGTTGAGACTGAGTTGCGTACGAATGAGGCATATGTGCGCAGACTCGCTCGGGTCGGTGAGATGCACTATCAACGTGATGGAGAACGTCCACGTGGTGCCGCCCTGGCCATTATTGAGGGCGCCGAGGTTTATGTACCGCTTGCGGGATTGGTCAATCTCCAGGAAGAGGGCAAACGGTTAGAAAAAGAGATTAGCAAGGTGACGAACGACCTCGCCAATGTCCACCGGAAGCTGAGTGACGAGAAGTTTATCTCACGTGCACCGGAGGACGTTGTTGAGGAACAGCGTGAACGTGCTGCGCAATTTGAGGAAAAGCGGCAGAGTTTAGAGAAGAGTTTAGAGCGATTGCGACAGATACAAACTTAGGCTTCAGGCTCAAAGAGTTTTTCTTTGCCTTTCCCTACAGCCTTTAGCCTATGGCCTTTTTTTATGTTTCCATTTGATCATCCCTCAATAACTCGCCTGATCGCCATGGCCTTGGAAGAAGATCTCGGACGTGGGGATGTGACGACCCAGGCGACAATTCCGCCGGGTCGACAGGCCCAGGGAAAAATCACGGCGAAAGCTGACCTTACTATCGCGGGAGTGCCTCTTGTCGAACGGATTCTTCGTTTCGTCGATGGCACAGCAGAAGTTCGCCCTTTGGTTGATGAGGGGGCTACGGTGCGGCGAGGAGATGTCGTTGCGGAGATGTCTGGGAATGCTGCGGCGTTGCTGATTGCTGAGCGGACGATACTGAACTTTCTCCAGCATCTTTCTGGTGTAGCAACATTGACGCGAAGGTTTGTCGATGCAATCGCCGGGACAAAATGTACAATTATCGATACTCGTAAGACCCTGCCGGGTTTTCGTTTATTAGATAAATACGCAGTAACACAAGGTGGGGGTACCAATCATCGCATGGGACTTGATGATGGGATTCTGATTAAGGATAACCACATTGCTGTGTGCGGCGGTGTTGGGGCTGCAGTTCGTCAAGCGCGGCATCGTGCGTCGGCTCTGTTACGTATCGAAGTTGAGTGTACCACCCGGAGTGAGGTGGAAGAGGCCCTGGATGCGAAAGCCGATATTATTTTGCTCGACAATATGACGACAGCACAAATGGCAGAAGCTGTGCGTTTGGTGAATGGTCGCGCGCTGCTTGAAGCGTCAGGCAACATGAGTCTCGAACGTGTGCGCGAAGTTGCGGAAACTGGAGTTGACTTCATCTCGGTTGGCGCGTTGACTCATTCTGCCGCGGCGGTTGATCTCAGTATGGCCGTGATCGTATGAAAGGCAAGAATTAAAGAGCCGAGATCTCTATAGTGTACAAGCGAGAGTTGCAGCTTATGAATGACCCTGACGGACGCCGCTTCGCTACCACTCTCACAGAAAAACTGCAAACCCAGATTCTGGGGAAACCTCTCCATTTTTTCCCGACAATTGACTCAACGAATACTTATGCTGCGCGCTTAGCGCGCGAGGGCGCCGCCGAGGGGACCATTGTTGTAGCCGATGCGCAGAGCGGCGGCAAAGGACGATTGGGGAGAAGCTGGATTTCTCCTCCAGGAGTTAACCTGTATCTCTCGGTAATTTTACGACCACCAGTTGCGACGATTGTGGCGCCGCAACTCAACCTGCTTGCGGCGGTGGCCGTTGCCGAAGCTATTGCTGATGTGTGTCCTCTTCTTCCGGCAATTAAGTGGCCAAACGATGTGCTGGTAAACGACAAGAAAGTTTGCGGTATTCTCGCTGAAATGCAGACCGAAGGTGGCGCCCTCAGCGCGGTCATTCTCGGCATTGGCGTCAATATCAACGTCCCCCTCGCAGCGTTTCCAGAGGAACTACGAGAGAAAGCTTCTTCCCTGTTCCTTGAGCAGGGGACAGAAATTGATCGTAGCACTCTGACTGCTCGGCTTTTGACCCATCTTGAGAAATCTTATGTTCTGTGGATACAACAAGGATTCTCTGCTCTGCGCGCGACATGGGAACAATACGCTACGTGGTTTTTAGCAAAGCGTATTGCGGTTGCCGCACCCGAGGGAACGGTACGCGGAACTGTCCTTGGAATCGATGATAATGGAGCTCTGTTGCTGCGTCAGGAAGAGAGTGATCGGGTGCAGCGTATTATTGTTGGAGATGTAACAGTACTCGGCGGATATGATCGTGGAGACAAAGAGACATGATCCTCGTCGTTGACGTTGGCAATACGCATACGGTGATTGGACTCTATGAAAACAAGAAGCTCACTCACCACTGGCGGCTTGTAACCGAGGCCGAGCGGACTGCCGATGAGTATGGGGTTTTGCTGCGGAGTCTTTTCTCTGCGTCAGAGCTTGGGTTCCCGACGGTGAAAGGGATTGCCGTCTCTAGCGTTGTCCCTCCCATGAATAAGGTCATGGAGGAACTGGCGCAAAAATATTTTCGTTTCTCTCCGCTTATGGTTGGGCCGGGCATTAAAACCGGCATGCCGATTTTATATGACAACCCGCGTGAGGTTGGGGCCGATCGTATTGTCAATGCGGTGGCAGCCTATGATCGCTATCGTGATGCAACGATTGTGGTCGACTTTGGTACAGCGACAACGTTCGATTACATTACCAGGGCTGGTGAATATTTGGGGGGAGCGATTGTTCCGGGGGTGGGAATCTCGCTTGATGCGTTATTTCATAAAACAGCGAAACTCTATCGAGTTGAACTCGTGAAGCCCCCACACGCCGTTGGGCGTAATACTGTTCATGCCATTCAATCTGGAGTTTTTTTCGGGTACACCGCGCTGGTTGATGGTATGGTAGAACGTATTCAACGAGAACATAAGACAAAAGCCCGCGTTATCGCTACAGGAGGATTTGCCCAGCTTATTGCCGCCGAGTCGGTGAGTATTGAAGAAGTTGACGAGTTTCTTACGTTAGAAGGGTTACGGTTATTGTACGAAAGAAATCAATGAGAAGATTGTTTCACTAAGTCATTGAATTATTGAAAGAGTGGTCTTTTCTTTACTCGACAAATGAATCAATGAGGCAATGACTCAATGACTCAATTGTGTAAGGAGGGAAACTATGGCTGTTGACGACGTCCGCCGGATCAGAACTGTGGGGTTATTGGGCGAAGGTGGGGCGGGGAAAACAACTTTAGGGGAGGCGCTCCTTTTTGCTGCCGGAGCAATAACGCGGATGGGGCGTGTTGAGGATGGCAGTTCAGTTTTTGATTTCGAGCCCGAAGAAGTTCGCCGCAAGATTACGTTGTCAACTGCGTTTCATTCATTGTCGTGGAAACGCCACGATATCGTCTTACTTGATCCTCCTGGATATGCAAATTTTCTCCCTGACACCCGATACGCCATGGAAGCAATGGGAGGAGCACTCTTCCTTCTCCCCCCGTCTGGACACCTCAAAGTTGAAAGCGAACGGATGTGGGGCTGGGCGAATGAATTGCAGTTGCCTCGGTTAATGTATCTGACTCGTCTGGACCGAGAAGAAGGTTCCCTCCAAATGGCTATTGATAGCATCAGCAAGACATTGGAGACGTCTCTGGTGGCAGCTCAGGTGCCGATTGGCACGCAAGCAAACTTCCGTGGCGTGGTTGATCTCATCTCGATGAAAGCGCTGATGTTTCAGGGAGATAATGGAGCAGTCACTGAAGAGAATATTCCTGCTGACGTGCAAGGTGAAGCAGATGAATATCGGGAGAAACTGGTTGAAGCGATTGCAGAAACAAACGATGAGTTGCTGACGCGTTACTTAGAAGGAGGGGAAATAAGTGCCGCGGAATTAAAGCAAGCTCTCCGTGATGCTGTCGTTGCTGCTCGTCTCTTTCCGGTTTTTTGCGGTTCGGGACTCCGTGGAGCTGGAGGACAATCGCTACTGGATGCGGTTGTGGATTATTTACCCTCTCCTGCAGATCATTCCACCATACGAGGAACGAATCCCAAGAATCACGAAGAGCTTGAATGGCAGCGTAATGGTTCAACTCCCTTTTCCGCACGCGTGTTTAAGACCGTTGACTCTCCAACTGGACGTCTATCGGTGTTTGTGGTGTGTTCTGGTAAAGTCGATAGCGATTCTGTGGTCTGCAACTCGACGCGCGATGCCAAAGAACGCTTGGGGCAGCTCTTCCATCTTGATGGTAAAAAACAGTCCCCAGTAAAAACTGCGCTCACCGGGGATATCGTTGGTGTTGCGAAGTTGAAGGACACTCACACCGGAGACACGCTGTGTGATGAGAAATCACCAATTCTCTTCCCGCCTCTCGTAGATTTTTCTCCGGTGATCTCCTTTGCCCTTGGTTTGAAGTCGCGTGGCGACGAAGAAAAGATCATGACGTCGCTCCATAAGCTGGCCGAGGAGGATATTTCTCTCAAGGTCGACCGTGATCCACAGAACAACGATATTCTACTCTCTGGTGCGGGCCAGTTACACGTAGAGGTGACCGTTGAAAAACTCAAGCGAAAATACGGGGTCGAGGTTGACTTAAAAGCACCGAAAGTGCCATATCGCGAGACTATTACCGGCAAGGCCGATGCGCAGGGACGGTTAAAGAAACAATCTGGTGGTCGTGGGCAGTTTGGTGATACTTGGCTTCGTATCGAGCCACTTCCACGCGGTAAGGGATTTGAGTTTATCGATGAGATTAAAGGAGGCGCAATCCCGCGTCAGTATATCCCGTCGGTGGAAAAGGGAGTCAAGGCTGCTCTCGATCGTGGATTTCTTGCTGGTTATCCTCTCGTTGATGTTCGTGTGGCGCTTTATGATGGTTCATATCATGATGTCGACTCTTCCGATTTAGCCTTTCAGATCGCAGGTTCCTTGGGTGTACAGAATGCGATTGAAAAGGCGAAGCCGGTGGTGCTGGAACCGATAATGAACGTAGAAATCACTGTTCCTGAAGAGCACGTCGGCGATATTACGGGAGACATTAATCGTCGTCGTGGCCGGTTGCTCAATGTGGATGCAAAAGGACATAATCAGATTATCAAAGCCGCGGTGCCGATGGCAGAAATGCTTTCGTATGCACCTGATCTGCGGTCAATGACCAGTGGCCGTGGGACGTTCGAGATGGAATTCTCTCACTACGAAGTGCTTCCTCCTCATCTCTCGGAAAAGATCATTCAAGAATCGAAACGAGCCCAGGAGGAACACGCTCGGTGAGGAAGAGAAAAGCAACGAAGAACGTTTGCTGTCGTTGACAAGTTACTATAGGCTATATTACAGTTTGAACGTTTTTCTTCTGTCGGGGAGGTACTATGGAACTCAGAGAAGAAACACTTATCCGCTCACTAATGGAGACCGACCCTGAATTGCGTCAACACTATGAAGAACATGTAGTGTTGAAGCAGCGCTTGGAAGAGTTACGTCAGCGACCATTTCTGACAGAAGAGGAAGAAATCGAACAAAAACGTATTCAGAAACAAAAGCTTGCTGGAAAAGATCGGATAATGGAGATCCTATCTCGTCACCGGCAACCCGCAGCGTAACGGACGCCCTCTCCTTCTAGCGGATTCCCCTAAACTAGGTGGGGATCGCAAAGAGGCGCGAGTGGAAAACTCTGCTTGTCCGCAGCGCGGTTCACTTTGGACTCTCCATGCATCTACATGGACCACACGATCTCTATTCTGGTTGAAAACGAATTTGGGGTACTTTCCCGTATCGCTGGACTGTTTAGCGGGAGAGGGTTTAATATTGAAAGTCTAACAGTCGCGAAAACTCTTGATCCCACCTTGTCGCGCATTACCTTGGTGACCAGCGGAGATGACCAAATTGTTGAGCAGATTACCAAGCAGCTCAACAAATTGGTCTGTGTCATCAAAGTCATCGACTTTCAGGAATCTGCCCATGTTGAAAGGGAGATGGCGCTCGTTAAAGTTGGCGTCGAAGAACGCACCCGGGCCGAAGTCCTGAATATTGTCAATATTTTCCGTGCCAAAGTGATCGATGTTGATCTCCGCTCCTACATTATTGAAATCACAGGAGCGGAAGAGAAGATTAGTGCATTCCTGAACTTGTTACGTCCGATTGGTATTAAAGAAATCGTGCGGACGGGACGGGTGGCGATGCACCGAGGGGCTCAAGCCCTTGTGGACCCTGCTCGTGGTGAAGTTGTTGAGCTTTCGGGGAAGACGAAGAAGGAGAAGGCCTCATGAGTATGAATATTTATTACGATAAAGATGCGAATCTCTCGCTGCTAAAAGAGAAGAAGATCGCCATCGTTGGCTATGGTAGCCAAGGCCATGCCCATGCGCTCAACTTACGGGATAGTGGTATGGATGTGCGCATCGGCCTGAAAAAAGGTAGTAGTTCTTGGCCAAAAGCAGAAACCTCCGGATTTCCGGTCCGAGATGTTGCCGAGGCTGCAGCTGAAGCTGACATCATTATGATCTTGACCCCTGACGAAGTGGCAAGCGGTATGTACGAGTCGGACATACGTCAGCAGCTCAAACCGGGAAAGTATTTAGCCTGTGCTCATGGGTTTAATATTCACTTCAAAAAGATCGTCCCGCCACCGGATGTCAACGTATTCATGGTTGCACCGAAAGGACCAGGCCACTTGGTCCGCAGTGAATTTGAGAAAGGCCAAGGAGTCCCGTGCCTGATCGCAGTGGCGCAAGATCCGTCGGGAAATAGCAAGCAAATAGCGCTTGCATGGGCGTCAGCCATTGGTGGTGGCCGGGCCGCGATTCTGGAAACCAACTTCCGTGAAGAGACGGAAACCGATCTTTTTGGTGAACAGTCTGTCCTCTGTGGTGGTTTAACTGAGTTGATGCGGGCAGGGTTTGAAACGTTAGTGGAAGCTGGATATGCACCGGAGATGGCCTATTTCGAATGTATTCACGAAATGAAGTTAATTGTCGATTTGGTCTATGAAGGCGGCATCTCCAATATGCGATACTCGATTAGCAATACGGCAGAATATGGTGATATGACGCGTGGGAAGCGGATTATTGGGGAGCAAACTCGCGCAGAGATGAAAAAGATTCTCGCTGATATTCAATCAGGCAAGTTTGCTGACGAGTGGATCAATGAGTATCGTGCTGGTCTCCCTCACTTTAAAGAGTTACGACGTGAGGGTGAGAATCATCCGGCAGAAAAGGTTGGTGCCGAACTGCGAGGCATGATGCCGTGGCTCCAGCGCAATAAGCTGGTTGACAAAACGAGGAACTAAAAAGGCGAAAGGCCGCAGGCTATAGGAGAAAAGGGAAAACTATCTAAACTGTACGAAATCCCATTATGCAAAGCTCTCTAGCCTGACGCCTGAGTCTATAGTCTTTCTCCATGCATTTTGCTCGCGAGGGGTACCCTCGAATTTTCACTCTCGGTATTATTTGCCTGGTGTTGAACCTGTTGGGGTTTTGGCAGCTCGGGTCAATTTTTCTTCTCTTGACCTTGTTTGTCGCCTACTTTTTTCGTGATCCAGACCGATTCCCTCCCGCAGGAGACCATTACGTAGTAGCCCCCGCCGATGGTCGTGTAGTCACTATAGAGCAAAACGTGAAAGCTGAGCCGTTTCTTGATGGTGGAGGGACGCGCATTGGGATTTTCATGTCGCCGCTCAATGTTCATGTCAATCGGATTCCTGTAGCTGGCGTCGTCGAAAGTGTCCATTATCAAGCGGGAAAATTCCGACCTGCCTTTGCTGAAGACGCGGCGGACGTGAACGAACGGAATACGGTAACTCTCAAAGATGCTCAGGCGCGGAAAATTGTGCTCGTCCAGATTGCTGGGATTCTTGCGCGTAGGATTGTGTGTTCACTCACCGGTGGAGAACGCATGCAGCAGGGAGATCGATATGGTATGATCATGCTCGGTTCGCGAGTGGATCTCTATTGCCCTGCGGAGATGCAGGTGAAGGTTCACATAGGGCAGTCTGTGAAAGCTGGAGAGTCAATTATCGGTGAGTATCCGTTGGCGGACTGAGGTAAAGAACACAAGGCCTCGG
The DNA here is from genome assembly GCA_050187625.1 of Binatia bacterium. GTDB lineage: Bacteria > Desulfobacterota > Binatia > Bin18 > Bin18 > JBFWXH01. The sequence goes on from JBFWXH010000074.1 coordinate 13,121, forward strand.
AAGATAATAGAGGAAATATGACGCCCCCTCGCCCCAAAATCCGCCCGTTTCCGACCAAGCTGCGTCCCTTTCAAGCTCAGAAAAAGACGCCTCGCCCTTTACACAAAGGGGTCTATATTCTCCCCAATCTGTTCACGACGGGAGGATTGTTTTGTGGCTTTTTCTCGATCATCTCCACGTTGCGAGAAGAATATCTCCTTGCCGCAATCGCGGTGTTAGTGGCGCAGATTTTTGATGCGCTTGATGGGCGCATTGCCCGAATGACTCACACTTCGAGTTCTTTTGGGGTACAGTATGATTCTCTTGCCGATCTTGTTGCCTTCGGTGTGGCTCCGGGCGTTCTTGCATATCAGTGGGCGCTCGAACCGTGGGGTGCCTGGGGATGGTTAGCCGCATCACTTTATGTAATCTGCGGAGCGCTCCGTCTTGCGCGCTTTAATGTGCAAGTCGATGTTGTCGACAAGAAAAACTTTGTTGGCTTGCCCATTCCCGCAGCGGCAGGAGTCGTCGCAACCACGATCCTTTTGTACTATTTCCTTGGCGGAGAAGGAGCTTCTAACAAACGAATTACGTTGCTGTTGCTTATCTATGCACTGGCTGGCGTCATGGTGAGTACCATTCCCTATTATAGTTTTAAGGGGTTGAACCTGGGCCAGCGGCAGCCTTTTGGGATTCTTATTGCTGGCATTATTCTCATACAATTGGTTATTGCTGAGCCGCAGATTATGCTGTTTGCGATTTTTTCTTTGTATGCCTTGTCTGGGCCGGTTCGGCTTCTGGGAAGCTTGGCGTTCCGTCGGCCCATTGTTGCGGCTGTTTCACCAGGTGGTACAGCCCCTGCCAATCATTCTCGCGGACTTGACAGCGATCAGGAAAGTTCGTTATAGGAATCTCTATGCCGCAAATTGTTTCTCTCGAACTCTTGTTGGGAACATTCAGCCTCCTTCTGCTAGGACTGCTGCTTACGTGCCCGCCTGGGGGATTCCGAGAGGAGCGCATACAACGCAAGTAACTCTTGGAGGCCACGGGCGGGAAAGTTCACCCCCGTGGCTTTTTGTTTTTTTATAGGGCTGCGGGTTCACTCGCAGCCCTTTTTTGTTGTGTGAAACTGTAAGGAGGAATCATATGGAACGGGAAGTGGTCAAGATTTTTGATACGACGTTGCGCGATGGAGAACAGTCTCCCGGTGCAACGATGAATATAGAAGAGAAGGTCATGATCGCTCGACAATTAGAAAACCTGAAAGTCGATGTGATAGAGGCTGGCTTTGCTGCGTCTTCGGACGGAGATTTCGAGTCGGTCAAACGTGTGGCTGAGCTAGTCTCGACACCGATCGTGTTAAGCCTCGCACGGACGAAAGAACTTGATGTGACCCGAGCAATAAAGGCGGTCGAGAAGGCGAAACATCCCGGTATCCATATTTTTATTGCCACTTCCGACATTCATCTCAAACATAAACTCATGATGAGTCGCCAAGAGGCCCTTGATGCCTCAGTATGGGCAATTAGCTACGCAAAGAAGTACCTCGACTATATCGAGTTTTCGGCGGAAGATGCCTCTCGCAGCGATTTTGACTACCTCGTACAAATCTTTGGCGAAGCGATTCGCGCCGGAGCAGTCACTATCAATGCGCCGGATACGGTTGGCTATGCTATCCCCCACCAATACGGAGCAATGTTCAAAGCCCTGCGCGAAAAAACCCCAGGCGGAGACAAAGTCACCTGGAGTGCGCATTGTCACAATGACCTTGGTTTGGCGGTGGCCAACTCACTCGCCGCGATTGAAAATGGTGCCCGCCAAGTCGAATGTACGATCAATGGCATCGGTGAGCGAGCAGGTAATACTTCGATGGAAGAAGTCGTTATGGCTCTGCGTACACGGGAAGATGTGTTTGCGCATGTGAAAACTAATGTTGTGACCGAACAGATCGCGTCAGCCAGCCAGACCCTCGCGCAAGTGACGGGGTTAGCCGTCCCCCAAAATAAACCGATTGTGGGAGCGAATGCTTTCGCTCATGAAGCTGGGATTCACCAAGATGGGGTGCTCAAGTACAAGCTGACGTACGAAATCATGCAACCGCAAGATATTGGTCTCGACAGCAATAAGTTGGTATTAGGCAAACATTCTGGACGGCACGCATTTGTAGACCGCTTGAAACATCTGGGCATTGATAACACTGGCGTTGATAAGAACAAGGCATTTGAGCGTTTCAAGGCCCTGGCCGACAAGAAGAAGAACGTTTACGACGAAGATTTGATTGCGATTGTGACAGAAGAGGTAACCCGTGTCCCTGACAAATATGAACTGGTCTATCTCAATGTGACCTCTTCAAGCATGGCCGTGCCACACGCTACGGTAAAAATGAAAATCGGAGAACAAGAATTTATCGATAGCGCGTCCGGCGATGGGATGGTCGATGCCTGCTACAAGGCGATTGCGAAAATCGCTGGCCTTGATCCGAAGCTCGAACGGTATTCCGTGAAATCGATTACTGGTGGCACCGACGCCCAAGGGGAAGTGACCTGCTTGTTGCGAGAGAACGGTACGTCTGTCAATGGTCAAGGTTCGCATACCGATATTATCATGGCGAGTGCACTCGCGTATGTAAACGCACTGAATAAGCTTGCGCATCGTGATCGGTATGGACATCAGGCCGGGCTGCATCGGGAAGGACCGTGAGGCCATTGAATTATTGCCTCATTGACGATTGAGTCATTGAAGAACTGAAAAAGAGTTTCCTCAATGAACCAATGGCCCGATGAGTCAATAACTCAATAAGAAGAAGACTCAATAACTCAACGATTCAATGCGGACTCAAAGGAAGGGTGAGTGAAGTAAGGAGAAGAAATGGCACATAAAGTTGCGGTCTTTGCTGGTGATGGCATTGGTACGGAAGTGATGGACGAGGCATTGCAAGCACTCAAAATTATCGAACAAAAGTTCGGTCTCAGCTTTGAGTGTGAAAAAGCCCTCGCGGGTGGTTGTTCAATCGATGCGCACGGAGTTGCCTTGACGGATTCGGCGTTGCGGGTCGCCAAAGAAAGTGAGGCCGTACTCCTGGGTGCGGTCGGCGGACCCAAGTGGGATGATCCGAAATCAACGGTTCGTCCCGAACAAGCAATCCTCGGCTTGCGTAAAGAACTCGGATTATTTGCGAACCTGCGTCCTATCCAGGTGAATCGTCACCTGATTAATTCTTCAACGCTGAAACCTGAGGTCCTTCAAGGAGTTGATCTGGTTGTTGTACGGGAACTCACCGGTGGTGTTTATTATGGTAAACCCAGCGAACGACGTACCGGTCCTGCCGGGCGGGAAGCCGTAGACACGATCTTCTATACTGAGGGTGAGGTTGCCCGTCTGATGCGAGCCTCTTTCGAACTCGCGCGGAAGCGGCGCAAAAAGCTGACTTCAGTAGATAAAGCCAATATCATGGCGACCTCGCGCATGTGGCGTGAAGTTGCGCATGAAGTCGCAAAAGAGTATCCCGATGTCCAGTATGAAGACGTGCTGGTCGATGCCATGTCGATGCATCTGATCCGCCGTCCGAAAGACTTTGATGTTATCGCCGCGGAAAATATGTTTGGGGATATCCTGACAGATGAAGCTTCGATGCTGGCGGGATCGATGGGGCTCCTGCCTTCAGCTTCTCTAGGAGAAGGGAAGAAAGGTCTCTACGAACCGATTCACGGAACTGCGCCAGACATTGCCGGGCAAAACAAAGCCAACCCTTTGGCGATGATTCTATCTATTGCACTCATGTTACGCTTATCGTTTGATCGAGAGGAGGCCGCACAGGCGATCGAAAAGGCAGTGGATGACGTGCTTGCCAGTGGTTACCGCACCGGTGATATCGCCCAGCCAGATTGTCGCCTGGTGAGTTGTACAGAAATGGGTAAGCTCGTCCGCGAGAAGTTGCAGCAACAATAAGCTGGAACGCAGGCGACCAAATTCCCTCTCCTCGCGTGGGAGAGGGGCAGGGGGCGAGAGAGAAGAAAGGATGTGTCTGATATGTCCACCCACCATGACCTCATTCTCGATCAATTCACCAAACAAGTCATACCGTTTGCGACTGCGCCAGGAATCAAAGACGAAGAGGCACTGAAACTGGTCGTGGATTTCACTGGTGCGAACCCAAGCGATACCGTCCTCGATGTCGCTTGTGGTCCGGGTCTCATCGTTTGCGCATTTGCTCCACACGTACGACACGCGACGGGAATTGATCTGGTCCCAGCAATGATCGCCCATGCGCGTGACCTCCAGCAACAGAAAGGGGTGACGAACGTCACGTGGCAAGTCGGCACGGTTCAGCCGTTACCATATCCAGACGCGTCGTTCTCCATTGTTACCTCCCGTTATGCGTTTCATCATTTTATCGATCCTGAAGGAGTGTTAGCAGAGATGAAACGGGTCTGTGTGCCGGGAGGGAAAGTGGTTGTCATTGATGCTGCAATTTCCCCTGACCCGGCCAAGGCCGCTGCCTACAACCGTGCCGAGAAGCTACGTGATCCTTCCCACACCCGTGCGTTGTCGTTGGCTGAGTTTGCGCTGCTCTTCAAATGGGTGGGGCTCCCGTCTCCACGAAAGACCTTCTACAAAGTCGAGTCCGAGCTTGAAGACTCCTTGCAACGCTCGTTCCCGAATCCTGGTGATGCCGACAAGCTGCGACAGATGTTTGTCGAATCGCTTGATGATGATGGTCTGGGAGTCGGTGTGCACCGCAAAGACGGCAAGATTCATTTTGCTTATCCCATCGCGGTGTTGGTGGCGGAGAAGTAGGTGATACCGTTTGGGGCAACTGTCAGCTAAGGAGCGCCGTTAAGCCGAGCAGGGCTATTAATCCGATGCGCGGAGAAGTCACTCTCCAACGTAAAAATCCCAGTAGAGATTGAAGGTTTCAGCAACGGCAATCAGCGAAGCCTCTGTGAAGTCTATCGGCGTAGCGCGGGACTATGGAATTTCCGGCAAACGGCGAAGAGCGTAGGGCCGTTCTGGGTTTGCGATACGGAAACACCTCGACGGCAGAACTCACTGTGTCATTGCTGCGCATGGTCCCAACCTGGTGGCCAGTGATCGTCCGTAGCTCCACGCGTTATTCCATGCGGGCGATCTCCGTGAACGCCAACGTGTAGATAATGAGAACGAGCATTGCGACGCTAGCAGCCAGGCAGGTGCTCAGCGGCCCAAGGGAGGCAACGAGTACGCCTGAGAGTGGGGTGCCAATCAGTCCTGCTGCGCCCATAAACCCAAAGGTATAGACAGAGAGAACTCGTGCTCGGTGGGTTGGTGGTGCAAGCTCTTGAAACATCGTACGCCCAGTGTTGCTAAAAATTGCGGCGCCGATTCCCCAGACACAGACTGCGACAAGCGCTCCCCAAAACGGCAGCCCAAAGGAAATAAGTCCCAAACACGCGGACCCAGAGGCAAGCGCACCAAGTTGTGCCGCACCTTTGCGACGGAGTCGGCCACGCCACAGCAAAATCGCTGACCCCACGATGGTACCAAGCGGAAACATCATATTGAGCACTGCGAGTTGACTCACATCGCCACCATAGTAATCTCGCACCAGCAACGGGAAAACGACCAAGAATGGGCCAATAAAGAGAATGCCAACCGCCGTTACCAGGAGAAACACCGAGGGGAGAATAGGCGAGCGTCGCACCTCGTGTATACCTTCCATGATGTCAGTCACCGAGAGATGCCGTTGAGCTGTATCTTGAGGTTTTGCCAGTGGTGGCACTTTCCCTAAAGTGGGGACCCCGCTCAGCAGAGTGAACGCGTGCAAGCCAAGAGCGGGAACGATACCGATCCAGCGCGCGGCTCCGGCAAGAAGAGAACCTAAGGCCTGCGTGCCCCACTGCGCCAGCGTTAACCCTGTGACCGCGCGCATTAAATTCGGTCCGGCTACCTCGGATAATAAGGCGTCGCGTGCGGGCATGACGAAGGCTTGGACACTCCCCATTCCCAAAGCGTAGATGAGCAACAACGAAAGCGAGAGGCGCCCGCTCGCAACAACGATGACCAAACTGGCAGAGAGTAACGCTGCAAGCAGATGCAGACCGATCAGCAAATTGCGTCGGTCGTGTCGATCAGCCACTGCGCCACCCAGCAGGAGTAGAACAACCGACGGCAGCATAAGGGCACTCTGGGCGATGCCGACCCACTCTGCGTTCGCGTGTAACTCGCCCACGACCAGCCAGGAGAAGAGCACGTTTTGCATGCCGATAGCGGTGAACCACGTCGTTACGCCAGCGATAAACCAACTGTACGAGGTGGTCCCCCGCTCAGGTCCCTGACGGGTGATTAGCTGCGGCTCAGAACGATGCTGTGGCGATGAGGAGGAAGGCAAAGTGTTGCTGCTTACAGTAGAGCAATTGCCAAGACAATGAAGGGTGTTGCCAATTGGCTGCTTGTGGGGGCGCAGTTGTCCAACGCCCCGTTGTGAGGTTTTCTATCTGCTCGGTCGAAAAAGAGGAATAGAAACTGCCGGAGTAGCGTCTTCGAACGTGACTTCGACTGGCATGCCGATTGTCACCGCTTCTGGTTTGCAGTCGACGATATTGGTGAGCATACGCACGCCTTCATCGAGTTCGACATACGCCATAATGTACGGCAGATTGTCGCGGAACCCCGAGCTTTGGTTCTGCCGGGTGACGGTGAAGGTATACACTTTTCCTTTGCCGCTACATTTGACCCACTCCAACTCCGGGGAGAGGTCTTCTGGACAAAACGAGCGGGGATAATAGAACACCTTGCCGCAGCTGCGGCATTTCTGCACGTATAATTCATGCCGTGCACAAGCTTCCCAAAACGGACGCGACTCTTCATCAACGCGAGGGACAGGTTTTTTGTATTTACGTTCTTCAGCCATAATCTTTCTCCATCAATGCGTAAAACGTAAAGCGTAACGAGTAACCACTCCACCTCCCCATTACGTATTACGTTTTAGATTCCCAACACCAAACTTGCCCCACTGTGTCGTAACCCGAGCGTTCCTCCCGTGCCGTGACACATGGCAAGCTTACAGTCCTTCACCTGGCGATCGCCACATTCGCCCCGTAACTGTTTGGTGGCTTCAATAACCAGGAAAATCCCCCGCATGCCTGGATGGTTGGACGAAAGACCACCACCATCAGTGTTAATCGGCAGTTCACCACCAAGGCCAATGCGGCCATTCTGCACGAACGAACCACCTTCACCTTTTCTACAGAAGCCTAAGCTTTCGAGCGTCACACAGACAGTAATGGTGAAGGAGTCGTAGATCATTGCCATGTCAATGTCTTTATGGGTAACCCCAGCTCGCTCCAGAGCCTTAGGGCCTGACTGCTTTGCCGCCGCGTCCAGAAGATCGCGCATGCCAGCACTTGTATGAGAGCACGACTCGGCCGCACCAAGGATATAAACTGGTTTCTTTTTCAGATCCCGTGCGCGTTCGGCAGAGGTGACAACAATCGCCCCACCACCATCAGAAATCATGCAGCAGTCAAGCAGGTGTAGAGGCGAAGACACCTCGCGTGATTTCAAGACATCCTCAACGGTGATCGGATCGCGAAATTTCGCCAGCGGATTCAGTGCGGCATGTTTGCGCATGGTTACAGCAATCTCTGCCAACTGCTCACTCGTAGTACCAAACTCATACATGTGTCGTTGCGCGACCAGGGCATAGGCACCAACCGTTGTTGGTCCGAAACAGCTTTCAAAATGATCCGGTGGGTCAGAACCTCCTCCGCCACCAGTGCCAATAGCAAAACGGTCTGAGGACCAGGTGCTGCCATACAGGATCAAGGCGACGTTACAATACCCGGCAGCGATGGCCGCCACTGCATGCCCGGTATGCGATACAAAAGATGATCCTCCTATCGAGTTGGAATCGAGATAATCTGGATTGAGATTCAAGTGTTCGGCGAGCGCGATAACGCCCATGCCGCCGACACCGGAAGTGAAAAGACCGTCAACATCCTTGAGTGTCAGTCCGGCATCGTCGAGCGCTCCACGCGCACTCTCCGCCATAATTTGATACTGGGTCTTATGCGGAGCCCAGCGTAACGGGTGTTCATACACCCCGGCAATAGCAGCTGTTCCTTTGATACTCATGGTTGTTCTCCGAACTAAAACATAATGCGTAAAACGTAATACGTACAACGTGATGAGGAGGTGGAGGGGTTACTCGTTACGCTTTACGTTTTATGCAAGGAATGAGGTAATCGCCTCGCACGCTTCCTGAGGCTTTTCTAGCGGTAGCCAGTGCCCGGCTTGGGGGATGACTGTCAATTTAGCACCCGGAATACCATCGCGGAGTTGTTCACTTTGCGCGACGGGAGTGGCGGTGTCATCCTGTCCAGCTAAGACTAACGTGGGCTTACGAATGTCGCCAAGTTTGGCAGTGAGGTCTACTTCGCGACAGGCGACCAAATCAAAGTAGCGTACACGTGGGTCGGTTTTGATTTGTTCTCCCCAGCCTTCCTGGACGATATTCATGGGCGTTGCTGGTGAACATGAATCCTTAGTGAACGGTTGCCCAGCGCGCCCTTTCATGACCTGTTCCCAGATAGCGAGACGGTCGTCGGGAATGTTGAACTTGGGGGCCGTGCAGGTCAGGACCAGACTGTCAACCATATCCGGATGCCGCAGTGCGAGATCCATGGCGATCGCCCCACCCATTGAGTGACCAATGAGCACTGCCGGACGAATCCCTAGTTTTTTCCAGAAGGCATAGGCAAAGTCACTGTAGGCGGTGACACTTTTCAGGCTTTCGGTGCCGCTTGACCGGCCATGTCCAGGATAATCGAAGGACAATGGACTATGTTTAGCTGACAAGATATCGAGCAGCTTATGGGCGAAATGACCGTTGCTGCCGGCTCCATGGAGATAGAGGAGCAACTTCCCTTTGTTCACATCAGGAACGACCGGTGGCAGCGTGGTTGGGCCAGTGTGAAAATAATTCACCGCATAGCCTTCTACTTCTACATATTTATTCGGCATGATTCCCCCGCAGGAAAAAGCTGCCCTTTGACTAATTGGCTACCTGGTCTTTGTCAAGGGTTGTGATCAAACCGTAGGGCAATTGACGATCCCTGATCAGTAAAGCAGCAGAGAGCATTCGCGACTTTTCCCGGCTTTCTTCTTCTCTTGACGCAAGGTAGTAGGTTTTCTAGACTTCGCGCTGCCTGCATAAATATTTCTTGCATTGACCCATTTCGGGGTTTAACTGTAGGTAAGTCACAGAGGTGGGATCAGACGATCATCTTCCCAGAAGCAGTGATAAGAATACTGCCCTAATACGAAGTTGTGGCCCGGCAAAGGAGAATTCGGACTATGAGCGCGTCATCAGCAGTTGCTCCTCTCAAGTATCTTGACCAGGCGCTGAACAAACTGCGCGACCTTGGCTTGGTTCCAGAGAAGTCGGATGAAGCCCCAGTGATTGCTCTGATCAATAAGATTTCTGATCTTGATCAGGAACGTGCTGTTGCCATTGCGCGAACCCTCAACCAGGCGTCTTTATTCAATCAGGTCGTGCGTGAGCAGATCGATGCGATGCGTATCGGCCAACGCTATGAGGAAATCGCCAAGGCGTTTAACAGCATACGCGACGACGCGAAGCGTATGGTTGAGCAACTCGACGATGGCACACTTGATTTTCTAGAGCGCGTTCAGAATGTGTGGATGAAAGTAGCTCGCGGTGATATTCCGGCCCGTTTCCAAAAAATTAAAGAGACCTATCTCGATGTGACCAGAGATTCCAAAGAGCAGATTGAGCGCGAACGGCTTATTCTGGACGCGTATCGCGACTTTCGTGGCGCGCTCAAAGAGGCCGAAGTGCAGGCGTTCAATATTCTCAATAAAGCCGAAGCGCAGTGGCATACAGCCAAACAGAACCTCGAAGACGCAAGCGCGGCGATCACCCAGAATACGAGCACCGACCGTGAGGCAATTGCAAAGCTCGAACTCGCCCGTGACGAGCGACTCCGGGAGCTGCAGCACATGGATGAACGCTACCAGGTCGCCAAAGATTTAGCCGACAATTTGACAATTTCGTACAATACGACCGAGACAATCATGGCACGCCTGCTACAGACGACCACTGCCAAGGAGCGTGTCTATGCGCAGGCGGTGACCTTCTTTGGCACCAATGAAACCGTCCTTACGGCCCTGAGTGCGTCCTTTACCGGATTATACGGGCTCCACGAAAGTACAACCACGCTAAAAACGATGAAAGAGGGGATCAACCAGAGCCTCGAAGTCCTGGCCGAGGTGGGAGGCAAGGTGCAGGAAGCGGCGATTAGGGAAGGATATGGGCCGACGTTGCGCGCTGAGGCGATAAAGAAATTGGTCGATTCGGTCGTCGATTTCCAGGAGCGTTCATACGTTTTGATTGGTGAGATGCGGGATGCCGCCACACGGAATGCCGAGGAAGTCCGTCACGCGGTCGAAGATGGCAAGCGACGAGTTGCTGAATTGGCCCGGCGCGGGAATGTGTTGCTTGGTACGCAACTCCAGTAACGCTTAGGTATGAATGAACAGACGCAATCACAAACTGTCCCACTAGACGACCTCATGTTGGCGATGGATGTCGTTGACACGCTCCGTCATCGTGAGTCGTTGGTCGAACGTGAACTACGAGCTGATGCTCGCGAGCAAGATCTGATCGAGAAAGTCAAGGCGATTTACGCGGGACAGGGGATCGAAGTGTCCGATGAGATTGTCGCTGAAGGGGTAAAAGCGTTACGCGAGGAACGATTCTCGTATACGCCGCCCGCGCCCGGATTCAAAACACGCGTAGCGTATTGGTACATCGACCGTGGGAAATGGGCCAAGCGTGCTGCCGGAGCTATCGCTGCACTTTTTGTTGTCTGGGGAGCGTATTACGGCTTCGTGCAGTTGCCTGAACAGCGAGCGGTGAAGCATGAAGTGACGACCCTCACGAGAGCTGTTCGTGAGGCGCAGGGGCAATTGTCTGACCTGGTCTCGCGGTTGAAAACCTTGGCGGCAGACTTGAACCAGGTGCAACGTCAGGTGCCAAGCTCGTTGAGTAATGTATTTGCCCGCACGGAAGAACAAACGAAGCAAATGCTGGCACAAGCTGCGCAACGTATCCAAACTGCGAGTGAAACTGTTCCTGCTGGTGATACCCGCGAAAGTGGGCAAGCGCGTGCTGTGATTCGCACCCGTCTCGGACAACAGACCGCCCTACTGAAAGATGCTGAAACTCTCCTCGATCAGGCACAAGGGAACCTTCGATTGCTCAATCTCATGAGTGTCCTTCCTGGAGAACTCGCACAGCTGGAGTCTTCTGTTCGTGCGATTTCGCAAGATACCGAAGCGACAGGATTGGCGGACCGTTTCCGACAAGATGCCCTGGCCGCGCTTGCACAGGGTGATCTGACGACTGCGCAGCGGCGTTCATCGGATCTCAAAGACATTTTGGCAAGATTACAACAGACCTATACCTTGAGAATTGTGTCTCGCCCTGGGGAGCGAAGCGGGGTGTGGCGATATCCGGAAATTAATACCGGAGCACGAAATTACTATGTGATTGTCGAAGCGGTAACGGACAACGGTGAACGGTTGACCTTGCCGATCACTTCAGAAGAAGATGGCCGGGTGTACAATGTTGATCGCTGGGGATTGCGGGTCGACAAAGCCGTGTACGATCGAGTTGCGGCAGACAAGCAAGACGATGGCATTATTCAGCGTAATATCTTTGGAGTGAAGCGACGCGGTTTCCTCCATCCCGAATATGCTATGCCAACCTCCGGCGCGGCGATTACGCAGTGGTAGTTCCATGTTTAACGGCCCACAGACATTGACGCGAATTGATCAGAATGTCCAGCAGGTACGCCAAGAGTTGCTGGCACTTGAAGCGCAGATTCAGCAGGTTGGCGATCGCCTGGCGGCGGTGCGCCAACGCGAGTCCGAAACCTATCGCAAACTAGCACGGTTTCGTATTGATTCCGTGCAGGCCGAGAACGTAGCGCAAGCGCTTGACAGTGCAGAACGGCAGGCTCAGGCGCTGCTCACTGAACGTGAACAGGTCCTTACGCGACTCGTCACGCAAATCGATGCCGCGCAGCGCAGGCAAACCGAGTTGGAAAACGCCCGTCAGCAGCAGAATGTTGCCGTCGAAGAGATAACACGCACTCTCCAGGCGACCGTGGATCGTGCCCACAAGGGGCTTGCTACTGTGACCACGTACCAGGCCCAGCAGAAGATCGCTCAGAACGCCGTCAACATAGTGACTGCCGCCGAGGAGAAAACCGCCCGTGCGGAAGCCGATAAAGAGGAGAAAGGAAAACCCTATCTCGCAGATCGGCTGTTTGTGTATCTGTGGAAGCGAGGCTACGGAACCTCGGCCTACCATGCAGGCCCCCTTGCTCGTATGGGTGACACTTTTGTCGCGCGCCACATCGGTTTTGAACAGGCTCGTCGTAACTATGCCATGTTGCTTGATCTCCCCACCCGATTACGCGAGCACGTGGACCGCTTACAAAAACAAGCTGACGCAGAAATGCAGAAATTGGCAGCGCTTGAACGTGCGGCTGAAGAGGCTGAGGGAAGCGCGGCACTCGAACAACAGATGGCAGCGGCAAAAGCCAAGTTGCAGGAACTTGATCACGCTATCGCCGACGAAGAAAAGCGTTATGCGACGTTGTTGCAACAACGGGAGCCGTACACGGTCGGCGAAGATCGCCATTTTCAACAAGCGCTTGAACTGTTGGTGACGAGTTTGCGGGCTGAACCGCTCCCACAATTGCGACACGAAGCTGAGCTCACGCCGGGTCGCGAGGATGACAGTGAAGTGCAGGAGCTGCTTCGCCTGCAGCATGAAGAAGAGACCCTTGAACGTACCTTGCAGGATAATCGCTCGGTCCATCAGCGGAACCTGCAGCGCTTGCACGAGCTTGAGGAAGTCCGTCGTCGCTTCAAACAGTACGACTACGATGCCCCCTACTCCGACTTTGGGAATGCTGACGCTGTGAGCATACTGCTGGGCGAATTCCTCCGCGGCATGATTAACGTTGAACAATTGTGGCAGACGATTCAACGCAATCAACGCTTTCGTCGTCCGCCATTCTCTCCTCGCTCCAGCGATGTTGGGTTTCCCGACGCCTTTCGCTTTCCTCGTGGGGTACAGATTCCTGGTGGTTGGGGTGGTGGTAATGCTTCCAGGGAATCTGGCAGTGGTGGGTTTCGTACTGGCGGTGGATTCTAGAGACCCTCTTGATGCTCAGGTCGGAGCAGGTCGAAAATTGTTTTGACTGGGTTAAATGTAATCGCCGGAACCTCAACGAATAGTGTGTTCCATTTCGCCATCGCCCCATTCCACAGGCCGGGTAATTCCAAGGCCTTTAACTCTTTTCCGTCTTTCGATTTCCTGGAAATGAAGGCGGTTTCTGGATCGGTAAACTGGGCAAGGTCAAACGCTTGACCTTGATAATCCCGCATCCCGCAAACGAGATCTACGGGGTTGAAATGTGAGGCCGAACGCCAAATCTCTTGTTGTTGGGGGGACTGCATGTCAACCTGGGAGGATTCCACAATCTGTCGTGAGACCTCACCTGTCCGCTGCCTGACCCAAAACGGTCCCCCGCCCGGCTCCCCAGTATTTTTGACGACTCCGCACACGCGGAGCGGACGATGCAGTCTCTCAAGTAGAAACGCACGTTGTTGTGCAATCGACGCCTGCTGAAAGGGGAACGGTGCAACAATAGCAAGTTCTCGATGGGCAAATTCGTAGGCTTCGGCCAAGAGACGTTTGTCTAGAAATGATTGCGACAGGCCGTAAACGTAATGAAAAATCTTTTTTTGCGTTTCCAGCAAGTAACCGCTGAGCGCTTCTTTATAACTCCACGTATGGGACTGTAACCGCTCCGGTACGACATTATCGATGTTTTTGATAAACACAATGTCTCCTTGTAGATCAGATAAATTCGCCAAGAGAGCGCCGTGTCCACCAGGCCGAAAAACCAACTGGCCATCGATGGTACGGAAAGGTTCATTCTCGGCGTCGACGGCAATGGTATCAGTCGAGGGTTTTTGGTTTGAGAAAGTGATACGCAGTTGCCAGCCATCATGCTCATATCGCGCACGAACAGATTCGAGATACTGGTGGAGTGCGGCTTGGTGTTCGGGAGATACCGTGAAATGGATGTGCGCCACGCCCTCCTGATCTCGCGCGTAGGCGGTTGCTTCCACCAGATGCTCTTCCGCCGAGGTCCGAACATGATCTGGGTAGCGATGAAACTTAATAAGGGCTTTGGGGAGATTCGCGTAGTCGAGTCCTGTTGGGGTCAACAGGTAGTGGAGAATCGCTTTACAATGTTTTTCTTTGACCAACGTTTCAAGAGCAAACCCGTCTCTAGCCATAATGGCGCATAAGTCGTCGTAGAAGGCAAAGCGTGGGAGATCGGTGACAAACTGTTTTATAGCCTGCAGGTCTCCATTCCCATTATCAGCTGCACGTGCGATCTCTGCTTCGTTGAGTGTCGCTGTCGCCTCGGCCACGGACAGCAACAGTTGAAACATGCGACTTGCAGCTCCGGACGCGGGAACTAACTTCATCATTCGGCCTTGAGCTGCAGCATGAGCATGGATTGCTCGATAGTGATCGAGCGCAGTCTGTGTAAAGCGAGTAATGCCATCACCAATAGTGCACGGTCGCTCTAACGTGAGAAACGGCACCCCGCTCTTAAACAACTCAATCTGTGCGAGGATGTTTTCTACGGAAATTTCTTTTTTTGCGAGAGTTTGTAGATCCTCCGTAGAAAACATCTCCTGAGTACTACGCATTCCTATCCTCCTTGATGTCTGCCTAATGCATTGTGATTCTTCAATGGGTAGAGAGGGAAATTGTCTGTCTCGGATGTGCTATCGGTTAAAGCAAGATAAACTGCTAGCCTAACATTTCTCACCAGCAAATCAGAGTAGCATAGTGAGCGCATAGGCAGGGAGGGAGAGGAGAGGTTGCCGCGGGTCAGGCGAGATAGGTATGCTCAACCCGCCGATGAGGACGAATGAGATTGCTATGGGAACAGGTGCCCTTCGTTCCCGGCATCAGAGCGCCAGGTTGTCGTTGGATCAAAATTTGTCCCACGTGAGAGGCGACCAAACCAACGGACGACCGAGAGATTCGGTGCAGTATCGAGATCATCCTGGCCAGCAGCGCGACCGAAGAACAGGTCCATTCTCCCGTCGCCGTTGCCGTCACCAATCCGGAATAAGTCTCCCGCCGCGCCAGAATCACTATTGAACCTGCGAGGGTTGGTGAAGCAGATCCCCGGAGAGCCGACGACATTGCAGGCCAGTGATTGTTGGATGTGCCACTCCACATGGGAGTTATCTAAGACCACTCCGCTCAGTACATCTGCTTGCCCGTCACCCGTCACGTCACCGAGAAACACATAGTCCGGTGAACTCACTGCCAAACCATCGGTATTATCAACCGCGCCCAGCAGATTGCCAAACGAGCGATGGACTGCTACTCGTGCGCCGAAGCCACGACCGACAGCGACGAGATCATCCAGGCCGTCACCGGTCACGTCGCCGACCAAAAACAGATCGCTGGCAAAACCAGCACTGTTGGCCACAACTGTCCCATTACCGAACGTGGTCCCGGTTGAGAGGTGGACAAACCAACGAACACCATTTCCAGATTGTACGGTTCCCCGCAACAGATCTTTTCGTCCGTCACCGTTGAGATCGGCTAAGCGGAAAATATCACCCGGGTCACCAGCATCCTCGGCAAACACTGTGGCAGCGGCGAAAGCGGTACTGGTTGAAAGACGGACTCGCCAGCGTACGGTGGTGCTATTGCGAATTTCCCCGATCACAAGGTCAGCACGACCATCACCGTTCACATCCTCCTTAAAAAACATATCGGCTCTTTTCCCGGCGTCGTTGGTGAAGGTGGTCATGGTCCCGAAGGTCTCACCATTGGAAAGTCGATTCACCCAGCGGACTTTATCCGGAGTGCGGAGCGCGCCGTACGTGAGGTCGGCACGACCACCGAGATTGACGCTTTCCAGGGGAGTCCAATGATTGCGCGACTGGAAATTTTTGAACAATACCCGACGGCTGGAATGCACACTGAAAAAGCGATCGCGTGTCGCGCGTTGTTCCATGGTCAAGCCTGAGGCCGATCCACTCGCCATCACGTGAAAATTGATGTTCTGGTCGGCGCTGTTGGCAAACGCGCTGGTGCACGAACTCCCGGCTGAAAAGGCATCGTCCGCTGAGTTGCAGTGCTGCAAACCCAACACATGCCCCAGTTCGTGACTGGCTGTATGTGAGATTCCTCTGGCAATACGCGCAGTCGTCGCATTGTCTCCGGAGAAGTTCGTGTTGCTGGCGAAAGTACCTGCGTACACCTCGCAGGCACTCTGGGACTGGGTAAAGGTACCAATTCCAGTACAGTCACCAAATTGGCAGCAACTCGGGCCGGCACAGCCAAAAAGATTGTTGACGGTGTTATTGAGGATAACCACACGGGTGAACGGACCACTGGCTGGTTGCACAGTAGTAAACTGGACATCAAAAGGTGCGTAGTCTTTGACCATGTTGGCGATGATCAGCTCGCGCACGGCGACTTCATCGTTCTTGGTGGCTGGGCTATTTCCGTTCACGGTCGCATATGCGGACAGATTAAAGTTCGAGAAATCGACAAAGACAAGTTGATGAGCGTATGCAGGTACAGCAGAGAAAAAGCTCATGAGCACAAGCATGAGTAAGCGAGAGCGTTTCATAATCATTTCCTCCGAATGAAATGGTAAGGTTGCGAGAATCAGTTATTTTTTTGTACGCGTTCGAGCGTCCGTTGGGCTTGATCGCGGATCAGGGAACTCGGGTGAGCCTTGCTAATCTCGGTCAAGGCATCGATGCTCTTGGGACCGATGAGTCCCAGCGCATGAACCGCGGTCGAGTGGAGCGCGAGGTCGTCCCCGTTCTGTGCGAGTTTCTGTAAGGCTGGTACGGCTGTAGCGTCGCCAATCTTTCCTATGGCTAAGACCACGGCGAGACGAAGTCCGCCATCGCCATCATCGTCGTTCTCATCGTCCGACGGCTGGTCGTACGTCGCGAGTACGGACAAGAGTGCGGGAAGACTGCGTGGATCTTTCAAGTTGCCCAGGGTTTCAGCGGCAGCGATGCTCGCGGCACCATTCTCCTTTGTCGTTAAGATGGCTTCAACACACTCGCGTGCTTCAGCGACTTTTAACGGACCGACACGATAGAGGGCCCATGTCTGAACCGCCGACGGGAATTCTTGTTGCTTATTGCAAGCGATATCCGCAACTAGGGGAGCCTCTTCTGGCAGTAGCCGTTGTGTCATTTCTTCTAGTACGGAACCAAGCAATACAGCAGCAGCAGGGAACTGCTGAACAACAAGGTCGTCACGAAGATCAGCGAGCCGGATTTTGCTCCCTTTGTCCAACCTCTCCTTGAGCAGGGAAAGCGTAGCGGGAAGGCGACCCGCAGGGATTTCTATCAACCCATGTGCACCCTCTACAGGAGTGAAGCCTTTTCCAGCAGCCTTAAGGAACAGAAGAAATTGCTCACCAACGGTGAAATTGGGCAGTGCCGGATCCATCGTGCTCCCAGGCAAGGAGATGCTCGATGGCAGACGACCTGAGAGTTGTTCTTCAATCGAGATCGCCGCTTTCTGCGCGCCAGAGAACTTATCCTCGCTCACTTCCTTCACCGTACCGACAGCCATGCTCTCGGTTTGGTTAACGAGGGTGTTAAACGGTAAAAGGGGATCATCGGTTGCCTGGGTGACGGCTGGAGCGCAGAGCAACCAACTTGCCATCGCCAGGATACGCAGGTGTTTATAGAGACATGGGGTCTTCATAGCGGAACGTCCTTTCGTTGTGATTTACAAGAGAGTAGGGGGGGTGCTACCTGTGTGAGACCTCACATATAGTTATTTATATTGCATGGGGTGTTTTCCTCCTTGTGTTTGGTGTCGTCTTCTACGAACAGAGGAAGAGAAAACGCGGCGTTTTGCTGCGGGGGTAGCGATATAAAAACTCTTCGTGAAAGAAGGAGAAGAAAGGAGGGAATGTGTCAGCAGCCAACAAACGGGAGGACGATAAATAGCGCGGCCCGGCCAGGCCGGACCGCGGTGTATGCTCTGGCGGCAGATCGGGTGCTAGTGATCGATTCCGTTCTCGGCCTTCACCCGATTCCAACAGGTACGCATCTGAGCTGGTGTGGCCGTGGCGTTCATCGCGGTATTCACATTCGCGTACGCGTTCGTGGAACTCCAGTTAGCGGCTGAATCCAATACTCCAGCGATCCTGCTCAAGCTCGTATCTCCGGTAGGATCACAGGTGTGTAATTCCCAGAAGGCCCGCGCCCAGTCTGTTTCATTGCCTTTCCCGGAGAAGCCACCGGGACTGGTACCCGCGTCTGTACAGTCGGTCTCCATCTTGCGTTCCGGGTAACTGCCCCTGCCACTGTCCATGTCCACGATCCCTCCTGAATATGCCGGGAAAACTGCATCCGGCTCAGACGGATCGTTCCACACTTTCGTTGCATAGGCATGGGCAAATCCTTCCCACAGCGCCGCGCTGTTGAATTCGATGCTACTCAGACGATGCCCGGTCGCGCTCGCAATACAACGCGGGCCTGCGGGGCCATCGTAGCTATAATTTATAGTTGGAACCCCGCCGAGTCTGCGTTTGAGTAGAACATGCCCCAACTCATGACTCACGATGGTTTTACTATCGAGCTCGATGCTGGGATTCGTGCTGTACTCGCCGCTGCCGGGCACGCCAATACATTCATCCTGCGGGCCGGTGGCGTCCAGTCCATCGAACCACCATACCCAGAGGCCATCGTCGCACCCATGGGCTGTGCCTCCACCGGGGCGCACTCGTAAGGTGATACGGATCGGTGCTACCCCGAGCCGTTCGCGTGCGAGACTGAAGGCCAGGGCATTGCCAGCCTGGAAAATGCGCCGTTTCAGACGCTGCGCATCGGTGGCGGAGGAATCGCCCGGATAGCGGCCGGTAAACAAATAGAGCCGTTGCGTCGTTCCGCTGGCGGAAGCAGGAAAATTGCGAACGTAATCCATGTAGCGGACGTTCCCGTCATTCCCGACGGCTTTATACCGGAAACCGCGCACCTTTCCTTCAGACCAGATCCGAATCCAATAGTCACCGGCGGCCGTATTCGGAGTGAGCCACCCCGTACATCCTACCGCATTATTGGAACCGTCATCCAAGTAGCCATTGAACAGCTCTTTACCGGATTCCGTACTACCCTCGACGATTTTTATATGACCACCGCGGAAGGCTTGATGCCGGGCTTTGTCCGCCGCATTCGTCAACGGATGTGGGTAATCTCCGGTTCCCGAGTCTTTGACAAAATACCGATCTGCCCAGTAATCCTCCGTGTGATATTCCGCGGAATTACACACGCCAGGATCAGTAGCGCGCTGCGGGCCGAAGCCGCGACAACTATCGCTGTATTCCGCGTTGATGTGCACACAGAAACGGATCGTGTCCGCGTGAGCCAAGGTGGGAAACACCCCTGCACTGAATACCAGTGCCATCACGGATTTCAGTAGTGTTTTCATGTGTACCTCCTGGGGAAAAAAGAAGAAAAAGAGCAACGTTTTGCTGCAAGGTAAGCCTGGCTTTTGCTTGGAAAAGTGACACAACGAGAGTGGCTGCTGCAGGTCGTGTCTGTCGCTACCAAAAACAACGCGGCCCGAGACATTGCTGGCCGGGCCGCGTACGGATCGAAAGGGGCGCAGAGCGCTGGATCGTCTGGGGAGGCGGAACCGAGGCGACTACGTGGTGCCGTTAAGGAGCAAGGTCAATGTCACTCGAACAGACGCGGGGAGCTAAAAATGCTGGAAACGCAGATACTTCACTCAGAGCCGCAGGTTGGGCAGAACTGGCTGAAAAACACAGTCACTCTCGTTCTTCCTCGTCTTTTCTTTAGCCTTGCTCGTGACCCGTGCTACGTGGACCGTGACCGTAAACTTGGTAAACACCCGCAGCAGCGCTTTGCCTACCACCGCCGAGAGCAGCACGTTGGCGTCAGCGACGACGCTGACGATAGGCATGGAAATCCTCTGTGAGCTCTCGCTCCGTGACCCCCTTGCCCTCCAGTGCCTTGGCGAGGTGCCTTCCCAATACCGCTACGAGTTCACGTCGTAGGTCGTCAGGCAGACGGTCCGGCTCGTCGAGAGGGACATATACTCCGGACACCTTCCCATGGCGAGTGACGAGGACCGGCTCGCCGCTCCTCAATAAAGCGGCACTGTTCGCTCGCAGTTCCCGCATTCCTGCTACTTTCATCGCCTGGCTCCTCTCAAGGGAGAGTATGCGTGAGCCAGTGCCGTGTTAACAGTTGTGTACACAGTAGCGTAGCAGCTGAAGCTCGAAGACTGTAGGGCGTGCAAAGCGCGCCGATGCAAGGGCTGGCGCGTGCTACGTGCCCTACTCCGCTATCCGCAGCCTCATCTCGGCTCATGTCGAGCGTTTTCAATGATCCACGACCAAGGTGAGATTGTTTAGAATTGAAATGGAGGAGTCGAACAGACCTCGGGTCCGGGAGTTTGGTCGGCAAAGATGACATGCGAACAGAACGTGTAGGTCGTATGAAACTCCCTGTCGCGTATATCATTAAATGGCAGCTCAACCACTGCCGAACCCTGCGAGATGCTTCCCTCTACGACGTTAAGGTCGGCGAGATCTGCCTCGGTGGTCCCGTGAAAGAACACATCGAGCGGATCACCGTTGACACTCGTGATGGTCACGGACACCGCGTGCGGTGCGTTCAGCCAGCCGGCCGTGACTTCCAAAAATACCGTGGTCACTCGTTGCGTATCGGCCGATAACTCCCAATCCCACAGCAGGGCATGCCCGCCTGTCCCGCCCGCTAGGGCCGGGGATCGGATAGACAAGCCGGTGACTGCCCCGGCCAAGGTAGCGGCGATCACGAAGGCCTTCATCGTTGATGTCTTCATGGCTGGTATCCTCCTTTCAGGGGTTGTGGCTTTCGCTGCCGTGTCTGTCAGGTCGGGTTCAAAGTTTTACACACGGCCAGCTCTATATTTGCTCTTGCACCACCCTCATCACCTGAATCAGGAAGGCTTCTAACTCCTCCAGGCGGTGAAAGTTGACCGCTTGCCCGGACGTTATATGTTCCACGCGGCCGTCAAATCGGCCGTGGATCACGTCCGCCTCGGCCCGGAACTGCACCACGAACGCACGGTTCGTTGGCAGCGAGGGGATCTTCCTCCTATGCGATTCCATTAAGTCCACCGTGTCTGAGGCGCTCAGGCTGCGGGAGCTGAATACGTGGTGCACTTGAATTGCAAGACCCAAAACGACAACGCGGCCTGACGTGGTAGACCATCAGACCGCCTCGTACCCAGGCCATTGGGCTGGTATGTAACTGCTATTCATCAGGCTTTGTCACCCGCTCTATACAGTCAAAGATACACAAGGTGAGTGCGTCACTGCAGCTCTGGTGACAATTATCTTTTAGAACCTCAGTAGTGACTTCAGTGTCACATATCTGATGGCAGGCCCCGATCTTAACAACACATGACCGAATACATTCGTTATCGTTAAGTTCCTCCTCCGACTGCGCGTTGGCGTCCGTCACGGTGGCAAGACCGAGGACTAGTGTGAAGACGAATACGGGAAAGAGGCGGCGTAATACGTTCATATGAACCTCCTTTTGTCTGTTAGGCGTTTCTCTTATGGTCGGTCTTCGGAGCTCTCACACTGGGGGGGATCGCACGGTGTATCTCATGTTCGCCTCCTTAGAGCGATTTGCTCTTGTATTGACCAGATTGTTCTACCGCCATATGCAAATCCCCCTGCGCTCCGCGCTGTCCCCCTTTGCCAAAGGGGGGTTGAGGAGGATTGCTGTTAGCGGAGATCCATACGGACGACAGCGCTTTGGTAAACGAAATACGCTTGAGGTTTCCGAGGCAGCCTCAGTCAATAATAATCGGGCTGCACTCCAGAGCGCCGGCCTGGCACGCAAATGTCCCCACTGTTCCCGCACCTGTAATGCATGGCTCGTCTATGCATGCAGATAAATCGGTGCAGGCGTCGCCACTAGTGCAGGCTGAGGCTGTGTCACAAATTCCGGCCACGATCGCGTTGAATACTTCGTTGCTCTCCGTTGGTGACAACAATTCACCAAGGGAACTGGTCCACTGCTTCGTGACGGCATCCACCACAGAGTTCGGCGCGACCGCATCAATTAGAGAGTTCGGCGCGATCGCATCAACGATGCTTGTCACTACCTGTATCCCAACAGTGATTGCGGCGAGAGTCCGGGATGTCCCGGTCCCCACAAACGTGTCCTCAAAATCAATCTGCGTCTCATTCTCTGCATCAACAAATGCGACCAATTGGAAGTGTATCCAAGATGTCAGCACGTACTGTCCCACTCCGTCGTTTTCGTGTATCAGTTCTGACTCCACTGCGAAGTCGTGCTCAAATTTGTGACCCTCAAGAATCCCCTTAAACTCAAACCCGCCTTTTGCGAAACCCGTATCTTCCTCTCCCTCCTCGTCCGATTGTGCGAGTGCAGGTAGAGGGCTCATGGCCATTAGCCCTAGCAGCACCCCCACAATTGCCGCCAAGAAAAGTTTCTGACTATCCAAACTCCTCGGGATACGCTTTCCCATTTTTGAACCTCCTTTCAAGCCGTCGTTTGCATAAAAGAACTATTCCTCTACGGGATGACGCCGCCTGGGGAGGCCGCGGTTCCTCCTCGGCCTGTGCGGCGCTACCCTGGCGGGGCACGGCATGTCGTGCCCTTCTGGGCAGGACAGCCGCAGTCAATAGACATCTTCTCCGGCTTCCCGAACGTACGCGGTTGCAGCCCAGGTGAGTGCCGCGCAAAGCAACGCTACTCGCTTCAGTGCTAATGTCTTCATTCTGGTGTCCTCCTTCCAGGGGTTGTGGCTTTCGTTGCTGGGTTGTCCTTCTGACTTTTCTTGCCCGCTCGTTTTTCGTCCGCCGCATACAGCTCCGGCCACGGTACGATTTCTTTGGGCACACGGTTTTCTTGCCCTCCTGCCTGTGGTATGGGCGGAACATAGCAACCCGCAGCCCGCACAGTCACAACACAATTCGAACATGACTCGAACATTACTCGAACAGACGCAGGGGAGCTAAAAATGCCGGAACATCAGACCCTTCACTTCGGCCCGTATCGTCTAGACCTGCGGAACGCCCAGCTCTGGCGCGGAAAACAGGCAGTGAGGCTAACGGCTAAAGCGGTCGCCGTCTTACAGTATTTAGTCGCGCGGCCGGGGCAGTTGGTGACCAAGGACGAACTCTTGTCGAGGGTCTGGCCGGAGGCGGTGGTGAGTGACCCGGCGCTGACCGTGTGCATGGGACGGTTACGGAAGGCGCTCAGAGATAGCGCCAAGAAGCCGCAGTACATTGAGACCGTGCATCGACAGGGGTATCGCTTCATTGGGAAGGTCGGTAATAGTCAGGACACAGGAGACAGGAGTCCCTTGCCAGCCGCCCCCGACACAACTGGGGCCACTGACCACCGGCAGCCGACAACGGCCCTGGTGGGCCGTGAGACCGAACTGACGCAACTCCACCAGTGGTTGGACAAGGCGATCAACGGAGAGCGCCAAGTCGTGTTTGTGACCGGGGAGGCGGGGATTGGCAAGACGACGCTGGTGGAAGCGTTTCTGGAGCAGCTCAGTGGCCGGGCAGATCTCTGGATCGCCCGGGGGCAGTGCATAAAGCACCACGGGGCAGGCGAAGCCTATTTGCCGGTGCTCGAAGCGGTTGGTCAATTATGTCGGGAGCCGGGGAGGGAGGAGCTTATTGAGCTAGTGGGCAGGTATGCTCCAACTTGGCTCGCCCAGATACCGGGCGTATTGGCAGGGGAAGAACTTGAGGCATTGCAACGGCGCGTGGTCGGTGCCACAAAAGAGCGCATGCTGCGAGAGATGGCCGAGGCCATAGAGCTTCTGACAGCGGAGAGGACACTTGTCCTGCGATTTGAGGACTTGCAGTGGAGTGATTATTCCAGTCTCGACTTGATCTCGTATCTCGCCCGCCGGCCACACCGTGCGCGCGTCCTGCTCCTGGGCGCGTATCGACCGGTGGATGTGATTCTCGGTACACACCCACTACGGGAACTCAAGCAAGACCTGCTGGTGCACGGCCAATGTCAGGAGCTAGCGCTGGAGTTGCTGACTGAAGACGAGGTGGCGCAGTATGTAGGGGGACGATTTCCTACCGAGACGGCCGACCAGGTGTCTCTAGGTAAGCTGGCCCGTTATATCTACCGGCGCACGGAGGGTAATCCGTTATTCATGGTGAATGTAGTCGATAACCTGGTGAGACGAGGGATGATTGTAGAGCGGGAAGGGCGATGGGGGCTCTCCAGTGAGCTTGAGGCTGTCGAGACTCCCGGGACGCTAAGGCAGTTCATCGAGCAGCAAGTGGAACAGCTCACCCCCGAGGCGCAACGAGCGCTAGAGATGGCGAGCGTGGCGGGCATGGAGTTTTCTACGGCGGCAGTTTCTGCAGCTCTCGAAAAACAAATTGAGACGGTCGAAAATGAATGTGAGGAACTGGCCCGGCAAGGGCAATTCGTACGGGCCCTTGGGATTGGTGAATGGCCAGACGGAACCATCACAGCGCGTTTCGGGTTCACGCATGCCTTGTATCAAGAGGTGTTGTACGAGCGACTACGAGCAACCGAACGCATCAATCTCCATCAGAAGATTGGAAAGCGCATTGAAGAGGCGTATGGGCCTCGGGCGGGAGAGATCGCAGCAGAGCTCGCGGTGCATTTTGAGCAAGGGCGAGACTTTCTGCACGCCGTGCAGTATCTCCAGCGCGCCGCGGAGAATGCCGTCCACAAACATGCCTACCCCGAAACGATTGCGTTGTTGACCCGGGGCTTGGCACTGCTGCAATACCTTCCGGACACGTCTGCTCGGTGGCGGCAAGAGTTCGCCCTCCACATGAGGCTGAGTCCCGTACTCATGGCCACCAAAGGGTATGCTGCCCCGGAGGTGGAGGCAACGCTGACCAAGACCTTAGCGCTGAGCCGGCAGATAGGAGACGATCGCCACCTCCTGCAGGTTTTGCTGGCACTGTCGGGCTTTTACATGACCCGTGGAGAACTCGAAAAGGCACGTGCGTGTGAAGAACAATGCCTGGAGATCGGCACGAAGAGGCAAAGCGCTGGAGCGCTGTTATGGTCGCACTATTTGCTAGGCGCGACCTTGATCTGGTTAGGTGAGTTTGGGGCAGCGCGGACACACTTGGAAGAAGCAACAGCGGTATATTGCTGTCAACCACCCGACCCAAGCACGTTCCGTGGCGTGGACGATCCGGGGGTAGGTTGTCACTTAGACGTGGGGTTAGTGCTCTGGTTCCTCGGCTACCCCGACCAGGCCTTGCGGAAGAGCCGCGACGCGTTGGCGCTTGCTCACCAGCTTGCCTATCCCATGAGTCTGGCTTCTGCCTTGCACTTTACCGGCGTACTGCACGAACTGCGCGGAGAAGGCGAGATAGTCCAGGAGCGAGCAGAGGCGCTCATGGCGCTTGTGACTGAGCACGGCACGTCTCCGCATCGCTTAGGGGGAGGGAGGATTCTCTACGGGTGGGCGTTGGCGGAGCAGGGAGACAGCGAAAACGGTCTGGCGCAGATTTACCACGGACTGACGATCTGGGAATCGACTGGATCGGGGACTTTACGGCCGTACGCGCTGGCCGTACTCGCTGAGGTGTATCAGAAGATGGGGCAGAGCGAAAAAGGGCTCGCTGCGGTAAAAGACGCCCTTGCCCTGGTCAACACCAATGCGGAGCGCTGGTACGAGGCGGAGCTGTATCGACTACGCGGCGAGCTGACACTACAACCACAGTTCAAAGCGCAAAGTTCAAAATGCAAAGTTGCTGCCCCCCGATCCCTGAGGCCTGATGCCCAAGGCGAAGCTGAAGCGTGTTTTCTTAAAGCCATCGAGGTCGCTCAGCGTCAGCAGGCCAAGTCCCTCGAGCTGCGGGCGACGATAAGCTTAGCGCGGTTGAAGCAGGCGCAGGGCAACAAGCAACAAGCCCGAACGATACTCGCCGAAGTCTACAACTGGTTCACCGAAGGATTTGACACAGCGGACCTGAAGGAAGCCCGGGCGTTACTGGACGAACTGTCGTAATGCTTCTGTACACAATGGCGCGGTAATTCACGAGACGAATGTTTATTCGGTGCCCGCTAAGGTGCTCTACGTTGATCAAAACAAAAAGTTAGTCCCTCTGTAAAATCAGTACGACCTGGTTTTCCGGAATGACGCTTGTTTGTGGACGGGTAACCCCGGCGTCAAATCTTCCCTTTGCACGAGAAGGCGGAGGAGCGACGCGAGCAAATTGTCGCACAGTATCAGTGCGAGTTTCCCGCAGCCTATCGCGGTCAAAAATACTGCGGCCCGGGTCATTGCTGGCCGGGCCGCCTATGAGTTGACAGAATCAAGAATAAGGCCGGCGATTATCCACCAAGAAGAAAAATCCCATGGAGTCGAACAATGAACGCCGCTGGGGTTGTTGTCGAACCGGCATCGCGTCTCATTTTAATTTTGACGTAGTAGGCATTAGTGGCGAAATCAAAGCTATGATTCACGCCGACGGTGTGGACTTGGGTTGAGGAGGTTGCGCTTGCCGCGACGTTGCTATCGAAGGTTGCAAGTAAGGAAGGGTCGGTGAGTGATGTCGGCCTACGGGTAACAGGATCTATGGTTGTTACCAGAGTTTCGGCGGTCCCGTTCAAACCAACTTTATGCAGCGTCACCGTTACTCGATTCGTCGCGCCACTACCGTCCGGGTCGCGATAGACAACTTCTAACGTGTTCCAGGGAAAATCTGGGTCCATTACGTTGGTGATATTACAGCGTAGCGTTATTTCACCGCTAACAGCGCTAGGGAACAACACGCCTGCACCGCCGAACTGGTAGTCGATCGTGTCTTCATCGGGAATACAGGCCGAGGCCACGTGTGTCCATGTTCCCTGTGAGGGAATGAGTACGCCTGCCCCAATACCTCTATCGGCACTGACTTCGCCAATCGTGAGCATGGCTACGACTGAGAACATTCCTAAGGCATACGCGGTTTTCTTGAACAGCGAAGAAGCAACAGTATTGATCAGCGTTTTCATGGCAGCGTCCTTTCTTGGTTTGGTGTTAGTTGTTGAATTGTCTGCGTTCTGTTTGCCTTTGCCTGTTGGGATGCGCTGTTACGGTGACTGCTCCATTGCTTCTCCTGCCTTTCCTGTGCGTGTTGTTTGTTCCTACTAACAAAGGATGCAAAAGCGTCGCGATTTGCTGCAGGAAAATGGAAAAGGGGAAACGGATAAGGGATA
>JBFWXH010000075.1:0-40158 GCA_050187625.1 Binatia bacterium
AATCGGTGTGGCGTTCCAGTCTTCCTCACTCATGCCCAGTGGTGGCGAAATGTTTGCCATGCTGGGCTCGCTGCCTATCACTAATCCGCAGCCGCCACAACCTCTTGCACCCCCTCTGTGCGGTTACATCCCAGAAATGTCTCCCGTCTACTCCCTCTCCGTTTACAGGAACCGTAGCCCATAACCCGCGCGTTTGCCTCCATCCAGGCGCTTGATCGCACCCTCGGGCGTCGCTGTCGCCAACTCTTGGCTCAGCCCCATCATATTCGCGCCCTCACTGCCTATCGGTGGTGGCCAAAGGAATAAACACTACAATCTTTCAGGAACTGGTATAACTTCCTCCTTTTTCTTCCCTGGTACGTCGTTCCAAGACCTGGTGTCGGACTACCTGTTCGTCTTCTGCTTCCTGCTCACCGTTCACCCTGGCCACTCCCCGGCAGAGGCTTTTCTATGGATAACTCGTTTTGGGTGTTGAGTGCGTCTGCCATGACGGTTAGTCTCCCGATATGTTGTAAGTTGCGCATCTTCACCGTCGGACACGGAGGGCGGCCGGATGGAGCTGTACGGTAAGCGTAGCGCGACTATTGCGCAGCGGTTCGCCATCCACATGAAACGACAGAGGTTGCTGCGCCGTGATGGTCGCGTGTGTGACCTTGCGCATGAGGACCCCATTAACCGTAGCGAGGGTGCCTGTAAAGAGATGGCGTGCATACTTCAGGGTTGCCAGCGTCGAGCGCGCTTGGATGACCACCAGGTCGAGTAAACCATCATCTAGTCGGGCCTGTGGTGCAACGACGGCACCGTTTCCATACTGACGTGAATTGGCCAGGGCGATCAGTAAGGCACGAGACCGGAGTGTCTCACTATTTGTCCTGATATCATAAGTGTGTGGCCGGTAGGAGAAGATCTCGCGAAGAGCGATTGTGACATATGGCAGTAACCCCCGCCGCTGTTGTGGACGGTTGTTGAACAGCATACTGACGTGCGCATCGAACCCAATCCCGGCAGCATTAAAGAATAAATACTCGTCGATTTGGCCAACATCGATACAATGGTCAGCCGCGTGTAACGCCTTTTTCAAGGCTTGCGTAGGATCAAGAGGAACACACAGTTCCCGGGCTAAACCATTACCAGAGCCTGCCGGAATAAGCGCCAGTGCGGTGTTACTGAATGCCAACGCGCGACCAACTTCATTCATCGTCCCGTCGCCTCCCCAGGCGAACACCACAGACACCCCGCGTTGGACAGCTCCACGGGCGAGTTTGTAGGCATGGCCAGGGCATTCAGTGATGTGGACCTCGTGAGCCACTCCCGCCGCCGAGAGGAAATTGGTTGCCAGCAAGGCCCGTTGTTGAGCAACGGCTGGACGACCGTACGCCCCAGAAATCGGATTAATGATGACGACAACACGCATGTGAGCAGTGTTTGCGTCCTACGCGACCGCGATAGGCAGAGAGAAGAAAAAGGTGCTTCCTACGCCAAGTGAGCTTTCAACCCATGCTTTTCCGCGATGAGCAGTGATAATTTCCCTTACCAAAGCGAGCCCCAGCCCGGTCCCCCCGATGTTGCGGATATCAGAATTGTCGACTCGGAAGAATTTGCTGAAGAGCTGTGGCAATGCTTCTGGGGGAATGCCTACCCCGTGATCTTTGACCCAGATGATGATCTGTTGATCCTCTTGTCGTGCGCCAACGATAATCTTCCCGCCTTGTGGAGAAAATTTAATTGCGTTGGACAAAAGATTAGAGAGCACCTGACGAAGCCTTGCCGCATCGGCATGAACCGGAGGAAGTATAGGGGCAACGTCGAGGTGGAGGGAATGTTTCCCCTCGTGGTTGGCAAACACCGAGGTAACCTCGTGGCATAATGGCGCAAGCGAGATCGGTGCGAACGTGTAACGGTGCTTACCTTCCTCGATCTGTTGTAAATCGAGAAAATCATCGAGAAGGTGAGAGAGGCGCAGGGATTCATTATGGATCACTGTAAGCAGTTCTCGCTGTTTTTCCGGCGAGAAGTTCCGGTTCAGCATTAACTCAGTGAACCCCCGGAGACTCGACAATGGCGTTCGGATTTCGTGACTGACCATGGACAGAACTTCGTTCTTGGTCTGCTCGATCTCTTTGCGTTGCGTAATGTCTTGGAAAGTGACCACCGCACCAATAACGCGGTTTTTTTCATCGTGAATAGGGGTATTTATGTAATCGACGGGAAAACTCGTTCCGTCTTTACGCCAATACACTTCTTCGGTCACGTGGGTTACTATCCCGCCATGTAGGGTGCGGAGCAGCGGGCATGCCGTTGCTGGGTAGGGCGTACCGTCAGCTTTCTGATAATGCAAGATGTCATGGAGAAATTTTCCAAGGAGTTCACTGACCTCGTAACCAAGCATCCGAGCAGCGGCAGGATTCACGAACGTTGCTTTGCCGTCCATGTCGAGGCCAAAGATGCCTTCACCCGCGGAGTTCAAAATCATCTCATTTTGCCGACGGACTTCTTCTAACGCCGCTTCGGTTTGCTGCCGTTCAAAGATTTCCATGCGTAACGCTTTGTTCGCTCGGGCGAGTGCTGTTGTCCGTTTTTCCACTCGGTGCTCCAAGGTTTCGTTGAGGGCGCGGAGCGCCTCCTCTGCGCGTTGGCGTTCGCGAATCTCCTCACGCAAGGCTGCATTTGCTCGTTGTATATCGACGGTCCGTTCTTGTACTCGTTGCTCAAGTTCAGCGTAGGCCTTTCGCAAAGCCTCTTCGGCTCGTTTGCGTTCGGCAATTTCGGCTCGCAATGCCACGTTAATCTGCTCTCGTTCAACTGAGCGACCTTTTCGCCGTTGTATGTGGCGGGAGTGGACAGCGTGAGGTGGCTGCTGTTCACCGTTATGGGTTGGCGGAAGCGTGGGGATAATGGAGGAGGAAGAATGCTCGGCTTCGTCATCGTTACGAGAGAAGAAAGGAAAGTGATGTTGAAGATAGTCGACGACGGGAAGGGACTCTCCGTTTTTCGTCGTGGGTTCATTGGAGAGAGAATCTAGAGACAAGTTCTCGCTGTGTTCGAGAGTGTGCGGGTGGGGAGCTGACCGCGCTTCGTGTACTCGTTGTACGGATCCTCTTCGCTTCTTTTGCCACTTCGGCATCTTTGTCCGTAAACGCGGTCCCCCAGCGTTCATGCGTTCTCCTTTCCTCCAAATCTTTAGTACGCAGCTATTTTTCTCACGCCCCACACCCAGCATACCAAATTATCGGTAGGGGATGCCAAATTTAGGGATGTTCAACTGTGTAGGAAAGACTGTCAGACCGGCCGGTATTGTCCACGACGACAAGCCGATGTGTCCCAGGCTGTAATGGCAGAAACAGCGACGTCGCAGGAGAACCGCGCTCAATGAGGGTGCCATCTTGATACCAGTACAGCTGCTCTGCCGACGTACCGCCTTGCACGATAAGCGGAATCTGCTGATATTCTCTTGGTGTATCTCGGCGGAGGAAGTAGGGAGTCGCGGCATTTGGTGAGATAATCTTCAGGGGATCATTGGTGGGAATATTATTACACGCAGGACTTAGACGAGGGGCGACAGCAATTGGCTCGCCCCGTACCTGCCTCCAGGCAACGAATTCCGACGGATACACAGTGAGCACCTCCGCATGATGGGGACGTGAGGCAAGGCACGACCCATTCAAGAGGTCTCCCGTGATCGAGTCAACAAAGACACGCCTGTGATACGAACAAAAAGACAGTTTGGATCGTCCGGGAAGCGAAAGGACGGTTTCTTGTAATGGACAATACGGACCTGCCAACTCGTGACTGAGGGCGCAGACATTGACTGTGGCGAGTTGCAAATCTTCGCGGGTGGAGAATTGCGCGGGGCCTTGCTCAATTGTACGGAAGAGGTCAAACAGCAGGGGGGCAGCGTGTTCTGCCCCCGCCAGGCCTTTCTGTCCACGACCGTCAACATTGCCAACCCACACGCCAATGGTGTAGCGCGAGGAAAACCCTAGACTCCATGCGTCACGATGGCCGTATGAAGTGCCAGTTTTCCAGGCGACGACCGGGACATCGCGGGTGAGATGCCATGCCCGTGGGAGGTCTGGACGCTGCAGCCCCGTTAATATCCGCGTAATGACATGAGCTGTCTCTGGCGAAAATAAACGATCTTCGGGCACAGTGGCGGAGGGATCAGTGACCTGCACCTGTGCCGGGCGGTAGATTCCTCCTGCTGCAAGCGTCGCGTAGAGATTGGTAAGGTCAAGTAACGTGACTTCGCCACTGCCTAAAATAAGGGGGAGGCCATACGTAGTCGTGGGACGGTCAAGTGTTGTGAGCCCGCCACGTTTGAGGAGTTGATGGAACTCGGTAAGTCCGATTTGCGCGAGCAAGCGTACTGCCGGAGCATTGAGGGAACGAATCAAAGATTCACTTACTGTGACTCTCCCTGAGTATTGTCCATCGTAATTCTCCGGGACATAGCCAGCAAAGTCGGTTGGCACATCGAGAAGATACGATGTCGGGAGAACCAGCCCGGTATCTATAGCCATCGCATAAAGAAATGGCTTCAGGGCTGAGCCAGGGGAACGACGCGCAACGGCACTATTAACTTGCCCCTCATAGGTAGTGGCGAAGAAATCCGGTGAACCGATCATGGCGCGGACCGCACGCGTGTCATTTTCGATCACAATCACGGCAGTGCTATTGATACCCCGGCTGTTGAGCATGGAGATATGCGCGGCGACTTGTTCTTCGGCAATTTGCTGAATGCGGCGATCTAAGGTTGTAATGATATGCGACTT
The DNA here is from genome assembly GCA_050187625.1 of Binatia bacterium. Lineage (GTDB taxonomy): Bacteria > Desulfobacterota > Binatia > Bin18 > Bin18 > JBFWXH01. The sequence continues at coordinate 4,773 of JBFWXH010000075.1, forward strand.
TGGTGAGGAGCGATCGACGACAAACTGACAAAAATGTGGGGCTATAAATGGCGGACGCCAGTGCGGTACACGTACCGGATGCTGAGAGGCATCGGCAATAGCCTGGGCAGAGAAGACATGGTCTCGGGCGAGTTGTTGGAGCACGCGATTGCGCACGGTCAAGGCGATATCAGAGTTCCGTGCAGGGTTGTAGAGGTTGGGCGAGCGTGGCAGGGCTGCCAGCAGTGCCGCCTCGCCCAAGGACAGTTGCATCGGTGATTTGCCGAAATACACGGATGTGGCAGCTCCGATGCCTTCGATATTCCCGCCGTACGGTGTTAGGTTGAGGTACAACTCAAGTAACTGCTCTTTCGTGAAGAGTCGTTCCAACTGCAGGGCACGAAACACTTCCTGGCCTTTCGCCCACAGCGTTCGCGGTTTTGGTTCGGCCATGCGTGCGATTTGCATGGAAATAGTGGATGCGCCGGAGACGATTCTACCAGCCCGCACATTCGACCAGAGCGCACGCGCGATAGCAAACGGATTGACTCCAGGATGGGCATAGAACCAGCGGTCCTCTGAAGCGATGAGGGTCTGGAGAAAGACCGAGGCGACTTGATCTATGGTAACCGGAAAGCGCAGTTGTTCATCAGGCGGAAGAAAGATCCGCAGCGGCACTCCTGTGTGATCAGTGACAACGGCGGCTGGCTGGCGGTGTACGGTTGCGATAGGAAAAGGGAACCGCCAGTTCAGAAAAAGAAAACCGCCATAGAGCAAGCCGAGACCGATCAGGGTGCCTCGAACAATCCGCGTCAAGGCGTGCCACGAGCAATGTTGCCCAATCGGTTGCATAGCGGATTGGGTGCGTTGCTGAAGTACTCTTTGCGGTTCTTCTCTGATCATTTCCTGATCGTTATCGTAATGGTTCCACGTTCTCCGGTTGCGCGAATAGCTGGATCATACATTGCCTCTGCTTGCGCTGGTGGTAGACGGAAAGCTCCGGGTGTCACGGCGCGCAGTAACGTATACGTTCTTTGCCAGGTGTTGTCTGGCAGATCAGTGAAAAAGAGCACGCGATCATCACGGATATCCTGATGGGCTGGCTCCAGATTGGCGTCATTGACCCACGGTAAAGTCTCGGTCGATTTGAGACGAGGATTCTCCACCTCTAATCCTGGTGGCAGGAGGTTTTGCACAACCACATTGTCCACCTTGCCGGAGCTACTACGAACCTGGGTTTTCATGACTAAGAGATCTCCCTGCGAGACGGTTGCGAGATCAAGTTCTCCGCCATTGCGAGTGAAGAACGACCGTTTGATTTCCAGGCCGGCTTGCTCTGGCGTAAATTTGTTATCAGTCGGAATTCCTCGGCTCTGGAGGGCATAGAATGCTGCACCTGACTCATAGCCAACATCCATTTCAATACGAATCGGTGTCTTGCCAGGGATGTTGGTGAATGTCGTTGTGGTGTTCGTGAAAGCTCCGATCTCGGTGTTGCCAACGAACACCTTCCCTGTATACGGCTTTTTCTGCGCTTGTTGTTGGAAAAACTGCCCCAAGGCGACAAAGGCAAACGCACTCTCTTGCGTGCTCCAGTAGCCAGTTTCCGCGTCTCGGCTTAACCGCTGAACCAGCTTCACCACCCGTGGATCATGCGGAGCCGCGTCGAGGAAGGCGAGGAGTAACATGGCCCGGTTACGAATGGTCGAGTTGAAATTCCCGCCGGTTTGGCGAACGATCTGCTCTGCGTCTTCTAAGCCTCGGGTGAGCTCCTCAATCACCTGCGTATTGCCGGTGGCGGCATACGCCGCGCCAAGCAAGGCTCGGGACTCGGGTTTGAGGGTCTTGCTGTGATGCTCGCGTACGAAGTCTAACGTACCGAGATCGCCTTTGCCTGCACGAGCCAACACGTAGAGCGCGTAGGTTACTCGTTGTAACTCTTCTTCATTCGGTTGCTGGCTTGGCTTTGACTCACGCGCGAGAAATTCGAGTGCACGATCGTAGAGAAAGTTTTCGACCAAATGCCCTGCTCGACGGGCCTCAACGAGGAAGTGCGAGGCATAGATGCTTCCCCACGGATGGAGTGTGTCGGTATCCGGCCACATAGCGAAACCGCCATCATGCAATTGCATGGTGGCGAGGCGACGAATACCTTCCTGGACAAAGACGGTGGGATCGCTATGCGAAAAGAGTTCGGGATCAAGTTCTTTGGCGAGATCGCTGAAATAGACGAGCGGGAACATACTCGACGTGGTCTGTTCGACGCAACCATACGGATAATGAAGAAGGTACCGTAGCTTGCCTGAAAACTGCACTAATGGCAGTGGCCCAATACGCAACTCCCGTCTCAGTGTTTCTGGTCGGAACATGTCAAGATTATCTGTCGGGAGCTCAGTAACTGCTTTGGCAAGCGTCCCTGCGTGTTCCACGGTGCGGGCCGGGAGGTCTGCCCGGAGCGAGAGTTCACTTGACGCTGTTGTGGTTTCGTTATTCCCTTTGCCAGTGAGGACAAGTTTAACGTCACCGGCAACGTCGCCGCTCTTAAGTGTAAAATACGTGGTTTGTTCTCGCCCATGGGGAACTGTTACTTTCTTGCTTGACTCGCCCTCAATGGTGACTGGCCCTGCGACTGTGAGTGTCGCAGTGAAGTCGCCGTCTTTCCCGGTGTCATTGCGGACTGTCACTGGCAGTTGAACGCGATCGTTGAAGGAGAGAAAACGTGGGAAGGTAGGGAGGAGAACCACAGGTGTCCGGACTTTCGTTGTATGTGAGGCTGAACCGAACTGTTTGCCCTGATGGGCCACGGCCATTACCCGCACTGCTCCTTGAAATTCCGGTATTGCAAAGGAGACGGTGGCTTTTCCTTCGCCATCAGTGGTGACGATCCCGGACCAGAACGCCACTGGTCGCACGCGACGGATGCTTTCCGTGCGCACGGCTGCTTCCATCGCATCGCCTTCGGCGTCACCACCGACCGGGGCTTTGCCTGTGACTTTCACTTCCGGCAACAACAGAGAAAAAATATCGAATGAGCGCACCGCAAGTGCCAGCTTACGATAAAAGTACGCAAACGGATCTGGTGTCTGTTGCGCGATCAATTGGAGGATGCCTTCATCAACGGCTGCAACGGTGAGGTCTACGTTGGGAGCCGCGGTTACCTGCAGGGTGAGGGTTGAGAGCGGCCGTATTTCCTCTGGCGCGGCGATATCGACTTTGAGGCGGTTACTCGTTTGATCGACGTTTAATTGGACAGCACCGAACGCCCGTCCCGCTGTGCCAGGTTCCAGGTCAGATGCCGAACGAATGAGGGTGGCGGTGACGTATGCATTGGGGCGGTAGTCTGCGAGAATGGGGACAGTGATCGTTGCGGTATTGCCGGACAGCGAGTGAATTTGCCGGTGAAAAATTCCCTCCCGCTCGACCGTGAGGAACAGTTTCCCGGCAAATGGGGCTTTGATGACTACCGTTGCATCTTCGCCAGGATGATATTCAGTCTTGTCGACGCTGAGGTCCAGCCGACCGGGAGTTTTTATGGCCCACGGAGAGAACCCCCAACCGCTGACGAAGAAGGTCACCTGTGTGGAAGAGCCCGTATCGACATCAGTTAGAGCAACACGATACTCGCCAAACTCGGCAGGGGTAAAGGTGAACTGGCCACGTGTCGTTCCCGCATTCACGGTTTGACTATCGACCAGCACTATTTCTCGCGTCGATTCGTACCGATAATTGCCCGCATCGGTTTTGCGCAACACGGTATGCCAGCGATCACGGAATAACTCCGCGCGCAAGTTCTGTGCAGGGACTGCGCTCGCATTGGGAGCGACGGTAACGTACTCTAGGGTAACCGGTTTCCGTGGCTCAGCATACCCTTCGCCAAGCCGACGCAATCCCACGTAATATGGATACGGATGAACCGGAATACGCTGCAGCGCAGTTACCCCTCGTCCCCCCTGTTCTTGCACTCGAGCAGTAATAACCGCAGTGAGCGAAGAGGGAACCCGTAAGCCAGTTGGCACGGTGGCGGAAAATGTTCGTCGTCCAGTCTCGTCGAGAACGCCTTCACTTGTCAGGATTTCCTGGTTGGAAAACTGTCGCTCGGGATCATGAAATATGAACTCATCGTAGCCTTTAGGGGAAAAGGTGGCAGGAATGACGCGCACCCGACTTTCGACGGTAAGACTAGCGGCAGGTGGACCAAAGAGATAAGCACTCGCTACGTCGTACGCCAGTTCCTGCCCAGTACTCACTTCCTCTTTCTGCGGGGCGATTTCTACCTTAATGCGATCCGGGACGAAGTCTTCGACCTGAAAGCGATACTGCCCGATGACTTCTTCGCCTATCAATAACTCAAGCGTATGATGCCCAGTAGGTGCATATGCTGGGACTGGAAGCGTGAACGGCGCGAGTCCACGCTCGGTCATGGTCAGTTTGAGGGTATCTCGTATGTTTCCCTCCGGGTCTCTGTGCCGTAACACCAGCGGCATAACCGGAGGAGGCTGTAAGTTGCGGTCACGGACGACCGACACGCCTTCAACGGTTTCCCCTGGTCGGTAAATATCGCGTTCGCCATACACATAGGCCGAGTAGCCTTCTTTCGATACTTCGGCACCACTGACCTCAAAACCCGACGTATCAATGAGCGCTTGGTCGAGCAATAAAAAGCTAAAATCGTTGCCCTGCTCGACGATGACCATGTACGGAGTCTGTTTTTCGAAACGCTTGGCGAGGTTTTGCGCTCGCCACAGACCCTCGGCATCGGTGTGGCCTTCGGCGATGAGCTGATTTTGATCGCTCAGGAGGCGAACATTTGCCCCTTCAACGGCAGATAGATTGGCAAACGAGGAGACCCATACGAGAAACTCGTCTTTTCCCTGTTTGGCGACGATGCCCAGGTCGGTCATCAACAGCCAACGCGAAATTCCGCGCGAGGAATTAGGGCGAACAATGTTGATGCGGTAGAGTCCTGGTTCTTGTTCGCGTACGTAATTCTCAAGTGGCAATGGCGTGGTCGTGCTGACATTGCGCTCATTGCGGAGCGGTAGTGACTGCGTCACGATACGATCGCCGAGATAGTGGGCGACCGAGGAATCGTAAAACTCAAGGTCTTCGTAGCCTCCACCATTGTACTGAAAGAACACGAAAAGGTTGTTGCGGTACACGCGGTCGATGGTCAATTGGACCTCGCCGATGTTCACGCTCTTGAGTGCAATAGTGCGAGACCCACTAGCGGAGAGAAACATACCTGGGCTCTCAAAGGCAAAACTGGGCTCGAGATCCGGCATGGTAAACGAAGTCTTATAGTCCTGCTGAAGTTTTGCCTCGTCTCTCGCTGGCAGACCTTGGGTAACCGTCAGTTCGTAGGCGTGACCAGGAATAAGTGCGCCGGTGAGGATGAGTTCCGTCCCTTCAGCCGATAGACGATATTGCGCTGCAGGGGTGAGAGAAAGGTAGGTCCCAACGGCTTCTGGATTGACCGGTGAAGAAAAACGCAGACGGACAGTGGAGTCTGGATCGCCGGCTTGCGGAGAAATACCGAGTACCGTCAGTTTTTCCGATGAACCGAGAGGGATGGTTTGTACCCAATCAGTCGCGAGGGTGACGTTCCCACCTTCGGGAGTGAGGTTGGAGAGGATCACCAGCTTCAGTTTGCGTGGCTCCTTGTGCTTCTCAATCGGCTGACTGCGAAAGCCGATAACCTGACTGCGATAAGTAGTTTCGAGGTCAACAGGAATAGGATCGTTCTCACCGCGGAGCGGATCGATCAAGCGGAGCTTGGTTGCCAGTACTTCTGGGTTCACGACGGTATTGAAGCGTGCATTACCGCGGATCAATACGTGATGTTTCCCTTCTAGGACCGGTTCCTCAGAAATATCAATGCGCTCGACTTTGAATGCCTCCGTTTGTAGAACAAACTCACTCTTGCCGGTGAAGGTGTAGTTGCTCTTAATAATCCGTTCGATAATCAGAGCGAGACGATATTCGGTGGCCATCGCGAAGCGATCGGTAGCTTCAAAGCGGAGGATATTTGCTCCTTGCCATCTCCAGGATCCGCCGACGCTCGGCTTGAGAATGGCTGGATCTTGTCCCAAAATCTCTCCGACCTGCTTTTCCCCTAATGGACGATCGAAGATAACGTTCAGGGCCCGTTGATTGTTGCGATCGAACGCAACATCAATGACAGCAACATCCTCCCGGGTAGGATGTTCTTTTCGTGCCCCGGCCTCAGGTGGCTGCCGACCGAAAATCAGGAGCCCAAGTAAGATGACAACAGCAAGAAGCAGGGCGGTAATAACCAGGTTTTTTGTGTCTGCAAACCAGGAACTCATACAGAACAGCTCCTTCAGAAAGGGGAAAAAGTTAGTGAGAACACCAGTTGTGTATGCCACACACATGGTGCTGTTTCTGTCATCGTACACGCAAAGCTGAGAACGCACAAAACTGCTGATATGAAAGGATAAAGCGCAGGCGGTCAAAAGCCGATAAAGCCGTGGAGAAACGAGAAGCTAGACCCTTGTCCGGTATCAGGAAACAGGCTAACAAAAGAAACCAGGGGCGGATCAGTTGCACCGTGGTCTTCCCTGGAAAGAGAGCGAACATGCGCGTAACAGTCGTCGGTGCTGGTGATGCTTTTAGTAGTGGAGGTCGACGTCAAAGTGGATATTTCGTTGAATCAGAGGAAGGGGGCTTTCTTCTTGATTGCGGCGTGACCACCTTGCTGGGATTGAAAACCCTTGGTATTGCCGCGAAGCGCATCGACTTTATTGCTATCAGCCATCTGCATGGCGACCATTTCGGCGGACTCCCATTTTTGTTCCTTGAATATACCTATGAACAGCTCCGTACCAAACCTCTCGTGATTGTCGGCCCACCAGGGACTGAGGAGCGGGTACAGGCCCTGCATAGTGCGATGTATCGGGAGTTGGCTGCGCGTGGAGTGCCGTTCCCCCTGTATTTTCGCGAAGTGCCGTCGGAACAGAGCGTCACGCTCTCGGGGGTCGTGCTCTTGCCGTTTCAGGTCCCGCACCAGGAACGAGATATTTCGTTAGGATATCGCGTGACTGTCGGGAACAAGACACTCCTCTATTCTGGCGATTGTGGATGGAACGAGGGGTTGATCCGTCACTCCCACGGCGCTGATCTGTTCATTTGTGAGTGTTGCTACTTCGGTAGTGTCACCACGTTCCATGTGAGTTATCCACAAATCGCTCACGCCCATCAGCAGGGACAGTTAGGGTGTAAACGCTTGCTCCTGAGCCATTTGGGACGTGAGGTGTTAGAGCGAATGGATGAGGTCACTCTTGAGTGTGCCTACGATGGGTTGGTCGTGGAGATCTAATTTTCACATGGAGATCCCCCCCGATTTTGTCCACGACGGTCTGAAGCGCTGCTGCTATATCACCACCCTCAAAGTAGAAACTGCGATTTACCTCGCCTTGGTCCTGGAAAAACCGCTCCTCATTGAAGGCCCGGCTGGAGTGGGCAAAACTGAAATCGCCAAAGTCCTCGCTGAGTTGCTGAACACTGAACTTGTTCGCCTCCAATGCTACGAGGGTCTGGATGAAGCACGTGCCCTGTACGAGTGGAATTATCAAAAGCAACTCTTACGGATTCAGGCCGACACTGCACAGGAACAAGAGTGGAGTGAGGTTTCCTCTCATATCTTTTCGCGTGAGTATTTGCTTGAGCGTCCGTTACTGCATGCGATTAGCGTTCCTCGGAAAGTGGTGCTTCTCATTGATGAGATCGACAAAGCTGACGAGGAATTCGAAGCCTTTCTCCTCGAAGTGCTGAGCGATTTTCAGGTGAGTATTCCCGAACTCGGGACGATCCATGCGGTGTATCGACCGGTCGTGATTCTGACTTCCAATCGTGCTCGCGAACTGTCTGAGGCACTGAAGCGCCGCTGCCTTCATCTGTACATTGATTTTCCCAGCTTTGAGGAAGAGGCGCAGATTATTGGGTTGAAAGTTCCCGCGCTGGACGAAAAATTGCGCCGCCAAGTTGCGCGTTTCGTTAATGGGTTGCGGAAACTTGATCTCAAAAAAGCGCCGAGTATTGCTGAAACGCTCGATTGGGCACGCGCACTTCTTGCCCTTGGCATGCAAGAACTCGATTCGCAAACCGTGAAACGAACGCTCAATCTCATTCTCAAATATGAGGAAGACATTCGCAAAACTGAGGGACGAGTGGGCGATCTTCTCCGTGCCAGCACGTAAGACGAAGGTGAGGCGGCGGTTGTAAGCTGGGTGCGGATTGCGCTTTTCCTTATTTTTTCTCGTCGCGATAGACTACCCGCCGTACGAAGAAACAGGCGTCACCTGTCAATTTTTGTTGACGATGGAGAGAAAATCCTTGTTTTTTTAGAGGCCTTTCTCGCTCTGCCGATTACCCGCGCCAAGAAAATTGACTGCGAGAACCCTGCACTTTCGCTACCCGGGGGGGGGTGAAGTAGCAGAAAACCTTGATATCCTCCATTTGGGAGGTTGTTTGGTATAACCTTTGCTCACGATCTTCGACGAGCAGGTGGTGGTGAGACAATGACAATCTCATCGTTCGGAGAACCTATTCATGCTTGAAGTCATGATCGAGCCGCAACGAATCTGTATTGGGCCACGTTTCGGCGTTTCTTTTTATCGCACTTTGCGAATTCCCGACGATGGACGCACCTATCCGCTCCCTCCAGGACTAGGAGTATTCCCCATATTCAAAGTTACGGACTATCATGATCGAGTTCCGTCGGTATGGCGTGAACACGGTGGGGTATTTATCCCGCTCTATCAACGTGAAGCCCTGTGGCTTGGTTTTACTGCCGCGGCGTGGAAACCCAATGCCGTGAAGGTGGCAATCGGTAACATCAATGCCGTTTCCGGTGAGGCAGCTAGTGAACACCTGCATGTTGATCCACAAGACTATGTCGTGTGTCCGGAACAAATCTGGCTCGATGGGATCAATGCCGGAACAGAAACAATCCGGCAGTTTGTCGCCATGCCGTTAGGTCAAGGGTACACCGTCGAAGCGGCGCTGACTGGCAGTGAACAGATTGGTGGTTTGCAGATCACGGTATTCGAGCCGAAGCCAGGACGGTTCCCCGATGAACCACCCTCCCGCGAGAAGCATGGCCCAGTGCGGTTTGCGGCAGCGAAATCTACACGAGCGGGCGGAGTGTCTATGGGCTTAGGGGCTGGGGGGGTGATGCGGCAAAAGATTTACCCTGATCCGTATGGAATCGAGGCCTGGGATCAAAACAACTGGGGGGCTGTGATGGTACATTTAGTGAACAGTGAGCACTTCCACACGATTACCGGTGTTGAGCCCCCGCTGCCGCCTATCGATGCCCAAACCTACACACAATACGGGCTCCCCTGGTTCGATCTCTACGACGAGACTAAGGGAGATGTGCCACCACCGGAACGTTTGACCTCGATTAAAACTGTTGCTCAGCGCGATGCGGAACGTGGTACGGAGACAACGGAGGCAACGTCGATACCAGACCCTACGCCTCAGGTTACGAAGATTCGACGTGAATAGTGAGCCTGAGAGTAAACACAGACAGTGAATAAGGTGCAGCCTGATGTGTTGTTCGTTTCTACAACCCCGATAACCTCTGCATCACGGTGCTGATGCAGGAGAACAGGAGGATTTGTATGGCAGAGCGTCCAAAGGTGTGTATTGATCGCGTGTTGCCCCATGATCTTAATCGTCCACAGCGAACAATCATGACCAGGGGCGGTGTTTCACGTGCGGTGCTGGAATTTCGTAAACTATGGGTCAATGGTTCAACCCTGCGGGTCCGCTTCTTAGCGGGGACTTCTTCCCAGCAAGCGCTGGTCAGGGAGCAAGCGCAGTGGTGGACTCAGCATGCCAATCTGCAGTTTGATTTTGGGAACGCGCCAGATGCTGAGATCCGCATTGCTTTTGATTCTAACGATGGCGCGTGGTCATATATCGGCACTGATAGTCGCGGGATTCCCCAGAGCCAACCGACGATGAACCTTGGTTTTCTCGATGGCGGAACCGCAGCGCACGAGTTTGGTCATGCGATTGGGCTTGGGCATGAGCACCAGAACCCAGCCGGGGGTCTTGAATGGAATCGAGAGGTGGTCATTCGTGACCTGAGCGGGCCGCCAAATTTCTGGACGGTCGCGCAGATCGAACACAACGTCCTCAATAAATACACTGTCGACCAAATTCGTGGTACCGAATTTGATCCTGACTCGATCATGCTCTACTTCTTTCCCGACACGTGGGTACAAAGCGGGCACGGCACCAAGGCGAATGACGTTCTTTCTGCTTTAGATAAAGCGTTTATTGCCAGTGAGCAAGCCTATCCTCGGGCTGCAGTCGTGCAAGCGGTTGAATTGCCGGTGATTGATACTGCCGGAACGTCTGCCGATATCGGCACACCGGGAGAAGAAGATCTCTTCACCTTTACCGTTACCAACGCTGGCCGCCATACTATTGAGACCGGCGGGCAGACCGACGTGGTGATGAAATTGTTCGGCCCGAATAGTCAGACCGCGGTCATTGCTGAAGACGATGACGGCGGGGAAGGACGGAACTCACGGATCGTGGCGAATCTGGCCCCTGGGAAATACTTCGTGCAGATCCGCCACTACAACCGGACAGGTGGAACCGGTGCGTATAGCATCAGGGTAAGTCGCTGAGTGCATAACCCCTGTCATCCAGAGTCACGGCTCTGGATGACGCACCAACGCATCACCATTGCTTTTCTCTTATTGTTCGACTTTCGACCCTTCCTGTTATTTTCTGTGAGTGTTCCTGCGTATCGGGCAAGGTGCGCTACCTGTTTTGCTCTGTCGTGCTGAGCCTCACAATCTGCCAAATTTCTCCTGCGATTCCGCCTCTTCTGGGCGCCTTTACCGCCCTCAGGCAATAAAGCCTATCCTCCCGCGCATCTTATGCTGGCCAGAAATAGAGACGATAGGAGGATAACAAGATGTTGACATTCGCCGCGCGCAAGATCCGGCATCACGCGCTGACGACTCTTACGGTGAAAACGTGCGCTGTGGCATTCGCGCTCTGCTCTTTTCTTCCAACTATGGCGGCAACGGCAGATGTGGAGTATCGGGTACTGGGTCAGCCCACCCTCGCTACCACTGCATTTGGTTCTCGCTGTGCCGATCCGAACGCCCGCTTCAATTTCAGTACTGCCGGCGGGTTTGACATGTATGGCTCATCGGGAATTGCGATTGACCCGCGGGGACGCATTTACGTCACCGATTTTGGTGGTCAGCGTGTACTCACATGGCCGGACGTTGATGCTTTGGAAAGTTGTCAGCCAGCAGACGGGGTCATTGGTGTCGGAGAACTCGCCGGTCCTGAGGCCGTAGCGATCGATACAAGTTCGGAGACCGTGTTCATTGCAGATACGCTCAGTCATACGGTCAAAGGCTACCACCGTGCGGAGGATGGGAACTGGAACCGAGTTGTGACCTTGGGAACTCAGAGCATCTCCGGCAATGCCGCGAACCAGTTCTATTTCCCGCGTGGTGTAGCTGTAGACCCCAATGGCCGGCTGTTTGTCGCTGATGATTTCAATAACCGGGTGCTTATCTTCGACCCGCCGTTTGACGATGGCGAAGATGCTGCAGATAGCATTGGTGCAGGAGAAGATGGTGGATTCGCTAGCCCCAAAGGATTAGCGATGCGCGGGCATACCCTGTTTGTTGCCGATTACAACAACAACCGCGTCTTACGCTTCACCGGTCCGTTTACGACGCCGGAGGAGGTGTATGTAGCGACCGGCATCTTCTCCGGTCTCGATCAGCCTGTTGATGTGGCGGTACACCCTGACGGTTCTCTCCTGGTTACCGACCAGGGGAATCAGCAGATTGTACGGTATTTCGACGCGGTTTGGGCTGACTCTGTGGCAGAACCGCAGCAAAAGTATACTGACTATGTGAGCCCAGAGCCGTTAGGGATCGCGGCAGATCGTGCTGGCCGTATCTATCTTGCCGACTATCGTTCGTTTCGTGTGGTGATCCGCGACGAATATGTCACAACCTTGCCGATTAGTCGGGAGAGTACAGAGGCAACGCGAGCGCTGTTGGTAGATCTCTACGCGCGTCCGAACCGGGAGACCGAACGCGTCGCGATTGGTCAACAATTGATTACCTACCAGTATGGTACCAAATTCGATCCGAACGCTTGGTACAGGGATTGGCAACAGCTTGAATGGGCTGGGCTTCCGCTCCCTGAGGTAATGGGAGGCGAGCTGAGCGATTTGATGAGTTACCCAGGGTTTGCACCCAACCAAAATGCGCTTGATGAGCTGATACGTCACGGACAGGCAGGACATATTGTGACCCTCGTCTGGCATCCGTCAAACCCGACCTTCGGAGAGTTTGGTACCCCAATTCCGACCGCAGATCTTTGGGCCATGATTGATGACTCAACCGAGATTGGTCAACGCTGGCAAATTCAGTTGGATCGAGCGGCCGCTGTCCTGCAGCAATTCAAGGATGCTGGTGTTCCTGTCCTCTTTCGTCCATTGCATGAGCAGAACGGGACCTTCTTCTGGTGGGGACATGATGGCAGCAGCGGAGCCGCGTTACGTGCTCGACAAGCAGCGTGGGTTAATATGTGGCGGGATCTAGTGACTGAGCTCACGATGAATAAAGAATTAGACAACATTCTCTTCGTGTTTGGCACCAATCACGTCAATTACGATGGGGTAGCTCCACCGTTGACGTATTATCCTGGTGGTGCTTGGGCCGATGTAGTGAGCATCGACGTGTATGACGAAGAACTTGATCTTGCTGGTGACAACCCAGGTACACAGCACTATGTCGCACTGATTGGTACCGGGAAGCCGTTCGGCCTGGCTGAAGTTGGTCAGACCTTCACTGACGAAGGCACGGGTGAAGACGGGGCTGAGTGGGATGCACGAACGTTACTGAACCGGCTTTACGACTGTTACCCGCGTACAACCTTTGCGGTTGCGTGGTATTCAAGTGTGGAGGCTGGGGTACCTTACGTGTTCGCTCTGCCGGATGTGTCGTTTACGCGAGAACTTTTAGCGGACCCGTTGATTGATACGCAAGGATAAGCCCATTAGTGACAGCCAGGCCGCACCCGTCGCAGGAGCACTTTCCCGGCTGTTTCTCTTCGGCCAACTTGGGCCGTTGCCTTGTTCAAGACCTTTTAACAGCAAACGGTTGACAGTTGGGTACCGGCAACAGAATATTTTTCGCCTCATGAAGAACAACGCCCGCAACGTAGGACAAACGGAGCATCAATTTACAGCCGCCTCATGGGCGATGATGAGATCGCTATCGTTCGTACTTTAACTGCAACTCTGATTTCCTGTCTGGCCACACAGTGCTGGCCGTTCTGTATAGTGAGTTAGGACGCAAGGGTGCGGTGAAAAAAAACAGCTATACGAAAAGAGCGCGACAGTGAAGTCCTAAAGGACAAACAAGAATCCTAGGGCTCCGCTTACGGTTCCTTCTCTCCCTTGCGCGGAGCTAAGAGTTCTCACTGTGTGATCAAACGTGGCACGTCAGATCGCACGGTTTTCCATACCTCATTCAGATCGACATCGTCATACTTGTGAATGAGCTTGTCGCGCATGCCTACAATCTTCCTCCAGGGAATGGCGGTGTGTTGCGCACGAAATTCCTGTGATATGCGTTTCCCAGCTTCGCCCAGGACAAGCAATTAGTGGAGAATCGCTGAGATGGTCTTGGGATCTTCAAGGAACGCCCGTTTATCCATTCTTTCCCGGAATTCGACGGCTAGGCGTGCAGCGTTGAGCATGTCTTGCCGTGTCGCACTAGCGCGCGACATCGATCGGCTCCGCCGTTGTCAAGATCGCCTCGCGACGAATCCAGTTCGCACTCTGTTCAATCGCCCGTCGACTGACCAGGTCTACCCTCCGTCCGAGCATGGAGGATAATTCGTCTTCAATGTCTAAGTGGTCAAACAGCTCCAATCTGCATCTGGTGCGAAGGTCACAAGCACAGCGACGTCGCTGTTCGGGCCAAAATCGTTGCGCAGCACAGAGCCGAACAATGCAAATTCCATGATCTTCCACCGTTGGCAGAACTCGGCGATCTGGTCTCGATTTAAGGGAATACGAGCGTGCATGAATTTATTCCTACAAAGGACGATGCGTAATGCGTGAGCATGCTTTGGTTCCAAAGCTACCGTAACGGTTAACAGGGACAAGAGGGGAGTACGATAATTACAGCCCAGGAGGAACACAGACGTTGCAAGCTACAGTTATCTCATGGGCGACGATGCCACCATCCGTACCCTTACGGCGTTTGCTCTTCATCGAGTCGCTTCGCCATCTCGACTGACCACCGCACTTCTTCTTCTTTGAAAAAGAAGGCCCCCCTTTTCTTGGGCGACAAGCGTGCGGCGACTTCGTCATAGCGTTCTTTGGCCGCCGTGATCGTCAGAGGCACGATGGCGCGGGTACTCACTGGCAGTTCTTCGTAAATGACCGAGAGAATGTACTGATGTTCTAGTAACGCGGCTGCCAGGGTTTCAGTCAATGCTTCTTTATCTGGCGCATCCTCGGCAATGAGTTCTGTGGCGCGGTCGATGTAGTGTTGATAGTACTCGGCAGCGATCTTTGCTGCTGCCACGTTTTCTGTTTTGACCATCGCTTCTAACTCCGCCAGTTTCTCGCGGGCAAAAATCAGACAGAGGGTGAGCTTGTCCTTTGGGGTGTGGGCGAGGAAGAGTTGGCTTTCTTCACGAATCATATCAAGGCGATAGAAGGTGCTGTCTGGGGTGCGACCGGGCTCGGGTAACCATTCGATATTGCCAAACGCACTGGCAAACCCGTGCCCGGCACACGCAGAGACGGGCAGACCGAGGGAAAGGAAGAAAAAGACGAAACTTTGCAGCAAGGGGTGGTGACGGCTACTCATGACGAAGACCCATTTGTCCCTGCACTTGGTGTGACAATTGAATGAACCGTGGTATCCATTCCTTCATTATACTCAACGACATTGACCATAAAATCCACCACTAACGGTTTTCCAGCGGGAGCACATTCGAAGAAGAGCTTGTAAGTGCCTGGTGTCGGAAAAATATGGTGCACGGGGATCTGGGGACCATAGTACACTTGTTTGGCGGGACCACGCATCAACTGCACCATCATTTTTGCCATGTGATTGGGGTCGCTCGTATGGTCTTGCATCATCGCCATCATCGCCGCCATCTCTGGCGTGTACGTGTGCTGATGACCGAAATTGGTGCCATCGATCCGCCAAGAGGCCATGTGGACCTCGGTGCCAAGGTGTAAGCCGAGATCGGTTACCGGTTGACCGTCACGCGTGAAATGTAAAACGAATTCCGTGTCATACCCTGCGATCGGTGTCTCAGGTGAGACTGAGAGCGCTACCTCATACGAACCGAACGTTTTGGTGCGGGTGAGATCGACCGGGGTCTGTGATGGGCCAGGGTCGTTACCAACAGTGAACGTCAGGTGTTTGACCCAACTCCGATCTTTATAGGTGAACTCTCCTGCTACCAGGTATTCGCCGGCCGAGGGAAAGGTATACGGGTAATGAAAGGTCGCCGAGGCAAGATCCTGGGCCGTGAGAGGAAAAAAGTCTTCGTGATGAATATGTTCAAAGATCCGAAAGTCGCGACTGACGAGAAACGTGTGTAATGCTCGTTCATGCAAGATTTGTAACTCAGAGAGAGGAGCGCCATTCTTGGGGTCAGTCACACGATAGGTCAGCATGACTTCTTCTCCGGGCTGAGGGTGTGGCGGAACAAGGTCCAGGGTCAAGCGATATGGTCCGTCCGGTTGACCAATAAGCGATGTCTCCGGTGAGCGCTGACAACCAAAGAGAAAAACCAGACACACAAAAAAGAGGTATTTGTGATGAAGCGAAAAGATTGTTTGCGTGCCTTTCCGCTTCACTGCGTGCCGCTCTGGGCCGATAGCGAAAGAGTGTTGGCTCTCATATGTGATCTCGTGCATGCGCTGGTCATAGGCGCTCCGTCGCCGTCTGTCAAATTATGTTTCGTCATTTTTTTAGTAAAATTAGGGACTTGCAATGATTTAAGGAGAGGCGAGGGACGTTGCTTTTCTTTCCTTGTTCCTCTATACCAAAACAAGATAAGTGGAGGGGGAACAGAGTCCAGGAAGAGAAAGTCTGTGGCTATGACTGTGAGGGAGGGCTAGGAGGATGTCTGTGGATCCGCGGATGATTCATTTATATAGCTATTACCGCGACGCTGAACTGCGTGGAGCGACGCTGCTCCTCAAACTAATTATGCGAGTTGACGACCCTGAATCCCAAGTGAAACTTTCCCGCCATTTGGCTGATGAGACTCGTCATGCCTGGCTCTGGTCAAAACGTATAGCAGATTTAGGCAGCACGCCTGTTCCTGTCGATGATGGCTATCAAGTGCGGATTGGCAAAGAAGTCGGTATTCCGCGCACGTTGATTGATTTATTTGCACTGACGGTTGTGGTCGAAGAACGAGCGCAGCGTCGCTACCTTGAACATGCGCGTCGTCCGGATGTCGATCCTGAGACAAAAGCACTGTTACATGAAGTCACCAAAGATGAGAAGTGGCACATTGGTTGGATCAAAAATAAGCTCAAGGAGCTAGCGGTGAATAGCGGCGGCGAGGAAAAGATGATGGCGACGCTGAATCGCTATCGCCAGATCGACGACAAAGTCGTCGCCGAAATGCAGGCCAAAGAACGCGCGGCGTTTGGTTTCTCTTTTTCCGACGAACCTCCCGGTATCGTTGAGCATGCTGCGAGTTTATAAAGACTCTGAGGTGAAGCGAGAGCGACGGTGAAAGACAACGTCGAGCGTATGGCCGGGCCCTCTACGCTCACTGACACAGGGACAGCAGCTGCCGATGCTGTCCCCCACCCTCGTAAGAAAAAGGTTATTCGCCCTGCCCGAGAGAAGCATTGGTTTATTGCGCGCTGTGAATATGTGCTTTTCCTGGCGCTGTTCTCTTTTCTCCGGTGGTTGTCATTTCCGGTTGCGTTTCGGGTCGGGGAGTGGATTGGTAGGGCGCTCTATCTCTTCGATTGGTCACATCGTCGCACGGGGCTGATTAATCTCGCAATCGCGTTTCCCAACAAAAGTGTCGCTGAACATCGTGCTATTTTACGTGAGAGTTTACGCAATCTGGGACGCACTGTGGCTGAATTTTGTCACATGTATCGCCTGACGCCAGAGACTATACAGGAGCGAATCACTTTTACTGACCATGCGCAGTGGCAAGAGATTGTGAAGCGGGCTCAGCGCACTGGTGCAGTGATTTTAACAGCCCATTTCGGCAACTGGGAACTCCTCGCCTATTCGCACGCTCACTATGGTTTCCCCGTCCATATTATTCATCGCCGGCTCCGCAATCCTCTGATTGATGAGATGATCGTCCGTGAGCGTGAACGGAGCGGAAACAAAGTCATCCACAAGACAGCGGCAGGGATTGAGGTATTTCGCGCCCTGCGCCACAAAGCGTTCGTGGCGATTGCGGTGGACCAGAACGCCTCTGGACGGATGGGTATTTTTGTCCCGTTCTTTGCTCGTTTGGCCTCCACTTCGAATGGGATTGCTGGTTTAGCCCTGGCCTCTGGTGTTCCAGTCATTCCGGCGTTCCCGATACGTGAGAACGGGACGTGGCGGCATCGGATTGTAATCGGTCCGCTCCTCGAACCAGTCAAAACTGGGAATCAAGAGGTAGATGTCCGCGTGATGACGGAACAATACACCGCGGTGGTTCAGCAGATGATTGAACAGTATCCTGATCACTGGCTGTGGATCCATCAGCGCTGGAAACGCCGCCCGGATGGCGAAGCACCGATCTATTAAAGCCTTGCCTTTATCACCCGGTCTTGAACAAACGAGGGGACCGTGATGGCACAAGTAACCTTCGACATTCCCGATGAACTGTTGACCGCCCTCGGCGAACATCCAGATGCGTGTGTGCAAGAAATGCGGCTGCTTGCTGCTCTGGAGTATTTACACGAAAAACGTCTTTCGCCCGGGCAGGCTGCGAAATTTGCTGGGATAGATCTTCTCCAACTCCTTGATACATTGGATGCGCGCGGGGTGGGCGCATTTGATCGTTCAGTGAAAGGTGGGCTGCCAGCAGCAAAGCTTGAGAAAAACTGAACTGACGGTTGCCGCGTGTCGTTTCTGTCTCTTAGGACTATGGGGCATAACTCCCACTGTGGTATACCGGCAAGGTGTCATTGCGAGCTCTTCGACTCCGCTCAGGATAAACTCCGCGAAGCAATCTTTGCCTGAAAGAAAGATTGCTTCGGCGCCTGCGGTTCCTCGCAATGACAGGACTCTCCTCTCCTCATAAAGTCGGGAAGTGAAGAACTCACTGATCCTTAACCAGACACCTTTTGCAGGGTGACGTTGGTCGAGGCGAGGAGGTCACTGACGGTGTGGAGTTTGTATTCCTTCTCGTAGAAAATGCGCTTGATACCCGTATTGATGAGGACTTTCAGACAATGAATGCATGGGGTGTGGGTGACATAAATATCAGCATCACGAATGCTTACCCCGTTCTTTGCGGCTTGGGCGATGGCATTAATCTCTGCATGAATCGTGCGGTAACAGTTTTCTTCTGTTTCCCCTGACGGCGTCTTTGACTGATAAATGAGACAGCCCACTTCCGTACAGTGCGGCAGCCCTGCCGGAGCGCCATTGTAGCCAGTGGCAAGAATGTTTTTGTCACGAACGATGACTGCACCGACCTTTGCCCGGTTGCAGGTGGAGCGCTCGGCCACTTGGCGAGTAATGGTCAGGAAATACTGATCCCACGAAGGTCGTTGCGTCATGGTCGATACAAAAGAGGAAACCAGGAGGGCGTTGAGTGAGTTGGCTTCGCGGCAGTATAGGTAACGGGAATCAATTCTCCGCGCGGAAAGCTCTTGGGTTCAATGAGCGCAATAGGGGTGGTCATGAATGTCGCTGCGAGTAAGGCGATTGTCCCCCATGCATAGATCTTCCGCTGGGGATCAAGAGCAGACAACAGGTCTTGTGTTGGTGGATGATCAACGCCGAGGAATGACAACAGCACAACCCAGAAGAACCACCCGGCCCAGCCGTGGAATCCCAAGAAAAAGATCACGACCAGAAACCCGCGAGAGATCCAGCGGTGAAACCGACCGAACAACGAATAGGTGACATGACCACCATCAAGCTGTCCGACTGGTAAGAGATTCAGGAAGGTGACGAACAAGCCGAACCAGCCAGCAAGGGCAATGGGGTGTAACTCGATATTGACATCGTCGCCAGAGACACCCAGAACAAGGCGGGTTAACAGGGAAAAGAGGAACGAGTCGCCGAGAAACAGCCCCCCCTCGAAGGGGTTGGCTGGGCGAACTTCTGACAAGGCCAACCCAATGATTACCGCAGGGATAGCAACGACGACCCCACCCCACGGACCAGCTGCGCCAATGTCAAAAAGCATCTGACGATCAGCAGGAATCGACTTCATGCGAATAAATGCGCCGAAGGTGCCAATGGGTAAAATAGGAAATGGCGGAGCAGGGAGAAAGTAAGGTAAACTCGCGCGAACACCGTGTTTACGGGCAAAAAGATAGTGACCCATCTCGTGGCACAGAAGAATGAGCATTAACGGGACTGAGAAGGCGAGCCCATAAACCAGTGCGCCGGGATTGGAGATGATGCCCTGAATCAGCGAAGAGAAGTCAACTGCTGGATACACTCCCCTTTGTAACGCACCGGCTAACGTTGTCGTGCCAAAAGTAATAACAAAAAGAACTACATGCAGTACAACCCGCTGCCGTTCCGCCGGTTGCACGGCCAAGCGCGGTGAAAAATATGGAGATGGGTGGTGACCGTTAAAGACCCCAGGGCCATGACGGTCGGTTGGTGGCATTGGCAGTGACATAAAGACCTTACATGCTTTTTACCCATACTAACGCCCCTGCGTGGGCATTCAAGTGCTGTGCTGCGGAACCATTACGGACAGCAATTTCCAACATGCCCCAACTGTTAATAAGGGCAACAACAGTACCAACAGGGACCGACGCATACGTAGAGGCCATACCCTGGAGGTTAACCGAGCCGATGCTAACCGAAAGACGTGCTGTTGGAAAGGGGAGGAGATCGGCTGCCGTAATATTGGTGATGAGATTCCCAAAGCGATCAATAGCAATAACACACCCCGCGACTTGTGTTGCTGTTCGTTCAACCGGAGGAAGGGAGAATTGTTCAAATGCTGCAACACTGGGACCGAAAGCCTCTGTGGGGACATTCCGTGAGAGATGGGCAGCGACGGGAGCAAAGACGTCCCGTCCGTGAAAGGTAGAGCTTACTGTGGAAAGAAAATACTGGGTATTCGTCAGATGGATAATGCGCACGATTGAGTCGGTTGCCACGGCGAGACTCAAGAGTCCATTATCGGGTCCGATAAAAAAACAGCGTTGTGTTTCGACCAAGATAGCGCGTCGTAGACTGCCGACTCCGGGGTCAACAACCGCCACATGAATCGTCCCTGGAGGGAAGAAGGGAACGGCACTGCGCAGGATGAGGGCACCGCTCTGAATATCTTGTGGAGGGACGGCATGAGAAAGATCGACAAGGTGTACCTGTGGATTAATCCCTAAAATGACCCCTTTCATAATGCTGACGAACGCATCTTGGGTGCCAAAATCAGTAAGAAGCGTGA
This sequence comes from Binatia bacterium, assembly GCA_050187625.1. Taxonomy (GTDB): domain Bacteria; phylum Desulfobacterota; class Binatia; order Bin18; family Bin18; genus JBFWXH01. The sequence goes on from JBFWXH010000075.1 coordinate 25,419, forward strand.
TGATCCGCGGAGACGGGAAGGTAGCCATAAGAAAGATAAAAGACGTGAAGTGCAAACTGTAAAACGTAAAACGGAAAACGTAAAGCATGGAAATTTTGCTACGGAACCGCTAGGACAATAATAGGAGTAACCCCGGTCAGGAGAGAAACGTAGTGGCCGAAGCGATTCTTGGGAAAATGTTGGGTGGCAAATACCGACTGCTGAGTGTCCTGGGAGAAGGCGCAATGGGAGTGGTGTATCGCGCCGAACAGCTTGATGTGACAGGGCATCCGTTGCGCGAAGTTGCCCTGAAAACCTTACGGCGGGAATTATCCGCCGACCATGACTTTGCCCGGCGATTTTTAGATGAAGTCCGTGTTGTGGCTCAGCTTCGCAGTCCTCATGTCGTTATGCTGCACGATGTTGGCTCTGACGAGGAAGGGGGCTTTTACTACACCATGGAGCTTGTCCGTGGTGATACTCTCAAAGACCTGCTGCGACGTAACGGACCGCTAGCTGTTCCTCATGCTGTCCATCTGACTGGGCAGGTCTGTGAGGCTTTGAGTGAAGCCCACGGACTCCCGAATCCTATCGTGCATCGTGATCTGAAACCGGCCAATATCTTCGTTGAGAAACGTCGGGGCGAAGACTGGGCCAAAGTCGGTGATTTTGGCATCGCGAAAGTTATTGGTGAGCAAGCGACGCGCCTCACCGCGGTTGGAACCTCTAGTCCCGGAACCCCGCGCTACATGGCACCCGAACAGTGGAAAGGTGAGGAGGTGAGTAACCGCACGGACCTCTACGCGCTCGGTTGTATGCTCTACGAGTTGCTCAATGGGAACCCGCCCTTTGCTGCACAGGGTGGAGGAATTCAGTCCCTTATGTACCAACACCTGACGCAACCACCACCACCGTTACCTCCGACGATTCCGCCAGCCATTCGTAGTATGGTGGAACGACTGTTGGCAAAAGAACCTGCGGATCGTCCCCAGGACGCACTGACCGTGAGTCAGGCCTTAGAATCGGCGTTAAGAGAGAGAGAAGAAAAGACCGTTATCCTCAAAGGTGCAGAAGACGAGGTAACGGAGCTTCTGGCGTCATCAGGAAAGGGGCTCGCCCAAGAAGAGCAGCCGATGCAAGTCGTCCCGTCATTAGCACAACCGGAGCGAGATACTGTTCCCGCGCCCGGTGCCCTTGTCTCGCCAAGAGAACCGACTCACCAAGAAAGAGAAATTGCGCAAGCACGAAAGAGGTGGCGACTCGTGGCTGTGGTTGTCATGGTTCTGGGTCTCTCCGCCGGCGGAAGCGTGCTACTCAATGAAGGAGGGTGGGAAAAATATTGGCCCTCTGCACGCATCGCGCAACCCCTCGAAGCAAGCAAAGAAAACGAGGGTACTCAGCCTTTGCAACAAGATGTCGAGCAAAAGGAACCGTCTGGACCTGCAACAGACGTCTCTATTGTCGCAAAATCTTCAGATTCAGGACGGGGCAATCAAGACACAGCCGGAGGAACCCCTGTTTCTGCTGCTCTGTCTGAGAAACGTCTACCATCTGACCTCTCCGCATCTTCGTCTTCTTTACCCACAGCACTTGATGAACCGGGGATTGAGCCTCAACGACCGTCGCCACTGCAGGGCAGTTTATCTGTTTTAGTGAATGTTGAGTCGGCAAAAGTGAGTCTGAATGGCGAGTATGTCGGAACGGCACGAGGAAATAGTCCGCTGGAGATTCCTCAGCTGGCTGTCGGCCAACAACAAGTGCGTGTGGAAGCCGAGGGCTATGAGGCTCTCGAACACAACGCAAACGTCCAAAAGGGGAAAGTGACAAAGTTGGAGTTCACGCTGTCACGAGCAGCCAATACGCTGCCAACTACGGCACTTCCCGAGCCCTCGGATCGCACCCTTTCGTCTCCTTCTCCCACGAGTGATGCGCAGCGGCCTTCTCGACCTGTACAAGAAGACGAGAAGGCTCCGGCGGTAATCTTTTATGGGCCAGATGGAAAACCGATTCCTCAGTCGCAGATCGAGAGACAGGGTGGGCTACTGGGAAACCGACAGAACCGAGCGATAGCTCCCCTTTCTGCTGTACGCCCGAGGCTGCGAGATCGTCGCAGGCCGCCGGGTTTTCCGCAGCCCCGGCTAAAACGAAGCCGGTCGGTTTTGCAAGACCGACCGTAAAGGGAACTCGCTTCTTATTCTGCCCCTTGCACGACAAAATCATCAAATTCAGCAGGGTTTTCTACGCCACCGCCCGAGGTTGCTCCAAAACCCAGGCGACCATTTTTCTGTACAACAGTGTGCGTGCCAATGTCCATCCAGTTGGTGCCGTCACTACTGACGCGTCCAGTGTATTTCAAGCCAATTCGTTCCAGTTGCAGATACCAGATTTCTGCGTTCGTGGCGAAGCCTTTCAACTCGCGGTTCCCGAGCGTAGTCACTTTATACTGATCTGGTTCGATCTCGTTCTCCTGTCCACTAATCCGTTTAGAGAAAATAGGAAAGCGACGATCCATACAACACTGGCCACGCATACCAATCGATAAATAGTTGTCGTTATCAAGCCAATAATACAAGCCCCCACGATTCCGTTCTGTCAGTTGCATATTCATCGTAACCGTCGCAATGAAGTCGCCCGTGGGTGTCTTCTTATGCAGGACGATATTTTTTTGCGGGTTGGCGCCAACAATGAGGAGCTTCCCGCTATCAAGCGCCAGGCGGTTGGGATCAGATTCGATAACGTCGTAGTCACTCCCCAATTCACTGCGTTCAAAAGTATCTTCAATGAGTGTCTGCTTCTTGGCCGGTGGTGACGCGGGAGGGGGTTCTTTCGTCGGTGGTGCCACCACTTCTTCTTTCACTTGAGCGAGGGCTGTTCCCAGCTCTTCAGCACTGGCCGCAGCAAAGTATTTCCCATTGCCTTCTTTGGCAATGCATTTGAGCTGTTCGGCTTCGTCAGGGGAGACATCAAAACCGACGACGTGAAATTGGATTTTCATCCCCTGTGCCATGGCTTCGCGTACGGCAGAACATGGGTCTCCCTCGCAGGTTTCTTTACCATCGCTGACAACGACTACCGAGGCCCTCCCTTCGGTTTCCCGCAATTGTGTCGCCGCCAAACGAATCGCGCCACTGAGAGGCGTGCTCCCTTTGGGGTCGAGATCATTCACCGCTTGAATCACGGCAGTGCGATCGTTTCCCACCGGGACGAGGACCTCAATGTCCTGACAATCATCTTTGCGATTACGCCCGTAGGTGGCGAGGCCTATGTTGATGTTTGCTGGCAGTGAGTTGACTAAATTGCCCATCACTGTACGCGCGACGTCGATTTTCCGCTTCTTATCAAGCTTCCCCTGCATGCTGCCCGAGCCATCGAGAACAAACAGCACACTCGCATCGGCGGCTAATACTGTCGATGCCATCAGTACCAAGAACACACAGAGTGGTAAGCCTCGGCGCTTGTTCATACTCACGTCCCTTCTTTTCTCACTGGTCGAATAACAGGATGAAAAATTCTGCGCGAACTATACTGTAGAAAATGAATTTTGTACAAGGAGAAAAAGATGGGGAAGGAACGGAAGGTGACGTGTAGCGGGAAAAGCCGGTGCTCGTAAAATGCTACTGGCACAGTTGAACGATGTTCGTTTCACCCGACGGTTGAGCGTCGGGTGAAGGATAGTGGGGTCATTGCACACGCCAGGTATGGGCGCGCAGAACGCGCCCTACGATCTTAAAAGCCCAGGCTCCAGATCGGCGCAACGAGAGGAATTGACACTAAGGTCATGCAAACCTCCGAATCTCAAGGGCGAGCACTCCGCAAAAATCACTCTGGCCCTTTTACGACAAAATCATCGAACTGGGCGGGGTTTTCGTCCTTGCCGCCGGAGTTGACCCCAAAGCCCAAGCGTCCGTTCTTTTGCACGACAGTATGAGAGCCAACTTCAAGCCAGTCGGTGCCGTCACTACTCACACGCCCCGTATACTTGAGCCCGGCACGTTCGAGCTGCAGGTGCCAGATCTCCGGCTCTTCAGCATAGCCTTTCAGCTCACGGTCACCGAGCTTGGGCTCTTTCTGGTTAGGGGGAGAAAGGGTGTTCGCCTTTCCACTGATCTTTTTATAAAAACTCGGGCGCCGCTGGTGAGGGCAACAGGTTCCGTCAACACCAATATAAAGATAGTTCTTGTCATCAATCCAATAGTAGAGCCCAACGTGGTTTCTTTCTGTGACCTGCATGTTGACCACGGCATTGGCAATGAAATTGCCCGGAATCGTTGTTTTATGCAGGACGACATTTTTCTGTGGATGAGTGGCGACAACGAGAAGTTTTCCACTATCCATCGCCAAACGATTGGGGTCGGCATCGATGATTTCATAGTTATCGCCCAACTCATCCCGTTCGAAATCATCCTGCATAATTGCTGACGTATCTGCTGGCGGTGGGGGAGGCGGCTCTTTCGGTGTCGGTGCGACGACTTCCTCTTTTACCTGAGCCAATGCTGTTCCGAGTTCTTCCGCGTTGGCAGCCGCGAAGTATTTGCCTTTTCCTGCTGCGGCTACACAGCGCAGCTGTTCTGCCTCATCTGGCGCAACATCAAAGCCAATCACATGGAATTGCAACTGCACTCCTTGCAACATCGCTTCGCGCACGGCTGCACATGGGTCACCCTCGCACGTTTCCTTGCCATCACTGACGATCACGACCGAGGCATTGCCTTCGGTTTCGCGTAATTGAGCTGCGGCCAAGCGAATTGCTCCCGTCAATGGAGTGCTCCCCTTCGGGTTCAGATCGTTGACCGCCTTGATAATGGCCGTTCGGTCACTGCCGACCGGAGCCAAGACTTCGATGTCTTCACAGTCATCTTTGCGATTACGCCCGTACGTGCCGAGGCCGACACTAACATTTTCCGGGAGCGAGTTGACCAGGTTCCCCATGACCGACCGAGCAACCTCAATTTTCGGCTTCCCACCAACTTTCCCCCACATGCTTCCTGAGCCGTCCAAAACAAACAACACACTCGCATCTGCCGCAAGAATTGTTGTTGATGATAGCACCAGCCAGATGGCGCAGAGAGCGGTATCCCAGCGTCGATTCATATGTCTCCTCCCTGAATGTGGTGTTGTGGAGTATTGCTACAGATGTAGGCTGTGTGTTGTGTTGTACCATCTTGGCGGAAAGCGCTTCAAGTCGGCGCCCGCTTTTTTTATTCACGGAGTGTGCACTTGCCTTTTGTCTGCTCCATCGCTAGTGTCCTGTACGCACAGCGGCTGACAGGAGTGAGCCCCGTATGGAGACGCCCGCTTTCCTACAATTCAAAACGCTGCGCTCATGAAGTGTCGGTAGCAACCGTATGCACGCAGTCCTGTTTAAATCTCCCGGACAATCGTGGTGGAAACTTGGTGGGATGACCCTTCTTGAGCGGAATCTACGACAACTGGAGACCGCAGGGTGTACGACGGCCTTAGTGCTCCATCCGCCAGGTGATGCGTTGCCCGACCTTGCCGTGCCACGACCCTTACGAGTTGAGGTCAGCGCGGCGTACGTGGTTTTTTCAACTCCAGATCCACTTGCACTTTTGCCCGGGCTGAAGCTCGCGACCCACGACCCCTTGTTTTTTTTCGATGCGAACTTGCTCATTGATGCCCGGGTGTTAACCATGCTGAAACATCAAGCTCCACCGTGTTTTATGATGTCAGCGAACGGCTCGCCCGATCATCTGATCTGGCGTGTGGGGTGGTTCACTCCGGATGACATTGCAACGGGGAAGGCGGTGACCCAGCACGCAGAGAAATTTCTGCCGACAGCGATTGGATCGTATGACGCAGAAGGAGAAGGTGGGAAACCCGTTTATTTTCAGACGGTCAATAAGGAAAGCGATCTCCTCTATGGCTGGCGACTCTTGGTCGATCAGGTTTCGCAACGGCCTGTGGATCTCGTGCGAAAATACGTTACGCCTCCTATAGAAAATTGGCTTGTGCGAAGGTTGTGTGACACTGCCGTCATGCCCCGTCATGTTACCCTCCTGGCGGTTGCAATAGCCCTCGCTGGGACCTCGCTCTTTTATCAGGGATGGTTTTTTCTTGCGCTGGCGTTCGCCTGGGGGGCGATCCTCTTGCAGGGGAGTAATGGCAAGCTCGCACAACTCAAGTTGATGAACGCCCATGCTGGTCAGTTGGACCCTGTCGTGAACTTTGTCAGTGAGAACAGCTGGTATTGGGCGCTCGGGGCTCGACTGGCTACTACCCATGATCCCACGGCGTTGAGCATTGGCGTGAGCGTTACTGCCTATGGAATTTGCGAAAAGATCCTCAGGGCGTTCTTTACGCAATTGACTGGAAAAGAGCTTGATGAAGCGGGAACATTCGCCCGGCGTTTTTGCCTGATCGGAGGATGTGGAAGCATATACCTTTGCATCCTATTGGCTAGCTTTGTGTTTGATGTCCCGCTGGTTGGCTTGCTCACCGTGTTGTGGTGGGCGGGACTCACGCTAGCGGTTCGTCTTGGTCAGGTGGGTTATCATTTGCTGCAGCGCTGATTACTGCTGTGTCCCCGCCAACTTTCCTCCGCTGCCAAGCTTATACACGAGAGAGCCTTTCGCAATCGGTTCTCCAGATGGTGTGGTGACCAGCACCTCAACAAATACCACACTGCGGCCACGACGAGCGATGTGGGCTTCTGCTATGAGATCGATTCCTTCAGCTGCGGCTAAATAATTGACGGTCATACTTGCAGTTGCTCCGCGAGTGATGTCGGCAGGAACATTGGACCAGACCGCGACCACGCCAGTGCTATCAACCAGTGAAGCAATGGCTCCCCCGTGCACAACCTCGCCCTCGGTTCGCAACGCCGGACGGAACGGCAAACGCATACGGCAAAAGTCCGGCCGTACTTCCTCAATCTGTAAGCCAAGCAGCGTGAAGAAAGGCTCAGCCATACGATCACGAAAGATCGCGGTTTTGTTCTGTTTCTCTATTTCCCCATTTATCCGTTCTCTCTTATCCATTTATCCCTCATCCTTTTCGGCACACCCTTTAGCCTTTGGCCTATTTTTCGTTTTCCCCTTTCCCTTTTCCCCTTTTGTCCTCTCCCCTTCAGTCTACCAGCGTGGCATCTCCAGGAATTTAATGCCGAGCGCGTTTTTGCCAATGATCTCGCGCATCCGCCCATTCGAGAATGGATGGTTAGTGCCTGCGCGGACGTCACGGTAATACCGTTCAAGCGGATGTTTCTTGAAGAGTCCGACCGATCCGACGACCTCCATTGCCATATCGACGATGCGAATAGCGTTATTCGTCGCAAAGTACTTGGGCATACAGACGCGCGTGAGCCCATCTTCGCCAACAAACTGGTCCCCTGCGACCCAGGCTTTAGCAGTTTCGTAGGTGTAGGCCCGTGTTGCGGCCAACAGTGTTTCGGCTTCAGCAACAGAGAACTGGGCGCCGGGAAGATACTTAATCGGCCGCGGCAACGGCAGAGGTTGATGGCGATCGGCGAAGTGCTTGGCAAAATTGAGAGCTGCCGCGGCAACGCCTGTATAGATCGAAGCGATACTCAAGGAGAACCACGCAAAGAGGCTGACATCCTCAGGGAGGATCTCTCCAATTGGACGAAGCCGGATAGCCGAATCAAGTGGGAGACGACAATCGGTAATAATCAGGTCATGACTCGCGGTTGCGCGCATACCCATCGCGTTCCAATTCTCGACGGTTTGCAACCCTGGCGTGCCCTTGGGAATAAGAAACGTACCGCTTAAGAGCCCTGCATCCGGATCTTGGACAGTTACTAAGACCATGAAAAGATCAATGACAGGTGAGAGGCTGGTAAAGGCTTTGCGGCCATTGAGAATGTAGGAGTCGCCCTCTTTTACTGCTCGCGAGACAAACAGGCCCCAATTGCCGCCAGTTTCTGGTTCAGTGAGCCCACCGCCCATGATCTGACGTTGTTGTCCGACCGCGCGTAAGAATCGCTGGGCTTGGGGACGGAGAATATCACCGCGTTCGACCATCGAGCCGAGACCGAACAGATGCATATTGATGGCAAGAGCCGTTGCGCCGCAGCCTTGCGCCAGGCGTTCTTGGCAGCGGCAAAAGTCGACAAGGTCAGCCCCAAGTCCACCCTCCTCTTCAGGGAGCACCAGTGCGGTATAGCCCGTGTCCTTCATACGCTGGATGTTTTCAAATGGAAAGGAATTGTTGAGATCGTGCTCGGCGGCGCGGGTCGCAAAATCATCGGCCAACTCGCCAGCGAGGGTGAGGAGGCGTGTGTGTCTATCCTCTGCTGCTGTCACGCGAGACCAACCTCCAGCGAAAAAATCTTCCGTTCAGAATACGGAAATGTTGGTGCCGGGCAAGGGGGACGGTTGAGGGTCGCGGGTTAATGGTGGGCTTTGGGTTGGTGAGGGCTGGTAGGGAAAAAATGTGATGGCGATGAAAATGTAGAGCAAACACCCAAGGACAATAAAAGCTGTGTTCTCGGGGAAGTTGATCGGGCCAACGTCGATATTTTTTTTGCCTTGCCAACGGCGAACGAGTAGCACGAGAGGCACGGTAATAGCGAGGGCGATAGCCGCTGGATATACGGCGAAAGACATCGGCGTATATTTTTCACCTGCATCCATGTAAGGCTTCAGCCGAAAACCAGAAGTAATAGCCGCTGTAAGAATGGACAAGACCGTCAGCAAAAATCCTAGGAGTTGGTTCATACGTGTGAGTGAATCTATGCTGTTTTTCAGATTTCGTCTAGCGAAAGGAGGCTGGGCTTGTATCCGCCGACAAAGCCGGTTAAGTCGGAACAACTCTAGGTCACCGCGGTCCCCATACTCATGAAAGTATCAGCTGTTGAATTTGTCGGTGCAGCATCCCAACCCGGGGGCTATCCCAGGCTGGACTATCCGGAAATTGCCTTTGCCGGACGCTCGAACGTGGGTAAATCGTCGCTCATCAACTGCTTGCTCAACCGCAAAATTGCCCGTACCAGTAACACCCCTGGACGAACGCAACAGCTGAATTTCTTTGTCATTAACAAGACCCTGACCTTTGTTGATTTGCCTGGATACGGCTATGCCAAAGTCTCGAAGCAGGATCGCGAACGGTGGCGAGTCCTGGTCGAAGAGTATTTGGGCAATGCTCGGAACTTGCGCGGTGTTGTGATCATTGTCGACGTGCGACGTGGACCCGAAGCTGAGGAAGCTGCCCTGTGTGACTTTCTCTCGTATCACCAACGACCATTTCTTTTAGTCGCGACAAAAAGTGATAAATTGAAACGCACGGAACTTGAGCGCCAGCGGAAAACGTTGACTGCCCAGATGCATGGGTATGAACCGCTACTGTTTTCGGCGGAGAACGGCACCGGGAAGGTTGAATTATGGGAAGCGATCGAGGAGCTTGTCTCAGAACGCGCAGCACACAAGAGGTAACCCGTAAGGCATATTTTTAATTAAGGCCCGCTGTTTACCTTTTATTCTGTATGTTTTCCGTTCTCCCCCATGCCCACAGTCTCTGTCATTATCCCAACTTACAATCGCAAAGAACTGGCGCGTGAAGCAATCGCGTCAGTTCTTGCCCAATCGTGTCGTGACTGGGAACTCATGGTCGTCGATGATGGCTCTGATGACGGAACGGCAGAGGTGGTGAAGGAATTTCCCGAGGTACGTTACGTGTGGCAGCCGAACCGTGGTGTGTCGGCGGCACGGAATCATGGTGTCGCATTGAGTACGGGGGAATTTATTGCTTTTCTCGATTCGGATGACCTGTGGCAACCGCGCAAGTTGGAGGTGCAACTGTCATTCTTTGCGCGGCAGCCAGAGGCACAAATCTGTCAGACTGAGGAGCTGTGGTTGCGCAACGGTGTCCGTGTGAATCCCCATAACAAACATCGCAAAACCGGTGGGGACATTTTTGCCCGCAGTCTGGAACTGTGCCTAATCAGTCCGTCTGCCGTGATGTTGCGCCGTGAATTGTTTGCGCGTCTAGGCGGATTTGATGAACAGTTGCCAGCGTGCGAAGACTACGACTTATGGCTGCGCCTGACGTCTACGGTACCAGTGCCGTTGATTGAGACGCCGTTGGTCATCAAACGTGGTGGACATGCGGACCAGTTGTCTCGACAGTTTTGGGGAATGGACCGCTTCCGGGTGACCGCACTCTGTAAACTCCTCGATTCCGGGGGACTCTCTCCCGCACAGCGCCAGATTACCCTGCAGATCCTCCAGAAAAAGTGTACTATTCTCGCTCGTGGTGCCCAGAAACGAGGACAGCGCGGTCAATACTATCTGAACCTGGCCGAGGCGTATGCAGGAAGCGAGTTGGCGAGCATAGCCAGCCCATCTACAACGACAGGAAAAGAGGCGACATGGGTCAATGGATCAAAGAGGCAATAGGGAACAGGAATGAAGACCTTTCCCCCTTCTCCTTTCTCCATTTCTCCCTTTTCCCCCAACAATTCTCAAGAGGAACATGCCCGTGTCATTACTTGCAGACCAACTCCAAGCCTATGCCCAAGAGAAACGCCTGAGTGAACAGACCCTGCGGCGGTGGCAAAGTTGGAGCGCAGAAGATCAGGCAGCCTTACTGACGATGGTGCAAGAATTACAGTTGGGAGAGAATCATCTGCGCGATTTCTGTGATTGGCTGGACGACATTATCGCCCGTGATGGTGGTACTGTCAGCGCGCTGCTGTTACGATCAGAACTCCAACATCCTCTAGGGTTAAAACTTTCGCGTAACGACAAGGTGAAGGCTGTCAAAGCCGCGTTGCGCAAGCTGCGCTATCCACGGCTGTCGCAATTAGAGGAAGACCTGCGGGCAGCGATTAAGGCGCTAGACCTTGGTGAGCGGGTCCGTGTATCATTCCCGCCAGCCTTGGAAGGTGATGAGATGACTGTTGAGATCAAGGCACGAAATGTGAGGGAACTGGAGAGGAGTCTGCTGCAAATGCAACGGAAGCTTAGGGATGGTTCGATGCAACACGTGTTTGCTTTGCTGGACGAAGTATGAAGACAAGTAGGCACTCGTCAGTAGAATGCAGAAAAAATGAAACTCTATCTGCCTCATGAAATTTGTATCGAGCAGGGAGAAGAAAACGCACCGGTCGTGCAGCGGGCACTTGCTCGGCTGCCACACGTGCCTGTCCGCATTGTCGAGAAAGGTTGGGAGCACGAAGATCGTTCTCTGCTGAGCGCGGATGCGTTTGCCACTGGCAAGCGGCGACTTTTTTTTACTCGCCAGCGTTCGACGTTTCTGGAACACTGTCCCGCCGGGACGAGTGGCTTGGTCTGTTGCAACTATCTTGTGGTGAGCTTGATTTCCAACTGTCCGATGGATTGCAGCTATTGTTTCTTACAGGAATACTTGATCAATAATCCGACCCTCAAGGTGTACACTAACGTGGGTGATCTGCTGCAAGAAGTAGGAAAAGCGTTGGACCGTCAGCCGACCCGGCATTTTCGGATCGGGACAGGAGAACTCTCTGATAGCCTGGCGCTTGACCCACTATTAGGATTTTCGGCTGATCTGGTTCCCTTCTTTGCCTCTCGGTCTAATGCGTTGCTTGAACTGAAAACCAAGAGTCACTGTGTCGATGAACTCTTGAAGCTTGATCCCAAGGAACGTGTTGTTGTTTCCTGGTCGATGACGCCTTCGGCGATTATCGATACGGAGGAGCACGGCACTGCAACATTTGCCGAACGACTGTCCGCTGCCCAACGAGTCCAGGCCGCTGGTTATAAACTCGGCTTTCACTTCGATCCGTTGATTGAGTATCCCGACTGGGAATACGGGTATCGCGAGACAATTGCCCAGATCTTTTCGGCACTTGATCCAACGCGTGTCGCCTGGGTGAGTCTGGGGAGTCTGCGTATGACGCCGGCCCTGCGCACGACCGTGCGTCGTCGGTTTCCACGCACGCGTATCCTTGCCGGAGAGCAGGTTGCCTGTGCCGATGGCAAATGGCGAACCTTTCAGGCGTTGCGAGTGAAAATGTATCGGTCGATTTTAGGGTGGTTACGGGAGGCAGCCCCACAGGTGCCGCACTATATGTGTATGGAAACTGCCGCAGTATGGGACAAGGTGTTTGGTTACACGCCACGCGCGGACAAAGATGTGGCACAGATGCTCACCGGAGGAAAAGGCTGAAGGCTGAAGGCTATAGGCTTGAAGGCCGTCCCGTCCTCCCTTCAGCCTGCAGCCTACGGCCTTTCGCCTCTTTTGTGGCGCATGTCTTTTCTCCGCAGTGTAACCGCCGACCTCGACCCGCAAGTTGTTATCATTTCGTTAATGACCTTGGTGATCATGCTCGGGTCGAGCGTGATCTCTCCGGTGCTTCCGCTTATCGCTCAGGAGTTTGGGGTCTCGTATGCTGGCGCAGGAGCATTAGTTGCGGCCTTTGCGTTAGGGCGGATTCCGTTTGATTTTATCGGTGGGGCTGCGGTTGATCGTTTCAGTCCGCGGATCATCGCCTGTGGTGGTGCAGCGGTGGTGGCGGTGTCAGCGCTCTTTTCAGCCGTAGCGGAGAGTTTTCAGGCGTTACTCTGGTATCGGGTGATAGGAGGGATTGGTTCTGCCCTTTTCACTATTACCGCAATGGCGTTTCTTGTGCGCACTGTAGCCCCGCAACGTATGGGGCAGGCGATGGGGTTTTATCAAAGTATGCTGCTGATTGGAGTGTCGTTCGGACCCACAGTGGGTGGAGTAGCGTCGAGTTTGTCTGCGAATTTGCGTGCTCCGTTCTGGGCGATGGCAGTCCTGTCTTTTGTCGTCGCAGGTGTGGGCTGGTATTGGATCGGTGAATTCCCGGCAACAACTTCTGGGCAGCGTATCGCCGCGGTGTCTGACTCAGCAACGACGGTACTCAAGCAGTTGTTGCATGACTTTACTTTTGTGTTTGCGTGTGTACTGACATTACTGCTGTTTGGTATTCGTTCGGGCGTGAACCTCAATTTGATGCCATTGTTTGCGCAAGAGAAGTTAGGACTCGGTGAAACAGGGATTGGCTTAGCGCAGTCACTCTGTTCACTGGCCAATTTCTGTGTCTTGTGGCATGCGGGGCGCTTGTTGGATCAGGTTGGTCGCCGGTGGGTAACCCTTGTTAGCTTGTGGGTTTCAGTGGTGACCCTGTTATGCTTTCCGTGGGCAACTACTCCGCTGTTGCTCATGCTGGTGAGCATCGCCTTTGGCGCTGCGATTGGCTATTTGGGACCGGCACCGGCAGCGGTGATTGCTGACATGACTCCCGCAGGAAAAGCGGGTACTGTGATGGGCCTATACCGTGGAGCGGGAGACACCGGGCTTTTGCTTGGACCGGTCTTCGTTGGCTGGGTGGCCAGCCATCTGGGGTTCAATCTGGCCTTTACGGTTGCAGCCGGATGTGCGGTGCTTGTTGCATTGTTGGGAATTGCGACGCGAGAGACCTTACGACAGTCTCAGGGGACCGAACTCCCTGAAGACTCTCGACGTATTGGCGAGCACCAGGAAACATCCAGCGAAACAACGTAGAGTAGGCAGTGCTCGCCACAAAAAACGGTAACCCCCGCCTGCTCTATAACACAGGGAAGGATCAATATCCCATGGACCAAAAACTTGGCGAAGCTCTCGCTGCAATTACCACGGGAATTTACGTGCTCACCGTACGTGAAGGCGAACGACTGCATGGGATGTCGTCATCATGGGTAACGCAGGTGTCCGGTGAGCCACCGCTTATCATGGCAGCAGTGGATACGCGTCATTTCAGCCACGGGTTCATCGAGCGCCAAGGAGTGTTCGGCCTCAATGTGGTGGGCCACAAGAGTAAGGAGTTAGAAGATTACTTCTATTCTTCAGCGTCACGACGCCCCGATAACCTGGAGCCGTTTGCCTATGAGTTTGGTAACACTGGTGTGCCGCTGCTGCAAATCGCCATGACCGTCCTGGAGTGTCGGGTCGTGGCAAGTTACCCTGCCGGGGATCATACGCTTTTTGTCGCGTCGATCGTGCATGCAGAGGTGCGTGAACAAGATCGTGCAGTGACATCGCATGATTTGCCATATATTTATGTGGGCACAGTCATTCCCCGGCAGAGGAATTGACAGGGACGTAACCGCTCTGTTAGCAGTCAAAAACCTTGCAAACGAGGAGAGTGTATGGCTATTGATCCCCGCGAACTCCGCAATGTCTTTGGGGCTTTTGCTACAGGTGTTACTGTGATCACGACCAGAGATGTCAACGGTAAACCATTCGGTCTCACCGCGAATTCGTATACTTCTCTTTCGCTTGACCCACCGCTCGTGTTGGTATGTGTCGATAAGAAGGTGGATTGTTATGCCTGTTTTGAGCAATCTCAGGTCTTTGTGATTAATTTCTTAGCGGAAGACCAAGAGCAACTCTCTACGCGGTTTGCGACCAAAGGGATAGAGAAATTTGAAGGCGTACCCACCCGTGAAGGGAGTCTTGGAGTACCGCTGCTTGAAGGCGCGATCGGCTATATCGAGTGTAAACTGGTGAATGGCTACGAAGGTGGCGATCACACGATCTATGTAGGCGAGGTACAAGCGGCGAGCGCCTCCGGTGATCGCCCGCTGCTTTTCTTTAAGGGGAAATATAAGAGACTCCCTGAATAACAGAGGGCGAAGAGGTAAAAAGGGGAAATGGGTAAAAGGAAAAACACTGAAAGATTTCCCCCTTTTTGCCTCTTCGCCTTTTCCCCTTTTTCCCCAGTTTTCATCATAGTATCTGCTTCCCATGACTTTCCCTTCTGCATCCAGTTCATACACAATCGGCACCCCGGTCCCCAGAT
>JBFWXH010000076.1:0-39696 GCA_050187625.1 Binatia bacterium
AATTCCGTCACTGCCCAGTTCTCCTCTGTGGTTACGCTTCCTCTTCCCATCGCACGCCTCCCTCCTGCTGTGCTTCTCCTCTAGCGCCCATCTCGCTAAGTTGGCAAGATGTGGGTAAGGAAATGCACGCGCGGAGAGGTGAAGCGGCATGAATCTTGGTGTCTTTTTGGTCGCTGCGATCTTGCTCAGCCTCGAGCGCATTTTTTACGTGTGGGCCTGGCGCTGGCCTGGGGTCTTTCGCGACTGGTGCGAACAGCCAGCGCTCGTGTCGTTCGGTGAGCCCATCGTTATTTTGCAAAAGTGTTTCTATGGCTTCAAAGGCTTGCAACTCGCGGTGTTTTTCACCTGGTGCTGGCTCTATGGCCAGGGCGCACCTCTGTTCCACAGCAGCACTGCGGGGACAATTGCTGTTGGCGGCGCATTGATCTTGGCCGGACAGGTTCTCAACGTCGGCGTATTTTATCGTTTAGGCACGGTCGGCGTATTTTATGGGTGTCGCTTTGGGCATGAGGTTCCGTGGTGCCGAGAATTTCCCTTTTCAGTGCTGCAACATCCGCAGTACGTTGGCACGCTCTTGTCAATTTGGGGCTTTTTTGTGGCCATGCGTTTTCCACAAGATGACTGGTACCTGCTGCCCACGCTCGAAACACTCTATTACGTGATGGGTATCTATTTCGAAAATGACGAACAACGAACAGGAGGAGAGGGCGATCAAACGACGACGGAACACCCCTCTTACTTGGCGAGATGAGTCACCTCTGGTGACAATCGACCAAGGAGTCCCACCGCTGCTGGAGCCCGCGTGGCGGCAAGCATTGCAGAGAGACTGCTATGGGCTACGTGCTGATCATGAACTCCCGAGGCTAGAGCCCGCACGACTCACGGCATTTTTTCGCCACGGCTGTGACTCGGAAAAGTCCGTCACCATTCAAAACTATTACCGAAACGTTTGTGCCGAGAGCGATGATGTGTCGGATCGGTTGTTGCACGAGCAGCAACGCTACCGCAGTGTGTTTATCTCGGACCTGCACCTGGGAACCATGTCCTGCTGTGCGAGTGAATTGGCACAGTTTCTCAACCACATACAAACAGAATATCTGTTTCTGGTTGGCGATATTTTTGACTTCTGGAAACTGAGGATCTTCAATCCGTTAAAGATCGGCAAGCTGTTAGGCGCGGGAGTGTTTAGTCGTTCGCAGTTGACGGTGATCCAAAAGCTCCTGCGGGCTGACCGTCACGGCATGAAGATTATCTTTATGCCCGGCAATCATGACGAGGCCTTGCGTGACTTTGTCGGTACGCGGGTCAACAACATTATACTGAGGATGGATGCCGTTCATGAAACATCGGACGGGCGGCGGTTTCTGGTACTGCATGGTGATAGTTTTGATCGGGTTATCCGTGGGCATCGTTGGCTGAGTATTTTGGGGACACATGCTCTGGAAGTGTTGGCAAAGTTGAGTATTCAGATTGATCGGTGGCGCAAAAATGCGCGGATCAACCGGGCACTGGAGTATCTGGGATTGGAATCACACTGGTCGTTAGCCCACGAGATTAAGACACGGTCCGACGGCCTTACGTACAAGGAATCCTATAGTCACGCCATGTTGACTTATCTTGTGGCCCGCAATGCAGAGATCCATGTCCGTCGCAGAAGACAGCCTGATAAATACCACGAGGTCTATTTCGACGGGGTTATTTGTGGCCATACGCATATTCCGGAAATTCGTCGCGTGCGTTCTCCCATTGACAAAGAGACTGGAGAACCAATCGGTCCTGCCGTGGTCACCTACTTCAACACCGGCCATTGGACCGGACGCCCTAATGACGAAGATAACGAAGGCAGCCGGGGGCAAGACAGTGGCAAACACCCGACCTGTACGGCTATTGTTGAACATCACGACGGACGCATGGAGCCGGTGCAATGGGTGACAGGACAAGGGATTGTGTCCTTTCTGCCGCTGATCCCCGCCATGCAACTGACACGGTGAACATAAGGCATAAGCATTCTTCTGTGGCCCGATCGCTCCGAGCCGTCATTTTCGATGTGGATGGAACCTTGGTGACAGATTCACTGCACCTGGAAAAACACAATTTTGTGATGACCCAGGTGTTACAGAAGCCGCAGTTGTCGTTCACCGCCACCGAGTGGCATTCTCTCCGGGGCTTAACCGATGAAGACACCTATCGGTACATCGTGCGGAAAGCAGCCACATATGACGTTGATCTTGTCCAGTGCCTCCCGGAACGCAGCTATCTTGCTGCTGCGCGCTCCTACTTCGATGAGCATCTCCATCGTGTCGAAGTACGCGAGGGTGCGCGGGCGGTCATTGCTGTGGCCGAACAACTCGGGTTGCTGCTAGGGGTGGCGACCAACGCCGATTGGTCGGAAACGGACAAAAAACTCTCGGTGACCGGCCTCAAGAGGCATTTTGGTTTTTTTAGCGTTCTTGGCGGAGTGGTCGCGCCAAAGCCGGCACCCGACTTGTATCTGCAGGGTATTCGTGCGGTTCGTGACTGCCTTGGTGGCGAATTGGCCCCCTCACAAGTGATGGCGATCGAGGACACCGTCGTGGGAGCAAGGGCAGCGCAGCGGGCAGGATGCCGCGTGGTGTTGTGGCCGCTGGAAGGTAACGAGCAGGCAGAAACGCAATCTTCTCTCGACCCCGAAGCGGTGTTGATTGCGGACAGTGTGGACGATTGCATCTCGTACCTTTCTACTCTCTCGGGTTGTTGTCTTGGTCTGCCTTGGTGACAGCTATATTTCCCCCTCATGTATACCTGCAGTTTTGAGGTTGGTTTGTTCTGAGGCTGCTGGAGCGTCTGAAAGAATGACACCAGCGCCAGCAATCGCGTATGTCACACAATTTTCACAAAGCACACATTACGATGTCACACAACGAGTGAACACTTCTTTTCGCACGCTCACATTTCCTTCAGGGCGTGACTTTACCGTATTCCTGTGGAGGAGGTTGTCTCATGCAATCGTTTCATCGTGTTCTAGGCCGGAGTGCGCCTGCGCTCGCGGTTGTTGCGCTACTTTTCCAATCAGCGGCAAGCGCTGGCCAAGATTTTGGCCTCAAGGTCGAAAATCTTTTACGGGCAAGTTCGAACGTACTGTTTGGTATCGTCAAGCCGTTAGACGAATCCGCACCTTCGACTGTTGGGCCATACCGGACATCCACGCAGACTGCGGAAGATCAACTTGCGGTAGCAAAGGGACTTAAAGTCGAGTACCTCACGCGAGAGGCGGGGAATCACACCGACATGATGGCGTTCTTTCCTGCCACTAATCCCACTCATTTGATTACCTGTGTGGAAGGCGGGCGGGAAACATTAGCTAACGGAAAGTTGAATCCCGCGGTGCAACGCATTAATCTCGCCTCTGGCCAAGTCGAAACCATTTTGCGTGGTATGGACCGTTGCGATGGTATTCGCACGACCGCGTGGGGAACCATTCTTGTCACCGAAGAAACTGATGATGGTGGAGCCTACGAGATCCTCGATCCGTTGAACGTGAATGAACAAACTGTGACGAATCGTGCAACGGGAACTGTTACTGACGCCACTCGTATCGCAAAACGTGCCGCACTACCGACGATGGCATGGGAAGGGTTGGAGGTCCTGCCAAGTGGGGTGGTTATTGGTGGTGACGAACTCCGACCAGGAACCGGCGGTGCAGACAGAGATGGCGGAGCGATCTTCAAGTTCGTTCCACAGAACCCTCATGTCGGGGGAACTATCGCCAACTTGTTCCAATCTCCTTTTGTCGCGGGAAATGTCTATGCCATGCAGGTGTCCTGCGTAAATAATAACCAGCAGGTTGGGCAGGGCTGTGAAATTGGTAACGCGGCGTGGGTTCCGGTGAACGCCGCGACAGCACGGGCGGATGCGAATGCCAATCGGGCGACCGGCTACTATCGTCCTGAAGATCTTCACCGGGACCCGACCTATACGGGGTTAGGCGTGCGGTTTTGCTGGACCAACACCGGGAATGAAGGCGGGTTCAATTACGCGGAAGTCGTCTGCGGGATTGATGAGGAGCCACTCACTGCCAGTGCAACTCAGCGCACGGTGGTCGTCAACCGTTTCGTTGAAGGGGACGAGGACTTCAATTCGTTCGATAATCTTGAGTTCCATCCTGTGACCGGTATTCTCTATGTCATTGAGGACCATGACAACGGTGACATCTTCGCCTGTCTCCCTGATGGACTCGACCGTGACATCAAAACCGACGGCTGCGTGAAAGTGCTGTCAGTGAAAGACAGTTCAGCCGAACCCACCGGTTTTATCTTCACCGCTGATGGCACGACCGCTTATGTCTCCATCCAACATTCAAACGACACCAATATGCCGCTTTTCGATGGCTATCCCACTGATGATGTGATCAAGATCACCGGATTCAAGGTGCGCTAATAGTCCCCTCTCAGTCCTACCAGGAGGTGCGGTATAGTACCCTCTGGTAGGTGAAAGGAAGACTATGAAGGAAAAGCATCTGTTTTTCTGGTTTGCTGTTTTTTCACTGTCCTGGCTATGTTGTTTTTTGCGGATTGCGCATTCTGATACGTCTGAAAAGCGCGAGAAGGCTAGCGACGATTCCACTCCAAGGCAAAGGTTTGCGTTCGCGCTGATTGGCGATCATCCGTACGACGCCACGCAGGAAGCAAAAGTGCCGTTTTTGATGGCAGAGCTTGATGCCGCAAAGATCGCGTTTGTTATTCATGACGGTGATTTCAAAAGCGGTTCTTCGTTATGTGACGATGCGACGTTCCTCAGTCGGTATACCCTCTTTCAGTCATCACGGCATCCCTTTATCTATCTGTTCGGCGACAACGAATGGGCCGATTGTCACCGCACCGCTGCCGGCGGGTTTGATCCGCTGGAACGACTGGCGAGGCTGCGAAGCATCTTTACCCAGGGCAATGTGAGCCTGGGCCGCAAAACGCTTCCCTTGACCCGCCAGAGTGACAATCCACGCTATGCAAAATTTCGTGAGAACGTGCGCTGGACCTATGGGGAGGTGCTGTTTGTCGGCTTTAACATTCCTGGTAGTAACAACAACTTCCCGCCGTATCCAACAACTCTGACCGATGCGCAAAAAGCCGCCAATCTTGTAGAGGCGACCGAACGGAATGAGGCCAACGTAGCGTGGCTGGATGAAGCGTTCACAATCGCGGAGGACAAGAAGCTCCGTGGTCTCCTTTTGGCGTTACAAGCGAATATGTTCGTTTCTCCTCCCAGTGACACGACCCTGGATGGTTACCAGGCTTTTCTGGCGGCACTGGAAGGGGAAATGCGTGCCTTCGGCAAGCCGGTTGTGCTCGTGCATGGTGACACACATTACTTCCGTATTGACAAACCGACGCCGCAGCCAAGTGGTGGCGATCCGAATGGCAACCGCCTGCTCCGGCTCGCCAACTTCACGCGGGTCGAGACCTTCGGATCACCGGATGTGAACTGGGTTTGCGGTATGGTTGACACGAAAAACCCGAAACTCTTCAGCTTCATTCCGCAACAGGTTGAAAGCGAACGTTGAATGTCCTGATTGCTAATCTCTTCACTTCTTACTACGACACCGGAAGGTATGGAGCATGCGGTTGAACTGAGCCGAGGAGGTTCGTGGGGAGAGACCGCACGTGCGATCTCTTCCCACCTTTTCTTTCCTCAGCTTTTCACGGCCACGGGACAAACGTAAGATCCTGCAACGCGCTGTACAACCAGAACAGATACCATCCCCACAGTGCAAACGTAGCAACGACAAACACCGGTTCCCAGAATCTCTCTGCCTGAATCCAGGATTGAACACGCGTGCGTAGGAGTCCCCAAGCCGGGGACTGAACCTGGTCTGCACCAGTTGAATCCGATAGCGTTTCAGGGTGTTTGTCAGCATATATACCCTCGACCATATAATCATTCACGATGTTCTCCTCCGTACTGAGTGAGCTATTCAGTACGGATAGACGCGGCGTAGCCTACGAGGGCGTGAACGACCGATGAAGAGATTGTGAAGCCTGACCCGGCAGTTCGGTTTGAAAGGTCTGCACATTTTCATGTCGGTGTCATCTTGCTGTAACACGAGAGTGCAAGACTGGAACCTCTGTTTTTCTAAAATAGGAGACCAAGGACTAGCCTACGTCGCCTGGAGATTGAGCGTCCTGACAGACTCGGAGGAAGTATGGCACCGCTGAGCACGGAAGATGTTGTCCTATTAGTACGCAGGAAATTTGAGTACATTCTGAGCGGGTCTGTGTCTGTCCTGCTGGTGTACCCTGAGGAGGGAAAGGGCTGGGCGGTTTTTGTCGAGCATGGGGGAATCGTGTGGAAGCAAAGCGTCTTTGCCAACGGTACGCTGGGACCCTGCTATCGACAATACCCAGAAATGGAATGGGTGAAACACTAAATGCTGGTGACGCGCCTGTTACATAGACACCACTCTGCTGTTTTTTGTGCCGCTTTTTTCATCCTCGCTTCTGCCGGGTTTGCGCTCTCTTACCGAGCTTGTTCAGGGCACGACAACCTCGCTGCGCTTCCGCCCTCGTCCTTTGGTCGTGGCATATGGTTTGCTCACTTTTAACTGATCTCGGTGCGCGCGGTCTCAGGCTAGAAGAGGTTTTGGAGACTCAGAGATGAGAGGAGACAAAACTGATGCTGTAACACCCCACACCGTAGGGCAATGGCAGGAAGTTAGCGTTTCGTTCATCCTTCGACTTTGCTTCGCGACGCTCAGGACGAACGGAAAAGCACCGCTCATGCTGAGCGTCGCCGCGACGCGGCGAAGTCGAAGCACGCAGCCCTGTCCTTAACTTCACGCCATTGCACCGTAGGGACGGTAGCGAAGAGGGTAACTCCGCTCTATACCCGAGCCTTTTTATCGGTTCAGGTATTCTCCCTTGGGTGAAGTACCAAAATCGCCACCAATTGCCGTCGAATCGCTACGTCTTGAGGGGAATTGATGCCACTCCGGACTGACCCGTGAATTCAGCCAGAAATCTCGCTTATGCACTTTCACCATATGGGGAGATCCACCATGCCTGAGCATTATGACTATGACTTGATATGTCTTGGCAGTGGCCCTGCCGGACAGCGAGCCGCTATTCAGGCCGCGAAACTGAGGAAGAAAGTTGCCGTCGTGGAAAAGCAGCGCTTTGTCGGCGGCGTCTGTATTGACACTGGCACGATTCCTTCCAAAACCTTTCGGGAAGCGGTTCGCCGCACCTATTCCCGACCTGGTCTTGAGCTGACCGATCCCTTTGCTTCCCGAACGCGTCCGCGTCCAACCATGCCAGAGTTGTTGGGGCATGTTGGCCGTGTCATTCAATGTGAGATTAGTATGGTCCACAGCGCACTGACACGAAATGACGTGACGGTTGTCCACGGACAGGCCTCGTTTCTGACCCCTCACACTATCCAGGTCGACACCGGTAACGGACAGCGGTCTCTCACGGCACAGCATATCTTGGTCGCCGTTGGCACGCGGCCCAGTAGCCCCCCAGGAATAGAGATTGATGGTCGCACGGTTCTCACCTCCGATGAAGTGTTACAGCTCGACTCCCTGCCCCGATCAATGGTTGTCGTTGGCGCGGGGGTGATCGGGATTGAGTATGCCTCGATGTTTGCCGCGCTTGGGGTCCAGGTCACGGTCGTTGATCAACGCGTTCGCCCCTTAGAGTTTCTTGACACCGAGATTGTTGACGAACTCATTCATCAAATGCGCAAAAGCGATGTGACGTTTCGTTGCGGAGATGCCGTGGTACGGATTGACGCGATGGACGGAGGGTCCTCGCGGCAAGGGCTGCTGGAGCTCGCTTCTGGTAAGCATATCGTTGCCGATGTTGTGCTGTTTTCGGCGGGCCGGGTGGGAGCGACCGACGCGTTGCGTCTGGAGGCCGCAGGGTTGATGGCGGACGAACGTGGACGGATAACGGTCGATGCGATGTATCGGACGGATGTTGAGCATATTTGGGCAGCGGGAGACGTGATCGGCTTTCCGGCGTTAGCCGCAACGTCGAGCGAACAAGGGCGGCTGGCGGCGTGCCACATGTTTGGCATTGATGTGCCGCCGATGGGAACCCATTTCCCTGTGGGAATTTATGCCATTCCCGAAGTTTCAATGGTTGGTGCCACCGAAGAGGAGCTGACGCGGAACAAGGTGCCGTACGAGATCGGCATCGCCCGCTATCGGGAGATTTCGCGCGGTCCAATTCTCGGAGACGATTCGGGATTATTTAAGATGCTTTTTCACCGTGAAACCGGTCGCTTGTTAGGGTGTCATTGTATTGGGAGTGGGGCGACGGAACTGATCCATGTCGGCCAGGCGGTCCTCGGCTTAGGCGGAGGGATCGATTACTTTCTCCAGACCGTCTTTAACTATCCGACCTTGGCAGAGTGTTACAAGGTTGCGGCCTATAACGCCGCGAATAAGCTGTCGTTAGTACGCCAGGCCACAGATACGGTGCGGCCAGCTCTGACCGGGGCAAATGCCGCAGCCACCTTGAATGGTACGGTGTAAACAGGTCTGCCTCGGGTTGTGGCTCACTGCGTTCTAATGAAATTTGATGAGCAAAGTTCGGTAGGGGTACGGCGCGCCGTGCCCCTACGCTAATTGATCATGTAACCGATTGTGGCTTGTGAAACTTCTTAGCCCGCAGCCCGCTGACGGCTGTCGCTTTATAGCTTGTAGCGTACGGTACGAATGTGTTGCCATAGCGTGAGTGCAGCGAACGCGCTATACGCCATATGACATCCCCATGAGGAGAGCTGAATGAAAAATGTCGGTTTGGTGCTCACTGGTATGCTCAGCGCCGTGCTTTTCTATTGCCTGCCGCTGTGGGCGGCTGGCCCCAATACCCCAGAGGAATGGTTTGCTGCCGGGCGACAAGCGGTACACGAAGCGAAGCGTCTCACCCAGACTAACACCCCGGCCAAGAATGTGATCTTGTTTGTTGGCGATGGCATGGGAATTTCTACCGTTACTGCCGCCCGGATTTTCGATGGGCAACAGCGTGGTGAGAGTGGAGAAGAGAACCAGCTGAGTTTTGAGAAACTGCCGTATGTAGCGTTGTCGAAAACATATAGTGCGAATCAACAAACGTCCGACTCTGCACCGACCATGACGGCAATGGTCACAGGTGTCAAAACCAATGATCGGCTTATTTCCGTAGACCAAACCATCAAATTGGGTGAAGCGAATGGCGAGCTGGTCAAGCAGCATGCGCTCAAGACGGTATTAGAGATGGCTGAAACTCGCGGGCTCGCGACCGGTGTGGTCACGACTGCCCGTCTTACCCATGCAACACCGGCAGCCTGTTACGCGCATACCTCAGACCGTGACTGGGAGGGGGATGGGGATCTTCCTGAGGGAACAACCGTTCCAGATATTGCCCGCCAGCTGATCGAGT
Source organism: Binatia bacterium (assembly GCA_050187625.1). GTDB lineage: Bacteria > Desulfobacterota > Binatia > Bin18 > Bin18 > JBFWXH01. The sequence goes on from JBFWXH010000076.1 coordinate 9,399, forward strand.
TTCCGTTCGGTGATGGTCTTGAGGTGGCACTCGGTGGAGGACGGGAAAAGTTCCTCCCGTCGTCATACGCTGACCCTGAAGACAAGGGAAAGAAGGGCAGCCGCAAGGATGAACGCGATCTCACCCAAGAATGGCTCAAACAATACAAGAACGCTGCCTATGTGTGGAACGCACAGCAGTTTGCTGCGGTTGAGGCGGCGACCACCGACCATCTGCTCGGGCTCTTTGAGCGTTCACATCTTGAATATGAATTTGATCGTCTTGCTGACACCGCCGGTGAACCCTCGCTCAGTGAAATGACGGCAAAAGCGCTACAGATCCTGCAGAAGAACGACAACGGCTTTTTCCTGATGGTTGAAGGAGGGCGGATCGATCATGCGCATCATGCGGGCAATGCGTTCCGGGCGCTGACTGAGGCGATTGAATTGTCCAAAGCCGTTCAGGTCGCTCTCGACAACACAAAGCGAGAAGAGACTCTCATTATTGTGACCGCGGATCACAGTCATGTCTTCACCATCGGTGGCTATCCGAAACGCGGGAATCCGATCCTGGGAAAAGTAGTCGCACCAGATCGAACGGAGTTCACGCGCGATATGCTTGGGTTGCCCTATACCACGCTCAATTACGCGAATGGCCCTGGTTATACCGGCGAATCGCGTGATGGCGCGCAAAACCAGTTACTACCCCAAGGAAGCAAGTCGTTTCCTCACTTGCCCCGCCAATATAGGGGGATCACGAATGGTCGTCCGAATCTGACCGAGGTTGATACGACCGATTCCCACTATTTGCAGGAGGCAACGATTCCCTTGCCGACAGAGACGCATGGCGGGGAAGATGTGGCGATTTATGCCGGAGGCCCGCTGGCGCACCTGATCCACGGGGTACAAGAACAAAACGTGATCGCCCATGTCATTATGGAGGCATTGCAACTGAAAAAGTAAACCAGGGCTTCTGCGCAGCAACAAAATCCTCAGCCTGAACTCATCACTGGTGGTAGCGCGTCCTTCCGGGGCGCGCGGGAGTGGTGCCTTTCTCTTCTCCTCTCCTCCCTTATCCGTTTATCCTCCCGCCATTTCTCCTTTTCGCCGTGTTCCCTTTCCCCGTCTCTCATCCGACAGAACATCTGCTCCTTCAAGTCGTGGAGCAGGCGTAACGCTAATGTCACAAATCTGTCACACCCGAGCAACATATTGAGCGTATCGTTTCGCACTCTCCGATTGTGACCACGACCGCCACAACAAGAGACATCTAAAACGAGAGGAGACCTCATGCTCAAGAACAACCGGAAAATCTTCCTGGCTAGTGTGTTGATCGCGGGCGCTGCCATTACTGCCCAGATCGCCTTCGGGCGGGATGATCGGAAGTCGGTCGATGACTTACGCGGCCGCCCCCACAGCGCCAGCTTCCAGCGGGTGGCGACCCTGGCGAATTACCTCAATAATGGTGTGGCCAACATCGGCAAAACGACGGTATCGGAGATCGTTGCCGCCACGCGGGATGGCAAGACGCTGGTATATACCGATAGCCCAGGCGAGCAAATCGGCTTTGTCGACATTACCGATCCGGCCAATCCCCTACCGGATGGTGTGGTCGCGGTAGGTGGTGAGCCGACTTCGGTCGATGTGCTGGGGAATCAGTACGCGCTGGTTGCCGTCAATACCAGCGCCAATTTTATCAATACGAGTGGCGAGTTGGTTGTGGTCGATATCGTGACGCGGGTAATTGTGGGCAGTGTCGCCCTCGGTGGCCAACCGGACTCCGTTAAGATTAGCCCGGATGGCAAGTATGTCGCCATCGCCATCGAGAACGAGCGGAACGAAGATGTTGAGGTCAACGGCGTAGAGGGCGGCCTGCCACAGTTTCCCGCCGGTTACCTTGCCATCGTCGATATCATCGGCATGAACCCGGTGAACTGGGTACGCCGCGACGTCGATCTCACCGGCCTGGCTAGCTACGCCCCCGAGGATCCGGAGCCCGAGTTCGTCGATGTCAACGAGGACAATGAAGCTGTCGTGACGCTACAGGAGAACAACCATGTTGTCGTCGTCAATCTCGTCACCGGGAGGGTAACCGATCATTTTCCTCTCGGCACAGTCACGCTTAAGGGTGTTGATACGGCGGACGACGGGATCATTTCCCTGACTGAGACCTTACCCAACGTTCCCCGTGAACCGGATGCCGTCACCTGGCTGCGCAATGGCAACCGTGGCGCGTATTTCATGGCCACGGCGAACGAGGGTGACCTGTTCGGTGGTAGCCGTGGTTTCTCGCTGTTCAATCGCAAAGGTAACGTGTTGTTCGACAGTGGGACCTCACTCGAAGAACTAGCCGTGCAGTACGGTCACTACCCAGAAGCTCGGTCTGATAATAAAGGTACTGAGCCAGAGGGGATCGAATATGCCACCTTCGGCAAAGATGATTATCTGTTTGTGGGCTCCGAGCGCGGTAGCTTTATCGCGGTGTACGAGGTTAATGGTGCCCGCCCGAAGTTCAAGCAATTACTGCCCGGCCCGCTGGGCCCAGAAGGGTTGCTCGCCATTCCCTCGCGCAATCTCTTTATCGCCTCTGGCGAGGAAGACGATCCAAGCTTCGGGGTACGTTCTACTATTATGATCTATCAGCTCAAGCCTGGGCAGGCGACCTATCCGCAGCTCGTCTCGGATGACGTCAAGGGCTCACCGATCCCGTGGTCGGCGCTGTCTGGCATGGTCGCCGTTCCGGGGCACGGAGACACGCTGCTGGCGGTATGGGATTCGTACTATAGCCAAAGCAATATTTTCCGTATCGACGCCTCGGCAAGACCAGCGGTGATCACCGATTCGCTGACCATCCAGGGCGGGAGCGGTAACTACGACCCTGAAGGCATCGCCATCGCACCGGACCACACACTGTGGATTGCCAGTGAAGGCAACGCCAGCGATTCGCGCCCTAACCGTTTGCTACAGACCGATTTCGCCGGGAATGTCATTCGAGAAGTTGGCCTGCCAGCCGAGATTATCGCTTGTCGTGCGGCTTCCTCCAGCAGAGGCACGCTGGGCTCGGGCTTCGAGGGTCTAGCAGTGCTGCCCGACAACGGCACGTACAAGCTGCTCGTTGCTCAGCAACGGGGGTGGGATTATACGACGCCCGCGTGCGAAAACCTGGATGACGATGCTGGTGGCCTGAACGGTAGAGGCGAGCCGAATCAGACCCGTATCTGGATTTACGATCCAACCACCGATAGTTGGGACTACATCTCTTGGGAACTGGCTCCGCTGCCGGCCAACGCTTCCTGGGTCGGCTTGTCCGAGATCACCCGCGCGCCGGATGGTTCGTATGTCGTGCTTGAACGCGATAACCGGACCGGAAATTTCGCCGTACTGAAGACACTGGTCAGGGTCCGTCCGGGGGCGGTTGCCGACGGCCTGATCAGCAACAGCGAAAAGGCGGTCTACGACATGATCCCTGATCTCAAGGCGACCAACGGTTGGATCACCGACAAGCCGGAGGGCGTAGCGATTACCGATGACGGCCATACCTTCGTGGTGACCGATAACGACGGCGTCGAAGACTGGTCTGGCGAGACCTGGTTCCTCGACCTGGGCAGTTTCCCGCGCCTGTTTCGTTAACCGCAAACTCGGGGCACCACTCGGTGCCCCGCCTGCGGAACAAGAGCATCACCACGCCTGCAATCGATCGACGACCGACTTGTGACCTGCAATAATCAGTGTGTCAGCTTCGCTGACCTGATCGTCCGCGGTAGGAACGCGCAGATGCGTATTCTGGTCGCCGTTCGCCCGGGTGCGGATGAAGATTACCTGGACACCGTAACGAGCCCGGAAGTCGAGTTCCCGTAACGTGTGCCCCACAAAGGCGCGTGGCGTGGGAATCTCTTGGACGACATAGCCGTCCCCCACATCTACTTGCCGGACCTTGCCAACCAGACTGACCGTTGTGGACATGCTGCCAGCTAAGTCACGCCGGAGCACCTCTTGATTGCGGGCGTTGATAACGTCATTGAGGTGGACGACTCCGATGAGCTTTCGTGGATTCTGTGGCTCGACAACCGCTAGTTCTTCGACCCCCGTGTGGCTGAATAATCGCATTGCCAGATCAAGGTTATCGTTCTCTCGGACTGTCCCGCGGAGAGGAGCCACGAGGTCGCCAGCTACCACGACAAGCTGCAGTGCCTCTTGTTCGAAAATCAGCTTGCGGAATTCCGAGAGCGACACGGCCCCCAACAACTCTCCTTGGTCATTGACGACGAAAAATTCTGAGTGCCGGCTCTGGACAACTAAACCCAGGATCTGCGTGAACGAAGCGGAAGCTGGAATCACGTCTGGTTCTCGGTCGATAATGTCCCGCACATACAGATTCTTCAGCACATTCAGGTCTTCTTCCTTGAAGGGGTCGATTCCTCGCTGACGCAGCTTGAGCGTATAAATGGAATCCCGGCGCAACAACATGGCGATCAAGGTGCTGACCACACAGGCTGCCATCAACGGGGGGATAATATGATAATCGCCCGTCAGTTCGAAGATAATGATAATCGCGGTAATCGGCGCATGGGTCGCAGCGCCGACGACCGCGCCCATGGTGACCAAGGCATAGGCCCCCGAGGTGGCGGTGAAGGTTGGAAACCATTGATGAATAATGTTGCCAAGAAAGCCGCCGGTCATGGCGCCCAGAAAAAGCGAGGGGGCAAAAACTCCACCGGACCCACCTGAAGCCAGGGTGATGGAGGTTGCCACCATTTTGGCGACGAGGAGCGCGCCGAGTAACAAGACGGGTACGTTCCCGGCCAGTGCACCGTTAATGGTGGTATAACCGACCCCGAAGACTTGCGGAAACCAGACCCCAATCCCGCCAACCAGGAGCCCGCCGATAGCGGCTTTCAAGTATTCTGGAAACCGTAGACGATCGAAAAACGCCTCGCAGCTATACAAGATGCTAATGAAGGCAAGTGCGACCAGGCCCGCAACTACTCCAACGAAGGTGTAGGGAATGAGTTCAAAGGGACTGACGAGTTGGTACCCCGGCACCTCAAAGGCAGGAAAATTGCCGAGGAAATAGCGTGAAACAACAGTGGCTACCACCGAGGCGATGACGATGGGGCTGAACTGCGGGACACCGAAGTCTCCCAAAAGAATTTCGACCGCAAACAGTGCGCCGGCAATCGGCGCGTTAAAAGCAGCCGCGATACCGGCGGCTGCGCCGCAGCCGACCAACGTACGGATCTGGCGGGTGGAGACCCCCAGGAGCTGTCCGATAGTGGAGCCTAAGGCCGATCCGATCTGCACAATGGGACCTTCACGCCCTACGGACCCGCCGGAGCCGATGGTGATGGCGGACGCCAATGCTTTGACCACGACTACCCGAGGTCGGATGACGCCGCCGCGTACGACAATGGACTCCATGACCTCTGGCACGCCATGTCCCTTTGCTTCCTTCGCGAAAAAATAGACGAGAGGTCCGACCACCAGCCCTCCGAGCGCTGGAGCCAGCACTCGCCATGTCCAATGGGTTTGCTCAATGAACCGTAAAACATCTTCACCACGCCCAAAGAACAGGTCCTGCACGAACTCGATGAGGGCGCGAAGCGCCACAGCGCCAAACCCTCCACCTAATCCGCAGACAATCGCAATTGCAACCATGAACAGATGTCCACGACCGACTTCTGCCGACCAGGCGGCTTCTCGCTGAACAACCCCCATGTTTTTTCCCTCATTCATAGGCGTCAACATAGCGGTTGAAAGCGTGAAGGGCCAATCCATTCAGTGGAATACGCTCCAAATGTCATTCCTCAGGTTTCATCAGAAGATAATCTTCTGGTGATCTTGCGGTAATCTGCGCATGATGCCCTCGCCGAGGAAGAAACGAGAGGAAGTGAAATCCTTGTATCCCTCTCCCCTGCCTTTCTCACGGACAGAGGGAAAATAAACTCTCGACAATCTTTCTGTAACGCGCATATGCTATACTTGCAAAGGGTGAAAGAGAGGGAAGTGAAATCCGTCAGGCAAATATCCTCACAGAGAAAGGAACCAACTATGGTGAGCGATAGTGAGCTGTCGTCAGTAGGGTGGCACAGTGAAAGCACGAAGAGTGAGACAATAGCAGCAACCGCACAACATGATCGGTTACCGTTGAAGTCACACACCCTGTCTCTAAGTCTGTTCTTCTGCCAGTTCCCCCGTTTCTGGTCAGGATTGCCCAGGCCTAGCAAATTCCCTCCTTACTCTGCAAAATCAGACGACGGCGTGAAGTGATCCGTCGTCCGCAAGGGAGGGAGACTTCTTCGTTTCACCCAGCAAAAAACCCAGCCCGCAAAGGCTCTTGGGGCCCTCCTGGGGAGAAGGAGGGCGGGAAGGAATGCACTGCAAGTGCCACGGTGGGCGAATCTTTCGTGCTCCGACTTAGATACGCATATTCATACTGCGCAGACGTCCAGCCATCACCCGCATCACGGAAAGCGCAAAATTGGGAGTCTGTTGGATGAGGAAGCGAAATCGTCTTTCATCGACAGGCGTGAGCTTACAGTCCGTCTTCGCCACTGCGGTTGCACTCCGTGCCTGCTTGTCGATGAGCGCCATCTCTCCCAAAATTCCGCCGGGTCCCAGTGAGGCAAGCACCTGATCGCCGACGAGAATATCCACTTCCCCTTCGATCACGACGTACATCACCTCACCAGGATCGCCTTCCTGGAAAATCGTTTGGCCTTGCGCGAACAGTTCAAAATCTTTCGCGTGGCGAAAGAGGTCCAATGTAGTTTCTGCCATAGTAGTATTCTTCTCCCACCGTTGCTGTTGACAAGAATAGGAACAATCAAAAACGAGAAAGTATGCTCATGTCAGTGTTGCTAAAACATGAACAATTGATTGCAAAAATGTGACATTTGACGATGGAGGACCAATAGCCAGACACGAGCTGGAGGAAAACCGTAGACCCACGGACCGACTGAATTGACGCTACGTATTCTGTTGGCTAGGTTTCCTTTTGCGAGTAACTATCGCTATGTCATACACAGAAATCATTGAAAGCTTACCGGAGGAGTTGCGGGTCCCGATCGCGCGCCTTGTTGATGCACTGAAAGACGAGCTTGGGGTTAAACGAGCAGATTTTGATGAGCTGAAAGCGATTGTTCGCGATTTAGCCGAGGCGCAGAAACGCACGGAGGTGCGGATCGAAGAGCTTGCCGAGGCTCAGAAGCGCACGGAGGTGCGGGTCGAAGAGCTTGCCGAGGCACAGAAACGCACGGAAGATGAACTTGTCCTCTTTCGACGAACCTTTACGTCGCAGATTGGCGGACTTAGTGCTCGGTGGGGATTACAAAGCGAAGAAGCCTTTCGTCAAGGCATGCAGGCGATTCTGCAGGAAGTGGGATTTACCACCGAACGGTTTCTTGAGTACGACCCAGTGGGTACGGTCTTTGGCCATCCGGAACAGATCGAATTGGATATTGTCACCAAGAACGGCAAAGTGATTGTCATCGAAATAAAGTCTGCACTCGATCGTGCGAATGTCTATATCTTTGCCCGCAAGGTAGAGTTTTACACGCAACGTACCGGACGAGACGTTAACCAAAAGTTAATCATCACTCCGTACGCCGACACTCGGGCCAAGGAAATTGGCGTGCAACTCGGCATCGAAATCTGCACCGACATCACTCTATTGTCGTAAAGCACTTGTCCCAATTTGTGGTGTGGGATCAGATATTGAAGACGGAGAATAATTGGGGGTGGGCGAGGCTTTCGACAACATCATGCCAACGAAAGCCGCGGGCGATCAAGAGCGGGACATTTTCTTGCGATAGCGTGTATCCGCAGATAAATTTTTCGAGTCCGCCCGATTATTGACGATGCGTGGCCGTCCCACAGACTACTAACAGAGTGAGATGACCGGAGTGTGAAGTAGATGTGACAAAGTGAAGACTGGCAGTCACTGGTAAGATGTCTTGGCTTCATGGGGTCTTTTTGTCATCTAATTTTCATGCTCCTGTCATCATCGTGTTACACAAACTCTGCTTTAACGCCCCTTCTGCAACGCTTTCAGTGTTAGATACGAAAGGATCGCGGGTCATGAGAAACTGGTCACGGTGGTTCTCGCTCGGGGCAATTCTCTGTAGTGGAGTATTGCTCCTCACCGCCAACGTTGGGGCCGAAACTCTACGCTTGAAAGGATCGGGCGCGAGCTTTCCGTTTCCCCTCTATGGACGCTGGTTCAAAGAGTACGGCAAAACACAGAACGGGGTCATTATCGACTATCAGGCAAAAGGGAGTGGCGCCGGTATTAAGGACTTTGTGAACAAGACGGTAGACTTTGCCGCGAGCGACGCAGCCATGACTGATGAGGAGATCAAGTCCGTAGATAAAGGAGTGCAGCTGTTGCCGATGACCGCCGGGAAAATTGTTCTCGCCTATAATCTTCCGGAAGGACCGCAAGAACTGAAACTCTCGCGTGACGCCTATACGAAAATCTTCCTTGGACAAATTACGAAATGGAATGATCCGATTATCGCCAAGGCCAATCCCGGCGTGGCCCTTCCAGACAAAGATATCACAGTCGTGCGTCGTGCGGACAGCAGCGGTACAACCTTTGTGTTTACGCAACACCTCAGCACTATCAGTGAAGACTGGAAGAACGGACCAGGCACTGGTACCACTGTGAATTGGCCGAGCAGTAGTAAGTTCATTGCCTCGCCGAAGAATGATGGGGTCACCGCGACGATCAAACAAACACCCGGGGCCATTGGCTACATTGAGTACGGCTTTGCCAACATGGCGAAACTACCGATGGCAACGCTGGAGAACAAAGCTGGTGCCTTCGTAAAACCGACGTTGGCCAGTGGACAGGCCGCGTTAGCCTCGGCCCAGCTTCCCGATGATTTACGGGTATGGGTATCTGATCCGGAAAGCGCCGAAGCCTATCCGATTGTGACCTATACGTGGATGGTGTTCTACAAGAAGTACGACAAGCCTCACATGGCCGAGACCATTCGTAACGTAGTGAAATACTGTCTGACCGAAGGGCAGAAGGTGAGCGGGGAGATGGGCTATGTCCCGTTGCCAGACGGAGTGGTGCAGGCGGTGGCCAAAGCAGCCGAGAATATTCAGTAGCGTAAGAGGTTCCTATGGCAGCTACACCCTTTGGTCGTGATATGGCGGTGAGCGAATCTATTTCTTCTCCGCCCTCGGCGTTGGGTCAATTTCTCGATCGCTCGTTCCGCGGCCTGACGTTCGCCTTTGCGTGGGTCATCATCATCCTTATGGTCTACCTGCTGTGGGAAGTGGGTGGGAACGCCATGCCGGCGGTCCGTGACTATGGACTTGGGTTTTTGACCTCGACGACTTGGGATGTCAATGCGGGAAGATTTGGCATTTTACCGGAGATCTGGGGTACCTTGTATAGTTCCTTTCTGGCCCTCCTATTTGGCGGGTTCTTTGGCTTGGCGATTGCCATATTCCTGACCCAGGACTTTCTCCCACCAAGACTCGAAGTTGTGTTCAAGAACATCATCGAGTTACTGGCTGCCATCCCCAGCGTTGTCTATGGCTTGTGGGGGCTGTTTGTTGTGATTCCGACCATTCGCCCACTCGCAGAATGGTTGCACTCGTATTTGTCCTGGATTCCGCTCTTTGGGACGTCACTGAGCGGACCAGGCCTGCTACCCGCGGCGTTGGTGCTTACCATTATGATTCTCCCTACCGTCTCCGCGGTTTCGCGTGATGCCCTTGGCGCGGTGCACCCCAGGCTCAAAGAAGCGGCCTTCGGCTTGGGCGCGACCCGTTGGGAGGCGATTCTCAAGGTCATTCTCCCCACCGCTGCTACTGGTATTTTCGGCGCGTTGGTGCTGGGCTTTGGCCGTGCCTTGGGAGAGACCATGGCCCTGGCTATGCTTGTGGGTAACTCGAACCAGTTGAGCCTGTCGCTGTTCTCGCCAGCCAATACCCTGGCCGCTCTCCTGGCCCTGAATTTCCCCGAGGCTGACAAGCAGCAAGAACAAGTGTTGATGTATGCCGCCTTGGTCCTGATGGCGATTACCCTGATAGTGAATATTTGTGGGGCGGCGATTGTCAAGCGGGCAACGGTGAACGTGGTAGGAGGAAAGAAGTGAAGCAGACAGAGGTAGCGTTCCAGCCGGGAACGGACAGCGCGGTTCCCTCACTCGGGTACTCACTCAGTGATCCACGGACCTTTCTGAGTACGCTGTTGAGTGTGGGCACGGGGATCGCCACAGTCATTGCCTGTATTCCCCTGTTCTCGGTCTTATTTATGCTGGTGTGGCGCGGTGGGGCGAAACTCGGCTGGGAACTGCTGACCTCCACCCCGCCGACGGCGTTTGAAAGCGGTGGCGGGTTTGGCAACGCGATTGTCGGAACGCTGGTGATGGTGGGGATCGCCGCCGTGATCAGCATCCCTATTGGTATTCTGGCTGCGGTTTTTTTAGCTGAGTTTGACCCCGACAGTAGAACCGCTGAAGCGGTACGCTTCTGCGCCAAGACGCTAACCGGCCTGCCGTCGATCCTGGCCGGCGTGTTTGCCTACGCGGCGGTGGTGTTACTCACCGGGACCTACTCCGCGCCGGCGGGAGGGATCGCTTTGGCGATTCTCATGATTCCGACCGTGTTGTTAACTGCGGAAGAAGCGATGAAGATGGTCCCCACCCGCATGAAAGAGGCAGCCGTTGGCATGGGCTGTACACCGAGTCAGGTTGTGTGGCGGATTGTTCTGCCCACCGCGTTTCCCAGTATGCTAACCGGAGTGATGTTGGCCGTGGCGCGGGCGGCGGGAGAAACCGCGCCACTGTTATTTACAGCGCTGTTCAGTAACTACTGGCTCCTCCAGGATGGCAAGTTCGCAGCAATGGAACCGACGGCGTCCCTTGCAGTGCTGATTTATAATTTCTCCGGCATGCCATTCGAGAATCAGGTTGAGATGGCCTGGGCGGCAGCACTGGTGCTCGTCCTGTTAGTGCTGATGATCAACATCACTGGGCAACTCCTGGCGCAACGCAGAGTGTAGAGAGAAAGGATAGAGACCTATGACTGCCACTGTTCAGACTCACAGTTGGGTGCCAGCGTCCACTATGACGGGGAATGGGACGACAACCGCGCTCATCGATTGCAAAATTGAGAATCTCTACTACGGTACGTTTTTGGCCGTACGTGATAGCCACATTCCGATCGAGAAGGGCCACATTACGGCGTTTATTGGTCCCTCGGGCTGTGGGAAGAGTACCGCCCTGCGCTGTCTCAACCGCATGAACGACCTGGTGCGGGGATTTCGCTTCGAGGGGCATGTCCATTTTCGGGGGCAGGATATTTATGCGCAGAACGTCGACCCGGTCGTAGTCCGCCGCTACATCGGCATGGTGTTTCAGCAACCTAATCCGTTCGCCATGAGTATCTTTAACAATGTGGCCTTCGGCTTACGACTCAACCGTTACAAGGGTGACATCAACGAGCGGGTCGAAAAAGCGCTGCGTGGTGCGGCCATTTGGGACGAAGTGAAGGACAAACTCAAGAACAGCGGACTCTCGCTCTCCGGGGGGCAGCAACAACGTCTCTGTATCGCGCGTGCGATTGCTACCGAGCCTGAAGTACTCTTGATGGATGAGCCCTGTTCGGCCCTCGATCCGATCGCGACCCGCCGCATTGAAGAGTTGATGCAGGAACTGAAAGAAAAATACACCATTGCTGTGGTTACCCATAACCTGCAACAGGCTATGCGGGTGGCTGACAAAACGGCCTTTATGTATGTGGATACCTCCCGTGGCGGGCGGACCGGGTATCTGGTGGAGTACGGCGATACCAAAGAGATGTTCGACAATCCCAAGGAAGAATACACCCAACAGTATATTCGCGGGCAGTTCAGCTAAGGGAGAAGCCAGAGAATGTGTACGTGGAAAGTGAGGAACACGATGATGGTGCGGCGATTGACTCTCCTCCTGGCCTTCGTTGGTCTCGGTGTGAGTATCAATGCGTGCACCAGTGATACCGCGACGAGCGCGTTGCCGACAGGCACGCTGCAGCTCCACGGGGCTGGGGCAACGTTTCCTGCCCCGCTGTACAAAAAGTGGCGAGAAGAATATCAGAAACGTCATGCCGGAGTTGTGCTGACCTATGACGAGGTGGGGAGTGGAGAAGGCACCAAACAGTTTTTGGCTGAGGCCGTCGATTTCGGGGCCAGTGATGCCGCCCTGAGTGATGAGGAAATGACCAAAGTTACGCGTGGCGTGCAACTTGTCCCAGTCACTGCCGGAAGCATCGTTCTCGCCTATAATCTCGACAATTTGGGTGGCGAACTCAAGCTCAAACGCGATGTCTATGTCGATATCTTTCTTGGTAAGATCAGAAAATGGGACGACCCGCGTATCAAAGCTGATAATCCTACCCTGACCTTACCACCTTTGGATATTGCCCTGGCCGTGCGACAGGATAGTAGTGGAACGACCTTTGCGTTCACCAATCATCTGAGCGCGATCAGCGAAGACTGGCGGGACCGTGGTCCTGGCACCAGCCGCCTTCTTGATTGGCCGGGGAATGCTATGGCTGCCCGCGGCAACGAAGGAGTGGCTGGACGCATCAAAGTCAGTAAAGGCGCGATCGGCTACGTCGAATATGGCTTTGCTGAACGTACCGGACTCGCCGTTGCCTGGTTAGAAAATAAAGCCGGGAAATTTATCAAGCCGTACGGAGGGAGCGGACTGGCGACTCTGCTGAGTACGGACATGCCCGATAACCTGCGGATATTTTTCCCCGATCCCGAGGGTGAGGATTCCTACCCAATCGTGACCTATACCTGGTTGATGCTGTACCAGAAATATGACGATCCCCAGAAGACTGCCGCCCTGAAACAGTATGTGACCTGGTGCTTGACGGTTGGGCAAGAATTTAGCGAATCGTTGGGGTACGTGCGTCTTCCGCCCAAGGTTGTCGCCGAGGCGGTGGATGCGATCGGTCACATCCAATAACCTGCAGAATGGAACCTTATCGCCTGAACCTCTGCGCCATTGAAGGCTCGTTGCGGGAGGTGCAGCGGGCGTTTCCTCAGATCAATGAGCTGTTGCAGTCTCGTTGGGATGCGATGACCGACGAGGTCGTCGCCAATATGCTGGCTGGGTATGCCCTGGTCGACAAAATGTTAGCTGAGGGCACCAACATTCTGAGTCCCAACTGGGTTGCGTATCTGCTCGAATTGAATCATCGGGTTCTCTGTGGCCTCGATGCGCGGGTGCGGCTTGAGCATAGGAAGCATATTGAGGCTGTGACGACACGATTTTACTATCAGGCGGGATTCAACATTGACAACATTTTGCGCTGGTACGATAAGCATAGCCGTGAATCATCATGGAAAAAAGCGGCTGGCGTGTACATTCGCATTCTGAGCCAACCGCAACTCTACATCGAGGGGAATCATCGGACGGGCGCACTGATCATGAGTTACATCTTGGCGCGCGAAGGGAATGCGCCCTTTGTATTAACGGTGGAAAACGCCCGGAGCTATTTCGATCCCTCAACGACGGTGAAAGAAACAAAGAAGTCTACGTCCACGCTTCTCATGAAGCTTCCTCGCATTAAGAAACGTTTTGCCGAGTTTCTTCGCCTGCAGGCCAACGCGACGTATTTGCAGCCGACAACCTGAAGAGACCAGAAGATAGGGTGCGTTACCCTGGGATTGGGAACCTGCCGTCGGCTGTTGGCATGTCGTGTATCTCCCCTTGTCTACTCCGAGCCCACACGCCAGCGAGGTACTTACCCAGTTGCTGCCAGAGTCGATAACCGGAACAAAGCGCGCTTCGTTGTAGCAGCAGCCAATCGTCGAGAGACAAGAGCGAACCGGGCAGGAAGCCCACGCGGGCTGGCCGCCAGAAATACGATATACCTGGAGAGAGCAGTGCCTGCCCAAATGCGGTGTCGAACTGCATCTCCGGTGCAATATCATGCACGACCCCTTCCAGGGTAAAGAGGACTTTGCGGAAGATCACCAACGCGGCGGGAAAGCGTACGCCGGTCAAGGCCAGTTGGTCTAAAAGCGTAACGGTCTGCACGATGCCTGGGAGAGTGAACGGAGATAACGCGTGAAGAAAACGGGCAACGTGCTGTCGCACACGCGCGGCCTGAGTTGGCTCGTGAGTGAAATCATCCAGGCTCAGGGTGGCAATACCCTGGCAAATCAGTTCCTCATCTCGTAACCCTAAGGCGGCAGTCAATAGCAGCAAATACCGTCGTTGCAAACGACTCAGTTGCACAGTCAAGGCCCAATCTAACAAGATGAGCGTTCCGCTGTTTTCATCACAGAGGAGGTTGCCCGCGTGAGGATCGGCGTGAAAAACTACGTTCTCGTCAGGCGCAAAAAGGGGGACGAGAAGGAGGGCGGCAGTCAGGTCCCTGGCGAGTTGCCGCTGTTTCCAGGCAGTCCCAGGAAAAGCGGCAGTGACCTTCACTCCTGGTTCGTACGCGGTAGCAGTGATCGTGTCGGTAGACAAAGTCGGCAACAGACGGGGAATATGCACGCCTCCAACACTAGCGTAACGTGCGGCTGCTGCCTGCAGATTTGCCTGCTCTTGCGGAAAATTAATTTCTTGTTCGATGAGGTGGCGGATGTCCGCGAACACCTCTTGAACGTGCGCGTGTGACAGTACTGACTGCTGTTCGCTACGAGCGAGAAACTGTGTGAACTCATCGAGTAGGCGGAGTTCCTCCGCGAGATACGCCGGGATGTATGGTTTAAGCACTTTGAACACCCCTGCCGTGCGCTTCCCGGTACCTGGGTCAGTCCACGTAAAGGGAATGACCACACTGACACTTGCTTCCGCGAGATACGTGTTGGCCAGGTCGATGGCATACTCCGCGATCTGTTCGGCAAGTTGCTGTTCGACTTCCCGCTGTCCAGCCGGAGGAGGGAAATCGGCAATGCTATTCTCCAGTCGCGTAAGTTCAGTCCGAACAACAGCATCGAGACGAGGATTGCGCGCGATCACCTGTCCCAGTTTTTGCAGCGTTGGCATTTGGGCCAATAGCGGTACCAGACGGTGCTCCAGGGGACAGTCGGCTGGCAACGAGAGTTGGCTGATAAGCTTAGGGAGGAGCCGGTGCAGAGATAGATGGGTGCCCAGAAAAGCGACCGCCGCACGGATAATCGGTCGCCACTCATGATACACCTCGGGAACGAGCTGCTCTAAGGGTAAGAGGAAATTGAGCAGCATGCCCAGATGCTCTCGTTGGGAGTCCCAATCGATGTGCTCGCAGACGTTCTGGAGCACGGCTTCTCTTGATGCTGGAGAAGCGAGCCCGGGTGTTAGCAGCGCTTCCAGCTCTTGCCTCTGTGGTTCCGGGACAAGGGGAAGCAGTTGAGAGATCAGTGTCTCATCCACACTCGGTTGTCTTGCTGACATAGAAGTCAATAATTCCTGCAGTGCTCCCCTCTTTATCGGGGCCCACCTCATACTCCCAGATCCGTGTGGCACATTCAACCTGATGCGCGGTGGAAAACAGGGTCGGTCGGATTTGGCATTGGTGTGTGTTGTGGCAATTGTTGCATCGTTTTCCCGCGCAGAACTCGAGTGTCGCGGCTTCTCTGGCCCCCGTGTTCCCAGAGGAAACACCGCCAATGAGAGTGTTCCTGATCGCGACACATCACTTATCGATACATCAAATGATAGATCAGATTGGTTCCCCACTGGAAACTTCCGAAAGATGAGAAAATTTTCACGGTGGAATTCTCATTTCTCGGAAACCTCAAGGATGGACCGGGGAGAAGGGGACAATTATTCACTGTCAGTGAATGTGAAATCGCTAAACTCTTGAGCGTTACAGGTCGGCTAAACTCTCATACACGGCGTGATTGTGACATGGAGATGTCAACAATATGAAAATTGTGTGACAGAACTCGACAAATGTTTGCGCACGTGCAAAATAGATGTCTGTGTCTCCCGCATGAAATCTGTCTTTGGGACGTATCTCCCTGAGAAATTTTCTCTCACTACGAAAAACACTTCCGTTTTCCATTGCTCTGCCTAAAAGAAACCTGGCGAAAGAATTGCAAGTGTCATGAGTGGACCTCTCTCTGAAGAGAGGAAACGACAACGAAGAAAGTGTCTCTGGCAACCGCATACGGTTGCCAGAGTGATGGAGGACTAGATGATGACCGAGTCAGATCCAAAAGCTATGCGAGAGCGAGAGGACCCGGTACCTTCTTTGCTCGCGCATTTTCAACAATATCCGTGCGATGTCATTGATGCACATGTTTTGATGTCGCGTTTCAAAGTTTCTCCCGACCAGTTCCTGCGTGCGCTGACACTATGGGAAGAAGCCAATGCGCAGCTCGAACCCAGAGTGGTGGAGGAGGGGGACTTGAGTCGTGCTTGAAGGACTAAGGCCCTTGATATTGACCGAGGTGTGCAACAGTAGGGCTGCTCGTCGCTCTTGAGAGGTGAATATGGCACCGGGACGTAAGAAACCTGAAAGAACGACAACGTCCACGCGACGAAAGCGACGTCAGCCGATGGTCGCAGCCGGCCCTCGTGCAGACGAAACTCGGGTGCCAGACGGCACGGGAAGCCTCCTGAGTCCGCCGTCCGGAGCCGGTGAAATCTCAACAGAGAGGAGAAGAATCATGGCAGAGGAAACCACAACGGGAGCAGGATCAACTGTTAGTGCTGCTGGAACGGCAGTCAAAGATGGGATCGTCGGAAGCCTGAAGGGGATCAACGAAATCGAAGCCGAGATTGTCAGTCTGGTACGCAATACTGTGGCGAACTCCCTCAGAGCGACAGGCTCTGTTGCGAACGAGGGTTTGACTGTAACCAAGGATGTAGTGAAGGGAGCGTTACAGGCAACAGAGGAGGTGGGTGCCGGGCTGACCCTCAGCGTCAAGAGTGTAGCCAAAGGTGTCATTATGGGGGTCAGCGATGTTGGCGGAGACGTGTTGGGTGGGGCCGAGCAAGTCGTGAAAGGGGTCGTGAAAGGGGCAGCGGAGATTGGAGCAGATGTGGCCGTTGCCGCCAGTCGAGCAGTGCAGGGTGTGGTTGAGGCGACGCAAGAGATTGGTGGTGATGTCGGGAGTGTCGCCAAAGCTGCAGTTACCGGAGCGATCGATGCGGCGGGGACGATCGGCAACACAGCGGTCGGCGCGGTGAGGGATGTGTTGGTGGGGGTTGTTACGGGTGTCAAAGACGTGGTGAGTGCGGCGCTTCCTTCCTCGCAAGGCGCGACGTCGCAGCAGACATCGCAGGTACGGAGCAGCGGCCATACGACGGACAAATAGTGGTCAATTGCCGTGATGGGAGGGGGGGCGTCGAGTATACAGGCGACATGACCGACAACGCGTACGTTGACATCTCAATCAATCATAGAGCCGAAACTGCGGCCCAGCATCTCGTTCGGGACGTACCGAGTGCCAGCCCAGAAGAGCCGATAGGCGTGGTCCTGGCACGATTGTCAGGACACAGCTATGCAGCTGTAGGAACGGTATACGTAGTTGATCAGGCCGGACGTCTCCACGGCCTTGCCCGGCTCGTCGATTTGTTGTCGCAGCCACCCGAGCGTACGTTAGCTGCTGTGATGCTGGTGTCCCCTTCTTCTGTGTACGCCGATGAGGATCAAGAGCAGGTGGCGAGCATCGCCATCCAACATCAGATGGCGGAAGTGCCTGTCTGTGATAGAGAGGGGCACTTCCTGGGGGTGGTCCCACCGTTGGCGTTGATCGAGATTCTGCGCCGTGAACATGTCGAGGATTTGCAGCGCTTCACGGGGATTATGCGGGGGAATTCCCATGCGCGCGGTGCGCTTGAGGCCCCGGCGATACGCCGGGCCCGTGATCGTCTCCCGTGGCTTTTGGTCGGGCTGCTGGGGAGCATGGTGGCGACCTTGGTGGTGGCCCGATTCGAGCGCGCCTTACAAAGTGATGTGACTATTGCGTTTTTCATTCCTGGCCTCGTGTACCTGGCCGACGCGATTGGCACCCAGAGCGAAGCCGTCGCCGTGCGGGGTTTGTCCTTTAGTAATGCGCCGTTGCGTGTGTTGCTCGCCGGAGAACTCAAGGCCGGCTTGCTCATCGGTATAACCCTTGGTGCCCTGATTTTGCCGACGGTGTGGCTGGTCTTTGGTGATATGCGACTGGCCTTGGCGGTGGCGCTGGCGCTCCCGGCAGCAGGGGCAGTTGCCTCAAGCATCGGCTTGTTCTTGCCGTGGTTATTATCGCAAGCTGGGAAAGATCCTGCGCTTGGCTCTGGTCCGGTAGCGACGATTATTCAGGACGTCTTGAGCTTGTTGATCTATTTTATTGGAATCTCATTGCTGGTGTGATCGTTGGTAAGTTCCCATCCAACCGATCACATCCAGCGGCTATCATGGAAATGTGCAAGCGATATGGCAAAGCGGATCTCAATTGTTCACGCCTTACCTTACATCCTGTGAGTTGCTAAGGGCCGCAGCGCGCGAGGTACAAAACTCGCGAAGACGGGAGGCTTTATCGGTCACCTCCCACGGTAGTCCCATATCCATACGACCGACGTGGCCGTAGGCGGCGAGTTTCCGATAAAAGCCGCCTTTTACCACCGAGGGTAAGAAACGGAGATTGAACTGCTTCAAGATCGCGGCGAGACGAAAATCGAAGTGATGGGTCAGCAACATGGCGATGTCTTCATCGGGAATCTCGCCGGTGCCAAACGTCTCGACCTGGACACTGACTGGTCGCGAGAGGCCAATCGAATAACTGAGCTGCACTTCACATTCTGCTGCCAACCCGGCAGCGACCACATTCTTGGCGGCGTATCGGGCGGCGTACGCTCCGACCCGATCAATCCGTGTTGGGTCTTTCCCGCTTAGAGCCGCGCCGCTATGGCGCGAATACTCACCATACGTATCGATGGCATTTTTTCTGCCGGTGAGGCCAGAGTGAACGGAGGGACCGCCAATGATGAAAGGGCCATCTGGATTGATAAATATGCGAGTTCGTTCGTCTGGGCGAATCTCTTCATCTCGAAAAACAAAGTCGACCACCGCCTCTTGTAAGTCTGTCTGTAACTGACTGAGATGCGGACCTCCAGCATTGGGATGCTTGTCCTGGCTCCCGACCACGGTGATGCTGTGAATGCGGTAGGGGCGTCGCTGGCGATATTCTATGCCAACTTGGGTTTTGCCGTCAGGCGTTAGATAGGAGAGCAGCTTCTGGGTGCGGACGGAGGTTAACCGCCGTGCCAGTCGATGCGCAAGCCAGATGGGTAACGGCAGAAAGGCCGGCGTTTGATTACAGGCAAACCCGAACACGGTGACTTGGTTCCTGACCGCAATGCGGTCCATTTCTTCATCGCTCAGTTCTTTTTCATGAAACGTGCGCCGTTCGTCGTCCGGTAACTCTTTCAAACTGGTGACAATGCTACAGGTCTTGCTATTAAAGGCGGGTTGGTCGTATCCGACCTGGCTGATCACTTGGCGGGCGATGGTCGGAACATCAACGCTTGCCTGCGAAGCAAACCGCGCTGCGACGAATACAATCGCTGTAGAGACCGCGCACTCCGCAATGACTCCGGAGTAGGGGTCCTGCTGTAAGAAACGATCCAGAATCGCGTCACTAATGAGATCACAGAGTTTGTCCGGATGTCCCTCGGTGACCGACTCGGACGTAAACATAAAATTTTCTCGCATAGTGTTTTCTTTCTACCGCATATCCGCTAACGAGAGAACGTCGTCTCTTCCTGGATTGTGCTCTGCTGCATACCGGCTACAGGTCTGTATCTACCTGTGGATGAACAATTGTTTTCCGTCTTGATGTCCTCATCCTCGTTGTTCCTCGCCGTGTAGCGTCTTTTCTGTCTGCCCACTCGTCGCCTGGCTACGGGCTTTCTTAGTCGCTTCATTCGCTAAGAACGGCAACGCCGTACTGGCACCAATCACTATGCCATCGACCAGTGAGATTGGCGTAATTCCGAGGAGGCTGCGTAATCCGGGGACCAGCAGGGAGAGGCCCTGAAGGCCGAAAGAACCGAGCAATGCCCACTGCAGGTAAGGGTTTGGTGGAAGAGAGGGGCTGTCGAATACGCTGTGGGTTTCTGACCGTGAAGTAATGGCGTGCAACAATTGGCCGGTGGTCAGGCTGGTAAACGCGAGCGTGCTCGCCTGAGGACCAGCGCCGTAGCGGGCCAGTCCATATCCGTATGCGCCCAATGCACCAGCGGATAAGGCAGTGGACTCCAGTGTAATGCTGCGAAAATCCGCGGGCTTCATGATGGGGTCGTTAGGATTGCGTGGTGGCCGGGCAAGAACATCAGGCTCTGGCTCCTCTAAAGCCAGGGCTAGCCCTGGAGCAATATCGGATAGCAGGTTGATCCACAACAACTGCATGGCGTTCAGTGGATGGCCAAGGCCAAACGAAATAGCGCTTGCGGTCACAATGATTTCGCTGAGATTGGTGGTCAGCAGGAAATGCAACGACTTACGGATATTGCTGTAAATCGTCCGGCCCTGACTGATGGCGACGACCATGGTTTCGAGATTGTCGTCCTCGAGCACGACATCGGCGACCTCGCGAGCAACATCCGTTCCGCTATGTCCCATCGCAATGCCGATATTTGCCGCTTTGAGGGCGGGGCCGTCGTTGATGCCGTCGCCCGTCATTGCCACGACTTTCCCAGCCCGCTGCAACGCCTGGACGATCTGGAGCTTATGGGCCGGACTGACGCGGGCGAAAACCTGGACCTTATCCGATAAAGCCGTGAGCACCTCTGGTGCTACGTTGTCGAGATGGGTGGAGTCAAGAATTTCCAAGTGCCCGTTCCGGCCCAGTGCTAATTCTTTGCCGATGGCGTAGGCAGTAGAACTTTGGTCGCCCGTGATCATCATCGTATCAATGCCAGCATGATGAAAGTCGCGGATCACCGTGTCGACCTCGGGGCGAATCGGGTCGGCCATGCCGATTAAGCCGACCCACGTTAACCCATCCGGAGTTTCGTTGGCCGTTCCGAGTTCGTCTGACTCCCTATATGCCGCGCCTAACACCCGCAAGGCTTCCCCCGCCATTCGTTCGTTTTCTGTTTCAATCGCCAGACGATCGCTCTCTGTGAGAGACTGTAACCGTCCGTCTTTCAGATGCCACTGGCACATTGCCAGGACTTCGCTGGGGCTGCCTTTGACGGTCACTAAAGGATAGGTATCACTGTCTTGGCTGGTTGCATGCGGCGTGCCGTGAATAGCTCGCATGAAGTTGCGGTTTTCCGAACGCAATTGCATCGTGCGCACCGGACGGGCATGGCGGAGAGCGAGAATGTCAAGCTCGGCCTGAATAGCCATGTGCACGAGGGCATTCTCGGTCGGTGAGCCGTGGACGATGTATTGTCCTTCATGCTGTTCGATTACGGTTTCGCTGCACAGTACACCGACCTGCGCGAGTCGTTGGATTTCTTCGCAGGCCAGCGGCTCAACGGGCTCATTGTCCGAGAGAAACCCTCCCGGCACCACCCGTAGACGTCGCATTCCCGTATGGACCGAGACGACAGACATACGGTTGAGGGTCAGAGTGCCGGTCTTATCCAAGCAAATCGCCTGGACACAGCCGAGTGTCTCGACCGCGTCGAGACGACGAATCAACACGTGGTGTTTGCGCATGTTGACAATGCCCAACGCCAGTGTTGTCGTTGCGACGGTCGGCAATCCTTCAGGGACCGCTGCGACAGCTAAGGAGATCGCGGTCTTGAGCATTTCGAGAAGACCGTACCCATGTAACAGCCCAATCGCGAAGACCCCACCACAAATGGCTCCCGAGACGAGCACTAAGTCACGTCCCATCTGGTCGAGCTGGAGTTCCATCGGGGTTTGCGGGGTTTCGGCTTCGCCGGCGAGTGCCTGAATCCGGCCAATTTCCGTGCGTGCCCCGGTCTCCACGACGATTGCGAGCCCCTGTCCCCCGGTTACCAGGGTGCCCATGTAGACCATGTTCAGTCGGTCAGCGAGGGGAAGCGGTACACTCGTCAACGGGGTAGTGGTTTTGTGGACAGAGAGGCTCTCGCCGGTCAGGGTGGATTCGTCGATCGTGAGGTGCTGTGCCTCGATAAGGCGACTATCGGCGGCGATATAACTTCCCGGTTTGAGCACCAGCATATCACCAGGCACCACCTCCTCCGCCGGAATCTCGTGGGCTTCCTGATCGCGGATCACCACTGCCGAAGGATGGACCAGGTTTTTGAGGGAATGGATGGTTCGCTCCGACTGACTTTCGGTGACGTAGCCGATCGTGGCGTTGATGGCGACAACGCCCATGATAATCACCGCGTCGGCGATCCCACCGGTCGCCACCGAGATGCCGGCGGCGACTGTCAGCAGGGCCACGGGTAAAGAATTGACCTGTTCAGCCAGCATCTCCCACATGGAACGTGGCTCCGCTTCGCTAAGGCGGTTGGGGCCATAGGTATGCAGTCGTTCTTGCGCAACTGTGAACGGTAAGCCCTCTGTGGGGGAGGTCTGGAAGGTGTGAACGATGGTGTCGGCGTCGAGTGCATGCCACACTGGAGACGAAGGCGGCTGGGGAAGCGTTCTCTGGGCCTTGCCCTGGCTGCCGTTCGGCGATGCGTGCGCAGGACGCGGAGGGAGATTCCTGCGCTCCGTTCCCGTAGGAGGCTCGGGAGTGGCGACCGTGCTGTGTTGCGCAGACGTACCATTGCCGTTTGTGGAAGAAACCGAAGGCGCAGGCCCAGCGGAGTTGTGCTCGTGGTACTGAACCACGACGCTCTCGATCAGCACTGCCACCGACTCTAGCGTTGCCCCTGAGTTGAAGCAGACCAGGATGTTTCCGGTAAGCGGATTCGCGGAGACGGTATGCACGCCGGCTCGGCTTGTCAGCCGTGACTCTAATCGATGTTTGAGGGGCTCACAGCGATACAGTCCTTCGACCCGGAACCGTGCTCTCCCAGGGACCGCAGTATGAATGGCGTCGACCACCGGCGTTTCCTTTCGTCTTGCGCAATCTCTTATATGTCGTCGTCTAACCACAATGTCAGATTTTCCTCCTGCACTCGTAAGGTGTCAGCGAAGGTTCCAGTGTGGTTGGTGGTGCGATGCACCGGACGGATATAGTAAATCCGCTGCGCCGACACCGGTCCTGCCACCAGCGTTTGGGACACGACCTCGAACTGCTGCACGTGTGATTGTCGGACCGGTTTGAGGAAGCCGAGATGTGTGACACGGTCCCCGACCTTATACTTGAAACCATACTCACCCATGATTGGCTCCTTTCTGTTACTCGAAGACCCGCTCTCTGCCGCGAGTCTTCAAGTACGGTCCTACGTGAGAGAAACGCGAGCTTAGCGAGGTTGGGGCAAGATCGCGCTCAGCACACTTTTGACGCCATCTACGGCGGTCACCAAGACATGCGTGACGGTCTTCACTGCGGCGGTTCCTATCGTATCTACTGCATCAATAACCCCTTCAGCCGTATTCTGGGCAAGGGCGCCAACGCTACTCCCGACTTGCTGTACGCCTCCGACCAGGCCTTGGGCGGTTTGGCCGACGGCAGTACCGACTTGTGCGCCCAGGTCGGCTACTCCTGATACGAGGCCACGGGCGGCGCTTTGGGTCGTGGTGAAAACATCACTTCCAACATCGCTGATCCCATCGACGAGTCCCGTCGCGACGGTTTTGGCGCTTTTGGTGAGACCTGTTCCTACGTCGGTCACCGCAATCAGTGTCCCGTTGGCCACGTCCTTGATTGCCGTGACACCATCGACCGCGACGGTCCGGGTGGTGTTGAGCGCTCCCGACACCGATTGACCGATAACGTTGAGCGCCTCGGTTTCAATCTCATTGATTCCTTTGAGGCTGCCCACCACGCTGTCCTTGATTACGGTTCCCGTGCTGCTGAGGATTCCTTCAGTTTCTTTTTGTGCTTCCATGGAAAAATTCCTTTCTTCGCTCGGACGTTCTTCACTTGTCTTTGTCGTTGTCTCTGCTCCTGCCAAATTTTCCGCTGCCGCCGCTTGATTTTCGGCCATAGGCTTTTCCTCTTGCTCGTCCTGAGGCACGGCTGGCCTAACGGGAGGCGTGGAAGAGACCGGCGCTTTCTCTTCAGTACTGACAGGGGGCGTTGGTTTTCGTCGACGTTTTCCGGCCATATGATGCCTCCTATTCGAGTGACAGCCCATGTCCTGCGTATATGAGTGTCAGTATCGACATGGTGATTTAAGGTATTGCTCCCGCCTGCTCCTTTTGCTCCAGGCGTTCAGGATCGTGGTGGAACGGAATGAATACCCAACGATCTGCGTATGGCCGTACCGTTGGGGAAAAGATATTACGGCCGTTTTTCGTCCGGCTTCGGATTCAGCATGAAGTACGTGCCGAGAGCAAACCACAAAAAATCATACCAGGTTGGGGAGAGCGGTTTTTCTGATGTCAGGAGGCTCCGTACCCCGAGGGCGAAGAGCAGGAGCGGGGGGAGAATCTTGAGATCAAGGCTCCCACCAGTGGCGCTGGAAAGATTGCGGTTGAGCTGGGAGAAAAAGCTCCGCAGGCCTTGCCCCAGAATCGGGGTTGTCGCGGCGGCGGTGCCATTCGTCGTGACGGTTGCCAGGGCTTCCAGATCGCGCGCGTCCACACCCGGAAACAGCGTGGCGAGTGGTTCAGCCAGGGCGCGAAGTGACTCGGCATTCGCGAGGATCGCGGCATCGTACAGAATCAGTACGCTACCGGTGCGCGCGCTGGCTTCAACCTGGCGTACACCAGTGAGCGAGGTTAACCGGTGCTGGATCTCGGTGGCCAGAGTGGGATTGTCGCGTACCTGTGCCACCTTCAGGCGTATCCGTCCCGGAATCGCGTGAACAACAGTGACTGCCGCAGCGTTCATGAGTAGGGTTCCTCGTTTGTCGCGCAGGTCTGGCTATTTCACCTCGTTGGCCGCGGACTCACGCTCAGCTTGGACTTCGGCGACCAGGTCGCTGAACTGCTCACTTCCCTCAGCCACTAATTCCTGGAGCGAATCAGCGAGGGCCAGGCCTCCCTTGATTAAACCCTTGGCCACTGGACGAACCACAGCGCCCACGACCGGTAAGATAGCAGGAGCCACGAGGGCAACCCCAACCCCAACTAAAACGGTTGTTCCCCAACCTGAGAAGAAATCATCAAGTGATGCCATAGACGACCTCCTATCAGCAGCAAAGCTAAGTTTTATAACACTTCTAGGGTAATGTATCTATTCAATTATTCACCGGAGTAGAACTTCCGGATATTGATGTATCGTACGCCGACATACAACTTTATCAATGTGCCCTTCTCTTACCCGTGGCGGCGGCTTCATCCCGGTTCCCCTGCAATATTTAACAGAAACGTAACAATTTTTGTGGGAAATAGTAACGATTTTTCAATAAAATAGCCGATGAAAGCAACAACAGTATGAAAGGAGACACGTAACCGTGCAGGCAAGAGGGTACCTACACGCGCTTGACGGTCGGATTCGTATCAAGAGCCCAGCTATCAAACGGGCTCCCCAACGAGCGGCAGAGGTGGAACAGCAATTACGGGAATATGGTGGCATTACGGAAGTGACGACCAATCCGGTGACCGGCAGTGTCCTCGTGCAGTACGACGCCCAACGACTGACCCAGGAACAAGTCTTGACCTTCTTACAAAAGACTGGCTGCCTGGCTGACGACCACGCATACGAGGTGCGCACGGCAACCGTCACGGACGTTTCTGCTTCTGTTGTTGACTTTAGCCGGGGACTGGTCAGGACTGTGGCACTGTCGACCATGGAATTTGCCGTGCAACGATTAGTGTACGCAATTTTGTAATGCGCTGGGGGAGTGTTCCACGTGGAAGGTTGGGTGCTTTCCAGCCTCCGCTACTTTTTTTCTTTGCTGCGGATCTCCTCTCAAGCCGTAGGCAATGCGCTGGTCGTCGCAACTTTTGTCTCGGCGAGCCCTTCAATTGCCACCGTTCCTGTGGCGCGAAGGGTATTTGACACTCTAGTACGAACAAGGCTGGCGATTTCTGCTTCGATTTCGTTGAGTCCTGTGAGAATCCCGGCAATTCCGTCTTTGACAGCTGTTCCAGCCGCAGTTGTATTACGTCTCACACCGCTCGCGTGTGAGCCTTCCTCATTTGCCCTTGTTGTGGGTCCTCTCCTTAACCATATCCATGACAGAACCTTGCAAAACGTTTGTGACTGATACGCACAAGGAAGTTTCATAATGTTGTCATCTTTTCGTCATGCGGATGTACATATTCGGACGGTAAAGCGGAAGAAGGCTCGCGACCAGCGCGCGTATGCAGGCTGAGTTAGAGAGGAGAATCTATGTCATTGCGAAGTCATCGACAGGCAGGTGAGAAGGAAACGAAGCTGTCCTCGACGCGCGACGGAATCGTGGCGCGAGCCCCTCTTGCCGCAGACGACGAGACTTTCGCTTCTCCGGGGATTATACTCCAGTGTGATAAAGGGATTGGGACAATCGTTATAAGCCGGACCGACCTGCAGAATTCCCTTGATGTGTCGGCTGCCCGTGCACTCAGGAATGCAGTCCATCAGTGCGCAAACGACATGGCTGTCCGGGTGATCGTCCTGCGAGGGGCCGACCAGGTATTTTGCACGGGAGAAGACCTCTCGTCTATTCGTGCAGGCGGGGTCGCCGTAGAAAAGAATTTCCCGCGACAAAAACATGTGAAGATCTGGCCGGGGTACGGGGCGTTCTTCCGTCCCATTCTTGTCTATCTTCACCAGACGATTGTTGCGATGCGCAATGCGCAGAAGCCGGTTATTGCCGCGGTAAACGGTACGGTTGCCGGAGGTGGGTTAGGCATTGCCCTAGCGTGTGACTTTATTGTTGCCTCGGCGCGGTCATTGTTCGATTATTCGTACTGTCAGACCGGGCTACCAGGAGCGGCTGGCGTCACTTTTTTTCTGCCGAAGCTGATCGGGATACGGCGAGCACTCGGATTGGCATTTTGTCCGCGTCGCTTGACGGCGACAGAAGCGTATTCCTTAGGCTTGGTGAGCAACGTTTTCGCAGACGATGAATTCGACGATCATATAGAGGCGTTGGTCCGCACGCTGGCCACTGGTCCAACGGAGACCTATGCGGCGACGAAACGATTGATGAATAGCGCAATAGGGATGGATCAGTTAGCGGAACACCTCATGCGCGAGATCGAAGAGTTGACCCGCGCCGCTGATAGTGAGCATTTTGCTGACGAGCTGAAGGCCGCGTGTCCTCGCTTCGCAACGCAGGGGGCCAAGCTATCGTAAGACACCCTGCTTGGGGGAGTCGTGGGGAATGGGGCGACTGGCTCTGTGTCTATTCGTGAGTTCTGTCATTGTCATAGTCCCGATGCATGTGACCAGCGAGTCGACGAACGAGGGTGTGCTTGAGACCTTCGAAGGATACGACGGGGCAACCTTTCCCACGCGGTGGGAAGTTCGTGAAAAAAAAGGCGAGGCCCGGAAAATCTATACGATTCACGAGGAAGCAGGGAATCACTTCTTGCGTGCCCACGCGGAAACTGTGTCGGTGCAAATTGGTCTCCGTTATGGTTTCTCCCCTCGGCCAGACCAGCGCTTACGCTGGTGTTGGCGGGTGAACCAACTCCCAGTTGGGGGTGACGAGCGCAAAGCCGAAACCTTTGACTCAGCGGCTGGGGTGTATGTGCTGTTCGATAGTCGTTTGCTTCCCCGCGTGGTGAAGTATGTCTGGAGTTCCTCACTGCCGCCAGGAACGCGGCTGCAAAATCCCTTGTATTGGCGGGGAAAGACGGTCGTGCTGCAAAGTGGGGCTCGCAGGACAGGGAGGTGGATGCAGGAAGTAGTGAACTTCTATCAAGACTACCGAGATCTTTTTGGTCGTGAACCAGACGAGGTCCTCGGTATTGCACTGATAACCAGTGCGGATGCCACCAAGAGCAGCGCGCAAGCGGATTACGACGATTTTCAGTTACTGCGGGTTACGCCGTAGTCACCCGCCTCAGCAAACAACGGATTGAGGACTCCTGATGAATCGACTACGATAGTCCCATGCAAGTCTTCATCAGTCATTCGAGCAAGGATATCTCGGCTGCCCGACAGCTGGCGCAACGACTCGCGAAAGCTGGTGTCAAAGTATGGCTTCCGGAAGATGAGATTCTCCCTGGCGATAACTGGGCAAAAAAAGTGGGACAAGCCTTGGAAGAATCAAATCTCATGGTTGTGCTTGTCACTGCACATGCGTTTGAGTCCGAGTGGTTAAAAGAAGAGATCCAGTACGCGTTAACGGCGGAACAATACCAGGGCCGTCTCATTCCTGTGTTCTTAGGTTCCGAGAGCGAGGCGGCGACTGATATGCCGTGGATTCTGCGCAAGCTGAATCCAGTACAGATTAAGGGTAGTGACGACGACTGGCAGCAGGTCGTCGATAAAGTCTGTACCTTTGCCGAATGAATGATGTCACCAACCGAAGTATTTCTCTCACATGCGAGCCCTGATCGGCCCATGGCTCAGCGTCTGGCGACGGTGTTAACACGACATGGTGTTCCGGTGTTCTTCAGTCCTCAGAATATCCTGGGGGCCCCGCGGTCACAGTAGGGCCATCGGGGCAACGTAGCGCTGACGGAAGCATAGCTCATTGCTACAGAGGCACAGCGTTCCGTGCTCCCACGGCTCACACAAAAAAAATGCAACAAACGTAGCGGGAGCGAAAAAAATTTTTCTACCCTGTATTGGGTAGTCGATCTACCCTCCAGGTTATGACTCTCGCGTGACTCAAACATGGCCGGCGAGAAATAAGTACTTGTTTTTCCTACAAGTGCCACACTCACCGTGCATGATGAGAAAAATATGACACTTGAGGCCGACCCAAGTCTGAACGAAATAGGGTATATCGTCCCCTATTTGGTATAGATTTTTTCCTTGACTTTGGATGATCACTTTTGTTAAGTGAAAAAGACTGTCTCTTGCTGTGATGCGAGCTAACGGCGAGTGCAGGCTTGGATGGGAAAACAAGCCAAACCCGGAGTGATCCGGGGACGGAAAGCCGACGGGACTTAGGGTCGAGGGGGGCGTCGGGTCGAGTGGTCGTCGTGGGGAGCGGGCCTCACTATCTGAGGCACAGCCACCAGTGAACATAAGTTGGCCGGGTTGCCGATGGTGATCGTCGCGATGATCACAGGGGGCTGTCTGGGTTTTGACAAGGATTCAGTTGCCTGAGGAGTCGGGTTAACTAACGCCTGCTTATGGTTTGTTGTCAGATGAATCAACCGCTATCGCATGATCTGTCGTACTCAACGGAGGTCAACCGAAGTGCTTATGAAACGTGTCACTATTTGTTGATCCCAACTCCTTGTCTGTAGCTCTAGTTCCACGACGCACATCGATTGTCCAAGGGGGAGAACATGGGGGAAGAGCGCAATGTAGATGTCAGTGTTTTCATCAGCCACAAACATGAAGACGAAGCTATGGCAAGAGCGATTAAGGAAAGAGGGCAAGCTCTCGCTGGTCCTCACCTTCAAGTCTTTCTGTCTGAAGACATTCCAATCGGTGCCACGTGGTATGAGGTTATAAGGAAAAATCTTGAAGAAGCGAATCTACTGCTTCTTCTTTTCACCGATCCAGGAGCCTCGTGGGATTGGTGTTTATATGAAGCTGGACTGTTTCAGGGATTTTTTAGAGCACGAGACGATAATAATCATCATGTCGTGTGTCTCCATCATCCACAAATCCAGCCCCCTGGTCCGCTGCAGCATTTACAAACTGTTCCTGCACAGCAAGAGAAAATGGAAGCTTTCCTCAAGGACTTTTGGTACACAGATAAATACACGGGGAGAAAACTCCATAACGACAGGAGTCTGCGACCTGCCAAAATTAGGACGATGGCGAAAGAAATATGTAATCTCATTACGCGAAAACCATCGATTCATTATTACAGCAACTACTTGCGACTGTGTTTGTCTAATTTGCAAGAAGAGCAACTGAACAAGACAGGAGAACTACCGGACAGTACCGTCATTGAAGCAGAAGACGATACATTAAAGATATTTGATCTCTTCAAAACGCCTCCATCAGGACAGATCCACTGGACTATAGGTGATTTGAAGAAAGTCTTTCCCGAGGCAGGGCGAGGGTGGCTCTGGGAGATTGGTCGCGCTTGTCATGCTATCCTCCAAGGCAGACGTTTTGTCCTCCAGGCAAGATTTAGATCTCCGAAAGACAACAAGATTTATTGTCCACTGATTCATAGGGAGGAAGTTTGTGTCCTTCCGGTGAGCGTGGTTGCGTTTTAGAAACTTCGTGGGTGCTCCGCAATGAGGGAGCGAGGAAAGTCGTCAGGGCGTATCCCGAGCCGGATTTCGCGAACTGCCGGCGGGTCTGCTATAGG
>JBFWXH010000077.1:0-39164 GCA_050187625.1 Binatia bacterium
CGCCAACTGCACCGCACCGCCCGGCAAGAAGCACGAAAGGAGATCCGTCGACACCAGGCGGCTGAACCGCCCCTATTGCGGCTGGCAGCGTGAGAACATCGGTCATCCTGTCAACTTTGAGTAATGATTCTTCTGTTTGTATCCCTGGCTATGACTGAGGAGATGTTCTCTCCTCTTTTCATTTCCCCAGTCATAGCCCCCTCCCTCTCATTTCATCTCATTCCGACCTTCTGCCCTGTCTCTGCTTTTCTGCTTCCCAGCGCCTTTTGCTACTTATCCCCTCTACGAAGCGTAACTTCCACACACTCAGGTCGCGAGGCAAACCGCACACGCCACGTATAGCCAATGCCCCGACTGACATAGACCCATCCCTGTCCATGGGGAATGAGCCCCCCCCAATGACGACGATCTTTTGTCATGGTTAGTGGTGGCGGAAATGGCGGAATGCGGATTTGCCCTCCATGCGTATGTCCACACAGCACCAAGTCGCTGCGTTGCTGCGGAAGAAACTGGAGAATATCGGGGTTGTGGCATAACACTATGCCTGTTAGTGACGGAGAAACCCGGAGCAATGGAGAGATCTGGGCTTGGCCACTCCACAATTCATCGACCCCATATAGAACCAACTGTTTACGACCGCTCTTTAGATAAATAAGCTCATTACGCAATACCTCGATACCTGCTCGTTCAAGGGCGGTAATCACGATCGCTTCCGCTCCTTGGAACCCGTCGTGGCCAGGATAATTTACTCCATAATCGTGATTCCCCAGGACAGCAAAGACTCCGTGTGCGGCACGGCAATCTTGTAACAGGTGGGTCAATCTGTCACCTTCTTCCGGACGAGTGTGGACAAAATCCCCAGTCAACACAATCAAGTCAGGAGAAAGATTTTGTACGGTTTTTACCACGTGCCGTAAAAACCATTGCGGCAGCGCCGAACCAACGTGTAAGTCGCTCAGATGCACGATACGAAATCCATCGAACTCGATCGGAAGATTTGGGATCGGTACTGTTAGACGTTTCAGCCGTAACCAGGTCGGTTCAACCAAATGGGCATATGCTCCCACACCAGGAAGACCAACAAGCAGAAAAGCAGACAGCGCCCGATGTGCCAGTGGCGAACGTGCCACCGAGGCAGAAACAGAATGAAAGAGCGACTGTACTGAGGATGCTGGCGGCACAACAATCGACTCCGGCACAAAAGTATCATCTTTTTTCAGAGCAAATCCATTCATGAACACTTTCTCCAGAATATCCTTAGGGAGAGAGAGCGATTACTCCGCTAAACTTTTTGATCATACTGGCCTCTGTAGGCCTTCGATTCTTCATCACTATCAAATATTCATAACGTAAGGATCAGCAGCAAGGACGCAAGACCTCTGGCCACGTGTACCGACGTAACGTATGGTAGAGCCTTACCCAGATAGAAAGCAAGGAGATTCGCCATGGCTATTGTTCACGTAGAGCGATCGCGCGACCCATTGCTGCCTTTAGCCCCTCATATCTACTCTGCGCGTCGTACCGCGCTCGTCGATGCAATGGGCAAGAACGCAATGGCTATTTTCCCTGCCGCGCCAGCATCAATTCGTTCACATGATACAGAGTATCGCTATCGCCAGGATAACGACTTTGCCTACTTGACCGGCTTCCCTGAACCTGAAGCTTTGTGCCTCCTTTCCCCACAACACGAAACCGAGCGTTTTATTTTATTCGTTCGCCCGCGAGATAAAGAAAAAGAAACGTGGACAGGAAAACGCTTTGGCGTAGAAGGGGCGCAAGAGATCTTTGGCGCTGATGCAGCCTATACTACAGACAAAATAGACGAAGTATTGCCACAGCATCTTCTTCAAGCAGAGAAAGTCTATTATGCCTTCGGGCGCGATGATCGCTTGAACAACAAGGTCGTCGATCTGATGAACAGCAGTCGCCTGCAACGTCAGCGCAATGGGTATGGTCCAGTCTCACTGATCGATCCCGGAGAGATTGTGCATGAAATGCGTTTATTTAAAACCCCGGAGGAACTTGCGCTCATGCGCCGCGCAGCCGAGATTTCAACTGTAGCTCACCATGCTGCACTGAAACAAACTCGACCAGGTATGTACGAGTATGAAATCGAGGCACTATTGGAATTTCACTTCCGTCGCCTGGGCGCAGCCGGACCAGCCTATCCATCGATTGTCGCCTCCGGCGCAAATGCCACTATTTTGCACTACATCACCAACGACAAACAAATGCGGGATGGAGATCTCTTGTTGATTGACGCTGCGTCAGAGTATGCCTGCTATTGCTCGGATGTCACGCGGACATTCCCTGTTGGCCCCCATTTTTCTGCACCGCAACGCGACATCTATTCCCTGGTTCTCACCGCGCAAAAAGAAGCGATTGCCATGACACGACCAGGTATACGCTTCGATGACATCCACCAACGTACAAGTGAGATCTTGGTCGATGGATTGCGAACCCTCGGGTTATTAAGCGGAGACACAAAGGAAATCATCGAAAAAGGCGATCATCGCAAATTCTATATGCACCGTACCAGTCACTGGCTCGGCATGGACGTTCACGATGTCGGCAAATATAAACTTGGCGAAGACTCTCGTATTTTACAGCCAGGGATGGTGCTCACTATTGAACCAGGAATCTATATTGCCGAGAACGCAGAAGGAGTGGATAGTCGCTACCAAGGAATCGGCGTACGAATCGAAGATGATGTGCTAGTCACAGCCGAGGGGCATGACGTGCTAACCAGGGAGATCCCCAAAGAAATCGACGATCTGGAAGCCTTACGGAGGGAAGCCCAATGAAGGGAAAGCAGCTTGGTGGGGTAGCGCTTGGCGGATTTCTCGCCGTGGTCAGTATCAGTTGTACAGTGAAGCAACAACAAGACGCCCTGGCTGGAGTCGGCATGTTAATCCCTGGGAGTAGGAATTCACTCCTCATTCCAGAATCACCCAACCTTTCTTCACAACCTTCTGCTAACAACACATCACAAACGACGGTTGCACTGTCTCAAACACCACCCGCACCACGCAATGACCTGGGACCGACAGACGCTCAATGGGTCCTGCAAACGATGCAGCGGGCCATGAAAGACAACCCCACTCCGTTCATCGAGTGTCTCGATAATAGCCCATGTCGTAGCGCATTAACCACGCACTTGATCAGATTGCAAAAGCTCGCAGGCGGAACGCTTGAGCTACCTCCAGTGTACGAGCGCTACGATCTACAGCGGGGGAAAGAATAACAAAAGACTGTAGGGATTCATGTAGGAAACTTGTACAACATTTGTTACCCCGCCCATCGCCGAGCGTAGCGTAGGCGAATTCGAAGGAGAAGCGGCGCACAAACTTCGGACATGAACAGTCAGGCGAAAGGGCGAAAATCTCCCTTTCGCTTCTAACTCGGAATCCTCAGGAGGTCTTACTACTATACTTCTGTAGGTACTGCAGAAGGGTTTGTTTTTCTTCCGCGGTTAATCGTGGCACGCCACGTCGGAGCATTTCTTGGTCCATACGATCAAGCATGTAGACCCACATTTCTGCGGTCAAAACCTGTGGAGCATACAAGCGGTGACACGAGGCACAGCGCTGTCCGTAGAGCTGTGCCGCCGGAGACTCAGGTTCCGGCAATGACGCGTTACAG
This sequence comes from Binatia bacterium, assembly GCA_050187625.1. Taxonomy (GTDB): domain Bacteria; phylum Desulfobacterota; class Binatia; order Bin18; family Bin18; genus JBFWXH01. Next base: position 3,643 of record JBFWXH010000077.1, read on the forward strand.
GCGCTCCCCAACAAAGCAACCACAATCCACCACCCCCCTCGTTTCTTCATACGATTTACCGAATAAAGAAATCTTCGCGACACACCGCTTCTTGGCCAGGAATATCTTCGAGCATGACCTCAATCGTTTGGATCGAATTTCCTCGCACCTGCTGCAACCGTTCACGGACACGCGCAACGAGATACTGGGCGATTTCCTCGGACGACGAATGCATGATCGGAAGAAAACACACGTCCGCACGTGGTATGGCAAAATATGCCCCATCTTCACAGTGCACAGCGACTTGCGCCGCACCCGTTTCAATAACCAAACAATCACTCTGTTCTGGTAACAAGACGCGAAAATGGAGGCGTGCAATTTCCTCTTCAGCAATTTTCTTCAGTTCCAGAAAGTCGACAACATATCCCTCAGCCCCAACCGGCCCGCTGACAGTGACACGCGCTTGATAGGTGTGCCCATGCAAAGGTTCCCGAAAACCACGAAAGGCAATAAAATGAGCCGCGGTAAACCGCAGCTGTTCCTTCCCCACCGATACTGAAAAGAATGCCATGTTCTCTCCCTGTTTCGCTATGCGAGAATGCGTCTCCTCACATACCCCCTACGATGCCTTCACAAAAATGAAGATCTACCCTCGCCTCTCACCATTCCGTCAGTGTAAAAACCCCTGTAAACCACCCCGGACAAGCAAGTCTGCAGTCACCCCGAACCACTGCTGGTACTGCGGAAGGGAGGCATTGGTTACTGCGAGAAACTTCTCTACTTCCCCCGGCAACTCTTGCTGCAAGCGCTCCCGCAACCGCGTATTGAGGGTGTGATCCTCATCAGCAGATTGTAGTAAGTCACGTACGCTAACTCCATGAACACCAGCCAGCACACATGAGAGAAAATAAGCAAGCTGGTCGTCATTTGGCTTACGTCGCCATGCTTCGCTTGTCTTGAATATCCTTTGCACTCCCGTTTGTTGGCGAACAGAAATGACAGTGTCTGTCCCAGTCCCCTCAAAGCCCGGAGCTAAAAAGACGATTCCATAATGAATCTCATCGATTCTCACTGGGTGTGGAAGGTAATGTGGAGAGGTGTAATCGGTGAGAGCAAACAAGCGACGCCGATAGGCAACGCAATCGAATCCCCCTTCAGCATCAAGCTCCCAGAGAAAGACGGCCAAGGAACGCCCACGTTTCTCTGCAACAGTCGCTAACCGTCGGATTGCCTCTGGACTGTAGCCTTCTCGCTTGACGAGACAACAGAAATCCTCAAACGGGACTGTTAACGCCAGGGTTTCAACATCACCAGTCGGTTGTAGCGAAACCGAGATTCGTCGTCCTAGCAAGGGAAAGCGTTGCACTTCCAGATCTGTTGCAAAACGGTCCCCATACCGTGAGAGCTTCGCGAACCCCCGCGTGCAATGATGGAGGGCAACGATATACGCATCTTTGACCTGTAGCGCCCCTGAAAACGACAAGCCACGGCCACTCATCAGCGATCCGTGGCCGATAACTGTCACATCCATATTTTTTCCATGCTTCCTGTTCCACGTTATAATGCGTATTCTCGTTTCACACAGAACCAAGCACGAGAAACCGCAAATAGGCTTCAGTTAAAATGGGGAAGAATTTCATTTCCGTATCGTTCGATTTGCGGGAGAATATCTTCCAAAGGACACGTAGGTCGCAGAACGAATTTGACACAGCCCGCCTCAATAAAGCGGTGGAGTTTCTCTCTACATTCCTCGGCTGAACCAACTAAGCCACGAGTAGCAACATACTCAGGTGGCAGATTCAAACCGTGGAGAAACGGGGCAACAGCTTTCCCTGCTTTCTCTCGATCATCACAAATATAGGTAAACAACAATACGCCAGCCTCACGCGGATTCATTGGCCGACCGTATTCTTCTCCATAGGCCATGAGTTTGTCCATATCTGTTTTGAACTCCTCTGGCGTCGTCAGCGCGGGAAACCAGCCATCACCTAAACGGACCACCCGTTTGAGAATGGCGTCACTCTTTCCACCAATCCAAATGTCCAATGATCCCTTTTTGGGCTTTGGCTCGATCGTCACATTGTCGAACTGATAAAATTTCCCGTGATGGGTGACACTGGACTCGGTCCACAACTTGCGCAGGATCTCGATACCTTCGTCGAGTCGTTTCCCGCGTTCTTGCGTAGGCACACCGCACGCCTCTAGATCACGCAGGTCACTGCCAGAACCAACTGCCATCACCATGCGCCCGCCCGAGAGGTAATCCAGTGTCGCGTACGTCTTCGCAACTTGAATGGGATTGCGCGCTGGCAGGGTCAACACACTCGGCCCCATTTTCATGTGCTTAGTGCGGGCAGCAATCATGGCAAAGAGGCAGGTAATGTCGAGGGTCGGATTACGGGTCACAATGTGATCAGAGAGCCAAATGGAATCGAGCCCTGCAGCTTCCGCAGTTTCCGCTGCGACACAAAACATTTCCGGGTCCGGCAGGCCATATTTCCATTGCCCAAAACCAATACCAATTTTGACGCCGCTCATAATGGATACCTCCTCACTGTTGCTGCCATAACCTGGAGTTTACTGCCTCTCTCGTGAGGCTAGAGGCTTGGCCTTCGAAACGTAAAACGTGAAACGTAAAAAAAGCTAGGCCGTAGCGTGCGCCATGCGCACGCTACCCCGAGTGACCAATGTGATAGGTTTTGATTTCGTCTCAAGCCTTAATGTTTGTCCCCTACTGCATCGGCGAACACGCTGCCGGGATCAGAATCTTATTGGTTTGCTTGACAAGAAATTCACGGGTGTTTGGTGGCCACGAGGGAAGCTTCATCGACTCGGCACGGATACGATCCCGTTCAGCGAAGCTTGGATAAGGCCACATATGAACAAACTTGTTTAGCTCACCGAGTTCGCTGTACCAGCACGCAGCCAACGGCGAGAGCTTCACACGATCACCAATAGATTTTTCCCATCGTTTCAATACCTCCGGCATTGCCCCGACCTGGTAGATATAGGTGCGCATCTCGTAGATTGCCCCGAGCTTGCGATTGCCGAGCGGCTCCATAAAGGAGGTCGGGAGAAAAATCTCCGATTCCATCTCCTCGATGAACTCCCCGATCTTCGGCGGCCAATTCGGATCTTTCATCGCCTGGCCGCGAAGTTCGAGGCGCTGATCAAGCGACTCATACGGCCATACATGCACGATCTGATTCAACGGCCCCAATTCTGTATGCCACAGCGCACCAAGTTTGGAGTATTTCTCACGATGCGGTAACACCTCAGCAAAACGTCTCTCAACCTCAGGGATCGACCCCGGTTTTAGTCTGTACGTCCGTACTTCGTAAATCATAGCTACCTCCAGGTTATGTGATACGTGTTGCGTGACACCAAGCGCAGGTTCTGTCTTCCCCCGGAAGACTAGCGACAATCGTGTCACGATTCGATGAAGCCACAATTGCCACAATACAATTTACCGCGAATCCGTCGTCCAGCTTTCATATTGCAGATAGGACAGAAGGCAAGTGACTCTGTCCGTCCATCTTGTTCTTGTCGTTGTCCGTTCTGCTCCTCTTTTCCTGTTCCTACTTCCAGATCCATTGTTCATACCCTCCGCCCGCTCCTTGCTCCATTGTAGTTAACGTCCACGAAAGATTGGCTGACGTTTCTCCATAAACGCACGCACCCCCTCTTTGTGATCCTCAGTCTCTCCACAACGGACATGCGTTTCGGCTTCGCGATCAAGCATCGTGCGAAAATCGACCGTATCCGCCATATTGATATTGGCTTTCATGTAGCGATAACTGACCAACGGACCAGAGGCAATCCGTTCAGCTACAGCCATCGCTTGTTCCCACAACTGATCGTGAGGGACGACACGGTTGACCAATCCGAGGCGTTGCGCTTCTTCCGCGCTGATCATGTCCGGCAAGAAAAACAGTTCTTTCGCTTTCGCTTGCCCAACCAAGCGCGTCAATTGCCAAGTGGCCCCATAGTCACCACCATAGCCAACACGAGCATAGGCGGTACCGAAGCGCGCTTGATCAGAGGCAATCCGCAGATCACAGGACATAGCAAGTCCCAAGCCTGCACCTGCCGCTGGGCCATTCACCACGGCAATGGTCACTTTCGGAATCGTATACAACAGCCACGGCCATGCTTGTCGTTCGCGCAGCGAATCTACCTTCTGCTCAAGTGTCGCTCCTTTGGCCCCGATTTCAGTTCCGCGATCCATTGCCGACACATCTCCCCCAGCGCAGAATCCCCGGCCAGCTCCGGTCACTACAACGGTCCCGACTTCAGGATTTTCCGCCCACTCTTTCAGGGCAACGACTGCAGTATCTCCCATCGTTCGCGTTAAGGCGTTCAGTTTATCTGGGCGATTGAGCGTCAGAATCCCAACACGATTTCTCACCTCAACTTTGAGTTCTTCCATAAGCGCTCCTTGGGGACGTAATGCGTGATGCGTCAAACGTAAGTATGTAAAACGTAAATGGGAGGAGGGGAGGTTACGCATTACGTCTTACGCGTTACGTCTTCTGTCTTTACCGGTTGCACTCTAGCGCGTTTCAAGGGTAAAGGAAAAGACGTGGAGGGACACCTATGCAAACAGGGAATTTTCGTGGCTTCGAAGTAAAGGTCCATGATCCAGGGATCGCGTTAATCACGTTCAATCAACCAGAACGTTTGAACGGCATGACGCACCACCTCAAGCGTGATCTAGTTGAAACACTTCTGCAGGTACAGATGGAGGATGCTATCCGCGTAGTCGTATTCACCGGTTCAGGGCGCGCGTTCTCGGCGGGTGATGACATCTCCGGTCATCCGACTAACGTAGATCAGACCAAAGCCTTAGTCCCTAACATCCCTGCTGGTCATCACAACCCTACAGGGACCTACAATGGGCTACGCGCGCTCTCACAGCCGCTCAACCAGGCGGTACGAAATCTCGATAAACTGACTATCGCTGCGATTAATGGTGTCGCCATTCAAACCGGATTTTCGCTTGCGCTAGCTTGTGACTTTCGCATTGCTTCTGCAGAAGCGCGCATGGGCAGTGCTACCCTTCGGTTTGGTTTGTTGCCGGATGAAGGCGGACAGTATCTCTTGGTGCAACTCATGGGCGTGGCCAAGACGATGGACTTCCTCATGGGCAAACGGATTGTCCCGGCAGCAGAAGCCCAGGCACTGGGGCTCGTGCATGAGGTTGTTCCTGCAAACGAACTGCTCTCTCGTACGTTAGAGCTTGCCCAAGAACTCGCCAACGGCCCACAGGTCGCAATGCGCATGCTCAAACGCTCCATTTACAACGCCGCAGAGATGACTTGGGCACAATCACTTGATGAAATCGCGTCCAAGACTGCTGTTACTGATCATCATCCAGACGCCACCGAAGGCATGAAAGCCTTTCAAGAAAAACGCGTGCCCAAGTTCAACCAATGGTTAGCCAGGAAAACGTAAACAACAACGATGCCGTATGGGAGAGGAGCAAAAATAAGATGAACTCCACAAATAACATCGCTGTTCTCTTGCGAGCACTCCATTTCGCGGCGGATAAACACCGCGACCAGCGACGGAAAGGGGAGGAAGGTTCACCCTATATCAACCATCTGATCGAAGTAGCGGAACTCCTCACACACGACGGAAATGTAACCGATCTCGTTACGCTGCAGGCGGCAATTCTCCACGATACCTTAGAAGATACCCAGACGACGACAGAGGAACTAGAAGTCAGGTTCGGTCCTGAGGTGCGCCAAGTCGTAGAAGAAGTGACGGATGATAAACGGCTACCCAAGACCGAGCGGAAACGGTTGCAAATCGAGCATGCGCCGGGCATGTCGGCACGCGCCAAGACGATCAAACTGGCAGACAAGATCTCTAATATCTTGGGCATTATTCAAACTCCGCCGGCGGGATGGTCGCTGGAGCGGAGGCGGGAATATCTCAACTGGAGTGAGCAAGTCGTGGCAGGTTGTCAGGGCGCCAACGCAACTTTAGAAAAACTGTATGCGGAGACGGTGGCGGAAGGAAGGCGGGTGCTTGGTGCGCTAGAGTCTCAAAAGAATGAGCTTTCTCAGGTGACAGATTCTTCTGCGCAGAGTCGGTAGAGGTGCCAAATGGCATTCTTCAATGTTTTATGTAAGCTTTTCGCCATTGACAGAGCGATAACGGAGCACTTATGGATTTTGAATACACCCCTGAGCAGGAAGCGTTTCGTCAGGAAGTACGGCGCTGGTTAGAGACAAACATCACTCCCGATCTCTGTGTCGATGACGCGATGGATGAGCGGGTCGCTGGCGACCGAGCGACGTTTGAGCGACGCGTCACCTGGCAGAAGAAACTCAACGCTGCCGGTTGGGTCGGCCTGTCTTGGCCTAAACAGTACGGCGGGCGCGGGGCAACGCTTATGGAACAGATCATTTTTAACGATGAGTACGGACGGGTGCGTGCGCCCGTGCTTCCTGGTTACATGGGTGTCAGCCTGGCTGGACCGACCATCATGCAATGGGGCACCGAAGAACAAAAGCAGTATTTCTTGCCGCGCATTCTCAATGCCGACGACATCTGGTGTCAGGGGTACTCAGAACCGAATGCCGGCTCTGACCTCGCCGGGTTGCAGACGCGCGCTGTCGATATGGGAGACTTCTTCCTGATCAACGGACAGAAAGTCTGGACCTCCGGGGCGCAATTTGCCCAGTATATAGTGCTGCTGGCGCGTACCGACCCTGATGCGCCGAAACATCAAGGGATCAGTTATTTCCTGCTCGACATGAAAACCCCCGGCGTCACCGTGCGACCGCTCGTGCTGATGAACGGACACCGGCATTTCAATGAGGTGTTCTTTGAGGAGGTACGGGCTCCGCGTGAGAACTTACTCGGCCCCAAGAACGAAGGCTGGAAAGTAGCGATCACGACGTTGATGTTCGAGCGTAGCTTTGCCGGAGGCGGCAGTCACAGTGCGCAAGTCCAGCGGTTGGCGGCGTTGGCGAAACAGGTCCAGATTGACGGACGACCGGCGTGGGAACAGAGCTGGGTGCGACAGAAGCTGGCGCAGTTCGCCATTGAGTGTGAAGCGCTCAAATATACGGCGCAGCGGAACCTTACCCGTCAGCTCAAAGGGCAACCGCCGGGGCCAGAAGGCTCAATGCTGAAGCTGTGCGGCTCCGAACTCGGTGTGCGTATTGCCAACTTTGCTACTGAGCTACTCGGGAGTTACGCCTTATTAGACAGTCCAACTGAGATCGTTCCTGACGCACCGCGTTGGCTCAATCGCGCCCTGAGTGCACGCCAGTACACCATCGCCGGTGGCACCAGTGAAATTCAACACAACATCATGGGTGAGCGGGTACTCGGGCTGCCGAAGGGGTGAAAAGTCAAGGAAATGCGTAAAGCGTAAAAATGTAAAACGTAAAAAGGGATAAGAGGTGGGAACTCTTTACGTTTTCTGTTTCGGAGAGCTGCTGGAAACGCTTCGCATATTCCAGTCTACGTCCTGAGAGAGGAGAGCGTGGATGGCCAATACCAGAGTCGAAGAGCATATCGTGAAGTGTCACGACTCGACGTGGACCTATCTCTGCGCCGGAGAAGGTCCCCCTGTCGTCTGGCTCCACGGATTGTGGGGAGAACCGGGGTGGGAATTGCATCATCAACTTCTTGCCGAACGTTACACGGTCTATGCTCCGGCCTTGCCAGGCTATCATGGGTCGACATTTCCCGCGTGGATGGTCGATAGCGAGGATGCCGCGACACTGCTCATCGACTTCCTAGGGGCACTCACACTGGAGCGGCCGTTTATCATCGGGCATTCGCTGGGAAGCTGGATTGCTGCCGAGGCAGCAATCTTCCGACCAGATCAGTTCGCAGGTTTGGCACTCATTGATCCACTGGGCATTGCACTTGATTGGACGCGAGCGCCGAATGTGTTCTACTATGATCCGCTGGCGTTGCCGGGACTCTTTTTTACCGAACCTACTCTCGAAGCAGCGCACCGTTACATTCCGCCGCCAACCGAATGGGACGAGCGCTTTCTGCGCAACCGGGAGGCAAGTATGCGGTTGACCTTTCAACCCTACTTGCACAGTCGCAGACTCAAAGAGCGGTTACGATTTGTCAAAGCGCCAACGCTGCTTGTCTGGGGTGAGCAAGACAAGATCTTGAGCGCCGAACACGCCAAAGAGTGGCAAACGCGGATTCCGCATGCTGAAGTGGCGATTGTCCCGGCAGCAGGTCACTTCCCGCATGTTGAGCAGCCAGAAGGGTGCCTCCCGGTGTTAATAGAGTTTCTGCGTACATGTTTGGCCACGGAGGTTGCCGCGCGATGAAAATTTTCAACATGGTGTTATTTGGTTGGCCAATTTTCCCCAAAGAGGTCGAAGTTGGCCAACCAGGCAGTTATCCAGTGGACAATAAATACTTTGATCCTGTCATCGGACAGAAGGTGCTGCAGAATTTCTTGGAAGAAATCGACCTCAGCGAGGTGATGGGGTTTGATGGTGTGAACTGCCAGGAGCACCATGGCAATGGCATCTTTTGCGCGTTCGTGCCCTCGACCACAATTATGGCGGCAGCTCTCGCTCAGCGAACCCGCCGTTTGAAACTGGCGCTCACCGGCACCTGCCTTCCTCTGCATAACCCAATTACCATGGCTGAAGAGATCGCTATGGTGGATCAGCTCTCGGGAGGGCGTCTGATTTGGGGTGCGCTGCGTGGAACAGCGATTGAATATTTACACTTTGGCATCAACGCGAGTGAGTCTCAGGGACGATTTCGAGAGGCGTTTCACCTCACCAAGAAGATCCTGACCACCGAAGGACCGTTTAGCTATGGCGGTCGCTATTACACCGTGCGCAACTACAACCTTTGGCCCAAGCCGCTGCAACAACCCCATCCCAAAGTATGGATGGCCTGTAACAGTCTGGACTCACTGGACTTCGCTGTCGAGACGCACTCGTACGTGATGACCCCGTGGGTACCGCTCACCCAGAGTGCCTTCGTGTATGAATCGTATCATAAGCTAGCCCAGCGACAGGGCCGTGTAGCGCCGACCGACTTTGACGACATGTTCGCTGGCATTTGCGCGATTTACTGCGCCGAGAGCGATGCAAAAGCACGGGCCGAGGTGGAGGAACATGTGCATACGCATTTCACGAAAGCGCTAGCGGCATTTGACAGCAACACCATGTCGCTCATTCCTGGTCACATGACGCCCCAGGGCATGCGTACCTGGCTGGCAGCGACATCTGGAAAGGGTGGCCAATCATTAGTGTTTGGCTTTGAGGAGGCATTGCAGAACGGGACGCTCATCGTGGGAAGCCCACGCACCTGCCTCGAACTTATCCAACGTCAACGCACCGAGGGGAAACGGGGCACGCTCCTGGCAATGTTCCAGTTCGGTTCCTTGCCACACAAGCTGGCTATGAAGAGCATTGAGCTGTTCGGAAAAGAAGTCCTTCCTGCGATCCAGGAAGTGTAGAAGAGGTCTCTTCATTCCAGATATTCCATGCTACGTATCCTGCTCTGAAGTTTTTTTCTGAGGTTTATGGTGACAAGTCAAAAATTCACGTTGAGTGTTCTTGATCAATCCCCTGTTCGTGACGGCGGAACTGCTGCTGAGGCATTGCGTGATACTATTGCACTCGCTGAGGCAACGGAAAAGCTCGGCTACAAGCGTTTCTGGGTGGCGGAGCATCATAGTCTGCCTGGCTTTGCCGGGACCAGTCCAGAAATCATGGTTGGACAAATTGCCGCACGTACGAAGACAATCCGTGTCGGTAGTGGCGGAGTGATGCTATCACATTACAGTGCGTTCAAGGTGGCCGAGGTTTTTCGCATGCTCGAATACTTGTATCCTGGACGCATTGATCTTGGCATTGGGCGCGCACCAGGCAGCGACCCACGGACAGCGGCAGCACTCTCGTACCCAAGTCCAGCAAAAGACATCAACCGCTTTCCCGAACAAGTCGATGACGTTATTGCCTACCTCCATGACAGCCATGAGTCCGAGCATCCCTTTGCTGCTGTTCGAGTCGGGCCAACGGCAAGCGAGACCGCGCCAGAAGTCTGGCTCCTCGGCTCAGGTATCGATTCAGCCTATATGGCGGCAGAACGCGGACTGCCGTTCAGCTACGCTCATTTTTTCGGTGCCGGCACCGAACATGGGCCGCGCATTGCCGAAGCATATCGCCAACGTTTCCGACCTTCGCAGTTTCTTGTCGAACCGTTAGTCAATGTGGCAGTTCACGTCGTTTGTGCCGAGACTGAGAAGGAAGCAAAGCGGCTTGCCGCCAGTCGCAATCTCGTACGTCTGAACATTGTCCGAGGTCGCCGTCGTGGCGTTCCAACTCCAGAAGAAGCGCTCGCCTATCCGTACAGCCCAGAAGAGGAGGCGTACTTGGAACAGTTCAGCCGTGTGAACATCGATGGTACTCCAGAACAAGTCAAAGAACAACTTGAAACCATCGCCGAGTTATATCAGACCACGGATCTGACCGTCGTTACCATCGTGTACGACTTTGCCAAGAAGATACGATCGTATGAGTTGGTCGCGGAGGTGTGTGGGCTATAGACACAGGGAAAGGACGCGTAGCGCCATGCAAGCAACAGTTATTGCTACCGGCTTAGAATTCCCCGAAGGTCCGGTATGGAGCAAAGATGGCAGTTTGTATGTCACTGAAATTCGCGGTGGACAGATACGAAAAATTGCCGCGGATGGCACAGCATCAGTTTTCGCCCGCACTGGCGGTGGACCAAACGGGGCAGCTCTCGGTCCCGATGGCGCCCTGTATGTCACTAACAACGGCGGTTTCAATTGGCACAATGGCATGCCCATCGGTCCGGCGCTCAATTATGAAGGCGGTCGGATCGAGCGCATTGACAAAAACGGACACATCCAACGCATATACACTTCTTGTGATGGTCAGCAATTAAGCGCTCCTAACGATCTGGTTTTTGATGCCGAAGGAAACTTCTATTTCACCGACCCTATCCATCGCAATCCCAACCTTCGAGAAACTCCGGGAACACCAACGAAACGTCAGGGCAATGTCTACTACGCTTCTCCCGACGGGAAACATATCCATCGTGTTGCCACGAATTTACAGCATCCCAATGGCATCGGCTTAACCCCGGATGGCAGAACATTGATCGTTGCCCAGACGTTTGGAGGGAACGTTGTGGCGTTTCCCATCCTCTCTCCTGGGCAGGTAGGAGAGCAACGACTGTTTGGTACTCTGCCAGCCGGAGCATTCCCTGACAGTCTCTGTCTTGATGAAGAAGGTTATGTACTGGTGGCCGGGATACTGAGTGGTGGAACTGTCGTCTTTGCTCCTGATGGCAAACTGGACACGATCATTCCGTCAGAAGATAAAATTGTCACTAATGTCGCCTTTGGTGGCCCTCACTACTCGACGCTCTACATTACCGAATCCGGCCTCGGGCGTGTAGTCACTAGACAATGGCCACGACAGGGGCTAGTTCTTTTTTCTGGTCAGTAGCTTTCGTGCTCCGCGTCCCACTTTTGTTCTGCTCACCTCCAGATTTATTTATCGTGGGCGAGTCGTACGAAGCAACGCAAAATCGACACGGTAATGCGCATCGTGGCGCATCCAGCTCGGTTCGGTGGAGAAACGCAGACTCTTTTGCAGCTTTTTCCCACGCGGAGTTTGCCACAGATACTGTTGGAGTTCAGGCGCAAATACAACCAAGTCGATAGCAAGCCCGTTGCGCCGGGCAGCCTGTTCAAGCGCTTCGAGGTGCGCGGCCATGGTTGGAAAATCAATCTGTAGAACACCGAGGCTGCCAATACCATCGAACTCTAGGCCATAGCCAAACTTGGTAAATATCGAGTGAGGAAGAATAATCGGGTGCCCGTTTTCGTCGACAACGGGCACGAAGAAATCAACCGATAAACCATTCTGGTGTGACTCGTGCGGCCAAAAGCGCCCCCCCCATGGCCAACCCGTTTCTCCGTAGACAAACGTCACTCCTGGGGTTTTTTGTTCGAGGCCTTGATACGCCTCAAGCACCGCCTTTCGGACCGCACTGTGCACGGTGTTTCGTCCAAGCAACGTTGCTAGGCTCGAATACGCAACAAAATTGGCACCCCTCGTTGGGAGCCGTTTCCCGTATCTCAGGCTCCCGTTCGTCTTGGTGCCACTACTTTGGCTCGGCGTGGGACTCTCCAACAGAATAAAAAGCGCATTTCCAGTCTGGAGCAATATCCCTCCGAGAAAAAACGCGCTCAAAAGAACCGCGATTCGCCACTTCTTTTGCATCCGAAAAGAAATGATCGCTTTCTGTAGAGCCACAAATGGTACGGCTCTACTGTGTTTTCGTGTCTTTTAGTCCTCGTCTGCTTCCTCGCCAGGCCGTGAGTCGGAGGAATTCGTCTCGTGCACTTTCAGCGGAAGAGGAGTCATCTGCGGCGACATTCCAAACACAATGGTATTTCCAGAAGACTCTTCAAGAGCTTGCAGCATGCGCAATTGCATTAAGTTCGGATTCCGTTCCAAAAGTTGCGAGGCATTGGCAAGGCGACGCAACGTTGCGGTCTCGGCTCGGGCTTTTTCGAGAGCGGCCTGCCCATCTTTCTTCGCCTTGACCACTTGGGCAAAGATTCGTTTCAGATCCCCCGGAAACATGATGTCCTTGATATCAACGGATAACAGTGAGAGACCAAGCTCTGCAATTTTCTCTTTTTTCAATTCAAACAGTTGTGGCGCGAGCAGATTCCGTTTTTCGAGAATTTCATCGATGGTTGCGGCACTGAGAATCTCGCGTAAGCCAAGTTGCAGTTCCAGGTACAAGGCTTTCTCATAATCTTCGGCAGCATTCACTGCTTTTTGTGGATCATCGACTTGGTATTTCGCAGCAACACTCACTTTTAACGCGATACTGTCTGAACTCAGAACCTCTTGTCCTCCTAAGAAGACAAACTTGGGGCGCATATCGATCTTACGAATGGTTATGAAATAGGGAAAGTGCCAATATCCTCCACTCGAAAGCACCTGAGAGAAACGACCTTCAACATACTTCAATCCTTTCTCAAAATCGAAGACGATCACACGCTGGATCACGAATCGTAACACCAAGACAATAGCTAACAAGAAAAGAAGAAACAGGAAGATTTTCATATACTGATATCCTTTCGCTTTCTCGTATTCTTTTCGTCCGCGCTCCACCAGAAGAAACCACAGGTGAACAACGGGGGTCTTAACCCACAGAGCTGCTCACCTGTCTCCACGCAGGCAGGTCCTTTTGGTGGAGCACATGGGATTGGTTCCCGTATCTCCTCTAGGCAGCCTAAGCACCTAGGAGATGATTCGCTGTGGAGGGCGACACGCAAGCGCAGATGAGCGATGCTTCTCTGGTTGCTTCCAACTCCACACCCTCTACCATGTTAGCAATATGGTTCAACCTCCTGCAAAAAAGCGACACGACCATACGGGAATACCCGCTCAATGACAACAAGACACAGGGGATATACCGCATCTCCCTAATGAAACACTTGCTGGATTGATACGTTTTTCTTCGCTATGCGATTCCTTCCAAGAGCACTAACCGTACCAATGCGAGGGCATTGAAGCTCATGCGCGTACGGTCGGGACGCCCACGACCGGCCATATGATAATGACGATGCTTAAACGCTTTTCCATCAGTAATAGAGATAAAAGTCTGCCCACGGGCAAGATTTTCCGAAGTATCGCTCAGGTCAGGCAACGAATAGAGAGCAAGCCCCAAGTCACTCCCAGCCTGTACCCGCACCGCCCACGCCAATTCGCTGGCCAGCGTCTGCGGATCGTTAAAGAGATGATCGATATGCTCCGGTTGTCGTGAAAATGCCAAGAGTCGGCGCAGTGACGTTCGCCCATTACAAATAATCCCTTCCAAAAAGCGCTCACGTTCAGCCTCTTGCAAACGATCAGTCACCATTCCTCCTGTGAGATCCTCACAAACGGCAATCGTTTTCTGTTGACCACGGAGCAAACTACCAACAGCCTGTTCCATCGTTTCTTCGTCGGCAGCGAACACATGCTTGCCAATCAGCTGCCGTACTTCTGCTTCGACCGGGGCGATCAGACGTAGGGCCTCTTCCTTGTTGGGAGCTTTTGCCGCAATACGCACATCAACTTGACCGGGATGGGCTAATACACCAACGGTAGGATTATGGGAATTGGCAATGAGATGTCCCATCAGATCATCAACCCGACTCTCACCGATTTCGGCCACTTTCAGTACTCTATACGTGATGATCTCGTTCAGCGAAAATTTGCGTCGAAGATACGGTATGACTTCATTATCGAACAGCCACTTTAACTCGAACGGTACGCCAGGCAACACAAAAATTGCTCCACGTGGATCCTCTACAATAAAAGACGGAGCTGTACCGTTCGGGTTATTTACGGGGATGGCGCCTTCTGGCATATATGCTTGCCGCTCATTATTGGGTGTCATAATAAACCCACGGCTACGGAAGCGGTGTTCGATTTGCTCGAGAAACGGTTGATGCAAGACAAGCTTGCGCCCTGTTACCTCGGCAACAACTTCTCGGGTCAAATCGTCCTGCGTTGGACCGAGACCCCCACTCGTAATGACGACATCAGCACGCTCCAAGGCCCGGGTCAGGACCTCTTTCATCCTCTCGGGATTATCTCCCACACACGACTTATGAAAGAGATTCACACCTAAAGCCGTCAGCCGTTGTGCCATCCAGGTGGAATTGGTGTCGACAATTTGCCCTAAGAGTAGTTCGGATCCGATTGCAACAAGTTCAGCAGTCGCCATGTATACCTCCTCAATGTCTTCGATGTATGATGCATGCGAGTAAGGAGGTCAACACGGAAGGATTTGTCATGCAGCACGTGGGAATTGTGATCAATAAAGAAAGCTGGGCAATGTTACAGGCCGAACCGTTATACTCTCCACGGTTTATTACACGTGAAGACACTCATGAGGTGGCTATCGTCACCCGCGTCGAAGCGCTCGACTTCTTCGTCGATGGACATCCTCCATTCATTTTCGATTTTGAGACGTGGTGTAGTTCAGACGGTATCTGGGTCGTTTCCCTGCAGTATTGCGTGCGTCCGATTTTTGGTAGCCCTCAACATGGTGTTTTTTACCTGAATCCACGGCAGCAAACTGATGCGGCCCTGCTCCGCCATATTATCAAACATGAAACCTTAACCGCAGTATTTCTCAGTGAAGATTGCAACGAACATTACACTGTTGATATTGTCCATGATCCGCAAGCGCTTGATCGTTGGCAGCAACTGTTCTCTTATCTATTGATCGAGGAAGATTTTCAGGGTGCAAATGCTGAGGATCTAGCTTTCATTTCAGCAGTAGAAGAGTTACACACGAAGGGAGAAGAAGAACGATCACGTTCCCAAGAAAAGACAAAGGAAGTTGACTGTATGACAGATACACTCGTGGTCTTAGTGACAACTGGTTCCGAAGAAGAGGCAGAAATCATTGCTCGAACCCTCGTTGAAGAACGTCGAGCAGCATGTGTGAATATTATCAATCCGGTCCGCTCAATCTATAGGTGGCAAGGGAAACTGCAAAACGGTCGCGAGTGGCTATTGATCATTAAAACTCACGCCTCATGTTTCACAGCACTCGAAAAACGGGTGCACGAACTGCATTCTTATAAAGTGCCAGAAGTGATTGCCCTCCCGCTTGCCACAGGATCTAACACATATCTCGACTGGATAAGGAATGAGGTTACGAAGTAATAAGTCAACCCTCCACGAAATTTGCCCCGTACAGTGTCTATTTTCGCAGGAAGGACAAAGCGCTTGCCTCGTCCTTCTTTACACCATGCTTACGTCTCTTCTGGAACGAGATCAAACAATTCTGCATTGGGAAGAACACCACCGAGATTTTCCTTGATTGCCTCAAGGACCGTCCGTAGGTTACGGAAAGTCACCCGGTCACGGAGCGAAAGCAGTGTTTGCGAATTCTCTTCCAAGAAGCGAGTAATGACAGTCGGGGATACTAGTTCAAGCCCCTTCAGGTCCAGTACAATCTTTTGATGGCCAGCACGGAGCGCCTGATGGATACGCTGAAGAACTTCATTCGCACCACTCGTATCTAATACCCCTTCAAGACACAGAGTCAAAGCCTTGAGAGGTTCATTGCGAATCGCGCGAGTGCGCAAGAGAGCACCTTGGAAGTGTCGGCGAGTCTCTCCGACTGCATCTTTCAACGTGGATACGAACGACGCTTGTTCACGGACAGGGATCGGTTGAGAAAGCTGGTTAAGCAGGCGCATGGCCTCCGTATACGACCCCCGCGGATCGTTAGCAAACGAACGACGTTGAGCATAATTCGTTAACAGGTTCCGAATTGCCGCGCTCTTCCAAGTAAATGCACGCCGCCATATTGCACTGTGTTCATAGACTTGCTGTCGTGTCCAATAGAGTCCGTTCTCTAATGCCTCAGGAGTCATCAGACGAGGGCGAAACACAGCATGAACACCATCAAAGCGTGATCTCTCGTTGTGCAATATGCGTCCCTCCTTCTGTAACGAAGCAAAAAGGAGGCTCTCAGGTTGAGGGGTTAAGACTGAAAAAGAAGGGAGACCAATGCACGCGTCGAGGCAAAAGCGAACCGTTCGCTCGAAGACACCTTCGTCATCAGTATCGTAACCAAAGACGAAATGGACGATACTCAGAATGCCATGCTGCGATAGTCTACGGAACGGACGGCTGATCTCCTGCAACGATTCTGGAGTTGTAGAGGTTTCGGTCGTTAAATAGCACGCAGAAATATTGCTACCATCAAAGAGTAATCCCCGACAACCACTTTTTTCCGCCAGCTCAAGTAAGGCAGGCTTTTGTGCGAAAGTCAGGTTTGCAGGAGCAACCCAGCGGCAACCAAGGGGCACCAAGCGACGCAGGAGATCATTCGCATACGCTGGTGTATCACCCAATTCTTCACCATGAAAGGAAATCCAGGTGTCCGATTCAAGCGATAGCAGGTCCTCTCTGATAATATCGGCAGGCAGACGGCGCTCTCCCCCGGGTCCACGTAAAGCCACAGAGTGGAGGGCACTTGCCTCTGCAAATGGACTGGTGTTGTTGCTATAATCGTCCTGTCCCATCATGCCGCAACCTCCAAACAGGCGAAACTCTGATTTTGTATCCTAGCGGGCATTCTCACAGGCGTCGAGTGGGCAAATCGTAGCAATCAGCACTACAGGCGTCGGGTGCTCCACGTAGGATTTGTTCTTACCGCATTGCGCGTTGATCATCCTCGGCGACAACAAGCGCAAGAGTCCCGTGGCGTACAAGTTGGTGTGCGAGTACTTTTGCTTCTCGTCTAGAACGGAATGGCCCAATTCTGACCTGATAATAGGACAGAGGGCCGGAGGTAAGCTGGGCGAGATATGCATTAGAATATTTTCGACTTAACTGGCGCAAGATTGCCACACTCTCCCTGAGGTCAGTCGAAGATGCGATAAGAATCGCATACGCAGAAACCATCAAAACTCGCTCTTTTTGCACGGTACCATCAGCGTTCAAAACTGATACCCGGACCGGAGCCGTGCCAGGTCCCCATACGCCAATACGGCGTGCAGCCTCATAAGACAGGTCAATAACCCGCCCATACTTGTACGGTCCTCGGTCATTAATGCGAACGTCAACCGACTCTCCCGTCTCCACGTTTGTCACTTCTACTTGTGTTCCTAGGGGAAGTGTCGGATGAGCCGCTGTAAGCGCATACTGGTCATAGATTTCGCCATTTGCGGTTTGCTTACCATGAAATCCTGGCCCGTACCAGGACGCAATGCCCGTCTCTATATCCTCTAGGTCCCGCGAAATAACCACAGGCGGCCTTTCATATGCCGCTCGCGACTCGAGTTGGTGTTTTACTAAACTCTTAGGTGAGGACAGCATCTTCCCGGAAGAGAAGCGTGAAAAGGTCACGACTTGAGAAGTTGCAGGCTGAAAATTTTGCATTCCACTACAACCTCCAAGGGCAAGGGTCATGAGCACTCCGACCAGCCAGAATCCACCTACCAACCTCATAACGGGCGCGGAATATATCGGGCATCATCCGTCGAGGCAAGGGGGAAGAAGGTTTTTTCTGACCCTTTTACTTTCTATCTGTGTCGCGGAAGAAATCGCTATGCTCGATGTTATCACTGGCGGACGGATTATCTCCGGCCAAGTGATCGGTCACGGATCCAGAGTAATTTTCCTATGGGGTGAATCCGACATATACGCGCGAACGCTTTCGTGAAGCTCATGAATTGATCGTGAAAGCCTGGACAATGGCCCGTTCTCCAGGGAAGGAACACCCTACAACTTACGCTACGTCAACTTGTGGATAAGCCAGTACAAAAACCACATCCGCCAATTACTTCATCCTCCTCACGACTTGCTTGTTCTCTTATGTCTTCTTCTATACGATCCCGTCTATGTCCTCCGGTTTCAACACCCCGTTTCGCAACTTAAAAAAGACCGTTAAAGTTTCGGAAAAGGCAGCGGCGGTCAAAAAGCCAGATCAACCACCAGCCACGCCGCAGAAACCCGAAGAAAACGAAGAAGATCTTTTTCTTCGCCATATGCAAGATGTGACACCGCTTAAACATGATGGACGAGTACGCGTTAATCATGTTCCCCCAGTGGTCCCTCTCCGTGCCCAAACTGAAGAGAATGAAGCCTTAGCTGAATTGTATGATCTTGTTGCTGGTCGCACTGGTTTTGACATCACGGATACCGATGCATACGTTGAAGGATGCGTAAGTGGCCTGGATGTTCGCTTAGTGCGCAAGCTACGCACTGGAGAGTTTTCTCGCCAAGCCGCGCTTGATTTACATGGGATGACCTCAGAAACAGCCCAGGGCGAGGTTGAACAATTTATCCTTAAGTCTGTCAGTTCGGGCCTCCGGTGTGTTCTGATTGTACATGGCCGTGGACGTAATTCTCCTGGCCAAATCCCCGTGCTCAAGGATCGTTTAAAACAATGGTTAACCCGCGGACGTATAGGTCGGCTCGTGTTAGCCTTTGCGACGGCAAAAGCGCACGATGGAGGATCTGGGGCACTTTACGTTCTTCTGCGTCGCGAACGTGGGCAGAAGCAACCTTTGATTGTCCTTGAAGGGGCAAAACGCTAGCAACTGGAGATCTCTTATGAGCAGCACGAAACATGCAGCACCACCACAAATGCTCTTTCTTGGGAATGGCGGCAATGTTTTCTCATGGACCCCGCACACCAAGAAAAAGCACCAACTGACATGGAGTTGGGAAGAAGACGAAACCAGGAAGGACTCGGAGGACAACGCTCCGGCCAGGTTAATACACATGTGGCCAGCCTGGGCTCCTGATGGCAGTCGTGTTGCATGCTTTGGCATGCGCGGAGATATCGAATCAAAAGCGGTAACCAGTGTGTATGCAGTGGCAGCGGACGGAATCGAGTCGTGGGAACTCAGCAGTTTATCGGGTGGCATGCCTATTTATGGGAATTGGTCCCCGCGTGGAGATATCTTTGCGGCCCTCGTTCAGCGAGAAAAAGACCGTCTCTCTCTTGAACTCATAAAACTTGATCAACCTGGGAAACCGACATCCATTATTAGCGGAGCACCGCTGTTCTGGTCATGGTCACCACGGGGTGACCAGCTCGCTGTGCATGTCGGCGGCAGCACAAATTTGACATTGGGTGCACAGGTTGTAGTGATCGATGCCGACTCTGGACAGATCGTCGAGCAAATCACCAACCGTCCAGGAGAGTTTCGTGTCCCAGCGTGGAACCCACAAGACAATCTCATTGCCTATGTCGAGCACGATGAACAGAGAGGCGAAACTCTTTTCCTCTACGACACCGATAACGGCGACAAAGGTCCAGTTGCTGCGGTTAATGATGGCACGGCAGTATTATGGTCAGCCGACGGGAATGCCCTTGCCTTTGGATGCGCGTCGCGCTCCAGTTCGTCCGTATTCTCTCAAGTAAAAATTGTTGAGCTGGCTCGCGGACGGATTGAAACTCTCTTGGACGAGCCGATAACTGGCTTTTTCTGGTCCCCGTGCAACAAGGCACTCCTCTATATCAGTGTCGACCAACAGCAGAGTGTGTTTCACTGGCATCGGGTCGAACAAGCCAGCGGCACGAAAACTGAACTGGCGCGATTTCTTCCGAGCCGAGAACAGATGTTTATTTTATCTTTCTTCGATCAGTACACGTTCTCCCACCCGCCCATTGCACCGGACGGTAGCGCACTTGCCTTTGCTGGTTACTTGCTCCAACCTTCCTCCTCGGCCCCAACAACTTCGCAGGTGTATCTGCTCTCTCTCGAATCCCCGGCCGAGCCGACTTCAATTGCTGAAGGCCAATTTGCTTGTTGGAATCTGTAGCCGGTATGCCTCTTGACCGGAGGCAGAACGACGCCAGCTCGGAGACGTGGCCGATACAGTGCCGGATAGATGGCGAAATGGAGAAGGAACTCCTTGCTTCTCTCGTTTCTTTCCCGTTTATCGCTTATCCGTTTATTCTTTTTGCTTTATCCAACCTTTTATTGTTTGGCTGGGGATCCAATCGCAGTAAGAAACATCACACTTTTCCCTGCTGCATGCGGAGAGAAGAACTCGGTTACATCATCGTCAAAGAACGTTAGCCCAGTCGCTCCGAGTTGTTGACCGTACGCGGCAAGATAAAATTTCCCGCCAATAATTGCAGCTTCCAACTGAGCTGCGCGGTAACCACGATTGCCGAGGCGTTCCAGAATCGATGGGAGATTCGCCAGACAGAAGAGGTCCACGCTCGCATCAGCCGAGAGTTCTTGCCCGAGCCCCAGATAGCCCGCCTCGCGTCGAAATTTTCCTTCACACAGCAATTCTAATGCTTGCGTTTCGCGATGAAACACATACGCACCAGACGGGAGGTCCTCAACTGCATTCACCAGCAGATACACATCGATTAATGTTGCTCCCAGTTGCGGCAGGAAATCCGCCGGTACTCCCTGCGTCGATTGATGCAAAATCGTCGAGAGTTGAGCAAAGCTGATCGGCTGGTGGGTAAAATGCCGGGTCGAGCCACGATGGCGAATCACGAATTCAAGCGGCGCCGGAGGGAGTTCCGCGTCAGAGAGGGGTGCGAGCGAGAACAGTTTTCCTGATGATAGCGTTGGAGGTGCTATCGTCGATTTTCCTCGCCACTCTTCCACTTCCCGCCTTTCGATAAGTGAAGACGCGGCATGCATGACACAAATTGCCGGGTAGTCTACTTCATTCGCCGACAGCTGTACTGTCGGTAGGTCAAGTGGAGGCAAAGGTGGAATCTGTGCCGGCGCTGCTTGCTCCACGTGGCCCAGCGGTAAGAGAGCAAGTGCGACTTCTCGTTCAGTATCGAGATCCAGTAGCCGATTCACTTCATCATCCAGAAAACCTGCAACGACTTTCGTAGGGAGGTCACAAGCTACCGAGGAAGCGAGGTAATTCGCGAGCAACGTCCCAGCATCCCAGAAGCAATGACGATAAGTACGCGCCTGATATTTCCATGCATTCCGCCAAAAAGTGCTCGTACAAATGATTGTGACCGGCGCGTTCTTCATCTGTGGTTCATCCCCACTCGCCCGAACAAGCACCCCACGATACTCCCCTTCTCGCAAACAACGTAAAGAGAAATCATGCGGACCAAAATGATACACCCCCGCACGTAGACCAGGTAGCTCACCACACACAAGATAGAGATCGATATGATACAGTGCACCGGTGTTCGCTGCGGCGCGGAAATAGATTTCGCCACCAGGATACGTGCGTTTCTTAGTAATTCCCGCCGAGAGAAAAAGGATTGAGGCAAGCGTGGCCAGATCGGGAAGACATTCGCCGTGCGCATTTATATTCGGCACAGCAATTGCCTCCAGCGTTGGCATCTGCACTGGCGGAATATCATGGGGCAGGGCAATCGGCTCAAGAGAGGAATAGATTTTGAACGGTAACGGTTGATTACTCCAGTCGAGGGAATGGCGGTTGCGACGAATGCTCTCGTACGAGTGTTTGGTGCCATCATGATAGGTCCAGGTGGCAGTCACATCGCGATTGGTGGTCATGAATACCCCCGTATGCTACGTTGACAGAAATTGAGACGTCGAGACGTATTATGTCACAGACAGCCTTCGTTTCTAGAGAACTGTTTACTCAGGATGAATTCGAGGAGTGGCTCAGCGAATTGCCTCAGAAAGATGCGAACCGGTATGAACTGCTAAACGGAAGTATCGTTATAAGTCCACCTGTCACGTGGCCGTATGGAAACACAGAGGCGAGGATGGTTCGCGAAGTCGGAAATTGCGCTGTTCAACATCAACTCGGCGAAGTCTTCGGTTCTAGTACTAGGTACCGTCTTCTGTCAGGAGATACCCTTGAACCAGAGGTGTCTTTTATATCTGATCCACGGTTGCAAGCGGGTCCCTCGCCACGCCAAGGAAAATTTCTTGAGATCGCTCCGAATCTTGTCGTTGAGATTCTTTCAACGACGCCCGCAAAACGTGATCGTACCAAAAAGAAAGATATATATGAACGTCATGGCGTAAGCCAGTATTCGCTGGTCGATGCAGACCAGCGTGAGGTCACGGTCTTTTGCTTCACTAATGGCCGCGATAGCAGTGCCCTCACCTTTTGTGCGGGCGCTATGCTGACGTCTATAGTTCTCGCACCATTTACAATTATTTGTTCGTAGCCTCTTTATGTGAAAGCTCTAGTATGGCGACAGTACAAATCCTTCCTTCCATTCTCTCGGCTGATTTTCGTTGTCTAGGACAACAAATCGCAGAAGTCGAACGCGCCGGTGCAGACGCCATCCATGTTGACGTTATGGATGGTCGGTTCGTCCCCAATATCACTATTGGTCCACTCGTTGTCGAAGCAGTGCGAAAAAGTACGACGCTTCCACTAGATGTTCATCTGATGATTGTGGAACCCGAGCGGTATCTAGCCGATTTTGCCCAGGCAGGAGCGGATATCATCCTTATTCATCAGGAAACCTGTCCACATCTCCATCGTACGCTTGAACAAATCAAACAACTCAAAAAAAAGGCTGGCGTTGTGTTAAACCCCAGTACTCCACTCTCGACCTTGGAAGAAGTGATACCCGTTGTCGATCAGATTCTCATTATGAGCGTGAATCCAGGGTTTGGAGGGCAGAGTTTCATCGAATCAAGTGTAGGCAAAGTTCAACGGCTTCATCGTATGCTTGAGGAGTATGGGGCCCAGGCAAAAGTCGAAATCGACGGTGGCATTGACGCAAAAACTGCTCCACGGGTGGTTAGTGCCGGAGCGACAATGCTCGTTGCTGGCTCAGCCGTATTTCATGCAGCGGGAGGTCCCGCCGAAGGAGTCAAACAATTACGCACCAGTGTGGAAAGGTTAAAAGATCAAGGCTAGGACGATGGGGATAAATGGCCAAACGGGCAGAAAATGAAAGGCTCTCCTTCTTTCCTGTTCCGATTTTCCTCCTTTATCCCTTACTCAGTTCTCCTGATCCTCCCTACGCTGAGAGTCTGTTTATTTCATCCTTTTCTCTTCTGTTTAATCAGATCACCTAAAGTAACGCCAAAACCACCACCTTTTTGTGCGCCGCGAATATAGGCTTGGGTCTCCGCCTGCTCTTCCTGCGCCAGTACCTTACTGCGTGAGAGGCGTATACGTTTGCCTCCCTCTTCAATTCCCAGGACTACCACTTTCACCTCGGTCCCTGGCCCGAAGTCCTTACGATGGTCAGTACCGCGTTGCGTCCCCATTTCCGCGTTTGGAATTAGACCAATCTCACCAGGACCAAGACGGACGAAGACGCCGAAAGGTTCAACCCGCTCGACAACGCCAGTCGTCACCGTCCCAACCTCAACCCCTTTCACCTCTTCACCGATCGCTGTGCCTTCTGGTGCCAAAGCAAGGGCGATGCGTCGTTTCTCCGTGTCTAGGCTGAGAATCATTACCGCAACTTCAGCACCAGCCGCAGCTGCTTCTTTCATTTGTCCTTGTTGGCTACGAGGAATTTCGCTGAGATGTAACAGACCATCAACCCCAGGAAGAAGTTCGACAAACAAACCAAAGTCCATTGCTCGAACAAAGCGCCCCTGGATGACTTGTCGTTCACGTAATTGTTCGGCAACCGTTGTCCAAGGATCGGTCTCTAACGCCTTCAAACTTAGGCTGATCTTACCTTTTTGCTCGTCAGCCTTTAGTACCTTGACTGAAACCTCTTGTCCTACCTGGAGACGGTCTTCTGGTTTTCCTACCCGAGAGTGAGAAATTTCCGACACAGGAATAAGGCCTTGGATTCCCCCAAGATCAACGAACGCCCCAAAATCAGTAAGAGACGACACCGTTCCGCGCAACACCGCACCCTTGACAATCTTTTTACGAGTTTCTTCTGCCGCCCTAGCAGCTTCTTCTTCCAACAGCTGACGACGAGACAAGACGATGTTCCGACCGTTGTCCCCATAGCGGGTCACTCGAAACTCTAACACTTGGCCAAGAAAGGCGTCTGACGACGCAACCCGCCGTATGTCGATTTGCGAGAATGGACAGAAAGCGCGCATCCCCGCAACCAGGACTTCGTATCCACCTTTGATCACGGCAGAGACTTTTCCTTCGACCGGCAACCCACTCGCAACCGCAGCCTCAAGCATGGCCCGAGCCTGGGCCCCTTTCAGCAACTTACGCGAAAGACGGATCTCTGTCTCAGTTGATACAACCGTCGCTTCGATCTCGTCGCCGACTGCCACTTGTAGGGTGCCGCTTTCATCTTCCAATTCGGCTCGCGCGATGATCGCTTCACCTTTGCCCGGAATCTCAACGAACACACTATCCGCGCCAATCTGGAGGACCCGCCCTTTGACCACCTGCCCGCTCTCTAATGCAGGTCCGGTTTGTTGTTGCGCGAACAACGTCGCAAAATCTTCTTGCGTTGCTACTCCCTGCTCTTCGCTCATTCTTCTTACCCTTTCTCTTGCATAAACCAGCGCGTATAACAGGCACGCACCATTTCGCGCTGGCGTTCATATTCGGCGAGTAATAATGCCGCAGCATCCTCGCCCTCGTACCCTAAGCGGCGCGCAACAGAAAACAGCTGATCTCCTGAACTCTCAAGGGCCTCCACTGGCTGGTCCCGCTCAATACGCAAGCGATTCTCTAACGTGCGAAGGAACCGATAGCCGCGAGTGAGCTGCTGGAAATCTTCCGCAGGCAATACTGCACACGCATGCAGTGCCTCAAGTGCAGCCAGCGTTGCTCTTTGACGTACCGCCGGATAGCGTCGGCCATAGCGCAATTGCAGCATTTGTACAAGGAACTCAATATCAACAATGCCACCGCGCCCAGTTTTAATGTTAAACCGTCCTTCTTTTTCCCGTGCGAGTTCGTTTTCCATACGCCCGCGTAGACGATCAATCTCGGCCACGCCAGCCGCATCAATTGCTTCTTTATAAGCAACCTCTTCGAGCAGTGTTTCGACTTCAGGTTTTACTGTGGGATCTCCAGCAACAACACGCGCTTTAATCAGTGCCTGCCGTTCCCATAACTGTGAACTTGTTTGGTGGTAACGTTGGAACGCCGAGACCGAAGACACCAGCGATCCCGACCGTCCCGAAGGACGGAGTCTGGTATCAATCTTATAGACATATCCCTCACGAGTCTGGACTTGAAGAACGGAAATCAAGCGTTGGACGAGCTTGGTGTAATACTCTTGGGCACTTAGAGTGCCTTCTTCTGCCGCGTTGTCGACATCATACAAAAAAATCAGATCAAGGTCAGAATTATAATTGAG
Organism: Binatia bacterium; assembly: GCA_050187625.1. GTDB lineage: Bacteria > Desulfobacterota > Binatia > Bin18 > Bin18 > JBFWXH01. The sequence goes on from JBFWXH010000077.1 coordinate 29,377, forward strand.
CTCTTCAGCGCCCAGTTTTCCCATACCGACCACAACAAAACGTCCCGGTAAAGTCGCAAGGCCAAGCTGCTGTAAAAGCGCGGTGCGAGCAATACGATAGGCTCCCGTAACACAGGTTTCCGCGAGGGCAGAGAGTTGCAGACTTGCTTCAGTAAAATCGAGCAACCCGTTACTATCGTTAATGCCGATCCGCAAAAACTCTTCGGTCCGATAGCGTCTCAGAATATCGAGCTGGTCTTCGAAGTCATCGACCTCAGCAAGCCGTGCATCGAGTTCATGCTGCATAGTATCGTGATCTTTGTGAACACGAACAACATCCGTACGTACGAGGCTATCAAGGAGTTCAGGGTGACGGAGAAAAATCCGTGTCAAATATTCACTGGTCCCAAACAGACTAACAAGCGTACGCAAGGTTGGCGGGTTTTCATGCAACAACGAGAGAAAGCTCGAACGCGCCCCAATCGAGGCAATCAAATCCGCCATTGCAGCGAGAGCACGGTCTGGATCAGCGGCATGCACAACCTCATGGAACAACGCTGGCGCAAGCGTATAGAGAATTTTACGGCGTTTCGGCGAGGCTGGAGCATGGGGTGGACCATCGTGCAGCAGCTTTAGATACCGGTAACTCTCTGGAAGATTGCGAAAGCCAAGCTGCTGAAGCCGTAAGAGTGTTTGTTCCTCGTCATAGATCTCGTGGAGAAGATCCGTTAATTCCGGGTCATACTCGCTACGTTCTTCTTCCGGGGCGTGAAACAACATGCGAAAAATTTGATGGACGGCATGAGTATGAGTATGCAAAAGCGAACGGAGCATTACCACTTCATCAACGTGAGAGTTCGTGGTCGAGGAAGGAGAGGTCGGAGAATCTGAATGTTTAGCGCTCGCAGCAACGGCATTACTCTTAGCTACTTCCTCTGCTTCTTCTATTATCCTACCTCGCTGGTTTTCTCCTACGAAGGTTTGATTGTCCTCAAGCCGGAGCCGTCGAGCTAAAGCGCGTAACCCGTCTTCATCGTTTGGGAGCGTATGGGTTTGGCGGTCCTGGACTACTTGCAGTTTATGTTCCACATGACGGAAGAAGCGATACGCATTGCGTAACGTCTGTCGGTCTCCAGCAGTCACATATCTCCCCTCAAGCAGTCGGTCGAGTCCAGGGAGGGTGCTGCGGCTACGAACCCGTGGGTCTTTCCCGACGTGTATCAGCTGCAAGGTTTGAACAACGAACTCAACTTCGCGAATCCCCCCACGGCCCAGCTTAACATTAAACGCGTCCCGGGTCCCCGTTCGGAGGGAACGTTCGACACGAGCCTTCATTTCCTTGATATCCTCAATCGTGGCAAAATCGAGATAGCGGCGAAACACAAATGGGGAAAGCTCGATCAGGACTTGCTCACCTAATGTTTTATCACCAGCAACTGGCCGAGCCTTGAGCCAGGCAACACGTTCCCATGTCTGGCCCCAGGATTCATAATACAACAGTGTATTCGGTAACGAATTAACCACAGGGCCATTCATCCCATCGGGCCGCAGGCGAAGGTCAACTCGAAAGACACGGCCACCCGCCACTAAGTCATTCAAAGTGCGAGTCAGCCGCTGCGCGAGTTGAGTAAAAAATGTACGAGCATCGATTTTGCCCTTGCTTCCTCCCATCGTGGACTCGGTATCACATTCATACAGGTAAATGAGATCGATATCCGAACTAAAATTCAACTCCTCGCCACCAAACTTCCCCATACCAAACACCACAAACCCTACGGGACGAGTATGATGGCTATCTTTGACAACAGCATCACCGTACTCTTCGCAGAGGCGAGAGCGGACGTGCTCGTACGCAATCTGGACCGCTGCTTCAGCAAGGTGACTCAGATCCTGCACCGTCTCTTCTAAAGAAGCCAGGGTTAACAGATCGCGGGTACCAATGCGCAGATACTCACGGTTACGATATTTTCGCAAACCAGAGAGAAATTCTTCTTCGGAAAGATCTAGAGGAAGCTGCGTGTGAAGCGCATCGAGATGTTCGTCAATCGAGCGAGTCGACGAGTGATAGTCGGCAAGAAATGCGGGTTCCCACTCATGCTCATGATTGATCAATACGCCAGCAAGATATTCGCTTGCGCCTAATAAAAACAACAAACCATGGCAGTAGGGTGGTGAGCCGAGAACTGTTGCGTGCCCGGTCCCATGTGCAAATAAACGACTCCCATTTGCCACAGCGAGTCTGGGGTCAGGAGCACGTGCCACTCCGGTAACAATGCGCTCCCAATGCGGTTCGAGAGAGGAGCGGAGCGAAAGGAGGGGCTGGAGAATCGTTGCAGGAAGGAAATAATTTGTTGGCATAAGAGGAGAGACAAGAACTAGAGGCTAGCGACTAGCAAACAGGGCGAGGGTCTTCCTGTGTTCTTCTCAGCCTCCGGCCTCTAGTCTCACACCTCTGGCCTCGTAACGTTACGCTGCTCGTTGGTTTCCCGTACTGAGAGTTTGACAGGCCTCCACAAGCCATTTGATGCTTGACATTTCATCATCGACAAACGAGCGGAGAAGTTCTTTTGTTTGCTGATCCTCTTTAATCTGGGCAATCACGTCAGTGATCGGCTTGAGGATCGCGGATGGATCTTGAAGCCGACCGGCAATCGACTGGAGTTTTTCGAGATCTTTTTTCTCAGCCGAGGCGTAAAACGGCAACTCTTTGTCGCGCCGTTCTTGGGGCACGGTACACTGTGGAACTCCGCCAAGTTCTCGGAGTCGAGATTCTAGCACCTGCGCATGGAAACTTTCGCGCTGCTGCACCATCCGCAACCCACCTTTGACACACTCCTGATCACTCACCTCAACCCAACGATTCAGATATTCAGCGGCAAAGCCTTCCGCACAGCGGGCTTCATCAAGCAAATGCATAATCATTTCCCGTTCCGTCGCGTGGCTTGTGCCATTGTAGACATAGTCCGCTGATGTACCATTTTTGATCTCGTGCATTTGCTGTTCAAACAGTTCGTCCGAGATTAACCCCTTGCGGTACGCCTTCAAAAGCTGACGTGTTTCAAAATCGGTATTTGCCATAGGGTCTCCTTCTGCAGTACGACACTGCTCATTCGTAGATATTTTGTAGTACGGCAGACACTACGAAATCAGATGCGGGCTGTCAACGGAGACAAAAGCTCTCTGATTATACTTTAGGCAACTCACTCTCTTGCTGCTGTTCTTCTAGGCACGCTTTGTTGTAGAGGGAGCTAATCGTCTAAAAATGCATACATTTTCTCCTTTTGCTTTCTTGGTACATGCTTTGCTGAAGTCCTGGTAGCGTCCTCGCTCTGTCGTATGAGAGCGAGGGAGCAAATTCCTATGAGGGGGTTCGTAATGAAGCGATGTGTTACCATTCTATGTCTGGGTCTTACCATGGTCTGTGGTAGGCCCGCATGGGGAGGAGGAGAAAGTGAGGATGAGATGTTTAAAGACACCATCCGCGCCATGCAAGAACGAATCAAGCAGTTAGAAGATGAAGTTCGGCAACTCAAAAGCACGCCAGCTCCCAGCCCAGTAGCTGCTGCTCCAAGTGGCTTAGAGGATCGCATCACAAAATTGGAAGAAGGCTGGGGCTTGCTCAGTCATCTCAAATTCGGCGGGATGATTTACAGTTCTTATAACTACAACTTTAATAATCCTGACTCGCGGAATAATGATCTGCGGATATTCGACACCAAAGCTAATAATTTCACTTTTGACTTTGCCCAGCTCTCCGTCGCCAAGGAAGAGGAGGGTGGGGTAGGCTTTAAACTCTTACTCGACTACGGACGAACAGCGCGGGGCATCACTTCGGACTGGAATGGCGAAGGTGATTTATCTAATGGCACTGATAATTTTGAAGTCCAAGAAGCCTACATCACGTATACTGCCGGCATAGGCAAAGGCTTGGGAATCAAAGCCGGTAAATTTGTCACGTTGCTCGGTGCTGAGGTCATCGAGTCGCCAAGCAATTACAATATTTCTCGCTCGTTCCTATTTGGCTACGCTATTCCGTTTACCCATACTGGGATACTGCTGTCCTACCCCATCCTTGATACGGTCAGCCTCACAGCGGGAGTGGTTAATGGTTGGGATAATGTCATCGACTCCAACAAAGGCAAAACCTTTCTTGGAGGCTTAAGTTTACAACCATTCGACGGTTTAACCTGGACATTTAATGGTACGTACGGAGCCGAGCAACCAAACATCGGCGGCTCGAAACGTGGAGTGTTCGATACCGTTCTGACGTATAACTTCAACGACAATGTTACACTCGCGGCAAACTATGACCGCGGGTCTGAGTCAGGGATCGGTCTGAACGGTGGCTCGGCGATCTGGCAAGGCATTGCCGGTTATCTCAGTATTGGGGGCGCCCTCTTTAACCCCAACTGGGAGCCGTTTTCACTGTCACAACGTGTAGAGTGGTTCTCCGACGAGGACGGAGTCCGCACTGGTACAGTACAAGACCTCTGGGAAGTCACTACCACTCTCAAATGGAAGCTGACCGAGAATCTGCACGCGAGATTCGAATACCGGCACGACGAATCAAGCAAAAAAGCATTCTCGCAAAGCATTTACCGCCGCAACGGCGAGTCGTTCACTCGATTCTTAAGTGGCCAGGACACTATCGCAGCGGAGTTGGCCTATTTGTTCTACTAACCGATTGGGAGGAAGTCAGCATGAAAAAGATCGAGGCGATCATTAAGCCTTTTAAACTCGACGAAGTGAAGGAATCACTCACCAAACTTGGCATTCAAGGAATGAGCGTTTCGGAAGTCAAAGGCTTTGGCCGACAAAAGGGGCACACCGAACTCTATCGTGGCGCTGAGTATGTAGTCGACTTTCTCCCTAAGGTCAAACTCGAGATTCTAATCGAGGATGAGAAAGCTGCAGCAGTTGTTGAGGCAATAGAGACTGCTGCCCGTACTGGTCGTATCGGCGATGGGAAGATTTTTATCATACCAGTCGAGGATGCTGTTCGTATTCGTACCGGCGAACGTGGTGCGCAAGCGATCTAACTTATTGTTTTTTGGATTGGACAAAGAAGGAACCTCTTATGTGGAAACAACCACGAACATTTTTTTGGAGTACAACAGTTTTGGGCATTGCTCTTCTTAACACTGCGTTTCTTGCCGTACCAAGCTGGGCTCAGGAGGCCGCATCTTCAGCCCCAGCTACTGCAGAACAAATTGTTGAACTGCTCACATCACCAAAAGTCATGATTGATACGGTGTGGACTCTCATCGCTGCCATGATGGTCTTTTTCATGAACCTGGGGTTCGGCATGGTAGAGAGTGGTCTCTGTCGGGCGAAGAACTGTGTTAATATTCTTGCCAAGAATTTTATAGTTTTTGGAGTTTCCTCCCTTGCTTTCCTGATAATTGGCTGGGGGCTGATGTTCGGTGATGGCAATGGGTTTCTCGGTACCCACGGTCTCTTCTTCCTTCATGGTACCGATAATAGTCCAGCGAGCGGCGATGCCTACAGTGGGGTGTACAACGCGATTAGTTGGGCAACTATTCCCTTATGGACAAAATTTTTCTTCCAATTGGTCTTCGCTGGTACAGCAGCGACAATCGTATCCGGCGCAGTGGCAGAGAGAATCAAGTTCATGACTTTTGTTGTGTTCTCCTTCCTCATTGTTGGACTCATGTATCCCGTGACTGGCCATTGGATTTGGGGGGGAGGATGGCTTACTGGATATGGATTTTGGGATTTCGCAGGTTCGACAGTGGTTCACTCTGTCGGCGGATGGGCTGCACTGGCTGGCGTCATTCTGCTTGGTCCCCGGCTCGGCAAATTTGGCAAAGACGGACGAGTCAATCCTATTCCTGGTCACAATATGAGCACAGCAACGATCGGGGTCTTCGTTCTATGGCTCGGGTGGTTTGGGTTTAACCCCGGCAGCACGATGGCCGCAGACGCACGGGCGATCGGTCACATTGCAGTCACGACAAATACTGCAGCCGCCGCAGCTTCACTGAGCGCGCTAATCACAGCAGCGCTCTTCCTTGGCAAACCAGATCTCTCCATGATTCTCAATGGGTGTTTAGCCGGATTAGTAGCTATCACCGCCCCCTGTGCATGGGTCAGCGTAGAAAGTTCGTTGGTCATTGGACTTATTGCTGGAGTGTTGGTCGTTGTCTCTGTTCTGTTTTTCGACCGGGTCAAACTCGACGATCCAGTTGGAGCACTGTCCGTGCACTTGGTAAATGGAGTATGGGGAACCCTCGCTGTTGGGCTTTTTTCAGACCCAACGGCTGCTCCAGTCGCGGGTCCTGAAGCAGGATTGTTCTTTGGCGGTGGCATCACTCAGCTGTGGGCACAGTTCGTTGGGGTACTTACGGTGGGCGCTTATACCTTTGGTATCAGTTTCCTCGCCTGGGCAATTCTCAAAGTCACAATGGGACTCCGTGTCACCGAAGAAGAAGAATTTGAAGGTCTCGATATTGGCGAGCACGGTAACATTGCATACCCCGACTTTCAGCCAGTATCAGTAACCGGCATGCATGGCGTACCGCTGCCAGCAGGGATACAGGCTGCTGTTGCGACTGCTCAGGCGATGGGACTGAAATCAAATCCGCGAGAGGCATAAGCCTAGTGAGCCAGACGGGTCCCGTGCTCGTCTGGCTTGGTAAGAATCTTCCCTTGCCCAACACCAAAGGAGAGCGAGGACTATGAGTGCTTTACAAGAACACTTTGAAGTTCTGTTCTCCGTCAGTAGTGAAATTTTTTCTACCCTCCAACTTGAGGAAGTGCTCAATCGAGTCGTTGCTCACACGTGTCGTCTAATGACTGCTCGTATTGCTTCGTTACTCCTTCTCGACAAAGATCGAGCGACATTACGCCCGGCTGCGACCTATGGTGCAAGCGATGCTTATCTTGCGCTTCCTGACCGGGAAATCGCTAGTAGTCTTACCGGTGAAGTTATCAAAAGTGGCCTACCACTGTACGTTCCGGATATTCGTACCTCTGGGCACTCTCGCCTCTCTGACCTTGCCCGCGAGGAGGGGCTCTGTTCGCTCTTGTCAGTTCCATTACGAACCAAAAGCGATATTATTGGTGCACTGAATGTGTACACGGCGGATTTCCGGCAGTTTGATGATGATGACATCCGCCTCCTGACCTTGCTCGCTAATCAATCTGCGATTGCTATTGAGAACGCTCGTCTTCACCATGAAGAGATGGAGGCACACGAATCGTTACGCCAGTCAGAACGGCTGGCATCGTTGGGAAAGTTATCGGCTGGCCTTGCACACGAACTGCGCAATCCGTTGAATACTGTCAGTATGCTCATCTATGCAATGATCCAAGACCTCCCGGCTGAGGGATCGTTTAGCAACGACTTACGCATCGTTCAGGGTGAACTACGACGAATGTCGTTACTGATTGAGCAGTTCCTCGAATTTGCCCGTCCTCGCCCACCTCACTTTCAACGTGACCGTCTGGACGAGATCATGGAAGAAACCTTGTCGCTCATCGGCCCTGAGGCTCGTGCGCGTCAGATCTGTATCTGTAAGGAAAAAAACTCCCCGCTTCCGCCAGTCTGGGTAGACGGAGCACAAATTAAACAGGTCTTCCTCAATCTCCTGCTCAACGCTCTGCAAGCAATGCCTCATGGCGGAAGAATTACCGTACGCCTTCAGGTGCGGGGAGGAAACGCGGTTGTCTTCATTGCCGACGAGGGCGAAGGTATTTCACCTGAAGTGCGTACCAACCTGTTTGACCCGTTTTTTACTACCAAGGCCGGAGGGACTGGACTTGGGCTTTCGATCTCTCAACGCATCATCGAGGGCCATAATGGACGGCTCAGGTTGTTCTCACAACCAGGCCAGGGAACAACTGCAGTCGTGCAAGTTCCATTATGAGGAGGGTGTCCTGAATAGCACCATCACTCTCCGTGCATGAGCATATTACTCACGTGATATCACCATGGATAAAATTCTCATCGTCGATGATGAACGCAATGTCCACTACTCATTTCGCCGCGTCTTAGGAAGCGACTACGAAATCATTTCCGCGTTCTCCGGTAAAGAGGCGATTCAGCACCTCCATGCTACGCTGCCCCAGCTCGTGCTGCTTGATGTCCGCATGCCAGAGGAAAATGGCCTCGATACACTCCAGGAAATCAAACGCCAATACCCTGAACTTCCAGTCATTATGATGACGGCGTTTGCGTCCGCTGAAACCGCAATTCGCTCTACGACCTTCGATGCAGAGGATTATCTTGTCAAACCTCTCGACGTCGACAATTTAAAGCAGCTTATCGTGACGGCTCTGCAGCGGAGGCACGCTCAGCTCCCTCCCCCCCCTCCTGTCGCCGAAGTAGGAACAGCGGGAGTTGGTTTGATGTTGGGACAAAGCCGGGCGATGCAAGAAGTCTACAAAGCTGTCGGTAAGAGTGCCGCACGAGACATAACCGTGCTCATCACTGGGGAAAGTGGTACGGGAAAGGAGCTTGTGGCACGTGCCTTACATGCCTACTCTGAGCGTGCTCACGGACCTTTCCTGGCCATCAATTGTGCAGCTATTCCAGATACACTTCTCGAAAGTGAACTCTTTGGTTATGAACGAGGAGCATTCTCGGGGGCTGTGGAAGCACGACCAGGAAAGTTTGAATTGGCCCAGGGTGGCACGCTGTTTCTCGATGAGATTGGTGATATGCCAATTCTCTTACAAGCGAAATTGCTTCGAGTTTTACAAGAACGCGAACTGTATCGGTTAGGGGCACGAGACCCGCGGCATGTCGATGTTCGGATCATTGCCGCCACCAACCAGGCTCCCGAATATCTAATCCGCGCAGGACGCTTCCGCGAGGATTTATATTACCGACTGAACGTCGTGCGTATTTCCCTCCCTCCTCTGCGTGAACGCGGGGACGATATTCTCCTGCTCGCAGACTACCTTCTCAGCATCCACCGGAGGACTGATCCACAAAGCCCGCAAGGATTCTCTGATGATGCCCGGCAGAAGTTCTTAGCCCATTCTTGGCCAGGGAACGTTCGAGAGTTGGAAAACGTTATTGCTCAATCCATCGTGCGTGCGCGTAGCGGTATCATCACCGCAGACGATCTCGTACTCAATAATCTCTCAGTTCAGACAAAGAGTTCCGTTACAGAAGACATAGCCCCCGTGAGCGGAATCACCATCGACGACCTCTTTGCCCAAGAGGAAGGCAATGTCTTCGCCGCCACTGAGCGACTCCTCATTACGAATGCCCTGGAACGCACTCGCCACAACCAAGTCCAAGCCGCGCGACTTTTAGGAATTAGCCGTAACGTCCTCCGAGATCGCATGAAGCGTTATCATCTCCTCGGTTCTGAGCCACTCCGATAATGAGTCAACAGTATGCCTTTACATACCTCACCACCATCTTTCAGATCACAAGGTTTACAACTACTGGCCGATACAAAGAACAGCCGTATCAAGAGAGGGATAAGCATGCAAAGGATAGCATTTCAACCAGACCGAATTGTTGAGCAAGTGAAAAATTTTTTCAGCGGCATCCATGACATGTCCGATTTTTATTACCGTATGTACTTACTGAGTGGACTCTGTCGCAACTGCGATGGGCGTGGGTATATGCATACTGCAGATGAGCCCTGCCCTATTTGTCAAACAACTGGCCGCCAAGATGTGTGGGCGGCAAAAACTCCAGAACGGTAGATACCCACGGGCTTACGCCCGTGGCACTTCCTCAGAACCCGAAAGTGAGTTGCACTTGCCCTCTATCTACCTTTTCTTGAAATTCCACGTACCGCTTAATCACGTCTTCATTGATACCGACC
>JBFWXH010000078.1:0-38726 GCA_050187625.1 Binatia bacterium
CAGCAACCGAAATGAAGTCAGCCGCAATCGCTTGGCAAAGACGGTTCACCAAATATTCTGCGGACGGCCACCCCGCCCCCGCAATGCATCAGTCTGCCCTCTTGACAACGGAGGCCTGATAGGAGTTAGGCCCTAAAAACCGAAACGTCTCCTATTTCCCTCTATTTTTTATTACCCGTGGGGTAGTCTAACCTGCTTTGGCGCTGCGCTAAGCACTCGTTCATAGCCAATGCTCCAGCATCGACGAGAGCAGTCTTGCGTTGGTCACTCATATCAAATTCCATCGTCCCGTACGTCTTGGCTGGCAGGCGACAGATGAGATCTTTGTTTGCTGCGATTTGCTGGTTATCGTGGGTTTCCATCATTGTGTCGAGGAGTTGTCGCATGCGCTGCTTTACGACCCGTAATTTCTTCACGCTCTCTTTGATCCCTTTCTTATCATCTTCCTCGTCCTTCGGTGGGGGCGGTGCGTTTTTCACCTCGAGAGTTTCGTCGATGAGCAGGCCCAATACCTTGTTTCGCTCGGCAACCATGTCTCCCATGATCATTTTCACCGACGGTTCGTTCGAGGTCAGTAGATTGATGGGAAAGTTCGACAACACGCTACCATCAATCATCGTATGGCCCGCCAAGTCGATTTCTCTGGCGACCGCGATGTCATTGGCATTGAGGAGTCGATAGGGATTCCAGTCGGATTGCCACCGCACTTCAGGTCAGGCAAACGGAATGCTCATCGACATCCGCACAGCCCAGGTGATGGGACAATGGGGCGCGGTGCGATGGTTGAGCACCAGCATTTCGTGACGCGAGGCGTCGGTTACGACTAGGCTAAGATCTCTCCCAGTCCTTTCATACAGTTGGGCAAGCGTCAGATCGGCATAACCAGCACTCTGATCGTTCAGCCTGTCTCGAAACCATTGCAGGAACGCGTTGCCGAGATAGAGGCTATCTCGTTCGACAACGGAATTGTCTATCTCTGCTTGCGCGTCCGCAACCTCAGGTTCGTCCATAAACTGGGCGAACACGGGTCTCCCTTTGTTATCCTTTTCGCCGAAGGCTTCCTCCATTTGAGAGGCACTATAGCCAACAGCAAGCAAAGTGGCTGTGATTGCTCCGGCAGAGATACCGATCAGGCGCCTCCAGGTATATCCGTCGGACTCCAAGGCTTTCAGTGCACCGACAAAGACCATACCTTTAGCTCCACTGCCTTCGAAAACCATGTCGAATTGCCCACCTCCTTTAGTTATAGGGGGGTGTTCTAAAGACGGGGGCTTTTGCTGCATGATAATCAAGCCCTGATAGACTCCAAACCCCAAAACAACAACGACCAGCATGATGACTCCCAACGTCCGGTGACGATTCCAGCGGACCTGCGGTTTTGGGGGAGTTATGGGAGGTGGTGCTACATCCTTGATGTCATCCCTGGCCGCGACGCCTTGCTGCTCGGTCGAGGTCAAGACCTCAACCGGTGGCTTTTTTTCAGCCTCTTGTGTAAGCAATTCTGGCTCAAAAGCAACGGAGGAAACTGGCGATGCTTTTCTAACACTTTCTAGTAACTCGTTGATCTCGTCGGCAATGGCCGCAAAAAGATCACGCCGCTTTCTTAGCCTTTCGAGTAATGCGAGTGCATCCTTAGCGATCTCAGGGTCACGCAAGCTCCTTTTTAGATCAGTTACCAAGGCGCTTTGCTTTTCATAGTCCAAGGTGGCCGACGTCTCGATCTGCTGGGCCAAGCGACCAAGATAAGAGATCGGTACATCTGGGGGGGGCGGTAAAGGATCGGGGAGAGGCTTAAGAGGAGGAACGGTATTGAGGGCTCTGGCTAAGCGAAGTACATCTGAGCGATCCTGCTTTCGGTAGTCTACAAATTGGATCTGCGATAAAGCAGGCGGCAAGAGGTTCGTAGACATACCCTCAGCAACCAAAACAGGTAAAATCGGTTTGCCGAGAGCGGCGGCATAGCTGTATTCGTCCTGACAGGCCACGGAGTTCAGTGCTTTTGGGTCCAATACGAAGACGAACACCTCACAGTCTCGGATTTTTGTAAGGATTTGATCCCACCAAGTCTGCCCACCTGTCAACTGTTGATCGAACCATACAGTATGGCCCAGCGTTTCGATATCATCGACCAAGGGTTTGACGATAGCTTCACTATGGCGGCTATAACTGATGAAAATATTTGCCATGAGCCACTGTACCGATAGCTATCTTTGGAGATGTTGTCCTCGAAATTTTGTCCTGATTAAAGGTAGAAAGTCTACTCATCATGAGGCGACACATGGAGGAGCTGTGCCTAACGTCGGCGGTCACTCGCCGCGGCCAGCACGAGTCTCTTCACGTTTCTTCCAAACTGCAACAGGGCCGCGGTCGAGTGCAACGGCCTAGTTAGACGCGGCCAGATGAGCGCTCTTCAACTAAAACAAGTTTTTCATATACCTCAAGTTGCCATGTCTCATCGTAACGCATGGACTCAGTGATCTTTGGAATTTTGATATCAGCTATCTTCGAGACCTGCATCAGGCATCGATACAAATGTGCTCGGAGCATTTCAAGGGCGGCGAAATACTGCTCTCGGTTGCTGTAGGGAGGTTGGGAGCTGAAGCTGTCGGGAAGGATTATTCGCTGTTCTGGCACTCGATCATTCAGCCGCTGCTCGAAAGTTAGAAACTGACGAATCGCTTCCAACATTAGTGCGATGAGCAGGGACAACGACCCTTCGGTCGTGTCAGCAAGGTCCACCTGTTTACCGACAAGCAGAGTTCGGATTTCCTTGAGGGAAGCAAGGGCCTGATCGATACAGTTATCGCAACATTCGAAAGCATTCAGGACACGACGATCTGCCATACGAATGACAATCTCGCGCGCTACTTTCCGTTCGATGTCGTCCGGTTTGACGTTGAAGGATACGAACGGCAAGTTGATGGTAACGCCATCGATACAATTGCTCAGCTTCCGCCGTGCATCGCCAATCAAAGATCGGAGATCGAATTGAAATGGAGGCTTCAGGTTACGCATAGCTATTTGAATGTCGGCGTCTAACGCCGAAGTTGAGCGGCGCGAACAGAGTGAGCGTCCTGCTCGAAGGCGTTGGTTAGACGTTTTTCTTCCCGCCTTATTCTTCCTTTTACTACCATTACCGGCGAAAGCGCATGTTCGTACTTGTGAATATTTTCGATTTTCCCCTATTGGCGAAATGGGGTCCGGTCTTCTTCATTCCATTTTATTTATGTTTGTCGTCTTTTTGTTTTGTCTTGCGGTTCTCGCTCTTCCACGTTTGTTTCTTGGAACCCTTGATTGGCTATCGGAATTGTTTCGTCGTTAGATGGAAAATGAACAATGCGACGTATAGAGAAAGAAAAATATCCAAGTGACTAAGATAACGATGAATAGCCAAAATGTGAGAAATATCCCGGAGCGCAAGTATCCAATTGGGGATGGTTGAGGATATTGTTGTATATCGCTGCACCTTGGCGGTTGAATGCGACAAAACCAAATGGCAATTCGACTGAAGTTGCCTAACTGAACTAGACGATCAAACTGATGAAAGCTCATATATTCTTTGTAGAGCGTATCTACTTTTTCAAGCCTCCTGATTATCCAGAGGATGCGAAAGAATGTTTTTAGATTAACGAGCGTGAAGAAGACAGCAACGACAATACCGGCGCCAGTGAAGACTGCTATTACTTTTTCGTTGTCTTTTATAGTGCTTGCGGCGAGAAAGAAAATCGTTTCTGAAACGAGAAAATAATAAATGCGATCATGTTGTAATTTTTCTACTTGGAACAGTAGTTCACGTAAGCGTTTCGCTTCTTCTTCCTTATTTTGCTCAAGGATGGATTTCGCTATGAAGAACTTTTCCATGAACAATCACCGACCGTCTAACTTTGTGATATACAGCATCTACCCTTTCTAGCAATAGATAGGGGCGTCTAGCTGTAGATAGGAACATAGATGGCTCCATATACCAGTAGAGATTCCATACCCATATACTTCCCATCTACAGCTAGATAGTCCAGGTTCTTTATGTTCATTCATCCCTCTGCGCTCGCTATCCGGTCCGTCAGCCCCAAGGCTATTACCTGGTCATAACGCAGCACCCACAAACCACGACGCGAATCCCATCTCCCTCCCGCGTCTTTGACGCGCCGCCGTAGCTCCCCTTCTGGTAGTCCGATTCGTATCCCGACTGGAGCAGATAATGGATACGCAAGCGGTTCCCAGTTACTCTCTTCGACGATCAACTCTACGGTTTTTATCCGCTTCTTCCGCTGTTCATCATACCGATAGCGTACCCGAACTAAACGATCCCCATATAAAGCTTGAAGTTGCTTAGCACCGTCTTGATGAGGCTGCAAGGTTAAACGTGTGCGCATAAGCTCGGCTCTTTTTATGAGCGAAAATAAAGCGAAAATCATAATTGCGCAAGACTTTCCCTCCAACAATCTTGTCTTAAGAAAAGAAGTACCGCCCTAGGAGTCTCAGGGCGTTCGTTCTACAGCACTGCTGGGCAAGCCAGCAGTGGTACCCGCCCGCTCTCGATATACTGCCTGAGACGGTGTCTTGTGTCGCTCAGTGGGAAATGCGGTTCGTGTAATATCATTATTAGTTGGTTATATGAGGCAGCGAGGACCCACATCTGTGCACCCGGTCTCGACTAGAGTTTCTTCTTAATTGCAACCCCGACATTGCAATCCAGAGCGTTCAGAAAACGAAACAGCCGGTCAGTAGAAAACCCTGGCAACTCCCCCCGCCTGAGGGCGGAAATCTTCGGTTGGTCCACACCAAGAATCTTTGCGGCCTGTTCTTGGGTAAGCTTCCATTTTTCTCGTCAACGACAGCACAGATACGGTACACAATACGGGCTTTGCTTAACAGTTCTTCCGCATCGGGCAGGCTAAGGTCAGCAAAAGCATTCCCACTGCTCTCTGCTATTTCAATTGTTTCTGGCGTCAGTATTTTCTTTTTCCGTGGTACTCTTCGGCGTATACTGTTCCTCTGCTTGCCAGAGACGTGTTTTGATCAGGTCGATATCATGCTTCGGCGTTTTTCTTCCTTGTTTTGCTTTTTACGGTTTTCTCATTACCTCCGCCTTCCTCGCCATTATGCTGGAAGTGACATATTCTTTCCTTGCTGCACAGCACGATGCGATACTGCAGCGTAGCGCGCCTCGTTTGACCGTTTCCGGGAAATCGACTATACCCTAAAGATATGCATGCCCGGGGGTTTGGTGGGGCGAAAGTGTAAGAACGAGAGGAGTTTACAAATACTGGTTATGGACTTCCCACGCATTAAACGGCTTCCCCCTTATTTGTTTGCCCAGCTTGATAAGATGAAGATCGAAGCACGGCGGGCTGGGGAAGATATCATCGACTTCGGCATGGGAAATCCCGACCATGCTTCTCCTCCCCACGTCGTCGACAAATTGGTTGAGGCAGCGAAAAAATCGCAGAATCATCGCTATTCGACCTCGCGGGGCATTTATAAACTGCGGTTGGCAATTTGCAATTGGTATAAACGTCGCTTCGGGGTAGAACTCGATCCTGAGACGGAAGCGGTGGTGACCATCGGCTCAAAAGAAGGACTCGCGCACTTGGCCTTGGCCATGCTTGGACCGGGAGATGTCGCGATCTGCCCGAGTCCAACATATCCGATTCACCAGTATTCTATTGTTATTGCCAATGCGGACTTACGGGTTGTGCCGTTGATGGCTGGAGTAGACTTCTTCACGGCATTAGAGGAGACGGTCCGGCAGTGTTGGCCACGGCCAAAACTGCTCTTGTTAAGTTTTCCACATAATCCTACCACTGCGGTTGTCGATCTTGATTTCTTCCGTCGCGTGGTCGATTTTGCTCGAGAAAACAACCTGTTTGTCGTTCATGACTTTGCCTACGCGGACCTGTATTTCGATGGGTACCAGCCGCCGAGCTTTCTGCAAGTGCCTGGCGCGAAGGATATTGGCGTCGAGTTTTTCACGTTATCGAAGTCGTACGACATGCCAGGTTGGCGGGTCGGGTTTGTTTGCGGTCACCCAGAGGCGCTGGCTGCCCTTGCACGGCTCAAAAGCTATTTCGATTATGGGATTTTCCAGCCGGTGCAGATCGCAGCAATTCACGCGTTAAACGGTCCACAAGACTACGTTGAAGGTGTTCGTCAGCGTTATCGCCGCCGACGTGATGTGTTGATTGATGGGCTAGATCGCGTCGGGTGGCACATCCCCAAGCCGAAAGGTACGATGTTCGTGTGGGCGGAAATCCCGGAAGCCTATCGTGACATGGGGGCAATGAAGTTTGCCGAGCTTTTATTGACCGAAGCCAAGGTGTCGGTATCGCCTGGAGTTGGTTTCGGCCCCTATGGCGAAGGGTTTGTGCGCTTTGCCTTAATTGAAAACGAGCATCGGACCAGGCAAGCGGTACGTGGTATCCGGCGCGTGTTAGGTGGGGTCGCTCTGCCGGAATTGAAGAAAGCTAGCGTAGGGTAACAATGCCTGCAGGGGAGGTGAGACTCGGTCTTATTGGTCTAGGAACTGTTGGTACAAGTGTTGTGCAACTCCTGGAACAGAATGCTGATCCGATCGCCAAGAAAGTCGGACGTGCACTTCGTATTGCCTGTGTTGGCAGTCGTAGTGTGCACACGAAACCACATCCTGAATTAGGGACGGCTCAGGTGAGTGAGGACCCGTGGGTGGTCGTGCGTGACCCGCACATCGATGTCCTTATTGAGCTGATCGGTGGGCTGGAACCCGCCCGTGAATTGGTACTTGAGGCTATCGAACGTGGCAAAGATGTGGTGACCGCAAACAAGGCTTTACTCGCTTTGCATGGGAACGAGATTTTCGCTGCGGCCGAAGCACGAGGGGTGTACGTCGGGTTTGAAGCGGCGGTCGCTGGGGGTATTCCCATTATTCGTACTTTGCGGGAAGGACTTGCGGCCGATCAGAACCGTGCACTCTTCGGTATTGTCAACGGCACCTGTAATTATATTCTCACGACCATGAGCGAGCAGGGCGAGGAATTTGCCGCGGTGCTTGCTCGCGCGCAAGAGCAAGGGTTAGCTGAGGCCGATCCGAGTTTTGATATCGATGGGATTGACGCTGCCCATAAGTTGACGCTGTTAGCAACGTTGGCGTTTGGGGTGTATGTTCCTTTTGCCAACGTCTATACCGAAGGCATTCGTCATATCAGTCAGATCGACATCTCTTTTGCTCAGGAGTTTGGCTATGCAATTAAGTTGTTAGCGATTGCCAAAGATGAAGCCGGCGAGGTGGATGTTCGCGTCCATCCGACGATGATTCCGCGACGGAGCCTGCTTGCTGATGTTGGCGGCGCCTATAACGCGATCTTTGTGCAGGGAGAAGCGCTGGGATCGTCTCTCTACTTTGGTCGTGGAGCAGGGGGAATGCCCACAGCCACAGCGGTTTTGTCTGATGTGATTGAAGTGGCTCATAATCGCAGGGTGGCTACCAGCGTGCGAGTTCCACCGTTAGGCTATGCGTGGCAGGATCTTCGTACTATTCCGATTCGACCGATTGATGACCTCGTGAGTGAATACTATCTCCGCTTTATGGTGATGGATAGACTTGGGGTACTGGCGAAAATTGCTGGTATCCTGGGCGATCACAACATTAGTATCGCGGCGGTTATCCAACGTGGTCGAGGAGAGGGCGACGAATCAATCCCGTTGGTGATGCGCACGCATGCTGCGCGGGAGCAGAATTTAAAAGCGGCCTTGCGGTTGGTGGACCAACTCCCGACCGTTCAGGGACAATCGGTGTCGATCCGCATCGAAGAAAACTTGGGATAGCTCCATATTGCTATGTCAAACAGCGCACTTTCTGAACCAACAAAGATGACGCAAGCGACGCCAAGATTTCGCGCCTGGTTTGCTTGTGCTGCTGGTTGTAGCGGTGAGTTGCCGCTCAATCAGGTAATCTACTACTGTCCACAATGTGGGAGTTTGCTTGACGTACAGCATGATCGTACGGCGTTGCGCTCTCGCTCGGCTGAAGAGTGGCGGACGCTTTTTGATGACCGGTATCGTCGGTCTACCTATCCCTACGGCAGTGGGGTGTGGGGAAAAAAAGAGATGGTGTGTCCGCAGGTGGACAATGGCAATATCGTGTCAATGTATGAGGGAGCGACCAATCTGTTTTGGGCAGAACGCCTTGGCAAGCAAATTGGTCTGAGCGACTTGTGGGTGAAACAGTGCGGGAATTCGCACACCGGGTCATTCAAGGACCTCGGGATGACCGTGCTCGTGTCGATGGTCAAGCAGATGATCTCCGAGGGAACGAGAATTCCTGCGGTCGCGTGTGCCTCAACGGGAGATACTTCTGCTGCGCTGGCTGCCTACTGTGCCGCGGCGGGGATTCCGTCCATTGTGATTCTCCCGCGCAATCGAGTCTCTACCGCGCAGCTCATTCAACCGATGTCGAATGGAGCACTCACCTTGTCCCTCGACACCGATTTTGATGGCTGTATGCGGATTGTGCGAGAGTTGTGCACAAAAGAGAATATCTATTTGGCTAATTCCATGAACAGCTTACGCATCGAAGGGCAGAAGACGATTTCTGTTGAAATCGTGCAGCAATTCGATTGGGAAGTACCGGATGTCGTGATTGTTCCCGGCGGGAATCTCGGTAATATCTCGGCCATTGGTCGTGGGTTCTTGCTCATGCATGAGCTAGGGATGATCGATCGTTTGCCGCGCCTGGTGTGTGCGCAAGCCAAACGAGCAAACCCATTGTATCGCAGCTTTTTGACAAATTTTGCACAATACCAGCCGATTCGCGCCCAGAAAACGTTGGCCTCGGCGATTCAAATCGGTGACCCTGTGAGCATTAACCGGGCGATCTCAGTGCTCAAGTCTTTTGATAGTATCGTGGAGCAAGCGAGTGAGGAAGAATTAGCCGATGCGGTAGCGCTGGCCGATCGGACTGGGCTTTTCAATTGCCCTCACACTGGTGTGGCCCTAGCTGTCCTGTTCAAACTGCTAGATCAACGCTGGATTCAGCCGCACGAACGGGTTGTGGTGATTTCTACCGCCCATGGACTGAAGTTTACCGACTTTAAGCGGCGGTATCATGAGGGGAAAATCCGCGGAATGGCTTCTCGCTATGCAAACAAGCCGATCGAGTTGCCGGCGGAGTATGACAAGGCCCGCGACGCTATTTTTCGCGAGTTGGAAAAACAAATGTAAGCAGTTAGCGATCAACGTTCAACCCTCAGCCGGAAAACTGTTTGAAGAGCTGAAAGCTGGAGTGAGGAAATATGAAATATCTAGTCCTCCAAGGCGATGGGATGGCAGACTGGCCCATTGCCGAATTGGGGAATAAAACGCCGCTTGAATATGCGCGGACTCCAAACATGGACCGCATCGCCTCTCTAGGAATATTGGGGCTTACGCACACGATCCCCGATGGCTATCCGGCTGGGAGCGATGTCGGCACCATGAGTTTACTCGGCTATGATCCTCGTCGTTATCATACCGGACGCTCACCAATCGAAGCTGCGAGTATGGGCGTTGAACTAGGTCCGGAAGACATCGCCTTTCGATGCAATTTGGTGACCCTTGGGAAGGGATCGCGAGGTGAAGAGATCATGGTTGATTTCTCCGCAGGGCACATCTCGAATGCCGAGGCAGAAGAATTAATCCACGCGATTCAATCTGAGTTGGGGGACGATGATATTGCTTTCTATCCAGGCGTAAGCTACCGCCATCTGATGGTATGGCATGGGGGCAAAGAAAAGATGGAGACAACGCCTCCACATGACATTACTGATCAGCCGATCGCTGAACGCTTGCCGAGGGGTGGTGGGGCAGACCGTCTGCGCGAGTTGATGGTACGTTCGCAGGAAATTTTGGCTGTACATCCCGTCAACAAGCAGCGAGAACAGACTGGTCAAAAACCGGCCTCGTCGATTTGGTTATGGGGACAGGGCCGCCGTCCTGCCGTCCCCACGATCCGGGAACGCTTTGGCTGCGATGGATCAGTGATTTCTGCGGTTGATCTTGTACGGGGGATCGGCGTCCTTGCCGGGTTAGAAGTTATTTTGGTGCCGGGAGCGACAGGCTTTCTCGATACGAACTACCTGGGTAAAGCTGAGTATGGACTTGCATCGCTGCAAACGAAGGATTTTCTGTTTTTACATGTTGAGGCCACCGACGAGGCCGGGCACATGGGGGCGGCGGATAAGAAAGTGCAAGCTCTTGAGGATTTTGACCAAAAAGTTGTGGGAACAATTCTGAGTGGATTGCGCGAATTTCCTGAATGGCGGGTGCTGCTCATGCCTGATCATGCGACTCCGTGTGCGCTGAAAACCCATTCTGCCGATCCGGTCCCTTTTGCCATTCTTTCGTCGGATGATGTCAAACGCGGAAAAATACAGTCGGTGAGCTATAACGAGCTCAGTGCAAAAAGCACGGGCCTCGTGGTT
Organism: Binatia bacterium; assembly: GCA_050187625.1. Classification (GTDB taxonomy): domain Bacteria; phylum Desulfobacterota; class Binatia; order Bin18; family Bin18; genus JBFWXH01. The sequence continues at coordinate 10,434 of JBFWXH010000078.1, forward strand.
CCTGAAGCCTGGCGGATACTCGATCATTTTATTCGTGGGGAAGCTCTCGCCGCGTAACGAAAATACGGAGGGCGCAGCGATGGATCGTAATTTAGCACTAGAAGTTGTGCGAGTGACTGAGGCTGCTGCCTTGGCTTCTGCCGAGTTAATGGGACGAGGTGACGAAGCTGAGGCTGATTACGCTGCTGCTGAGGCCATGCACAAGCTCTTTCCTGATATTGAGTTCAACGGACGCATCGTGATTGGTGAGGGACACATCGATTCGGTCCCCATGTTGTATACCGATGAAAACTTAGGGACGGGCAAGGGACCGACAATCGAAGTCGCACTTGATGCCTTAGAAGGTGCCACTTCGTGTGCGACCGGAGCGCCGAACGCGATCTCTGTCGTGGCAGTTGCCGAGCATGGCGGTTTTCTCCGCTGCCCACAGCATATCTATATGGAGAAAATTGCCGTTGGTCCGGTGGGGAAAGGTGTTATTGACCTGAATAAGTCGGTCAAGGACAATCTCGTAGCCCTGGCGGGGGCAAAAGGGGTTCGTGTTGAAGGGCTAACGGTAGTGATTCTTGATCGTCCACGACATGAGCAGCTCATCAATGAACTGCGTCAGGTTGGGGTGCGAATTCGGTTGATTAGTGACGGCGATCTCTCTGCGGCGCTCGCGACAACACGAGAAGATACTGGCGTTGATATGTTGTTAGGGACCGGTGGTGCGGCGCAGGGAATTATCGCAGCGGCGGCGCTGTACTGTCTTGGTGGTGAAATTCAATGCCGTTTTCGTCCACGCAACCAGGAAGAGGCGGATCAACTACGTGCGCTGGAGATTTATGATTTTCACAAAACGTATTCGACTGAAGACATGGTGAGTGGCAATGTAATGTTTGCCGCGACTGGGGTAACGAATGGTGAGTACCTCAACGGGGTACGCTTTATCAAAGGTGGCGCGATCACCAATTCGGTCGTCATGCGCTCGAAAACTCGCACCATTCGGTTTATGGAAACCTTACATCATTTTGCAGTGCATCCGGAGTATTGAGATGGCATATGAAAATATTCTCTTTGAGAAAGATGGTGCAATTGGCATCCTGACGGTCAATCGGCCCAAAAGCCTGAATGCGCTGAACCCCGCGACCGTGCGGGAGATTGGGGCCTGTGTTGAGGCTGTGCGACAGGATGCGAATGTTCGGTGCCTTATTGTGACAGGGACGGGGGATCGCGCCTTTGTCGCTGGTGCTGATATCTCAGCAATGGTATCAATGGGAACGACCGAAGGAAAAGCGTTTTCTGCCACCGGCTTGGCGGTAATGCGGGCGTTAGAGACCTTGCCGATTCCCGTGATTGCGGCAGTGAATGGCTTTGCCTTGGGTGGAGGGACAGAGCTCGCGCTCGCGTGTGACCTGATTATTGCTGCGGATAAAGCAAAGTTTGGCCAGCCGGAGATTAATCTCGGCATTATCCCGGGATTTGGTGGGACACAACGCCTCGCCCGTCGCATTGGGCTGCCTCGCGCGCGGGAGTTGATCTATAGCGGCGATATGATTGACGCGCAAACCGCACTTCTTTATGGTTTGGCGAACAAAGTAGTGCCCTTAGCTGAGTTGATGAACGAAGCCAAAGCCTTGGCCAAAAAACTCGCGACGAAACCGCCTATCGCGGTTCAACAGGCTAAAGAAGCGATCAATGCCGGTATTGATATGGACCTCGATAACGGCTCGCGTTTCGAGAACGAGGCCTTTGCGCTGACCTTCGGAACCACGGACAAAGTCGAAGGGATGACGGCGTTTTTAGAGAAGCGGGACGCAAAGTTTACGGGGAAATAGAGACGTAAAGTGTAATTCCTGCCCCTTGAATTTCCGCTCTTCCTGTAAAGGGGTAGGTCAGGACTCCAACCACCACCGGCTGACGTCAAATTCGATTGTTTCGAACGATTCGGCGTGCATACGCTCGCTATCCCCATGTGAACGAACCAAGACCCAATGTTCTCCCTCGAACCGATAGACCTCTACAGTGCGCGCGAGCGGATCAATCAACCACAGGTGTTTGACACCTTCACAGGCATAGACCGGTATTTTACGCACGCGATCAATACGGACCGAAGACGGAGACACGATTTCACAGAGCCAGTCTGGCGCAAGCTCCGTGTAGGGCACGTTTTCAAGCACCGGGAGACGCTCGCGTCGCCAACCAGCCAGGTCTGGGCCCAGCACATCTGCCCCAAAATGTAACTCCGGTTCAAATAAGATCCACCATCCCCCAGGTCCGTCAGGGCTTCCAGGCCGTCGATCAAACAGGCTCAGGTCTTGTCAAACCACAGAGGCCGCCCGGGCATGGGGAAACGCGAGGCGAGGAGTAATTCCCCCTCGATAATTTCTGCAATCAGTAAATCCGAGACGTGCAGTAAGTCTTCATATGTCGCAGGACGTCGGGCGGGATTTATATGAGGAACATAGCACGGTCGTTTTCCGCGCGGAATGAGAAGAGAAACCTTTCACTTTATTCGGTCTTCCTAAATGGCTCCACACTCGATGGAAAGGGATAATCTTTTGAGCACAACCGTAAAACAAGCTCTAGGCCGCTCTCCTGGCAGGTCAGAAGCTCATTCGTCTGTCGGGTGCAACGAGTAGCACTTCCCGTCCAATGTGTTTCTATTTAGATTTCGGGTCGCGGCCTGCGGTCTTGCCCGGAATGGTCAGACATCTTCCATGCACTTTTGCGCATGGAAATCCTGTAGCCCGCATGGAACGGAGTGACATCCGGGGTTTCCGCTGTTCCCCACTTTTCCTGGATTGCGTTGCACTCCATCCAGGCTACATGCTCAAAGTCTGCTTCAGCCTGCGCCGTTTGGTCGCCCGGCGATTGATCGCCGGGTATGGTCTTCACCATTGTCAGTCCTATACACTAAAAGCCGGAGGCAGTGGACAAAATGCCTCCGAAAAAGCAAAATCTACAAGGCATTCCTATTGAGGAGGACTACATGAATAAACAGGAGTGGCTAGAGCAAAAGTATCCAAAGAACGAAGAGCGTATGTCGCGATACTCGACCATCTCGGACATGGAGATTGATCCGCTCTATACCCCGGACGATCAAAACGGGCGAGACTATGCTCGCGATATCGGTCTCCCGGGTGAGTATCCCTACACTCGTGGGGTCTATCCGAGTATGTATCGTGGCAAATTCTGGACGATGCGCCAGTTTGCCGGTTTTGGTTCTCCTGAGGATACCAACCAGCGCTTTAAGTTCCTCCTGGCTGAAGGGCAAACCGGTCTGTCGACGGCGTTCGATATGCCAGTGCTCATGGGCTACGATGCCGATCACCCTCGGTCCCTCGGTGAAGTTGGACGTGAGGGCGTGTCCGTCTCGACACTTGAAGATATGGAGCGGCTCTTTGCTGACATTCCGCTTGATAAAGTCACCACGTCGATGACGGTGAATTGCAGCGCCAGTGTCATTCTGGCCATGTATTTTGCCATGGCGCAGAAACGTGGGATTCCGCTAGAGAAAGTCGGTGGCACGATTCAGAACGACATGCTCAAGGAATTCATTGCCCAGAAGGAATGGATTTGCCCACCGGAACCAGCTGTGCGGATTGTCACTGATATGATCGAATTCTGTGCGAAGGACGCACCACGCTGGCATGCCGTATCGATTTCTGGCTACCACATCCGTGAGGCGGGCTCCACGGCGGTGCAGGAACTGGCGTTTACGCTGGCTGATGGGATCGGGTACGTTCAAGCTGCGGTTGAGCGAGGTCTAAACGTCGATGACTTCGCCCCCCGTCTCTCATTTTTCTTTAACTTACATAACGATTTCATGGAGGAAGTGGCAAAGCTCCGTGCCGCCCGTCGGATGTGGGCGAAGATCATGACAGAGCGGTTCGGCGCCAAGAATCCCAAATCGCTGCTTCTCCGCACACATGCGCAGACCTCGGGTGCTAGCCTCACTGCTCAGCAGCCGTTCAACAACGTCGTGCGCGTAGCGATCCAAGCCCTTGCCGGAGTCATGGGTGGTGTACAATCGCTGCATACGAACTCAATGGACGAGACGCTGGCACTACCGACAGAACAGGCTGTGATGGTTGCCCTGCGAACCCAGCAGATTATTGCTGAAGAAAGTGGCGTAGCAAATACCGTCGATCCATTAGGTGGCGGTTGGGCAATTGAAGCGTTGACCGACAAGATGGAAAAAGAAGCCTTTGCCTATATCAATCGCATTGACGAACTCGGCGGAATCATTCGGGCGATCGATATTGGCTATCCGCAGAAAGAGATTGCCGATGCCGCGTATCGCTATCAGCAACAACTTGATGCAAAAGAGAAGGTCATTGTTGGGGTTAATAAATACGTGATCCCGGAAGAACGGCCGATTGATATTCTCAAGATCGACCATGAGGTCGAACGCCGCCAAATGGAGCGAGTGCGCAAGGTGAAACGTGATCGTGATGCCGCAGCTGTGCGTGAGCACTTGGGTCGAGTTCATGCGGCGGCTCGCAATGGGGATAACCTGATGCCGCATCTTATCGAAGCGGTGAAGCATCATGTGACCTTGGGTGAAATCTCCGATGTCTACCGAGAGGTCTTCGGTGTGTACCAAGATCCGGCGTGGTTATAAAAAAGACTACAGGCCACAGGCTATGGGCTAGGGGGTATTAGGAAGGGTGGTCCGAAGCCTACAGCCTGAAGCCTGCAGCCTAATTGGGAGGCTTTTTGTGTCAGAAGAAAAAGTATTACGTATCCTTGTCGCCAAGGCCGGACTTGATGGCCATGACCGTGGGGCGAAGATTATTGCGCGGGCCTTGCGCGACGCGGGATTTGAGGTGATCTACACTGGTCTCCATCAGACTCCCGACATGATTGCTGAAGCGGCAGTGCAAGAAGACGTCGACGCCGTCGGGCTCAGTATTCTTTCCGGTGCGCATATGACCCTGTTCCCCGCTGTGATGAACGCATTGAAAGAGCGTGGCGCTGAAGACGTTGCGGTCTTTGGTGGCGGGATCGTGCCTGAAGATGACATTAAGGAATTAAAGAAAGCAGGCGTCAAGGAAATCTTTACCCCAGGGGTAAGCACGCAAGCGATCATCGACTGGATTCGACAAAGCGTGCAGCCGCGGGCTGGGGTGGCCTAAGCAGCCAATGAGGAATGTCGTAAGTAGCATGATAAACGAAGGGGCAAGGAATGCATCTCGCTTTGTCCCTCTTCGTTTAGCGAAAATCCAATAAGGGATTGTTGAGACCTGCGTTAGCACGGTCGCAACTGCCGTCCTCCTCGCCGATTCCTATCTCTTACCTCGCGAATGTTCGTTCTTATCGAACAAATTCTCTAATCACTGTAATCTTGTTTGCGGTCGTGGCTCAGAAAGAGCAAAGGATTGCGCGCCGTCCTTTTGCCCTTTGGGTACCTATGGTACCGTGGGGCGCTGTGATTTCTCGTGATGTCGTTATTATCGGTTCTGGTCCAGCAGGGACATCCACCGCTCTGCATCTTCTCCAGCGCGAGCCCGCGTTAACAGGTGAAATCTTGCTGCTCGACAAAGCGGTGCACCCGCGCGAGAAAGTCTGTGCGGGTGGATTGATTCCGCATACTCTCGATTGTCTACATGAACTTGAAATTCCACTGAGCGTCCCTCATGTACAGGTGAATCGTGCCTTGGTGCGAGTTCCCTCGGGACAGGAGGTTTTGTGTGAGGACGGTGGGATGTGTTCGGTCATTCGCCGTGATGAGTTTGACGCCTCTTTAGTCCGTACGGCCCGAGACCGAGGGGCAGAATTGCGGGAGGGAGAGAAGGTCCTTGAACTCCGGCGAGAAGGTAACGGAATCCGCGTTGTCACGGAAAAGGATACGTATCTTGCTCGTATTGTTGTCGGTGCTGATGGTTCGGGCAGTCGGGTGCGCAGGACGCTTGTGAGCGAAGATCCTTTCGCGATTGGCAAGGCAATCATGTGCGATGTACCACTCGCTGATACGACCTGGGATGGATTTTCTCAACAACGCTACGATTTCAATTTTCTGCCAGTCCAGTGCGGGCTGAAAGGATACTTGTGGGAATTCCCTTGCCTGATTCACGGTGAACCGCACATGAACGTTGGGATTTATTCATTAGGAGGCTCGCAACTGACGAATGCAGACCTACAGTGGATGCTGACTGAAGAGATCTCGAGTTTCACGTTCCAGGCTCCTCGTTCCTCGTTGGCAGATCCTACAGCCCACATCCTCCATCCTCATTCTCAGCCTTCAGCCTTTCCTCGTAAATTCCGTGCATTCCCTATTTGCGGCTATCTTCCGCAACGTCCCTTGGCGGCGCCACATGTGGTGTTAGTAGGAGATGCGGCTGGAGCAGAACCGTTAATGGGAGAGGGCATTTCCTTTGCGTTGGAATATGGCAAGTTTGCCGCACAGTCGATTCTTCAGGCGCTACGGGAGCAGCGATATGATTTCGGCAATTACACAGAAAATCTTGCGCAATCGTGGCTGGGGAAGAAACTGGCACGTCTGCACTTCACCTCGCATCTCTTTTATGGACGAACCGCGAGAGTGTGGTTTGCGCTTGCTGCTCGCAGCCGCCGCCTGCAGTCTATCGGGTTGAAATGGTACAATGGCATTGGCGGTTGGCACCAACGAAGTGGGTGGGAGGCTCTGTACGCAGTGCTGTTTCCGCAACGGGTGAGATAAGTGTGAGTTATGGCACAGAAGAAAAGACGCACACCGACAAAACGCAAAGAACGAACGTGGACTATTCCTCGGGTACTGCTCGTAATTGGCTATGGTGCTATTCTAGTGTTTCTTGCTGTCATTGTGATGATGCGGCTAGAGTTACGTCGGGTTGGTTTCTTTGACACCGACACGCCGCCGGTGGTTATACCGCCTTCTCCTGTTGCTCCACCGGCGAAAACGGCCGAAGTGCAACGACCTCAGTCATTTGGTGCCAAGCAAACTCCCCCAGCGCCGGGACCGGAGTTTACAGCGGATGAAAAGCGCCAATTAGACGAGGTGCTGCGATCACGACAGTGAAGGAACGGTATGGACGTTATTGATGAACTAGAGCGGCTGGTTACGCTCTCTCATCCGCCACAGCGAATTGTTTGCCTGGTGCCAAGCATTACGGAAACGCTTTTTACTCTTGGAGTTGGCGATCGTGTCGTTGGGGTAACCGACTATTGCACTCATCCCGTTGATGAAGTTGCGAAGATCGCGAAGGTCGGCGGGACAAAAGATCCGGACCTGCCAGCTATCCAAAATCTCTCACCAGACCTGATTATTGCTAACGATGAAGAGAATCGACGAGAGGATTTTTCGTGGTTAGTTGAACGCCAGCTGCCCGTCTATGTGACGGCCCCACGGACAGTGGCTGATGGGATTGCTATGATTGAGCGATTGGGCCCCGTGCTTGGATGCCAAGAGACCAGCGCGCGGATGGTGTCCGACCTGCGGTCAACCTACGAACGCGTGGTCACAGCAGTTGCGTGCCTCCCGCGGTTGCGAGTGTTTTGTCCGATCTGGCGTAAACCGTGGATGGCATTTAATGCTGATACCTATGCCGATGACATGCTCTGGTGTTGTGGGGGAGCAAATATCTTTCGCGCCAAGGCCGACCGCTATTTTGCTACAACCCTTGAGGAAGTGGCGTCAGGTGCGCCACAGGTTGTTCTTCTGCCGAGTGAACCATATCCATTTGCAACCAAACATTTTACTCATCTCAAACTACTGGCCGATACACCTGCGGGCCGTGGTGGTCATTTCTATTGCATCGACGGAATGGCCTTGTGTTGGTACGGACCACGGATCGCTGACGGGCTGAACCAGCTCTCGCGTCTTTTCTCTTATGTTCGTGCCGCGATAGATGATGAATAGCTACTTGCTGGTAAGCGAAGAAAAGGTGAAAATAAAGTTGATGGTAGAAGGAATTGCTGTGAGCGAGGGAGAGAGCTGTGGCCATTCTTGAAGATGCGTTACGCAAAGTGCCGCCGCAAAGCTTAGATGCGGAAGAGTCGGTACTCGGAGGAATTCTTCTCGACACGAATGCGCTCGACCGGACAGTCGAGATGATGAGCGATGAAGATTTCTACCGGGAGGTGCATCGTAAGATCTTTCGTGCCATGTTGGCGCTCAGTGAAAAAGGCGAGCCAATTGACCTCGTCACCTTGACTGACGCCTTAAAAGCTCGTGGTGAGCTAGCGGACGTGGGAGGCGCAACCTATCTCGCAGAGCTGCTCGATAAAGTCCCCAGTGCCGCCAATATTGCCCACTACGCTCGTATTGTTCGTGAAAAAGCGGTCCTGCGGAGCTTAATCAACGTCTCGAACGAGATTGCCAGTCGTTGTTACAACGGCGAGGAGGATATCGAACGGTTTCTCGATGAAGCCGAGCGTCTCATTTTTGAAGTGTCGGAAAAACGTATCCGTCCAGCTTTCTCGAAGATGAGCGAGATGATCATGGATACCGTCAAAGCCGTGGAGCGACTCTACGAGCGCAAAGAACTCGTGACCGGAGTTCCTACGGGTTTTCTTGACCTTGATCGTATGACGGCAGGGTTGCAACCGTCGGACCTGATTATCGTGGCAGCGAGGCCCAGCATGGGAAAAACGGCTTTCGTGCTGAATATCGCCCAGTACGTTGCCTTGCACACCAACACAGCGGTTGGAGTCTTCTCTTTGGAAATGTCCAAGGAACAGTTGGTGATGCGTATGCTGTGTTCAGAAGCGCGGGTCGATAACGCCAAAGTGCGCACGGGGTATCTGGGTGAACGAGATTTTCCCCGCCTGGCGATGGCGGCGGGGCGCTTAGCCGAGGCGCCGATTTATATTGATGATACGCCAGCACAGAATGTGCTCGAAGTTCGCGCGAAAGCTCGGCGACTGAAACGAGAGGCCGACATCGGATTAGTCGTTATTGACTACCTCCAGCTCATGCGCGGACTGACCTCGCAGGAGAACCGGACCCAAGAACTCTCGGAAATTTCCCGGAGTCTGAAGTCGTTAGCGAAAGAACTCGGGGTCCCTGTCATTGCGCTCTCGCAGCTCAATCGTCAAGTTGAACAGCGGGCCGATAAACGACCGATGATGTCGGATATCAGAGAATCGGGCTCAATTGAACAGGACGCAGATGTGATCATGTTTATTTATCGCGACGAGGTGTACAAAGCTGACTCACAAGATGAGGGGGTTGCTGAGATTGTTGTGGGGAAACAACGGAACGGCCCTACCGGGACGGTGCGCCTGGCTTTTCGGCGGGAATACACGCGGTTCGATAATCTCGTGCAAGACATGGACGGGCCAGGGGAAATGTCGGACGAGGGGTAGTCCCCTGCCCCCGAGTCCGACCGAGGGGTCGAGGGCTCGGATCAAAAGCACTACGGAGGACTTACTCTATGGGGGGTCCTCCGCATCCGCGCGGTTTGGTTGCTCTTCCCTCAGGTATCTTTCGGGATCGAGGAGCAGTCAAACAGCCGACTTGAGATACAACAAGTGCTATCGTAGTGTGGTTTATGGCCCAACCGGACAGTACGTATATGAGACGTAGGTACTCTGCGTGACTTTCATTTGCATGCGAGAGAGGATGACGGACGTGCCACTTGATAGCGTTTTGGTATTGACGCCATCAAGTGTTTGCTTCTGCGTATCCCAGCCGAACCAGCCTACACCCCGGCGCACCTTGATCTGTGCCCCAGCCGGCAGCCGAAAGAAGCCCTGCGCTCCTGCATTCCACAACGTTTCGAGGGTGCGCCAGCTTCCCGCTTTGACATATTTGCTTCGCTCGACACAGGCGTTTCCAAAGGTTAACGCTTTATTGCTGCTGCTTGGCCTGGTATTGCCAAAAGCCAATGTTTTAGTGCTGGTGCGTGGGTTCCTGGTGTTCACCGGGTCGAGCAGACTGGGAACCGCTAAGATCGAAAGAACCGAGCTATCTGCCCCAGAGAAGATCAGCACTTGCCCATTGGAGGCATCCACTACGGCAAGATCGGCCACGCGATCCCCATTGATGTCGCCGATTACCGCATCGCCTGCCACGCGTCCCAATTCTGGGAGAGGGGTGCCTAAGGTCGTCTCGTCACTTGGGGACATGCGATCTAATGTGGCGAGCTTCGCTCCGTTCACACCGGAGAAGACTGTCGGCTGACCGTCAGTGGGGTCTTTTACGACAATGTCTGCTACCGCGTCGCCGTTTATATCTTCTATGCCACTCGCCCATTGCCCAAAGGAGGTAGACGGGGATGAACTCTCTACGGTTGCAAGTACAACACTGTCGGCGCCAGAGAGAACGACCACTTGCCCATGGGCAGGATCGCCGACAGCAATATCGGCAACCCCGTCGAGATTCACGTCGCCAAGGCCAAACAGTGGGTGATCGAGGTCCGGGTCTTGTGGGTCGGCGGTGTCAAGCGCGGCTTGGGGGTGGCAGTTGGCTCCGCTCTGATCGCAGTAATAGACGTCGCACCGCACTGTCCCTTTCTGCGGATCGGTTTCACATTTTTCACATCTCGTGACTGTTGGGAGTGGAGCACCCACCTGGGCACAATTGAAGCCATTATTTTCAAGATCATTTTTGGATGCTGCCTGCGCAGCTACCGCCCATCCGAGGACGGTGATGAAGACAGGAATCAAGAGATATATTCGTTTCATTTTGCTATTCCTTTCGTTGAAGTTGAGCAGCAATGATGCTGCGGATTCTTGGTACGTTGCCTGCCTCTGTTGTGGAACTTCTGTCGCTCTGGAGAGGAGGGCTTCTCCCGCTGACGTGTGACGCCCTTCTCCGGGTCATCACGTGTGGTGCTGTCATGTTGTTCATTACTTACTCCCGCGTTTCTTGCACATCTTCAGGCGTGACACGGGTGTGCCGAGCGGCGGCACAGGGGACAGAAGCCACAGGAGCCTCCCCGTTCGTCATTCCGGCGAAAGCCGGAATCCAGGGGTATGGCAGGGTAAAGTATTTTGTTGCTGAGCAGCGTAGCGAAGCAATGACGAGACAACGGCAATGTAGCTATTTTCATGCTCGCAGGGTGCCTCCGGATGCATGGCATCCCTGCGCAGGGGAGAATCCAGGCGGGAGGGCAGAGAGTGGGAGCGGTTCGCGAACCGCTCCTCAGGCGAGAGTCAAATCAGCGGCTCAGGGGAGTACTCGTCGACACACCGCCAAGCGGAGTACGGTTCACTGACAGTTTCTGTGGCTTTCCTCCAGGGTAAACAACCCCATCGACCCAGACATCACAGATGTTGTCGGCATTGAAGAAACCCAGGGTCACTTCAGCACGACGTTTCGTCGAAGTATTCAGGTACACCCAAGGTCTGTCACCACCACTGGAAAACCACCAGGTTGCGCCAGTCGCCATGAAGGCATCGTCTAAGCCATCGCCGTCGAAATCGCAGCTGCCGAGCTCCATGCTGGCATCGACGCCGAGCACATTGCCTGGTTCCGCATACGCCCCGATGTGTTCGGTCGCCACCACCGCATCTTCCCATTTCCCATGGGCAAAGACGTTGGCGCCGATGAACATGCCGACCTCTGGTATGCCGCGCAGCTTGATCGCATTCCCGGCGGTATACAGGAATGTGTTGTGGCGGATGTACATCGAATGCCCGCCGTCACCGCAGTCCAAATGTCCGAGCCCGCAGGTCTCTGTCCCGTGCATGTCGAACTGATGCGTGTAATGCGTATATGATGGAGCAATTCCTACCACACAGAGGGCCTTCGCGGCTGCCGCAGCCGGCGAGAACAGGGCGACCCACGTCGGGATGTCGCAGGCATTGTACGTATCGTGGTACCCACCGTTCTTGAGCACCAGGTTGCTGTACGCCGCATACCCGGCTCCGGAGAGAGGGTCATTGGCTACGAGTTCTCCGCCGCCTTTTATGGCATGTCGGTTCCAGTCGAACACGTTGCGCTCGATCAACGCGTAGGCCCCGTAATTGAGGGATATGCCGTATCCCTCTCGGCCTGCACGCTGGTTGTGGTGGATGTAATTATCATGAATGTGCACCGCGGTAGGATTCTCCGAGGGAAGCATCCGACCACCAGCAGGACACCCTTCCTTCCCATCGCAGTCGTCCACGCGCACTGCCGCTTGGCTCCAACCGTAGATTTCGTTGTTAGTGATCTCGACGTTGACATAATGGACATTCCGGATTCCGACCCCTTTGTTAGGCTCTTCATCTTCTGGCACTACCCCGAAGTGATTGGGCCCCTCAATGCGTAAGCCTTTAATGCGCACGTTATCGCCAACAATCTCAAACAACACATTCGGGCGAATCGTGGTGAAGAGACGAGGGCCTGGTTCGCGAGCAGTCCGTCCGCCCTCCAGGATGACTCCTGCTGCGATAGGGATAAATTCCCGACCGCTCAAATCTAGCTCAACATGATTCTCAATACGAATGTGTTTATTTCCTTCGCTCAACGCCTGCAGGAGTAAGGGCACCATATAGTTTGCATTGATGCTGATTATTTCAGGCCGTTCGGGCAGATCAACTTTGATGTCGGCGGTGGCCAACGTGCGCTGCGTGCCGCCGTCGACCGCAGCGATCAGAAAAGATTGATAGTTGGCGATGGGTTGAATGCTCCGGCTTCCGGCAGGTGAAACTGCCAGGCCATCGACATACAGCTTGACATTGATACCAGTACAGAAAGCGCTAGAGCTGGGGACGGTAACGTTCCAGCTCAGAGTCGCGGGCTCCAGAAGCTTGACGGGTTGGGGGGAGGCGGAGATGGTGGCTTGCAAGCTGTTAAGGCACTTAGCCGCCTTTTCCTTCGCCTGGAGGCTGAGGTTTTTCACATTGGAAAGGTTGACTTTCGGCGCAAGCGCAAGAGCAGGCGAGACTTGCAACCCGACGCTGAAAAGCATGGAGCTGATCATGGCGATGTCGACCAACTTTACAAAACCCCTCTTGTTCATAAACTATTTCCTTCCTTCTATGATGTTGACTCTTGGTAATAGATGGCAAAAAGCGGACAAACGCTGCCGCACTGCTGGCGGCTCGGTTCCCATGCGGCTGTGCCCGCCCGTGCTGCGTTCTGCAGGGGCCCTTCTCAGTTCACTTGCGGCTGCTAATGCGTGAGGCTGGTATCGCGTGATGGTATGAATGGGGAAAAATGACAGCGGAGGACCTGCCCTCTGACAAATCCTCCGCTAGTTTGATCTTACTTAAGACTTTCGCCAAGTGACGAATTACTCTGCGAAAATTTTGGACGTGGGAGTCTTGACCGTCCCTGTGGCTTTCGTCCCGCCAGCTTTGGTCCCGGTTGGCTCTGTTCCTCTGGTGATGGTGTCGCTAGTTTTGGTTTTTCCAAAGGTTCCGGTCCCGGTGGTTTTCGTTCCTCCGGTTGTCGTCCTCGGTGTGATCGTTGGAATAAAATCTACAGTCCCGTCCGACGCTACACTTGGCGTGACACAAGACACTTTTTCATTGTCAACGGTAATCGTCTGGGAAAAATCTGGGAACGATGCCGTGATTCTGTCCGCAATGTCGTCTTCTGCGAGGTTGATCAACCACAGGGTCATCGCCTCGGTAGTCCAGTCAAAATCTGCCGCGGCGGCGATATTCTCCATGGTCATCTTTATTGTGGCTGGAGTTGTTTCGGTGCGACACAGGCTGGGAAGCCGGCCATCACCAGGTTGCAGATAAGTCAAACTGTCGTCGCATATCGTTTTTTCAGTCCGACACTCCCCGGCAAACCGGAGATCGAACGAGAGGCCCCCGGTGAGGCCGCCGGGGCCAGGCGTGTTGACATCGAGATTGAACTGAACGTGTACGGCTTGCTCGTCCTTTTTGGAGACTTTGACATAACTCTCTCCGTCGAGCGGGCCACCAGCCCAGGACACATCAAGAGTACCCATGTAGAAGGGGGATGCATCGACATAGGTGCCGGCATGAATGATATGTCCCACCGTTCCTTCGATGCGTCGCTCGAGATCTATCGGGTGCAGAGCTAAGGGAGGATCTGGCTGTTTGTACGCTTGCCATAAAGGGTGGGCGCGGAGCGTGTCCCGCCCAATAACCAAGTAATTCTGCTGTCCATCGAGCCAGCGGCACGTGGAAGCGGTCGGCCCGAAGTCTTGTGTGAAGATCTCAACACCGTTATCGACGCCGTTGCGGGTATCGGCCACGAGGGTCAAGCTTTCGATACACCAGCCATCATCGCCCGGCTTAAGGAGATATATGTGATTAATCTCGCTCAAGTCCTGTATACCATCGAAGATGTCATGAAGGAGCAATTCATAAGTGAATTCATCCCCGCGCTCAAAGTCGTCGCGACCATAGTTCAGCCAGGTACCGCCATTATCATTATCCCGCAGCGACACATGAACGTCGTCGTTTGTATTGGCATCAGGAACATTGGCAGTACGTATGCGTAAGCGCAGGCGCGAGACCTTACGTCCGTCAATCGTCGCAAAGGCTTGGGGCAAAGAGAACGATTCGCCGTAGAAATTATACGCCCCGACGCGGTAATAGTACCCGCTATCTCGGGGCAACCCCGCGTCGATATATTGCATGGTTTCACTGTTGCCAGGCGCCGCGCCAAAAACAGCAATCAGTGTCCACGGACCGCTGTAGCTAGGGCCGCGGTAGAGGTTGTAGCCTTGTTCATAGGAGGAGTTATCCTTCCACTGCAGCTGGAGGGAGTTTTCTTTGCTTTCAACCAGAGTTGGTTGCCCTGGGATACGTGGCTTACTGAAAGGATCATCGGGACCGAGATCTTGTCCGCCGCCGCCACCACCGCCGCCGATAAGCACTCCCGTCTGGGATACATCCTTATTGAATAGCGGTTTTGCTGCAAACGCTGCCGAAGTTGTTGCAACCGTAAACGCCAGCGTAGCGAGTGCAAGGCCGGCTGTAGTTTTTGTTCTCAAGAATTGCGTGTTCACAGAATATCTCCTTACTTGTATATGAATGGGTATTGATGAAGAGACGGAAGAAGAGTGCGAGGTATGTTTGGCGACGCTGAGAGGTACCCCCACGCTCGTCCGCTTATCGGTTAATTGCACTCGAACAACCCTGAGTCACAGATGTTCGCTGGACACGTGGTTTGGTAACCATTGGCATAACAGGCAACCTCATTCAGTGGCTGACTGCTATGGCACGGTGTTGAGGAGCGAGCCTGGTAGCGGCTAGTCTTGCCTAGGCGGTACACCTCCCCTTGGCAACCACGGAATACGTAGCCGACTTCGTTGGTGTACGTTGCATCGCTGAAGTAGACGACTTCGAGTTCATTGGCTGGTAAGGCGAACGAGTGGGTTGCGGTGAGGCCAAGAAGTGCGGCAATAATGCCAAAAAGCTGTACGGCTTTCGTGAGTTTCACGATTTTTCTCTCTTTCTTTGGTTACGCCCGACCTGTCATCTGAAAGACAGAGCAGGCAAGTTTTGGCTCACGGTGCGGTGAGGCTGGTTCGTTGACGTTCGCGCACGGTAAGCGGATTTGTCGGTTTAGTCGTGTTTTGCTGGTTATGGTCATTCTCAATCTCTCCGTTTTTTTGACTTTTAATGCGTGACGCCAGTGTGCCGTCTCGTGGCACACCTGGAAAAAAGAACGGAGAAGTACGGTCGATCGATGAATTTTCAGGACAATGCGAAAAGAAAAAGAAGAGCTGCTCTCGTCAAACTGATACTGGCCTCGGCGAAATCCAAAGGCTCATGAGGGTCAAGAGGACGAGGATGGTCGTCTGTAGTGTCAATAATTTTTGCCAATTTGTCATCTTCTAGAAAAGAGAAATACTGGCATGTATCGATTTCAGAGGAAATTGAGCCATTTCCCCAGTTTGGTATTAACTTTGCTGTCGAGAGCAGAGGTCGACAGCACCAGATAGCAAAGTAGGGTGGGGGTCACTGATGTTGTCATTCCAAGAAGTACAGGGTGCGGGCCGTGAAGGTGCAACTCAGCTCATGTTCCGCGTAAGTACCGACAAATGTCCTACGTGTCAGATAGGTCACCTCCCCGACTTTTCTTACGGGTCAGACCCCCACCGCTTCGTATCCGAGAACCCCCTGGTAGACCTGGACAACGCCATGATGCGTTTTGTCGAGCAAGTTCCTGATCCCAGGCAACAATTGCTGGGGATTGCTGCATTGTTAGGGATGGAAGTTTCAGTCCATGAGGTCGCCCGTGTGGCTAACGTTTTCCCTCACGAGGTCGCCATAGCCTTCGCACGAGCGGTGAAACTGGGAATCCTGATCGAGCGGCACAGCGGGCGCGTGTGTTTTGCCCATGAGCAGGTGTGGAATGCTGCCTTTGCGTTACTCGAACCTACTGCACGTTTTGCCGCTCATGCACGAGCGGCAAGGTTGCTCGTTGGAACAACTCCCGCTAGCGTGTCGCGTCGAGCCCAGCATGCCTTTGGTGCCGCTAGTCGCTCGACCGAAGATGCTATCTTCGCTATACAGCTCGCTCGCGAAGCCGCGACAGCGCTACAGGCAGGCGATGGCTTCGCGCAGGCCGCGGCTCTTCTTGGCCAGGCTGTTGAACTCCACGATGCTGCGGCGCTTCCGGGGCCGGCAGCCATTCTTATTGTTGAATGGGCCGAGGCGGTTCTGGCGTGTGGTCACCTTGCTGAGGCTCGCCCGCTCTTTCATCGTGCAGCACGTTTAGCAGAAGTCGAGGAGGACACGAATACACTTGCTCGGGCTGCCCTCGGATTGGGTGGGGTGTGGGTGCGTGAACATCGCTTTACTGAAGAAGCCGAACGCGTGGCCGCGCTCCAACAACGAGTGCTGGATGCTCTTCCAATCGAGGCGACGGTTTTACGTACACGCCTTCGTGTGCGCGTAGCTGCCGAGCGCGCCTATCGCGGTGGCTCGGTGAGTCACGTCAGACAAGGCGTAGAGATGGCCCGCCAAACTGGTGATGCGCACGCGCTCGCTGAAGCCCTCTCTCTCTGTCATCATGCTCTGTTAACGCCAGAGCACACGAAGTCTCGGCTCATCGTGGCCAACGAGCTGATCTCCGTTGCGTCGGTGGCTGAGGACCGACTCTTGTCACTCATCGGGTTATGTTGGCGGGCAGCGGATTTGTTTTTATTGGGAGATCCCTCAGCTGGGGCGGCATTGACTGAGTTACGTTTACGCGCGGAAGCGCTACGTTGTCATAGTATTCTTTTCATCGTGCGGGCAATGGAAGTCATGCTGGCGATTCGTGCTGGGCAGTTTAGCGAGGCAGAGGAGGCTGCTGCCGCGTGCTACCAACTTGGCACTGAAGTGGGAGATGCTGATGCATTGCCGTACTACGGTGCCCATGTGGCAGCAATTCGTATATTTCAAGGTCGCGAAGTCGAGATCGCTGATCTCGCTGCGTCGATTGCGACGTCACCAACGTTGACGGAGCGGGACCGGTCCTTCTCGTGTGCAGCTGCATTATTCGCGCTACGGGGCGGACAACCTCAGCAGGCACGGGCGTTGCTAGAGGAATTACGACGTAGTGGTTTGCACTCTATTGTTCCAACCAGTGCCTGGCTGCTGACCATGCTGGGTGTTGCCGAACTCGCGACGGCATTGGGGGATCCTCAGATATCACAAGATGTGTATAATGAACTCTTTCCTTATGCTGACCTTCCTATCATGGCTTCTCTCGCGGTTGTCTGCTTTGGTTCAGTTCATCGCCCGTTGGCGCTTGCCGCCCTCACCTGTGGCAAAATCGACCTTGCTATCGAGCATTTTTCTACGGCAGTGACGATGAACGAACGCCTTGGCCATCGACCGGCTGCGATCCAGACTCGTGCTGAATTGGCGCTGGCACTACTCCGACGAGGAAAAACGAGCGATATCCAGCGAGGAAAGGTTCTGATCCAAGAGGCAATGACTGAGGCTGAGGCGCTGGGGATGATCGGGCTGATTGCCCGCTGGCAAGAAGGGTTACAGGAGACTGAAAAAACGACTGCCCCCCTTGCCCCTGAAGGGATATGCCTATCTTCAGCTCCGCAAGGGGGTTGGCGTGTGGTCCTGGGTAGGCACGTCGCGACGGTCTCAGACCTGGTTGGCATGCGCTACCTTGCCCGTCTCGTCGCCGAACCGAATCGAGATATCCCCGCGCTCGCCCTTGTTGCTGACTCTGGAGAGCAACTTCTCCCCTCACATGCCCACACGGTCATGGATGGTACGGCAGTAACCGCTGTCCGCACGCGAATCCGCGAGCTGCGGCAACGGTCGGAACTCCGAGCAGAGGAGCAGGAGGAGCTTGAAACTCTTACTCACGAACTGGCCCGCGCATGTGGATTGGGGGGGCGAATTCGTTCCTTTGCCGATGTTCCCGAACGTGCCCGTACCGCAGTGAGGAAAGCCCTGAAGCGTGCGCTCGAACAAATTACCCTTGCAAATCCTGTCGTCGGGCAGTATTTGGCCGAACGGATTGAAACTGGCTCGGTCTGTTGCTATCGGATTGGCGATTCTCCCCGTATGTCTTCGACAAGCACTTCCTCGCGTTAACCTGTTTAGTGAGCAGATCACACAAGTTACGCACTGAGTAGAGGGGCAAGGCTTGTCACTGTTTGGCGTACTTTATCGGCAACATTCGGGGCCAGGACCAAATCGCTGATCATCGCGACCGCCTCTGCTCCAGCCGCCAATGCCGACGGTGCACGTTCACTAGTGATACCGCCAATTGCGACAATTGGTAAACGAACCAGTGAGCGGATCTCGCGGAGTTGTTCGAGGCCGCGCGCTGTGTAGCCTGTTGCTTTGGTGTTGGTGCCAAACAAGGGTCCAAAGCCGATGTAATCCGCTCCCTCTCGCTCGGCAAGCTGCGCTTGTCGTGAATCATGCGTAGAAACTCCAATAATCTTCTGAAAGCCGAGGACCTTGCGTGCTGCGGCAAGTGGAAGATCTTCTTGGCCAACATGCACCCCATCAGCATCAACCGCGAGGGCAATGTCGACACGGTCGTTGATAATCAAAAGGCAATCGTAGTGATGGCACAGGGATTTCACTTCCTGTGCCACAGCAAGAAATTCACGCGGTGCCACATTCTTCACCCTCAGTTGCAGAAGTTTCGCACCGCCGCGGCACAGTTGCTCGGCGAGAGAAACGAGCGATAATTCTTTCCGTCCCAGCGTGTCGGCGATTGTGTACAGCGGACTAGGAAAGGAAAATGCGCGGCGAGATTGAGAAAGAAAAGGAAGGCTTTGTTCATCCATTCGTCGGTAGATATCCTTATCTGTGCCCTTTTTTACGCTGGATTCCCATTCCCCTTTTTGATGGAGATTTTTAAGTCAGTAATCTTCTTTCGCAGCGTATTGCGGTTAATTCCCAAAATCTCTGCTGCCTTTAGCTGATTTCCCCCGGTATGTTCAAGCGTTAATTCGATCAGCGGTTTCTCAACCTGACCAATGATAACGGCATGAAGATCCGAGGGGGCAGCACCCATGGGTTCTTGGAAGTATGGCTTTAATTTATGGCGAATTGCTTCCTCGATCGAGAGATCTGTAAGACCGTCAGGAAAAGAGGGGGTAGTCGGAGGAAGGAAAAGATCTGCCGCGGTAAGCATGCGCCCAGGTGCGAGGACCGCGGCACGTAATAAAACATTCTCAAGTTCTCGTACATTCCCTGGCCACGGGTATTGAGTGAGCATCATGTGGGCATCGGCAGAGATGCCAGTGACCGAGGTTCCCATGTCTCGGTTAATCTTTTGAATAAAGTAGGCTGTCAGTTCCGGGATGTCTTGTCGCCGCTGTCGGAGTGGCGGCAGCGTGATGGGAACGACCCGAAGGCGAAAGTACAGATCCTCACGGAAACGCTGTTCACGTACTGCCGTTGCGAGATCCCTGTTGGTCGCGGCAATAAGACGCACGTCCACTTTTATGACGTCCCGTCCGCCGACACGGGTAAACTCGCGTTCTTGGATAACTCTCAGCAGTTTTGCCTGTAATGCCAGGGGCATATCGCCGATCTCATCGAGAAACAGGGTTCCACCAGCGGCGTGCTCGAACTTTCCACTCCGTCGCTCGACTGCTCCGGTGAAGGCGCCGCGCTCATGGCCGAAAAACTCGCTTTCCAATAGATCAATGGGAATGGCGGAACAATTAATGCCAATAAACGGTGCGCGCCAACGCGGCGAGTAGTGATGAATGACCTTGGCGATTAGCTCTTTGCCGGTGCCGCTTTCGCCTTGGATCAGCACTGTTGCGTCGTTCTTTGCGACACGACCGATAATTTTATACAGCTCTTGCATCGCGGGACTATGGCCGATGATCTGCTCGTTTCCTCCGTGGGTGGTAAGACTGGAGGCCGTATGGTCTGTGGCCAATTGTTGGGTCTCTAGCGCCCGGGCAGTGAGGACTTTTACCTCTTCCAGATCAAAGGGTTTGGTTAAATAATCAAAAGCCCCTCGTTTCATCGCCTCGACCGCGTTCGTGAGTGTTGTCTGGCCGGTCATGATGATAATGGGAGTCGATAGTTTTGCTTCCTGGGCCTGCACGAGAAGGTCAAGGCCACTAAGGTCCGGCATCCGAATATCAACGAATGCAACTGCAAAGGATTGACTGCGGAGACGTTCCCAAGCACGTGAGCCCGAGTTCACAGTTTCCACAAGGTATCCGGCTGAACTCAGAGTGTCGGCCAGGACCCGACGGATGAGTTCTTCATCATCGGCGATAAGAATAGCGGGTGAAGACATGGGTTCCTAACTAAGCAGCAACGGGAAGATTGATGTGAAAAGTTGTTCCGTAGCCACGAACAGTATTGACCCGGATCATGCCCCCGTGCTGCGCGATAATCCGTTGACTGATGGCAAGTCCCAAGCCCGTACCGCCACTTTTGGTAGTGAAAAATGGAGTAAAGAGTTGAGAGAGATGTTCAGGGTCAATTCCTGGGCCATTATCTGTCACATCAACCGAAAGAAACCTCGCCATCCGTGCGGAAGGCGACGGTTCTTGATCTGTCTCGGTGATGGTGGCCTGCGCCTTTTGTTTCTGGCGTCTTCCTCTGGAAGGGGCCAGAAACACTCCTGGCTCGATTGCCGCAGCGAGGCGTGGAGCTGTCCGTCGAATATGGAAATCAGTCGCCATCCGCGTTGCAATAGTGAGTTCTCCCCCACGAATTCCCTGGAGGGCTTGGAGGCCATTACGAATGACATTCTTGAAGACTTGGGTGAGTTGGGCCTCGTCGCCTAAAATCTCAGGGAGACTCGGATCGAATTGGGTGTGAATTTTAACGCCTTTGGGAGCGGCTTTGGTCTCCAGAAGCAATACATCAGTCAATACCTTATGGACATTCATAGGTTGACGGAGAACCTGAGCATTCGGAGATAGTCGTAGTATTTGTTCCAACAGGCTGTTTAAACGGTCGATTTCCCGAATCATAACCGTCGTATACTCAAGTGCTGAGGGATCGTTGTGAATGCGACCCTGTAAGAGTTGTGTAGCTCCTCGAATACCTGCAAGTGGATTGCGAATCTCATGGGCTAGCCCTGCTGCGATGATTCCCATCTGAGCGAGTTGCAGCGATTGTTGCTCTTCTTGTACCAGTTCTTTTTGGTGCGTCATATTGTGCAGTACCGCAACTACTCCCAGACAAGTTCCTTCCCCAGTCACAATAGGGGAGCACGTCAAGCGCACTGGCGTGGCTCGTGGAGAGCGAGTTCGCAACATTCCCTCTCCAGCAGTTGGGCTTAACCCTGAGGAAAAGGTCCGGTGGATAATGGAAACAAGCCACGGGTTCGAACTTAGCGCTTCTTCGTAAGGACGAGCCCATACTTGCATACGCGCCAAACCGGTAAGGGTCTCTGCCGCGGCGTTAACGAAGACGACGCGCTGATCTGAGTCAATAACCAAGATCCCTTCCGCTAAACTTCCGAGAATATGTTCCCAGAAGTGTGAAGGGAAATTGGTCGCAGTGGCGTTGAAAATAGAAACGTTTTTGCTAGACACAGTTACTGCATCGTCCCATCGCAAACCTACGGGGAACTGTCAAGCCGGGCTTGCCAAATTGCATAAATGCCGGATATGGTATCAGGCCATGCAGCTTTCGGATTCTTCCTGTCGGCATATTGCTGAAAAAGTGCTGGCGGTGCTTGGGGAGAAAAACCTCGTCCGAGTTCCAGTAGAGAAGAAGTCTATGGTTATTGCAAAAGTTGTTGCTGCCCTGCTCGACAATTTTCGCCAGGAAGAAGCGCTAGAAAAGGAAGCTGAACGTTTAGCCGAAGAGCACTTACGGACCGCTCCAGGTGGTGTTGATCGTCGCCGTGTCGTCCAAATGATAAAACAGCGCCTTGCTGAAGAGCGGCGATTTGCGTTATGAGTCGATTGTCGGACAATCGTATTGCTGCATTAGCGCGGATTCTGTTACGAGCACTCCCCCCTGAGGGAGAAGTGGTGAGTGAGCGAGCCGCGTTTGTTGAAACGAAACGTCTCTTATCTGAGCATTTTCAACGAGACGAAAAAATTGACGAGATTGTCCGCCGTAAGATTGCCTCTCTCTCTCGTCGGGTTGTTGCGGGAAGTGCCGAATGGGAAGTGCTTTATCGTCGGTACTTCGAAGAAGAAGCAAGAAAATACAAAATCTGACGAGAATCTCTTGACAATCCTGAGGGAGTGATTAACTAACTCCTCGGTTATCCCCCTGGGGCTTATCTTGGCGGATACCCCAATAAAACAGCCAAAAACGCACCGAAAAAATTGAAGCAGTGAGAAAGGAGAGAGAGGTATG
The DNA here is from genome assembly GCA_050187625.1 of Binatia bacterium. GTDB lineage: Bacteria > Desulfobacterota > Binatia > Bin18 > Bin18 > JBFWXH01. The sequence goes on from JBFWXH010000078.1 coordinate 33,045, forward strand.
AAGATTCGACCCCTACAGGATCGAATTATTGTCAAACGGATCGCCGAGGAGGAGAAAACCAAAGGCGGGATTATTATTCCAGACACCGCGAAAGAAAAACCCCAAGAGGGAAAAGTAGTTGCGGTTGGCAAGGGAAAAGTGAGTGAGGATGGTAAGGTGACTCCTCTGGATGTCAAAGCGGGTGATCGAGTGTTGTTTGGCAAATACTCTGGAACAGAGATCAAAATCGAAGGCGAAGAGCACCTGATTATGCGTGAGGATGACATCCTCGGAGTAATCGAAGGCTAAGCGCAACGGACACGTGAGGAGGAAACGCGATGGCTGCGAAAAATGTCAAATTTGGTCAAGATGCGAGAGATAAAATACTCAGAGGAGTGAACGTTCTGGCCGATGCCGTGACCGTTACCCTAGGTCCCAAAGGCCGGAACGTGGTTATCGAGAAGTCGTTTGGTGCACCGGTCGTCACGAAAGATGGTGTGACAGTCGCCAAGGAAATTGAACTCGAAGACAAGCTCGAGAACATGGGCGCACAAATGGTGAAGGAAGTTGCCAGCAAAACGTCTGACATTGCTGGTGACGGGACGACCACGGCAACGGTACTTGCCCGTGCGGTCTATGCTGAAGGCGTCAAAATGGTCGCCGCCGGACACGATCCGATGAGCATTAAACGTGGTATCGACAAGGCGGTCGAGGCCGTGATTAGCGATCTGAAAGGGCTGTCCAAGCCGACCCGTGACCAAAAAGAGATTGCTCAGGTGGGCACGATCTCAGCTAATAACGACCCCACAATTGGCGAAATCATCGCCGAAGCCATGAACAAAGTCGGCAAAGAAGGCGTGATCACGGTCGAAGAAGCCAAAGGGTTGGATACCACGCTAGACGTGGTTGAAGGAATGCAATTCGACCGCGGTTATTTATCTCCGTACTTTGTGACCGATCCCGAACGCATGGAATGCGTTTACGAAGATGTCTATCTGTTGATTCATGAGAAGAAGATTTCTGGCATGAAAGACCTCCTGCCAGTGCTCGAGCAGGTAGCCAAGAGTGGCCGTCCGCTGCTCATCATTGCCGAAGACGTTGAGGGTGAAGCCTTGGCGACTCTGGTGGTGAACAAGATCCGCGGCACGCTCCAGTGCTCAGCGGTCAAAGCTCCTGGTTTCGGCGATCGCCGAAAAGCCATGCTGGAAGATATCGCGATCCTCACCGGTGGCCGCGTGATCGCAGAAGAACTAGGTGTGAAACTGGAAAGCTTGACACTGAATGATCTTGGTCGCGCCAAGAGAATCGTGATCGACAAAGACAACACGACCGTGGTCGATGGTGCTGGGAAAAAGGCCGACATTGAAGGCCGGATTAAACAAATTCGGGCACAGATTGATGAGACGACCTCGGACTATGACCGTGAGAAGCTACAAGAACGCCTGGCCAAGATGATTGGTGGCGTGGCGGTGATCAAGGTTGGAGCCGCAACCGAAATTGAAATGAAAGAAAAGAAAGCCCGCGTGGAAGATGCTCTTCATGCAACTCGTGCGGCGGTGGAAGAAGGGATCGTTCCCGGTGGTGGTGTTGCCCTGATCCGTGCCTCTGGTGCACTCAGTAAGGTCGAAGCTGGTGACGAAGAAATGGTGGGTGTCAATATTGTGAAGAAAGCGCTGCAAGAACCGTTGCGCTGGATCGCTTCCAATGCTGGAGAGGAAGGTTCAATCGTCCTCGATCGCGTCCGGAATAATAAAGCCGCGTTTGGCTTCAATGCCGCGTCGGGTGAGTTTGAGGACCTGATCAAAGCTGGCATTATCGATCCGACCAAAGTGGTGCGCACCGCGCTGCAGAATGCCGCCTCAGTGGCTGGTCTACTGTTGACCACGGAAGCAACAGTTGCTGAGAAGCCGGAAGAGAAGGGTGCTGGCGGTGGTATGCCTCCGATGCCTCCGGGTGGCATGGGCGGCATGGGCGGCATGATGTAAGAAGACCCTGACGAAAAGATCGTCAATGTTCATCAGCGGCCCTGCCGGGATTTCCTAGCAGGGCCGTGTTGTTTTATTTGGTTGAAGCAGTTCAGTCTCTCCTTGCCTCGACAAGCACTGTGTTTTGTAAGTCCGTTAGCTGGAAGAACGATATGGCTCTTCCGTTTTGGAGTGCGCCGCCATCGGCGGCGCTGTAGCTCTTTCGTAGAAATGTCGTACGGGATGCGCTCCGCGCGCAGCTAAAGCGGCGTCACAGCCGCCGCACTCCAAAGGCAGAGTGCTCGCAGACCGAAATAATCGTGGCGTTCCCCGCTTCTCCCTATTTCCGTTTCCCCGCTTCCTCCCTATTTAACCGGCCGGAGGAAATACTTGAACGTCCAGTTCGCCGCCTTCTTTCCTTGATCACGACCGACGACATCAGAGTTACGGAAGTGGATACCCGAATACACCCGCGCATCGATGGTTTCCTCCACAGCATAAGAGAAACGTGTGTAGGTCCGTGTCTTGTGTTCGGCGAGGGGGTTAGAGGAGGTCACGGTGAAAGGCACCTTGTCGGTTTTGAAGAAAAGCTTCAGAATGCGTCCCACTGCACCACTATAGGTCACATGTCCAGAGGTATACTCCGGAAAACTCGGTGTATTGATCAGCGGTTGCCAGTTCGGATCGCCGATCGTTTTCGGATTCCCATCGTTGTCTCCCTCCTGTATGGCGGTGATTGGGCGCCAGAACACATACGTGTACTTGCTGTCCCAGCAGGTAATGGCGGCATCCGCGCCTGCCAAATTGACTAAGGCAAAGAGCCGGGCACTCTCCCCTAGCGTGAGAAGCATTTCTCCATCGGTCACGAGGCCTTGAATGGCCCGATTCCACAGAACCGCGGTGTTATCAGCCCAAAAGTAGGCCAGCTCGGTTTGCTCGGGTGTCCGGCTCGTACTGTCCAAGGCACCCACTGCTTTCACTTCGTTGTAGTCTTTGCGATATCGAGCGCTGGTTAACCGCGGTGGGGGATCAGCGCGGAACTGCGACGGGCTCTCCAGCGTAAATGGTGTAACCGTTGCCACCCACGGCGCCGCTCCGGGAGCAAAGGCTGGTGGCGGTCCAGGGAGATAGGAAGGGGTTGGCCGCCAGACTCCCAAATCCGTTCCTCCCGTGAACGGCGGGTAGTTGGGTGGAAAACGACCGTCATTTGCCCGTAGGACTAAAATGCCTGCCGCAGTTTGCTCCCCGACCGTCACACCAGCATCGGCTGCCGCTACTCCGTGGGCCGTCAAGTACTCCAGGTACACCGTATCCAGTGCTGCTTGCTGGGCGGGGAAGAGGGCGACCAAGACCTCATGCGCGGCAGTGGCCACCGCAGCGATCGGAGAACCAGCAGCGTTGGGGATGGCGACGTGATACGGTTCGAAGCGGCCATCGAAAGCAATAGCAGCGTCATAGATGGCAGCATGCACAATAGCATAGTCGAGGGAGGTGATGAGTGGCGAGCGCCCAGCGGTCAGAATAGCTTGGGTCGAGATCTCATTCCAATCTGTCACGGCGTCAGCCTGAGCGAGACGGAGTTGACCTTCGATTGCCAGTGTCAAAAGCAAGGCTACGGTCAACATACTTCCTAATCTTCCTAATGTGTTTCTTGTGCTCCAATACCTGTAAAACATATGGGCCTCCTCAAAAGGATGGTTGGGCAAGACTGTTCGACACTATTTGTGCACGTCTGGTGATGGGTTCCTTCTCCCTGAGGAAGAAGGACAGGATGAGGGGGTGAAAGGCAGCCTTCGTTATTCAATCCCCTCACCCTAGCCCTCTCCCAGAGGGAGAGGGGAGCGCAGTACCCGACCTCAAAAATGGTGCCAAACACTATTGATGGTTAGGGTTGTAGTGTGAGTAATTGGTCACCGTGGAGATGGGATTTTTTAGGGTGGCCTCGTTGCCATAGTCGCTCCCTCCTTTCCCGAAGTGCCAATCGTGTGGGGTTACGTTTGCAATCCCGCACGGGTTGTGGCAGGAAAATAGGAAATCAACAGCAGGAAGTCATAAAGAAACTCTAAGGGAACTCTAAAATTACTCTAAGAAAGTCCTAATCCTATGTCGGACGGTCAGATGTTGCGCTTTGGTCCCTATCATCTCGATCCGCAAAAGGAGCAGTTCTGGTGTGACGGCCAACCGGTGCGGCTGACTCCCAAAGCGTTTCAGGTATTGAGCTATTTGGCTGAACGGCCGGGGCAGTTGGTGACCAAAGAGGAGTTATTTCGGGTGGTGTGGGCGGACACAGTGGTCGGCGATGCGGCGCTGACCATGTGCATTCAGGAGATTCGCAAGGCCTTACAGGACAATGCCCGCGAGCCGCAATACATAGAGACTGTGCACCGACGAGGGTTTCGGTTTATCGGGGAAGTCGTCAGTAGTCAGCATGCAGTAGCCAGTAGTCAGGAAGAAACAGAGCAACCGGCAGACAACGGCAGTCTAGCGTCGAGTGTCCAGAGTTTAGTGTCAAACGGACAGGGGTTAGAATCAAACGGGCAAGGTCTTGCGTCCAGGGTACAGAGTCGAGACTCGGAAATCCCAGCGTTTTCTTTTTCCCCTGACGAGCCCATCGAGGCTAGACTTCAGACGCGAGACATCTTTGTCTCTTCTTCCCCGTCACGGTTTACCCGCGCTTTTGTACTGGCGGCTGGCATGCTGGTGCTCGTGACAGTGTTGACCGTTCGGTACCTGTCTCTGCCAATCTCCAGCACCCAACACCCAGCACAGAGCACCCAGCCTGCGTTGGCGTTGCCCGACAAACCGTCGATCATCGTGTTACCGTTCATGAACATGAGTGAGGACCCGACACAAGAATATTTCAGCGACGGGATGACCGAAGAGCTTACCAGTAGCCTCTCCCGTATCCGCAGCTTGTTTGTCATCGCCCGCCACTCGGCCTTCACCTACAAAGGCAAAGCCGTGAAAGTACAAGACATCAGTCGCGAGATGGGGGTGCGGTATATTTTAGAAGGGAGTGTACGCAAAGCAGGGGACCAACTCCGGATTACTGCTCAGTTGATAGACGGCACGACCGGAGGGCATGTCTGGTCCGAACGGTATGATCGTCTGCTGCGTGACATTTTTGCGCTCCAGGACGAGATCACACAGCAGATTGTGGCGGCGCTCCGGGGCGAGATCGGCAAAGCAGAGCTAACACGGGTGCGTCGCATCCCAACCGAGAATTTGACCGCCTACGATCTGTATCTGCGCGGGTTGGAGTCTTCATTCCGTGTAGCTTCCGAGACGAAGAAAGAGGCGAATGTGCACGCGCGTCAGATGTTTGAGAAAGCCATCGAGTTGGATCCGACGTATGCGGAAGCGTATATGGGGCTAAGTTGGACCTACTTTTACGATTGGTTCTATCAATCGGCAAACGACCGCGCTCAAGCTCTGGAACAGGCCTTTGCGATAGCGCAACGGGCTGTTGCCCTGGATAACTCTCTGCCCGGAGCCCACCAATTATTGGGCCACGTCTATGTATGGAAAAGGCAGTATGAGCAGGCGATCGTTGAGGGAGAGCAGGCCATCGTCCTCGATCCTAACGATGCCGAGGGCTACGGGAGACTGGGAACTATCAGAAAATCGGCTGAGGACGCCGGGCGTGAGCCCGGGGGTGAAAGCCGCCAGCCGAAGGCTGGTAGAGGAGGGAGAGGAGAGAGTTTGCTACCGTTAAAGGATGGAGATCAGATTCAGTGCA
>JBFWXH010000079.1:0-38171 GCA_050187625.1 Binatia bacterium
CCGCGCAGAGAAATCGGCCTCTCCTATAGTTTCTTTCTTCATCATGTTAGAGAGATGGGCAGCATGAGACGCTCTGGAATGCTGCTTGTCTTCACCATTGTCCTGATCGCAGGTTTTCTTGCGCTGCCTCTGGTGGCGCTGGTCCTTAAAGTATTGCCGCAGGAAGGAGTATGGGCAACCCTGCAACAGCCCCTTGTCACTGAATCGTTACGCCTGAGCTTGCTGACCTCGCTCAGTAGTCTCTGTGTGGCGGTCGTGCTTGGGACACCGGTAGCCTATCTATTAGCACGATGTCGATTTCCTGGTGTTGTCGTGGTGGATACCCTCATAGATCTGCCGATGGTATTGCCGCCAACGGTTGCCGGAGTCGCCTTGCTTATGACCTTTGGCCGTCGCGGATTATTGGGAGCATGGCTCGATATGTTCGGGTTGCAGATTGGGTTTACGACGATCGCAGTGGTACTGGCCCAGAGTTTTGTCAGTGCGCCATTTTATATTCGTGCTGCCCGGGCGGGGTTTCAGAGTGTTGATCAGGACCTCGAACGGGTCGCTTACACTCTCGGTCACTCGCCGTTACGTACATTTCTGCGCGTGACGGTTCCGTTAGCGTTTCCCGCCTTGCTCAGTGGTGCAGTGATGGCCTGGGCGCGCGCGCTCGGAGAGTTCGGTGCGACGATCATGTTTGCTGGCAATTTGTTGGGTCGCACCCAAACTATGCCGCTGGCCATTTACACGGCAATGGAGTCTGACTTGACTGCTGCACTCGTGTTATCGTTGATCTTGGTGATCGTGTCGTTCAGTGTCCTCTTCTCTGTACGGTTGCTGCTCCACCGCAGTCCCTTTGGTTCGTATGCTTGAGGTGACGATCCAAAAGCGGCTCGACGGCTTTTTGCTCGATGTGGCTTTTGCGGTCGCATCGCCATTGACCGTGCTGTTTGGACCTTCAGGCTCGGGCAAAAGCCTCACGCTCCAAGCGATTGCCGGGACGGTTGCCGCAGACAGTGGCCGTATCAGTATTGACGGTCAGACTGTCTACGACAGTGCGCGACAGATGCTCATGTCACCCCAAGTGCGCCGAGTGGGCTATGTGCCGCAACACTATGCGTTGTTTCCCCATCTTACGGTCGAAAGCAACATTGGGTTTGGTCTGACTTCCTTGTCTCGCGGCGAGCGTTTGCGACGGATTGGTGACCTTCTTCATCTCTTTCACCTTCAAGGCCTGGCGCATCGCTATCCACGCGAACTGTCTGGTGGGCAACAACAGCGGGTCGCGTTAGCGCGGGCGCTAGCAGTGGACCCACGGCTGTTGCTCCTTGACGAACCCTTTGCCGCCCTGGATGCGCCGCTCCGGGCGGCACTACGACAAGAACTAACGCAGATTCAGCAGCGTCTCGGCATCTCTATCATTCTAGTGTCGCACGATCTTGCCGACGCGTTTGCGTTTGGCCAACAAGTGATTGTCTACGACAAAGGCCGTGTCATTCAGCAAGGTCCCCGCGAACAAGTCTTTTTTCATCCCGCCACCCGACGGGTAGCGGAGCTGGTAGGTACCACAAATATCTTGCCAGCGGAGGTTGAACGTAGTGATGCTGATACGTTGTGGGTCCGTTGGCAAGGACGCCGGCTTGCTGTCGCCCCTGGAGAACGTGTTGCTGGTGTGGCGATCTTTCTGTGTGTTCGTCCTACCCAGATTCTCATTATCCGTCCTGAGCAAATGACTAAACGCCAACGCGAGAATTTGCTATCAGGGCAGATCGTTGGTGAACGTATGGAAGGGGAAAACTACACGTTGCATGTTCGCTTAGATGAGAGCGAAGCCCCCTATGACCTGGAAATTCTTCTTCCTGCCTATGTCTATCATCGTCTCCTGCTCGACACGGAGAAACACGTCACGCTCGAACTACGAAGGCAGGTGCTGCATGTGATTCCACGGGAATGAAGGAGTCGAGGAATGCCAGTTACCGATCAAAATCGACAACGAGCCTGCTCACTATGTTCGCTTGATACCCTGTAGTGGCAAAGCGGGGTCTTACCAGAAAGTGAGCGCAGCGAACGGGCTATACACTATGAAGCAACCAAAGGGAGCGCACTGTACGCTATCATTCAGGGACGTTGTCTCTTTTGTGTTTTGCCTGCTACGGCTCTATCGTGTCCGGGTTGTCCTACATGGGCCGCAGCGAGAAAATCCCGTGCCTGCTCTTCGGGAAGCTGACCTCGACGTTGATACCGTTTCACAATCGCGGTTACCGTCCCTGGGTCACGATACCCAGCATTGCCGCGGCGCAATCGCTTGGCCAGGAGGCGATAGGCTTGCACACATTCAACCCCCAGTGTCAGCACCGCTTCCGTGCGGAGGTTCTGGATGGGGAAACAACGATAGATGGCCGAGCGTTGGCAGAGGCCACAGGTGGCCGTGGGATCATAAACTGGACAGAGGGCAACAATCGTATCCCCTGGTTGGGCAAATTTCTGCAACGCAGCTGTGCAACGTCTGGCATACCCAGGGGAGAGCGGGCGAGAAAGCATCGTGTTCCCTATAGTGGTAAACGTCACGAGTCGCAGAGGGAGCGCGCACCGTCTGCTTTTCTTCTACGTTTGTTGTGGCTCCAACAGCAAGTACTGTATGTGATTCTGCACGAATGACTGGCTTTCATGAGAGCGAGGCAACAGGTTCGCATTCACGAAAACGGTTCTGTTACCTGACATGTGAATCCTGGCAACACATCCTCATCCGCTCAACTCGTCCTCTGGACCGAAAGAACGAACATCGTGCAACGAGTGATAGACGAAAACCGTATGAGTTTTGGGAAGAACTACCCACACAAGGCACGTACCAGTGGAAAAATACTGCGCCACTTTATCTAAGACTCCATCTCTTCGACCGTCATAAGTGGTATCGTGTGGTATCGTGTTGACTGTTTCCATCGGTCTGCTCCTGAACTGAGAGGAATGCGCCTCGCTGGTTCCTCCAGGATGACACATACACGGACTTTGGAGAACATGTTTGCTGCACAATCGTGCGTGATGGATTGGCGGGAACGTTGTTCATATTACCGCAACCCTGCTTTTTGTAAACCAGTAATAAGCCGTGCAAGCGCGGCGGAATCTCGGTGAGGTGAGGTCTCGCGTGCAACTGTGAGTGAGAATCGCGGGTTGATCCGTAAGACTTCGGCAACCTCTGCCTGCGCTTTTTCCTCTTGTCGGAGTTCACTGTAAATCGCTGCTAGCAACATGTGCGACGTGACATGGTCTGGATTCCGTACAATCGCACGCTGCAATACAGCGCGGGCTTCGTCTGTTCGTCCGTTGAAATAATACGCTTGCCCTAGTGCCCACAAATACGCAACCGGGTAACGGGGGTTTAAACGCATGGCGGTTTCAATCAAGGGTACAGCTTCTGCTGTGCGACCGGAAAAACACAGAATCTCGCCTAAAGTATTGTGGGCATCGGCAGAGTTGGGGGCACAAGCAATGGCGTGTTGCGCTGTGGTAACGGCCTGCATATATTCTTTTTTTGCCAAATGCGCGTACGCCAGCGTTTCGTAGGCGATCGACAGGGCTGGGTCTAATTCGACCGCGCGTTGAGCCAGGATCAGCAGTTGTTCGAGGGCAGAAAGATCTTGGGTCCATTGAAAGGCAAGTTCCATCAGATAGGTGCGACCCAACATCGCATAGGCCGAAGCGAACTGCGGGTCAACGGCGATGGCTTGTTCAAATAATTGGCGAGCCTGACCATTGGCAGATTGGGTACGCTGCGCATGACACTCAAGCCCGCGCAAAAAAAAGTCGTAGGCCTCCACATTATTGGTCGGCGGACGACGGGCCTTTTCCCCTTCTCCCTGGGTGAGCTTCACGTGGAGTGCAGCAACGATCTTTTGTGTCACTTCATCCTGGACTGCGAAAATATCTTGCAACTCGCGATCGTACCGTTCCGCCCAGAGATGATATCCGGTGGTTGCATCAATGAGCTGAGCAGTAATCCGTACACGGTTGTTCGCCTTGCGGACGCTGCCTTCGAGCAGGTAGCGAACACCGAATTCTTTGCTGATGTGTTCAGGTCGCACGGCCTTACCTTTGTAGACGAACACTGAGTTGCGCGAAATGACAAAAAGCCCAGACAACTTCGAGAGGTCGGTAATCAGATCTTCGGTGATACCGTCACTGAAATACTCCTGCTCAGCATCGCCACTCAGGTTCAGAAATGGCAAGACCGCAATTGAGGGTTTATCGGGGAGCGGCAAGGGCGAAGGACCATCGATCTGAGTTTTGCTCTCCTCCGCCCCTGGCGGTTTCTCGGTAACACGAAAAACCCGCACTGGTCGCACAATGTTTTTGACTGTCTGTTCACCCAAATCGACATAGTGCAGTGTGAGCTTGTTCTCTACTTGATCGTACACCGCACCGGAAACACAAATGCCGCCGCCGTCAGCCAAACCTTCCACCCGAGCGGCAATGTTCACCCCATCTCCATAGATCCGTTCGCCTTCGACAATGACATCGCCAACATTAATGCCAATGCGGAATTCCATGCGACGCTCTACCGGGAGAGACGAATTATGTTCCTTTAGCTGCCGCTGTATCTCGACCGCACACTGGACAGCCTCAACGGCGCTGGCGAACTCAGCCAACATATTATCGCCTGGGGAGTCGATGACCCGTCCACGATACTGCTCGACGAGGCCAAACAGAAGTTCCTGATAGATCGCGAGCGTGTGAATTGTGGCTATCTCATCTGTTCCCATGAGACGGCTATACCCTTGCACATCTGCGCTCAGGATGGCGGTCAGTTTTCGCCTGACGTGCTGAACGGAAGATTGATTTTTGATCTCTGTTGTCGTCATGGCAACTCAGCAATAGGCGAATAAAAGACGAAAATCAAGTCGGTTATAATCCCCCATATTGCGGTAGTCGCGCTCAGGGAGATTTGCTCAGCAGTACGCGGAAATTCCCGTATTATCCGCGTAACGGACGGAAAAAGGCGCGAATGTCATCCACCAAGAGTTGGGGCTCTTCCATGGGAGCAAAGTGACCGCCGGACGGCATCTTTTTCCAATATTTGAGGTTGTAATATCGCTCGGCCCATTTGTGGGGCATGAGAACCACTTCTTTGAGGAAAACGCCGACGCCGGTCGGTGCTTCGACAACCGGGGTGCGGTTGTGCGAGGGCCGCCAGGGATTGTGTACCGCTTCATAATAATAGCGGGCTGAAGTGCCGTAGCTTTGGGTGACCCAGTACAATGTCATGGTCGTCAAAAGATCATCTTTGGAGAACCGCTTTTCCACATTACCATCGCAATCGCTCCATGTGCGACGCTTTTCGAGAATCCATGAGCAGAGGCCAGCTGGTGAGTCGTTCAGGGCATGGGCAATCGTTTGCGGTTTGGTGGTCTGCAGTGCCGAGTAGCCGCTTTCTGCTGTGAAGAAGTTCTGGTTTCTTTGGAACCAGCCTTGTTCGTCAGGGCCATAGTCGGATTCGGGCGGTAAGCCCCCGACAAACACATCAAGCGGAATCATGAGATGCACGTACGCGCCAATCAGGTGTTCAGCGTATTTGTGACCGAGTTGGGCCGTGATAATAGCGCCCCAATCGCCACCTTCGGCGGCAAATTTCTTGTAACCCAAGACCTCCTGCATCAGCGTCACCCACAGATCTGCGGTCCGCCAGAAGTTGATCCCCGGAGTTGTCAGTGGAGTGGAAAACCCGTAGCCGGGAAGAGAAGGGACGACAACGTCAAACGCGTCATTGGGATCGCCACCGAAGGCGGCTGGATCAGTCAGCGGACGAATAACCTTATGCAAATCCCAGAATGTCCACGGCCAGCCATGACTGAGAATCAAAGGGATTGGTTTCGGACCTTTGCCGGGCTCATGGATGAAATGGATGGGAATAGTCTCGATGGTGGCCTTGTAGTTTGCGAAACTGTTCATCTCGCGCTCATGTTTGCGCCAGTCATATTGGTGAATCCAATACTCGACTAACTCTTTGAGGTACGCCAGATTGGTGCCGTATTGCCAGTTGTCATTGGCGAAATCTAGCGGCCAGCGGGTTTTCCTCAATCGCTCGCGGAGATCACTGAGGGTCTCCTCTGGGATGTTGATGGTGAAGGGTTCTTTCTTCATGTCTGGCTCCTTCGCATGGAGAATTGGTTTCCCTAAAGCACCGGGTCAGGAAGAATGCAAGGGAGCCGCGGAAAAGCGGAAGATTTGAGCGCACGTGCCTTTACCAGGTTGTTGTGTGGTAGAGGCGGTGAGACACACTTGGCGTAGGGTTGCTTGCCTGTCTTGATATGGTGCCGGACCTTGAAAGCTTGGCTGGATATCTGCGTGAGGCACGAGAGGAGTCTCGACAGCTGGTCTGATTTACGGATGGCTCGCGTGTGGACGCGCGTGTGGCGTCGTGAGCCCTGGCACGGTCTCGGGAGCGAGGGCAACCCAGATACCAAGAAGTGTCAAGGCAATGGCCAGGGGGCGACTGAGACGCACTCCCCAAGGCACGACCTTTTCTGCAAACATCACAAGTGCGAGCACTGACATCCACAGCAAGCTCATCATTCCCAGCGCGAACAGGACGAACATGAGCCCCCAACAACAACCTACGCAGAATACCCCATGCTCGATCCCCATCCGCACAGCTCCGACCGTTCCCGAGCGCCAGCGCTGCATAAAGAAACTGACTGGTGAAATGCAGTGACGCAGGCACGCTTGTTTCAATGGTGACAGTTGATAGGCGCCTGCCGCCAGAAGGGTTACGCCGGCGATGAGAGGTCCTTGTCTATCCCATGCAAAGAAAGCGGGGGCGAGTATGCGAGCGGCCCAATCGACCAGGTAGGCCAACACGCCATAGGCCGTCCATGTGAGCAAGTAACCGCCCAGGAACAGCCACGTGGGTGAGAGGCGTTCCTGTTCACCGTCTGCGTCGCGTGAGAGTTGGGAGAACACCAGCGCAAAGCGGAGTTCCGAGGGCAACATCATAGCCGCCATCATGATGACCCAAGTGACGACAAACCAACCGAACCCACCGAGCGGTGTGCCGGGGCCCGCATCCATGCCGCCCATCAGCCACACTGTTGCCAGCCACGTGACGAGGATAGTTCCCATCAAGCTAGCAAGCAGAGCCGGCGAGGATTGCGGCAGAGCGAGGAAGGCCCTCATGTCTGTCTTTCGTGGTTACTGTTTATCCGGTCCACTCCACTCGAAAGGCAAATGTTTGCTAGAGCGCCCCGCCACAAAATTCTGCTTGAACCCGAAGGCTTCCCAGAACGCTTCCGTGCTGCTGCCCCAGGTGGCGACTTTTCCAGACGGTCCAACTTCACTCCCCGGAGGATTGATAGTTTGCACGCGTTTCGTTGGGTCCGCCGTTGGGCCAGTGAGCGCCGCGGCTCCTGCGCGTATCTGGTTAGGAATCTCCACCCGCCAATGAGCGAGGTCACCATCAAGTTCAAAGGTGATCGGCGCGACGGCTTTGCCACGTAGCTCTTTAATTAAACGGCTAAAGCCCCCCATCCAACCTCCCGCCTGACCACTGAAAATCATCTCTAGTGCCTGCTGTTGCTGTGCGTTGGCCTGGGCATCGAGGAAAAAGCCAGCAGCCATTTGGGCTTCTCCGCTCCAGGCATTGCCGGAGAATCCGGCGACGACCACGACGTTGAGACCGGTCAAGGGAACATCACCATAATGCCCTTCTTTAATGTGATAAGCCAACACGCCTTCGCAGTAGTTGTTTGTCGGAGCCTGAGCGAACTCACATGGGCAGGGGATGTTGCAACTACACACGTCAAACCAATCACCTACGACCTGCCATTGAGGAATAGTCATGGCTTTTCCCTCCTTCTTCTTGGATCAGCGATAGTCTCCGCGATTTTTTTTGCAGGGTCAACTGGAGTGAGTCTGTGCAGGGGAGCCTCACTGATTGAGCTACGGCGCACGATGTGTTACGTCGGCTTCCGCTCTCTGTTCGGCAACATCTTGACCATTTCCATGCGCCTCTCGCTTGAGGGTTGCCAGTGCTGCCAGTTGGTTACGTTTCTGACTGATTAAAGCCTGCAGTTGTTGCTTGTCGTTGCCTTTGGCGCTCTTCAATTGGCCCTCAAGCGCTTGGATTTCGCTTTGCAGATGTTGCTCGGCTTCCTCTTGCTGCTTGGCTGGTTCAGCTTTGTCGAACACAACCGTTTAGGATTGGTCGCGTTTATTTGAGGGTGTAGACGCTGTAGTTTTCGTCGGTATAGGCAGACTGAAACTCTCGAACAAGTATCGTCGATTCGTTGAAATCCGCAGCCTCATTGGTATTCCACGAGAAGACTTTGTGGTAGGCGTATTTCCTCTCGCCAGACTTGTATTTATGGACATCCCAGTGTCCAAGGACAATCAGCACGGGTTGACCATAGTGGGCCTTTATGCCGCGAGCGACCGATAATAACTCACCGAGGGAGAGGCGAGGATTCGCTTCGGTCGTCCAGGACACCGTTGAGCCAAACCGATGCTCTCTCGGAAGATAGATCCGATTTTTTGCATAATACGGTAGAGACTCTAGTAAGAAGTCTGGTTCGGGGACGATAACCGCCTCTCGATAGGTTTCCGACCTGTTTAAGAACTCGCCCAACGCTTTGCTCGAACTTCGCTCCAGACTGATGTCGGTCCACACGGCGGATTTTGTCTTGGCTACCTGCCCTACAATCAGGAAGAGCATTGCAACGTAGAGACCCATATTAAACAGCAGGTGCTTGGTTTTAGTCATCGCCCCGTTATTCAATGATTCGATGAAAAGCCAGTAGAGAAACAAAAGGAAGACCAAGAATAGTCCCTGATGCCGATACTCACCGCCATAAACGACACGGAACAACACACCGAAAGCAATTTGACCACTAAGGGCGGCCAGAAGGAGATGGGGGCGATATAGAAGACCAAACGCAGCGAGGGAGAGGAGTGCAGCGGCTACCGAAAGGGGAAGCGCCGCTGGTACAAGGTCCGAGAACGTTCGGTCCGGCCTTAACCCGGCGTCGAGCAAGGCAGAGGCAAGGTCTCGCATGCTGACAGAGTGACGTACAGAGGTCAGAATGGTGTTTCCCCGGGGGATGGTGAATACCACACACAGTAGCACCCCAGCGAAGACAATGGCCAATGGTAGATAAAGAGATAAGCCCCGTCCTTGAACAGAGGCCAGCCGTCGTTCGACAACCGTGTCCCATACCCACAAAACCGCAATCAGGCTCGCGAGTATTGCTGAATGGACATTCGTATTCGCCAGTAGGGCCAGAACGAACGCCAGCGACAAAGGATATTGCGCTCGGTTCCGGTAAAGCACAGCGCCGACAAATAATAACAGCATACTGATGCCATAGTTCCGGGCCATTACAGAGTATTCGTAGAAAGGAAGAGCACTAAAAATGAACAGGCATCTGAGCCAGAATGGGAACGGCGAAAAAAAGATACAAACTGCTACCGCAGCGAACGCGATAATGATACTCGTGACCGGTAATACGAGAAGCGTATCTACAATTGACTGGCCGATATAAAGAAGCAGAAACCATAAAATAGGATGCCCATCGTATTGGGTCAAGCCGTAAAGATCTAACGGTGAAATGGCAGCACGTGCTAACGATAATGCCCGAACTTCATCACGCCAGAATTCATGCCTGGTTGCAGTGAAAATAACTCCGGTGAGCCATATACCAAGAACGGTGGCTGCGACGATTGCGGACTTTGCACTGGCGAATGAGTCCTTCGATCGGGCGAGTAACAAAATATCACTAAAAGATTGAGCAAGACGATGGCTATGGTAGTTGATCATTATTTCGGAATGACCGGTAGGATATCCAGCAGCTGACGCTACTGGTCACCTGCCGCTGCCCAAATATAACCTTCTAAGTCCGAGCAAAGCGTACCCGCCTCTCGGTAAAAACGGCAAAACTGTTTAGCAGACGGTCAGCATACCGTACCAGCAAATGCTGTAGCACTGTGATCTTGTTGTCAGTTCGTTCGTCTTCCAGGCGGAGAAAAACTACTCCTCGATGCAGGCGGCGTTCGCGATAGACTTTCTCCCCGAAGCCTTTGTCGCTCGTTACTAAAATCCAGCTCCCATTGTAAGCTTTCTGGATCACTTCCTCGTCGGCCGTTCCCTGGGCTACTTCATTCACTGAAAAAATC
Organism: Binatia bacterium; assembly: GCA_050187625.1. GTDB lineage: Bacteria > Desulfobacterota > Binatia > Bin18 > Bin18 > JBFWXH01. Next base: position 10,144 of record JBFWXH010000079.1, read on the forward strand.
TCGTGCTGCTGGCCTTGTGCACTCATCGACGAGAAAGCGCATCTACGCAGACTCGGCTGTTAACGGCATGAATGTGGTGTTTTCCAGCGCCTTGGTGGCAAACAACAAGCACGCATGAACATCTTCCTGAGTCAGCCCTTCGTATTCTTCGAGAATCTCGGCCACGGTCGTCCCGTGAGCCAGGAGGTTTAGGATATATTCAACCGTTAGACGTGTTCCTTTGATGACAGGTTTTCCCACCATGACTTTGGGGTCAATAGTAACGCGTTTACGGAGCTGCTAGTCTTTCATTGTTTAGGTCCCTCGTATTCACTGCACCATATCCTTCGGCCAACTGACCGCCAAGGGGTATCTCTCTCGGCTTAATTGCGAACTTTATCAGCGCGGGCTAACCATTTATTAACGTGTCATTTTGCCTTGATAATGAGATATTAACCAGGTCTCAGGCGGTTTTGCCCTGCACCTATTATCACCATTATCGCAACAACCTGACAGGGGGCGGATATGCTTGAGGTCACCAGAAGTCAACCGCTAAAACTCCTAAAACTCCCGGACGCAGTCCGGATGGTCCTCTACCTCCGTCACTATTCTCTTCTCACCGAACGCTCGTATGTGGCCTGGATCGTCCGCATATGTTCAACTTTGTGGTATGGAGCTTGGCTTGTTCCCATTAAAGGACAAGGGAAGAACCGCGCAACCTGTTACCTGGCTGCTTTCTCACGTAACATGCTTTACACATCACCGATAAAGGAGGACATTTAATCATGGACTGTATCCGTGCGGTTGTTGTTGATCCCACTACGCAGGGTCGTTTAACCATTCAACAGGTGGCAGCGCCGTCTCCGCTTCCCTCGGAAGCCCTGGTGCGCGTCTCGGCTATCTCGCTGAACCTCGGTGAAGTCCGCCGTTCCTTGACTGCTGATGCTGGTTGGCGTCCGGGTTGGGACTTTGCTGGAGTTGTTGAAAAAGCCGCAGCCGATGGTTCTGGACCTCAGATCGGTACGCGAGTTGTGGGGTTTCTCCCCTCTGGCGCCTGGGCTGAGCACGTTGCCGTGCCTACGCACTCTCTCGCTGTTTTGCCTGATGCAGTGTCTTTTGCTCAGGCGGCGACGTTACCAGTGGCTGGCCTGACGGCGCTCTACGCTCTTGACCGTGCGAATGGATCGTTACTGAACCGGTCGGTGTTGGTGACCGGCGCTTCCGGTGGCGTTGGTATTTTTGGTTGTCAGCTCGCTCGGCAGGGAGGGGCGCAGGTCGTTGGGGTCGTCCGACGAGCCGCGCGGGAAAAATATGCTCGCGAGGCCGGTGCGCATGAAGTGGTGATTGGCGACGATATTAGTCCGGCGCGCCCGTTTGGTCCGTATCATCTGGTTGTCGAATCCGTCGGTGGTGCGGCATTAGGTGCAGCGTTGACCATGCTCGCACCGGACAGTGTCTGTGTTACGTGTGGCGTCTCGGATTCATCTGAAGTGACTTTCAATGCACGGAATTTCTTTATGATCGGCGGGACTGTCCTGTATGGGTTCATTCTCTTTCACGAGGTCAAAACCCGACCGGCCTCAGACGGTTTGGCTCGGTTGGTGCGACTGGTCGCGGAAGGTGCGGTGCGTCCACCGATTGAGCTTGAAGCTCCCTGGACCGATATCGCGAAGGTCGCAACCAATTTTTATAACCGCGGCGTTCCCGGCAAAGCCGTGCTGCATGTGTCGTAGTTGGCTATCGCGTTGAGAGCAAAGGAGGGGAGGGCACGTACTACGCGTCGTGGTCCTGCCCTCCAGTATTGTTCCCCTGTGAGAACGCTACTTCGCGCTGGCCTGCCTCGCTCTCTCGAGATAGCGATCCTTGTCTGCTGCGGTTGCCGGCTTGTGTCGCAGGTCTCCTTCGGTGCCTAGCTCGCGGGTCCAGCCGGCAAACTCCAGCAAAATTCCGTCAGGATCAAAAAAATAGATCGAGCTGACAAACGTACTCTCGTTGATCGTGCGACTGACCTGCTGTGGCGTGTCATCATGGTGGATCACTTCTGTGACTTCGATGCCTTTCGCTCGAAGCTTGTCGCGATATTCTTCGAGGCGTTCGGCTGGTACATCGAATGCCACATGGTTCATTGACCCGTGCGCGGTGACGATGGAGCCCTGGCCAACGTTGTGCTCAGGAGAGGCGATGCCGGGAGCCGCTTCGGGGGCATTGGGAAACCAGAAAAAGGCCAGACCGTCGCCGTTGCCAATATCGAAGAAGAAGTGTTGTCCCATACCGTTGGGCAGTTCGATCGTCTTGGTCATCGGCATGCCCAAGGTGTTCGTGTAGAAATCGACCGTTCGCGCCATATCCCTGCAAACTAAGGCCAGATGGTTAACCCCTCGCAGTTCAAACTCTTGGTTTTGCCGTTGTGCCATGAATACGTCCCTCCTTAATGATGTTGCTTTCTTGGTCGTTGCTGCTCCGTTGAGCCGATACTTTCCTGGTGTCAGTCCCCATAATAGCGTGCCTCGATCTCATTGCCTTCTGGGTCATGAAAATAGATTGAGGTGCCGGTACCACGTGCACCCCAGCGCGGTACTGGACCTTCAATGGTAATCTGTCGTACGGCAAGACGTTGGCGTAACTGCTCCCATTCGGCCTTGTCTAGGGTCAAGCAAAAGTGATTGAGGTTCTGCCGTCCTGTGGTTCGTACGCTCGTCCGTTCCCACATCGCCTTTGGCGCAATATCAATAACTGTGTTGTCATTCAGGCGGACAGAAGGGAAGGGGACTTTACCTTGGCGAAATTCCTCTAGGCGTTCCGGTCCAAGCTCAACGACGTTGACATAGAAATCAACTAGAGCATCAATATCTTCGGCGTTGAGAACAATGTGATCCATAATGGCTTGCATAGCAGACCTCCGGGTGGATTGCTAAGCTTCTCTTACCGCACTGCGGATTCCTCTGGCAACACATGGTAACTCAATCTCGGCTTGACCCATGTAAGTTGTCTCTTATACAGTACCCCCACTTTAGCGAAGAATACGACACGAGAGGAGACGGCAATGAAGATTATCCCTATTCCCGTCTTGGCGGATAATTATGCGTACCTGTTAATTGATGAAGCCACCAACGAGGCAGGCGTCGTTGATCCCTCTGAAGCTGGCCCCGTCGCCGAAGCGGTGCGACGTGAAGGCGTGAAGTTCACGACCATTATTAATACCCATCATCATTGGGATCATGTTGGGGGCAACGAGGAACTGCTCAAGGAATTTCCTGGCCTCAAAGTCTATGGCCACAAACGTGACCACGACCGTACACCGGGAATCACCAATCTGGTCGATGAAGGGGACACCCTACAGATCGGACAGTTGACGGGACGCTTTCTTTTTATTCCCTGTCACACCAGTGGGCATGTCGCACTATACTTTCCAACGGAGAAGGCGGTGTTTACTGGCGATACGCTCTTTGTTGCGGGGTGTGGTCGCTTGTTTGAGGGGACCGCCGCCGACATGCACAACAACATGGTCAAGCTGATGTCGCTGCCGGACGATACCCGTGTGTATTGTGGACACGAATACACCGTAAAGAATCTGCAATTTGCTTTATCCCTGGAACCCAGCAACACCAAAGTTCAAGCAAAATTACGCTGGGCCCAGGAAATGCGCGCGAAGAGCGCTCCCACCATTCCCTCCACCGTTGCTGAGGAAAAAGAAATCAATCCCTTCGTCCGCGTCGACAATGCCGAGTTGCAGGCGAACGTAAAGAAGCAATTCCCTGAAGTCGCGCTGAATCCTGTGACAGTGTTAGAGAAAACGCGGAATCTCAAAGATAAGTTCTAATCAGCATGTGAAGACGAGGATAAGGGATAAAGGGTAATAAGGATAAAGGGAAAAGGAAAAGAACCCAAGAGAATTTCTCGCTGTTCTCCTTCAGCCTTTCCCTATTATCCTTTTCCTGTTTTCTCCGTACACAGACAGGAAGAAACCATGCCCACCGTAAAATTTGGTATCGGCCTCCCCAACGGCTTTCCACGTAGTGAGGTCAATTCGACTGAGTACTTGGAAGTTGCCACAAAAGCGGAAGAGTATGGTTATGACTCGGTGTGGGGGGGGGATCACATTGTATTTCATATTCCGCGCTTCGAGATTTTTACCACTCTGGCGGCAGTGATCGCGCGAACACAGCGAATTATTGTTGGCCCTGCCGTATTGCTCCTGCCGTTGCGGAATCCGGTGCATGTTGCGCAAGCGGTGACCACACTGGACCATATTTCCAATGGTCGCTTTGTTCTGGGAGTAGGCGTAGGAGGGGAGCATCCGAAAGAGTTCATGGCCTCAGGGGTGCCCGTCAACCAACGGGGGCCGCGCACTAACGAAGCGTTGGCAGTATTACAGCGTCTGTGGACCGGAGAAAAGGTTGCCTTTGCTGGCAAGTATTACCAGTTTGACGACATCGCCATGCTCCCCACGCCACTGCAAAAACCCCATCCACCGATTTGGATTGGCGGTCGCAGTGAAGCGGCATTGCGGCGTACAGTTAAATATGGCCAAGCGTGGGCCCCGGCGTTCGTGACGCCGGAGCGCTTTCTACAGGGAAAAGAACGTCTGGCCGAGCTGTGCCGAGAGGCCGGGCGTGATCCGCAAGAGGTCCAACCGACGGTCTATTGCTTTGCCAATGTGGGGACGAGTCGGGAAGCGGCCTGGACCGAAGCAGGCGAGTTCCTCAGCAGCAACTACAATATGGCAGCTGGTCCATTTCAGCGCTTAGCGATCCACGGCACAGCAGAGGAATGCATTGCGCACATGCGTCGTTTCATCGCCGCTGGAGCTGAACACATCGTGATTCGCTTTGCTAGCGGCCAGCCGCTGCAACAACTGGAGCGGTGGACCAAGGAGGTGCTGCCTGGGCTACGGTGAGCGCGGAAAACGTAAGGAACGAAGCTTGAGGCCTGGAACGTCATCCTCAGGCAGCATGGTTTTGCGGAGTTGCTTTTTGTCATGCCCGCCTGCGCCGGCATCCAGAATCATTAAGCACAGGTTTCGAGTGACACTTCTTGGATTCCCGCTTTTGCGGGAATGACGCTTCCTTTTCTCACTCTTAAAATCAACATGACGGACGAGGAGTGTGATTTTCTCTATGAGGAAAACGAGCGTAAACTGTAAATCTGCTTTTCATGCCTACTGGCTACTGACTGCTGGCTGCTGGCTATTGTTGTTGCTCTCCTCCTGCATGCTCTTCGATAACACCAAGCTTGAACAGCAACGAGCTGAGATCGAGCGTCTCAAGCAAGAAACCGCCCAGCTCAAAGCCGAAGCCGATGCGTTGCAAGCCCAACGGGTACAAGAAGAAAAAGAGCGTGAAGCCTGTAACCAAGCGTTCTACGCATTTGATGCGGCACGCAAGGCCGCAAACGATACCGAAGCGATCATGCACTATCGTGAAGGATTGAAACTATGTCCGAGCGACGATGTTGCTCATAACGAGTTGGGCGAGATCTATGCGCGGACTGGGCAAACCGCAGACGCACGGACAGAATTTGAAGCTGCGTTAAAGCTGAACCCAAATTTCTCCCGCGCCCAAAAGAATCTAGAGGCGTTGCCGTAGCCATCACTGACTGAGGAGGAAACCACTCCTCACAAGAGGAGGTTTTTCGTCCAAGCCGCTTCTGCTACTTGCAGTAGACGACTTGCTTTACCGCTGCCACGACCTTATCGCTGTTGGGAAACGCTAAGTGCTCAAGATTCTTGGCATACGGCATTGGCACGTCTTCGCCCGTCACACGGATGACCGGTGAATCAAGATAGTCAAACGCCCCACTCATGATGCGATGTGAGACTTCGGCTCCGACTCCAGCAAACGGCCAGCCTTCTTCGACGATGACACAACGGTTGGTTTTCTTGACCGAACGCAGAACCAAGGCCTCATCGAGCGGGCGAATCGTGCGGGGGTCGATGACTTCAACTTCAACGCCGATCTTGGCGAGTTCTTCCGCGGTTTCCAAGGCAACCGCGACCATCTTTGACCAGGCAACAATTGTCACGTCTTTGCCTTCCCGTTTGACATCACCTTTGCCGAGTGGGATGGCATACTCTTCTTCGGGGACCTGGCCTTTGCGACCATACAGTAATTCGCCTTCAATAAAGATCACCGGATTGTTATCGCGAATAGCTGTTTTCAAAAGGCCTTTGGCATCGTGAGGAGTGGATGGGGCGACCACCTTTAAGCCAGGCACGTAGGCATACAGGCTCTCAACTGCTTGTGAGTGCTGCGCAGCAAGCTGATGGGCGGCGCCACCGGGACCCCGAAAGACGATCGGCAGCGAGAGCTGCCCACCCGACATATAACGGAGCTTCGCCGCGTTGTTCACCAACTGATCATAGGCACACAGAGAGAAATTCCAGGTCATAAATTCAATAATCGGTCGCAATCCGACCATTGCGGCCCCGATACCAATGCCGGCAAAGCCGGTTTCAGCAATCGGGGTATCGACCACTCGACGCTCCCCAAAGCGCTCTAGTAATCCTTCGGAAACTTTGTAGGCACCGTTATAGTGACCAACTTCTTCTCCCATTAAAAATACGCGCTCATCGCGTTCCATCTCCTCAGCCATCGCTTCACGGAGAGCTTCACGATAGGTTAGTTCACGCATAGGATAATCCTTTGAGACGTAAGACGGACAGAATCAAACGTAAAGAGCTGGGTTTAAGCTTCGCTCCTGACGCCTTATGAGGCTTTTGCACGACGTGGCAGAGGAACGACCTTCTCGGTGTCCTCAGCCTGTGGGGAGTGGCTATACACGTCATCATATAACGTCGCCGGATCAGGCAGGGGTGATTCATCCGCAAACTTCACCGCCGCTGCCACCTGTTGCTTGGCTTCATCATCAATTGCTTTTAACTGGGCTTCGGAGGCAATCCCCAATTCATAGATACGGTTAGCGAGGATGCGGATGGGGTCGCGTTTCATCCACTCTTCGACTTCTTCTTTGGTCCGATACTTTGCCGGGTCAGACATCGAGTGGCCACGAAAACGGTACGTTTTCGCTTCAACCAAGATCGGTAGGCTTTCACTACGTGCGCGTTTGGCCGCACGACGGACGACATCACGCACTTCGAGTACGTCATCTCCGTTCACAATCTCTTGCGCCATCGGATAGCCTTTGGCGCGTACGGCTATATCTTCGACCGCGAGCGTGCGATAGAGCGGTGTCCCCATCGAATATAAATTATTCTCGCAAATGAAGATCACGGGAAGTTTCCACAATGCAGCGAGTGCCATCCCTTCGTGGAACGCCCCCATATTGGCGGTCCCTTCGCCAAAAAAGCAGAGCGTGACATCCGACTCCCCACGATATTTCGAGGCAAAGGCGATGCCGGCGGCGATGGGGACGTGACCGCCAACAATAGCGTGCCCACCCATGAACCGTTTGCTGACATCAAAAAAATGCATCGATCCGCCACGCCCTTTGGCACAACCAGTCGCTTTACCGAAGAGTTCGGCCATTGCCGCGTTCATATCTCCGACGCGTGCAAGATAATGCGCGTGCTCCCGGTAGGTTGCCAAGATGTAGTCGGTAGGCTCGACGGCGGAGATAGCGCCAACGGCTACGGCTTCTTCCCCGTTATATAAGTGAAGAAATCCGCCAATTTTCCCCCGCGTGTACTGACGGGCTGCCTCTTCTTCGAAACGACGGATATGGATCATGTCTCGGTACAACGAAATCATCAAATCTTTGTCCATGAGAACTCCTTTGCAAAGCTATTAGCTGTTAATTGGGCCTTTTGTGGCTGATAGCTAATGGCTAATAGCTGAGAGCTATCTCCCCTTCGGCATCTTAAGCACCCGTTCCGCGATGATGTTGCGTTGGATTTCTGAGGTGCCCGCTTCGATGGTGTTACCGCGCGAGCGCAGAAAATGATACTGCCAGCGCCCACTTTCGATTGCCCACAGCGACTCGCGCATTAATTGCCCGTAGGATCCTTCTAGCTGCATTGCCGTTTCTTGCATTCGTTGATTCAACTCACTCCACCACAATTTCAGAATTGACCCCTCAGGTCCAGGGGTTTCCCCACGCAACAGTCGCGTAAAGTTACGATAGCAGTTATGCTTCAAAATCTCGACATCAATCAGATGTTGGGCAAGCTGCTGCCGGATACCTGGATCGTGCGTTGCCTCTTGGCCATTCACCTGGGATTTGCGGGCCAATTCGACCAAGTTCTCATAAATAATGCGGAATCGTGCCTGGGTACCGAATGAAGCCGTCCCGCGTTCATTCATCAGCGTAGTGAGTGCTACTCCCCACCCGTTGTGCAATTCGCCGACCAAATTCGCACGGGGAACGTGCACCTCCTCGAAGAAAACTTCGTTAAATTCCGACTCGCCGGTCATTTGTCGGAGAGGTCGAACCGTAACGCCGGGACTCTTCATGTCGACCAGAATGTAGGATAATCCCCGATGTTTGGGGGCGTCAGGGTCGGTGCGGACGAGTAGCATGCACCAGTCAGCAATCTGGGCGAGACTTGTCCAGACTTTCTGCCCGTTCACAATGAATTCGTCGCCGCGCAGCTCTGCCTTCGTGCGGATCGATGCCACGTCCGAGCCGGAGCCGGGCTCGGAAAATCCTTGACACCAAATTTCTTCGCAATTGAGGATTTTTCGCAGATAGCGTTGCTTTTGTTGCTCGGTACCATGAACAATGATCGTCGGTCCGGCCATACTAAGCCCTAGGACATTCAGGGGCCCTGGCGCTTCGACTCGGGCCATCTCCTCATTGAAGATCGCCAGCTCGATCATCGAAGCTCCGCGACCACCGTACTCTTTTGGCCACGACAGACCGAGATAACCACCGTCGTGGAGCTGGCGTTGCCACTGGCGCAGGAATTCGATGCGTTCAGTGCCTTTGGGCGCTTTGTAGGCTGGGGTTCCCCACCCGGCGGGGAGATGCGTCTGTAACCAGCCGCGTAATTCCAGGCGAAAGCGTTCTTCTTCAGGTGAGAATGAAAAATTCATGTTCTGACTCCCCCTCCCGTACGTTGCAATTGTCTGGAACCAACATGAGGCTTTTTAGCCTACATGTTACGGGGGACAGGGAACAGGAGATGGATTGAGAAAAGAAGAGAATCCTAGATTTTTACTCTTATCTTCTGGTCCCCGATCCCTACACCCTGTATCCTCCTTACCCTTTTCTCGCTCCTTCCAACATTTCCCGGGCATGTCGCTTCGCCTCGGCGGTGATTTCTACTCCACCAAGCATGCGGGCTAGCTCCTGCTGTTGCTCACTTGGAGTCAGTTTTTTCGCCGAGGAAATGGTGCGTCCTTTAGTCGTGGTTTTCACCACCGTATAGGCATGATCGGCAAACGCGGCAATCTGCGGAAGATGTGTGATACACAGGACTTGTCGTTGTTTGGCCAGGGTTTTGAGTCGACGACCGACGACTTCGGCGACTGCTCCGCCAATGCCGGCATCCACTTCGTCGAAAATCAATGTTGGAGCCTCACCAACGGCGGCACTGAGGGTCTTGAGGGCTAACATGAGTCGGGAGAGTTCACCACCTGAGGCGACATTCACCAGGGGGCGGACAGGTTCCCCGAGGTTCGCCGACAAGTAAAATCCGACACGATCACACCCGGTTGGACGTAATTGGTGGCCTCCTTGCACGAGGGGGGAGTCTGTTGGAGTCTCGGTATCTTTCTCTTCTTCTTGCTGGAAGCGTACGGTGAAAGTTGCCCCTTTCATGCCAAGGTTCGCAAGCTCCTTTTTCATACTTTCTTCTAGCAGGCGTGCTCCCGCACGCCGACGCTGTGACAACTCGTGGGCAACAGCCCAGGCTGCCTCCGCGGCCGTGGCGATTTCTTGCCGGAGCGCCGCCAGCGCTTCTTCTCCACCTTCAAGTTGTTGCAGTTCCTGCTCGATTGACGCCTGCAAGGCGAGTACCGCGTCAATGCTTCCCCCATATTTCTGCTTCAGACGCGAGAGAGTAGCGAGCCGGGTTTCGATTTCTTCCAGTCGTTCCGGATTCACGCGAACGCGATCCCCATACCGCTGCAACGAATGAGCAGCCTCCTCGATTTGCACCAGCCCATTACTCAAGAGCCCGATGACTTCTTGTAAGCCCTCATCAATCCTTGCCAATTCACGGAATCGGGTTAGCAACCGCCCGAGACGGTCTGTGAGAGCGTCCTCGCCGTTGGCGAGTAACTCCTCACCAGCAATGACACCCTGCGCCAGTTTTTCGGCATTAAGCAGAACGGTTTTTTCTCGTCGTAACGTTTCTTCCTCTCCGGGCTGCAATGCCGCTTTTCTGATCTCTTCTGCCTGAAAGTGGAGCAATTCACGCCGGGCCTGCGCCGCTTCTTTTCCCTGGGTGAGGGCTTGCAATCGTGACCACAGATTGCGTAGCGCGGCATACCGTGTTGTCATGGCAGTAGTGAGCGGCGAGACATGTGCAAAACCATCTAACAGACCAAGTGCAGCGTCAGTTTCAAGCAAAGTCTGATGTTCATGTTGGCCGTAGATATGCATGAGACGCTCGCCGAGTGGTCGTAACACGGCAACCGTCGCCACTGCGCCGTTGAGATAAACGCGCCCTCGTCCATTTTGTGTAATCACTCGTCGTACGAGCAACTCTTCATCGTCCGCGTAGCCACTCTCCTCCAAGAGTTGTGCAACCCGCTCGTCATCGACCGCAAAAATTGCTTCGACCGTCGCCTCTTGAGCTTGGTGCCGGACCATGTCGGTAGCAGCTCTCCCGCCGACGGCCAGACCGAGGGCGTGCATAAGCAGACTTTTCCCCGCCCCGGTTTCCCCGGTAATGACGTTGAGGCCGCGGTCAAACGTCAACTCAAGGTCGTCGATCAAGGCAAGATTCGTAACATGCAAATGGCGCAACATAGGCGGGCATTCTCAACGGGTCTCGTTCTACTCTTTCCCATTCTCAGGAGCAGCCGTCGAGAGTTACGATGTGGCAGCAGCTCCTCCGCTCTTTGGCTCTTTACTGCTAACTGCCGTGAGTCGTTGGTTCAAGTCCTCCAGACGATCGCTAATAATCTTTGCGATATTCAGCAGCACCTTCGCACCAATACGGGGATACCGTCGCTGCATACGATGAAGAAACCGCTCGTCCACCGCCAGGACTTCCACCTCTTCAGTCGAGACAATATCCCCGGTACGTTGGTGATGGCGGATTAGTCCCATCTCACCAAAAACGTCGCCACGATGGAGAGTCCGAATGAAATGGCCGTTGACGATGACGTCCGCGCTGCCGTTAATGAGCACGAACATCTCCTTGCCGACTTCTCCCTGGCGGATAATCGGCTCTCCGCGGGGAAACGAACGAAACTCGCCCATAAGGGTGACGATACGGGCCTGAATGGGGCGCAGCCCCTCGAACAATTGAATATTCTTATGGGGCTCTTTGCCAAGCTTGAGATACAGCAAATCCCAGAGGGTAATGATGCGTGTCGTCGCCAAGAGCCCAGGTAAGAGTAAAAGTTCGCCAATCACCCCAAAGACAATAGTTGCGGCAGAAAGTAACCCGAACTCTTGGATCGGGACAAAAGTAGACGTGCCTAAAGTCAGAAAGCCCAGAAACAAAAGCAGAGAATAGTAAAGCGCAGGTTTGCCGACCGTTGAGAGGGACTCGCCGAGAGCTTCACTTTCCTTGTCGGTGTTGCGTACGGCAGAACTCAGGCGATACATAAGATGGATAGTATCGTCCACTGCCAGTCCCAAGGCGATTGATGCGATGATGTTAGTACCAAAATTAAGGGCGACACCGGTGAGTCCCATCAATCCGAAGAAAATAACAATCGGAAACAAGTTCGGAATCATCGCAATAATGCCTACACGAGCAGAGAGAAACATCGCTGCCATGACGATGAAAATGACACTCGCGGTCAGGGTGAGGCTTTGGATTTGACCACTGACGTTGTCCCCGGTAGTTTTGGTGAGGAGGATCACGCTTCCGGTCGGATGCACCTTCAGTTCCGGGGGGAGGATATCCCGCGCCAGCGCATAAATTTTTTCGACTGTCGCAGCAATGTCAGTAGACCGGGAAAGTGAGGTCCGGACGACAATATTGGTACGAGAGAAGTCAGGGTTCACGACTAACGCAAAGCTCTTGGGTCGCCCAGCGAGCAACTGCATGACTCCCTTCAGTTGCTCGGGGTTTTCGAGGAACGTTTTGCGTTGGGAAGGATCGATTGGTGCTGCTTCAATCAATTCTCCTTCAGGAGAAACCACAATACCCCCGCCACCTTCCTGGACACCACGGTCAATGAGTAAGCAGTAATCGACGAACGACACGGTTTTATCAACGCCCGGGAGTGCATCGATCGCTTCCTGCAAGGTGCGTACCCGCCGTAACGTCTCCCATTGTTTCATGACATCCTTTTCTGTCCCGTCGATGACGACATTGAATGCCATGCTGCCCGCGAGCCGTTGGTTAACGATTTCAGTGGCTTGGCGAATGGGGTCTGACGCGCGAAAGAACGACTGAAAATCGGAATTCACCTGAATCGATGGAATCTGCCAGGCCGCGAGTACGGTAGCGATAGCGCACCCGAAGATGACGGCTCCTCGGTGCCGAATGACTGAGGCCGTGAGTTTACGAAGACCTATAGTCAGTCGTGGAGAAAAATCTTCATGTTGCTGTGCTGGCACCCGTAACAACACGAGGAGCGCGGGCACCAACACGATTGAGAAGACAAACGCCAGGGCGATCCCCACCGAGGAATAGATCCCCATTTCCCGGATACTGATAATCTGGTTCAGCGCTTGCGAGAAGAAACCGAGAACAGTAGTGAGTGCCGCAATCAGCGATGGGGCATTGATGGCCCCTAAAGTTTCCAGCACAACCTCTTTCGGGGAACGGTCCGGGCGGGCCAGTTCATAGTATTCAGCGATCACATGGAGGGAGTAGGCAACGCCGATGACTAGTATCAACGGGGGCAAGGCCAAACTCCCTAAGCTGAGGGCGCTGCCGTTGAGAACCATGAGGCCCAGGGTCCAGATCAAACTCACGATAACGGTCAAGGTAGGGAGCAAGACACCACGCAGTGAACGAAAACTAAAGTACAAAACAACCACGATAAAGAGCAACATGAGAGGCACAAAGCGTGACAAATCCCGCTCCATTGCTTTGGCAGAATAGACCTTAAAATGAGGCAAGCCGGTATAGTACCACCGGTCTGGTTGTTGCCCTTGGATCGCGGCGACGTTTTCACGCTCGACAATCGCTTGTACTTTGTCATCCACACCGAGGCGCATAAATGCGTCGTTACTCATCTCGGCGAAAAAGATATTGATCGCTGCGGCACGACCATCTATCCCGACTAGGTTTTTGAGATAGATCGGGCGATCGGCGAGCTTGGCTTTCAGAGACTGGGTTGCGGCAGGCGTGGTAGGAATCTGCGGCAACAACAGCGGAGGATCAGTGACATCAACAACCGGGTCGACAGCGTTAGCAAGGCTCAGGACGCTAGCGATACCCTCGATTTGCTTGATCTCTTCAGTTACTCGTTGGATCTTCTGGAGGACCTCCGGAGCATAGATGTTATCGGCGACGACCGCGATAACCCCAACCTCATCGTTGCCAAAGAGTTCGCGAACTTCTTGATAGTACTGGTTCTCCGGATCGTTGCCGGGTAGCAAGCGTTCGACGGAGCTATCGAGGCGAATATGTTGGGCATGATAGGCAAAGAAGCACGTTGAGATGAAAATGAGCAGGAGAATAGTTTTTGGCCAATCGACAATGAGTTGAGCAAGCCGCCGCATAATGTATCCCTACCTCGTCGAAGAAACTCACCACCTAAGAGCTAGTTATAGCAAGGTGGCGAAGAAAAGCGGAAGGGGAACTCCCCATTGGCAAGAAGAAAATGCTGGCGACCGGGAAAATCTGTGGGGAGAGAAGGACTCAGGGAGCATACATTCTCGTAAACAACTGTAGTACAGAAGGAAAATCATTAGAGAGACTGTCTTGCCAACGTGTAAAGAAAGGGAAAAAAGAAATTGTTACGGAACCCCTGACGATCCATGCCTAGATTTCTCTGTGCGACATTCGGGTTATGGTATCCTTCTTAGTCTTTACTTTTCTCTTCTACCGACCGCACCCGTAGCACTCCGGCTTTGGGCTGTAGCCAGCCTTCAATGACAATTGGACGATCATGCATAGTGGGGGAGAGTAACAACGTACGGACTGCTCCACCTGCTACCAATCGCAACCCGAGAGACGAAACCTTTTGCAGATATTCTTCCGCTGGATACGCCGGAATGACCGCCTCGATATGCGCGACGCGAAAGACCCGGGGCGTTTTGTCGATCCAGACGCGCAGCACGGGAAACAAGACGGGTCGCGGCTCACGGAGAGCTTCAAGCACTCCGGTGATACGCACCAACGGTGCTGGGTGAACATCTGGCGCAAGGTCCTGTGCCCAAACCTGGATTGGCATCACGATCACCAGGAAGAACGCTCGCGTCACAAGACGACGGAACGGCATGGTGATATTCTCTCGCATCGTGGTCTTGACGACAAGCCGACTTGACCGCGAAGGCTACTCTACGCTAAGCCAAACAACAGAGGAGGTTGTTGTACGCGTGGCGGATCTCAGCGGGCTGAACCAATTAATCTGGAGTATGGGGTTGAAGTTTCGCACGACTGTGGTGCAACGGCAGTACCCGGCGCAGCCTCATGTTCCGACCGCGGTGGCCTTTCCTCTAGCGGCTGCGCATCTTTTCCTTACTCTTCCCGCTGTTGTGCAGCGCATACTCAAGCGTACGACTCCAGAGGATATCGCCCACCGTGGACGGCAACTGGGATCGATGATTTCCCCCCGCGCGATTTGGATGTTTGGTTATCACTTTCTCGTCGGGCGTGAGGTGTTGATTGATGAAGGGCAAGTGTACGCAGATGGACATGCTGACGAGATTGGGTTGGTGTTAGACTTCTGGCGACGGTTAGCGTTTGCCCATCGTGAGGACGGCCGGTTGGATAACAGTGATGCCGGATGCGCCAATATCTTTTTGCCCTCGCCATTGGTTTATCAACTGTATGATGCGCTTATTCCAGTTGACTCGGTCATTCGGCGACGGCTCGAACAATTCCTGCCCGTTCTCCACGAGTACCAGCGGAGCTTGCATAGTGGTGCGCAGATTGGCCTGGTTGATTCAGGGCCGTATCCGCTGAATGTAGAACGGGTACTTATTATTCGTGATTGCCCTGATCTCAAAGGAGCCTATTATCCGTGGCGCGACGTGGTGACTGAAGTACCCTATCAGACGTGCGCGCTGGCCATGACCTTTGACGCCGAGGATTTCCAAACGTTGGAAATCTCCGATCAGAGTGAACTCCACACGCTTCCAGCTGCCTACGTGAAGGCAATCCGCGAAATTGCTCTCGTGGGTGGTGAGTATAATGGGCTCCAGGTCTTACCGATTACTGAGATGGAATGGCTGACCCGCACGATGAAAAAAGCCCAGCCAAAACTTGAATCGTGGTTTGCTCATCGCACCCCACAGCAGATTGTCACTGATAGTAGTCTTTCCTGGTCTGTGCCCCCTTTTGCCCTCTTGTCCAGTGAGGAGGTGCATCGCGCTAGTACGTTCTCTCCTACCGTGGAACAACTCACGGCTCTCTATCTCCAGGAACCATCTCGTGCTGGGCGTTGGCTGGCTCAACGATGTCTAGCCCCCGGCAACGTCAGTGCGTTTGTTCCGCTCGGATAATCTGTGTCGTATGGCGGAAAAAAAATCTCTCCTTCCCCCATTGTTTACTCCGCGCTTTTTGGCGGGCTTGGAGACGCTACGTATTCGGGCGCGTCGCCAGTTTCTGGGCAGTCGGCCAGGAGGGCACCTGTCTCCGCGCCGAGGTGCGGGCTTGGAATTCGCCGATTACCGGCGATACACCCCAGGCGACGACCTTCGCTACATCGACTGGAAACTCTATAGCCGCACGGATCGGCTCTATATCAAGCTCTTTCAGGAAGAAGAGGAGTTGTACACCTATGTGTTCCTCGATCTCAGCGCGTCGATGGCGTATCCGGCGAGGAACGACAAATATGAGAGTGCCCGTGATTTGGCGCTCGCACTGGCATACGTCGTGCTCGCGAATGATGATGCAGTCAAGCTGCACGCGTTGAGTAGTGACATGAGCGGGGAGGCGACACCATTCTTTCGTGGGCGTCCGCGTCTGCTCGACCTCGCAGCGTTTTTGCACTCACGCCCCCCCGCTGGCAATGCAGAAACACCGACCACCTTAGCTCGGCATCTGCAAGCCGTCCGGCGCCCTGGCAAAGCGATCTGGATTTCTGACTTTCTGTTCCCTGCGAGTGGATACCAAGCTGGACTCAACTTGTTGCGAGCGGCCAATTTTGACATGGCGGTGATTCAAATCCTGGGGAAGGAAGAGATTGATCCGCCGGTGTTTTCACAAGGGGCTCAGATGGTCGATAGTGAAAGTGGCGAAACCCTGCTCATTCGTTTCGATGCTGCGGCAAAGACTGAGTATCTCCGCCGCCTTGACACCCACAACCGTGCGTTACGTAGTGCTTGTCATCAGATGGGCGTCCACTATGCACGGTTTACGACGGATCTAGACCTGCAGACTTTTGTCTTGCAGGAACTCCCTGCGCTGGGGTTGCTAGTCTGAACTCGAAAAAGGCTGCTGTCTTGCTCAGGCGGCGAGGGGGAGCGATCGGAACTCTGCGGCATCTTCCTGGTCCGCCAATGTCAGTGTGAACTGTTCGATCAAAAGTTTCAGGGCCTCGCTAACTCGCTGTAAGTCGCGTGCGGCCTTATCGACTTGCTGAATACCGATGAGATTCTCTTGACTGGCGGCGCGAATGCTCGTCATCGCCGTTGAGACCTGATCCATGCCGAGCAACTGCTGTTGGCTTGAAGCGGCAATCTGCGTAACGGTTTGCACTGTTTCCGTTACATTCTTGGTAAGCACGCGAATGGACTCGCCAGCCTGTAGAGAACGCTGGACGCCGATATCGGCAGCGTGAGTGCCTTGCTCAGTAACTTCTATTGCGGACTGTGCGGCTCGACGAATATCGTTGAGAATAGTATGGATTTTTACAGTGGACAGCTTCGATTGTTCTGCGAGATGTCGCACTTCCTGTGCAACAATGGCAAACCCCCGACCAGCTTCTCCTGCTTTGGCTGCCTCGATTTCGGCATTAATCGCGAGGATATTGGACTGCTCTGCCAGCGTATTGACTGTGGCGATGATATTGCTGATCTCCTGGGTATACTCGCCAAGTGTTACTACACTCTGGGCGATTCCCGTCATTTGCTCACGTACTTGCGTCATGCCGGTGATGGCTTCATCAACTGATCGTCCTCCAGCCTCAGAGACTTGCGATGTGAGCTTGCCTTTTTCTGCGATCTCTTGCGCTTTCTGATTCGACACGTACGCAGTCTGTTTCACTTCCTCTACCGTCGTGGCCGTTTGCGTCACGGCTGCTGCTGTCTCGGAGGTCGACACGGTCAATTGTCGCATCGAGGTAAGAATCTGGGCGATGGAGACGGCAAGCGTGTCAGCGCCTTCTCGTATCTGCTTATTCATGTAGTTGAGGTTGTCTACCATCTGCAGAAAACTACGAGCAAGAACATCTCCATCGGAACGGGCCTGAAGATGGATGTCCAGATAGCCTCTGCGGATCACGTCAGCAGCCACCGCGACCTCACGAATGTAGACAATCAGCTCTCGAAAGGCTGTTGCCAGGGTGCCAATTTCGTCTCTGGATTCATGGTGTACGTCTTGGTCTATTTCCCCTCGCGCGAGCTTGGTGGCGACGGCGGTCATCTGTGCCATGGGGATGGTAATCGACTGAGAAATCAGGAGGACAGCAAGAACTGAGAAAAAGACGGTGACTAGAAACACAACCAACGCAGTCTGTGTGGTACGAGACGACGCTTCTGCTCCCAAGGTTTCCATTTGTGCGGCTTCACTCCCAATCATCGTTTGGAGAATGGCAATACCGTTTGCTAATTGTGTCTGCCTTCGCTCGAGATCTGGAAAAACTTGGAGTGCCTCGGCCTTCTGCCCATTCAGTGCCTTTGGGACGAGTTCTGTAGCCTCTGCGACATATCCTGTAACAAGGAGTTGCAGGGTCGAGAATGAGTCTTGACGAGTCGTTTGCGAGACGGAAGCCGCAAGGTCGGAGACGCGGGCTGTTAGCGTGGCCGTATCTTCACGCAGTGCTTGCAGAATTTCTGATGGCGAGGCTTCCTCTGGGAGACCGTTAGAAGAGAGCACACGCGAAACCGACGAGTGCAATTTGTTTTGGATGGTGTTGATTTCCGCAATGCTCTGCGTAGCATTCAAATACCTGCGGCTTTGCTCAGCGTAGTCACTGAGACGCTGCAACCCCTGATAACTTGTGAAACCCACAGTGCCGAGCGCGAACAGCAGAATAATTGCGAGTAGGGCGAATTTTGCGCGGATGGAGATGCGATTTAACCACGACATAACAGCTCCGAGTGGCAACGAACGGAATGGTATGGACCAACTCTGAGAGTAAGATATTCGCTCGTATAAGACTGCAAAAGAAGGCGCTCGGTCTCAAAAGTAAAAGAATGATCCTCATCTCCTTCAAACACGAACTCCCCGAGGGTATTCAGACCCTCAGCCACGCGCGAGGTGAGGAAGAGATCAAGCTGCCCAAGAGCAAAAGCGTTCTTCTCCTCGTGTTCGTCATTTATACGGTATTGGACATCACCGAAGCCGCGAAGCCGGAGCGTTGGCAGACCACCGAACAGTTCCATGCCGTGATCTTCGTGAGCCGCGACTTCACGGCTGATGGCAGCGTCATAATTTTGCACTCCTGTAGAACCGTCTGTTTCCGCGACATTAGCCCGAGGCGATGGAGATTGCGAAGTGGTAGGAACGCTCTTTGCGTTTTCCAATTGCTGAGTACGCTTTTCTAGTGCGTCGATGCGTTGCAAGAGATGCGGGACCAGTTGAGGGTCTGACAGTGCGTTGGGTGCTGACTGCTGGGCCAGTGTGGTTGGCCCAGACAACAGGAAGACCGATAATGTGAAAAGACTGCTTCGTGCCAGATCTTGGAATGCTGGTTGCCCTCTGTCAGTAAACGAGGACCAACGAAAACCGCCATTGTTGTTCATTGTACCCCCTTAGGTCTATTTTGGTATCGGAGAGGTAGGAAAAAGCTTTAGTAGCCTCGGGGGGAAAACCTTACGCAAGAAAAATACTCGATGAGAAGTGGGGGGTACTCACCAGGGTTGTCAGAAGGAAGCCCGGGTTGCGAGGCAGTTGCTCCGTTCGTATTTCCCCTTTATCTCAATAAGTATCGCTATGGATTTTTCGTTTCTTACCCCCTGGGCGTTCCGGTTACTCTATGCCCTACCGCTTCTCCTGGTGCCATATTTGTTTCGCGAGCGCGGCAACCGTGTCGTCGTCCCAGCCTTGTTTCTTTACCAAGGATTACCAGCCGCCGCGCGGCGGCGCTTGTGGGGACGGTTACGGCTTACTCCTTTATTTTTTTTTCAGTTGTTGCTCTTGTTGCTCCTGATTGCGGCCGCAGCGCAACCGTTCCTCCATCAACGCGGAGAAAAAGTCGCTATTGTTCTTGATACCTCCGCCAGTATGCAGGCTCGTATTGACGCGGGCGGCCCGAGCGTGTTTGACCAAGCAAAGCAGTACGCGCTCGATACGCTCGCCGCTGTATCCAGTGAAGATGCGGTGAGTTTTTTTGTCACTACGCCGTTTCCGACCCTTGTTTCTGCCGCTGATACGCGAAAGCAGTTGCAAGAGGCAGTGCAGAAGGCAACGGCGACTGACATGCCTGATGCGAGTGATGACGTCTTAGGTGCTTTTGTTTCGCAGCTTCTGAACGAACAGGAGTTTCAACGTGTGGTGTTGGTGACCGACCGTCCTCTGGCGAAAGAATCGCAGATCACAGGGGTGACAGTGCACACCTTTGACACCACCCAGCCAAACCTGGCGATTACTGCCTTTCACGTCTATCGCAGCCCTTTTGCACCGAATGATGTTGATGCGACGGTCGTTGTTGATGGGCGAGAGCCAGGACTAAACGGTAGTGTTGGGATTGAAGATGCAGAAACCGGGCAGCTACTTGTCTCTCAACCTTTGCTCAAGAGCGAGCACGCAACGATTGCCTTTCCTCGCCTCCCATTGAAGACGACCTACCGGGCGCGTTTGTTTGTCGACGATGGACTGGCGATTGATAATGAGGCGTATGCAGTGCTCCCTTCCTTGAGTACGATTCCTCTTCTTCTTGTGTCTCCGTCAACAAAGGTTGCCCAGAGTCTGCAGCAGATTCCTAACCTGCAAGTAGAACGAGTGAGTCCGCAAGACTATATCCCCGCGCGGGTGGCAGATGCTCCGCTGGTGCTCTTTCATTTAGTGGTGCCGGAGGCCCTACCGCCGACCAATGCCGCGTTTATCTTTCCGCCAGAGGGGAATGCCCTATTCCCACTGGGGAAAGCGGCCGCACGGCCGCAGGTGACGAAATGGAGTTCTGCCAATCCAGTGACAAGCTATGTCTCCTTTCCGCTGCTAACTCCAACGTATGCGCAGGCACTCTTGCCGGTCGGATGGTGTACCTCAGTTATTGACAGTACTATTGGCACCCTTGTCTTGGCCGGCGAGCGTGATGGCCATCGTTATGTTGCGATCGGATTTGACCTGCTGCCATATCTGGGAAAACAAAACCTGCCTATGTCGATTCTGACCCTCAATATTCTTGGGTGGCTTGCCGACCAAGTTGGCCAACCGCCAGACTTACAGACAGGGATGGCCTTGCCGGTCACAGGGGTAGAGACTCGGGTCCGACAGCCGAACGGCGAAGCAGTGTCGGTCTCAGGAAATAGTGTGGTTCTCGCGCAACAAGGGATATACACCATCACCCAGGGAGGGCAGGGTGGACAGCAGACGGGGGAGCGGCGTATCGCAGTGAACCTGCGTGATGCGCAGGAGTCTCAGCTTGGCCGCCCGTTACAACTTGGACAAGTGGCCGGTACTACACCCAAGACACCCGAACGAACAGGCCAGCCCTTGTGGCCTTGGTTGCTGCTCGCGGTGGTGTTTCTCTTGGTGATTGACTGGTGGTGGGCGATGCGAGGGAGCATAAAGAAAACCGTCTCCGTCGCCTCACTTTGATGAATACAATCGCTATCTGGCTCGCTTCACGCTATAGCCCGCTCACTGCGTTTGCTTTATAGCTTATGGCTGATGGCAAAAAGAGTCGCGCTAATGAAATTTGCTGATCAAAATCAGTAATCATGCGGTTTATCCCCTCACCCTGTCCCTCTCCCAGTGGGAGAGGGAACCCAAGTCTCAGGGCTGACTATTACCGCATTTGCTTGTCAAAACTCATTAGAGTGAACGGAGCGAACGAGCCTTTTGTCCTCTATCCTTTTCTCCCTTTGCCCTTCCCCCTTTTCTCCCTCTTTCGCTACGATCGCCCGCCAACATGCATTCCTTGACTAGTAAAGACGTCCTGTCCAGAGGCATAGGCAAAGATGTTTTGCGCGGAGTTACGGTTCACCAGTTCTCGTCCCCACATCGGATGGAACAGACTACGCACTTCGTGCTCGATCTCGCAAAGGGTTCGTCCTGAGTCGGGATCAATAATGGTGCGAAAGCGATACTGATGATTATCACTCTCCTCGCTGACGAGTCCACGCTCTTTCAGGAAAGCATGGGGACCAGAAAAGTTCGCGATGTAAATCGCGATATGATGCCCATCATACGCTGGAATCGGAGCGGAGGTTTCGCGAAACAGAAGTTTTTGCGAGCGTCCGACTTGAACACAGGCAACCGCTCCTTCTTTGCTCGGTGTCCAGGTTGCTGGGGCTTGCATGATTTCTTTATAGAACTGTGCGATGCCTAAGGCAGCATTGGGCTCGACCTGCAGTTCAATGTATGGAATTCCCAACGTCATACCCCCAAATTGGGGACCGGGGGCGTAGCAACGAAACTGATTCCCCCAGGGACAGGTCACTGCCACATAGCCATTCTCTTCGGCGCAACAAAAAGCAGTGCCAGAAAGCTTCGTTTGCGCTCGCTCCAAACGCCGCTTCAGGGCATCGAGGTCCGGCAACACTAGTCCGATGTGCCCCCGTAACACCTGCGGTGCGCGAGTGGGTAAATGAAACTGCTGCTCGCCGATATTGACCCACATGTTCTCGGTGCCAACCATCATATAGGGGTCTCGGGTCAGCCCTAAGGTCGAAATATAAAATTGTAACGCGAGTGCTTGATCTGGCACTGTAACGTTCACATGTTCCATCGCCAGAATATTTCCGACATCTTGCGTAGCGCGATCATAGGCTTTTTCGGCCATTCTGTAACCCTCCTTCTCTCGACTGTCATCGCAAGCTTAATCTGACTCGTGAGTATTTTGCAAGGTTGGCAGGCTGATTGTTGCCATGTACAGTGGTGAGGCCTGTTGCAGTAAAAAAGGGGGAACTAATGGCAGCACTGGATCATGTGCGGATTCTTGACGTTACACACTTCGAGGCTGGACCATCCTGTACGGAACTACTCGCGTTTCTCGGGGCCGATGTCATTAAAGTTGAGCCGCCACGGACTGGAGAGCCTGGCCGTACGCTTTTTGCCGATACAGTGGATCGTGATTCGTACTTTTTCCTGCTCCTGAATGCGAATAAACGGAGCGTAACCCTCAATCTCAAAACTGACCAAGGCCGGGATGTCTTTCGTGCGCTTGCTCGCCAGGTTGATGTGGTGATCGAGAATTTTTCCCTTGGCCTCATGGATGAGTGGGGGTTAGGGTATACGGCGTTACAACAGGAGAATCCTCGTCTCATCTACGCAACGATCAAGGGCTTCGGGACTTATGGTCCGTGGAGCCGCTACAAAAGTTTCAACGCAGTCGCCCAGGCTGCTGGCGGGGCGTTTAGCATTACCGGCGTACCGGGAGGGCCACCGTTAAAGCCTGGCCCCACGATTGGCGATACCGGGACGGGCATTCACTGCGCCGTCGGTATCTTAGCGGCCCTGCTGCAGCGCGAGAAAACTGGTCGCGGGCAACATGTCGAGGTGTCGATGCAAGACGCGATGGTTAACTATGGCCGGGTACCGATGCGCCACCATCAGCAGACCGGAAAGGTTGTTGGACGAACGGGCAATCGTTTAGGCCACCTGGCTCCGACTGACACGTATCTGTGTGCCCCGGGCGGACCCAATGATTATGTGTACCTCACCGCCACCTCACGCGACATGTGGGAGAAGCTGTTGCGAGTGATTGGGCGTGCTGATTTGATTGGCGACGCACGCTATGCGGAGCAGGCTGAGCGGAACAAACGATTTGAGGAGGTTCATGCATTTATCAGTGCGTGGACAAAAAAACATGACAAGCTCACGGTGATGAAACGTCTGGGAGAAGTTGGAGTTCCCTGTGGTGCGGTCTTCGACTCGCAAGATGTGTTAAATGATGCCCACCTGCGGGAGCGGAAGATGATGGTAACGATCGAGCATCCGACTCGGGGAGCACTGACGATGCCTGGATGCGCCGTGCAGCTCGACGATTCCCCAGTAACCGTTACGGCAGCACCTCTACTGGGGCAGCACAATACTGAGGTCTACCAGGGACTTCTCGGGTTGAGTGCAGAGCAGGTCGTCGCGTTGGAACGCGAAGGGATAATTTAATGGTTGCCTATTGTGTTATCCCAACAGAACAAGCGCGATCCCCGCGCTGACCATTCCCACACCAGGGAGTTGGCGCAGAATTTCTCGTTCCTTCCACACAACGAGCGCGAGAATGATGGCGAGGATCGCTTCGATTTGTCCCACTGCTTTGGCATACGCAACGAGAGTGAGAGAGTAAGACCAAAACCAACAGAGACTTGCCGCAAAACTGGTGACGCCGATCAGCGCCATTCTTCGCCAGTGTACCGGAACCAGAGCGAATTCTGTTGATCGCCGAAAGAGAAGGGTGAGCGTCAAGATGACGACTTCAATCCAGACTGTATGGAACAGGGTATATGCAGAGGCAATGAAACGATCGGCCCCAACCCAGGGATTTGCCGCCACAAATACGGTGTTGGCCGCTTTCAGCATGAAGCTGGCCAACACTAACAGTATCGCACAGGCAAGGGCGAGCAGTGCCCCGGCGTCCAGATGGAACGCCCGTCGCCAGCCCGCTGGCCCCTGCTCACGACCAAAGTTCATGAGCAAGACGCCAATACTGCAAATACCAATGCCACCCCAACCCAATATGGTTGGGCGTTCGGCAAAAAAAAGCATCCCAATAATTGCGGTGAACGCCACCTCGAGCTTATGCAGCACGATAGATTGGGCAAAGTTTGCCCGATGAAATGCGGCGACCAGGGCGACGTTGCCTAAAAGTTGGGTAACGGCGGTGGCGAGACAACAGCCGAAAAAAGCCAACGAAAACTGTGGCCAGCCATAGCGAACGAACAGAATCGTCACCAGCAACAAGGAAAATGGCAGGTTAAAGGTAAATCGCGCCCAACTATTGAGGACGGGTGAAACTTTCCCGGTGAGACTTTTCGCAAACGCGTTCCGCGCTGTCTGCAAGCAGCCGGCGGCGAAGGCAAGTTCAGCCCACATCACTTCCACGCG
This sequence comes from Binatia bacterium, assembly GCA_050187625.1. Taxonomy (GTDB): domain Bacteria; phylum Desulfobacterota; class Binatia; order Bin18; family Bin18; genus JBFWXH01. The sequence goes on from JBFWXH010000079.1 coordinate 34,694, forward strand.
CGCCGGAATTCACACTGCGGCAGGATGTCTTGGAGTGCATCAACCGCGGCAGTACTGACCAACGTGCTGCGCAGGTTCAGCACGCGCAACCCGGTGAGATGATGTAAATGAACGAGCCCCGCATCACTGATCGGAGTGTCGTACAACCACAAGACGCGTAAGCCGCTCAACTTACTGAGATAGGCGAGCTGTGCGTTGGAAACTCGCGTACTTGAAAGTTGCAGGTACTGTAAGTCATCTGGTCGCAATTCGCTGAGCGGAGAAAGATCACTGGCTGCCTGGGGATTGACGATCAGACGCAACTCTTTTCCTTCTGGGACCGTGATGATCCCACGAGCCTCGCCCAATGGTTCCCAGGCAGCATACTCTTCGGGGCTGAACTCGCGGTCCCGCATCCACAGTGTTCCCATAGCTCGATTCGCGGGGAAGCGGACCTGACGAGCTGGAAGGACATTTTCTGCCCCTCTTCTCTTCTGTTGCGATGCTTTACTCCGGCGATCTGGTCTCTGGATGCTCATGTCTATTTGACTTTTTGCTTTTCTCGACTCGTCAACTTACCGGGCTGCCCGCGCAAGTCAACGGGGAAAGGCGAACGAGGCACAAGGCTGAAGGCTAAAGATGACGAGGGCAAAGTGAGCGCTCAGCCGGAGGTTGAGGATGTCAGGCTTGCGAGACTTCTTATCTTTCTCTACAGTTCACAGCCTTACTGTTTATGGGGCTTTCGTAATCACCAGTCCACTGCCCCGTAACATCGGTGAGCCGTCAATTGCACACACCGCTGCGGCGCTCAGAATCTGCCGTTTCTCTGCACGGCCTGTGACCTGAAATACTGCCTCGGCAATGTGCCCCATGCCGTGCAGGCGACCTTCGCTGAGACTGCCGCCAAAAGTATTCACTGGTAGTTCGCCTTCCAAAGTGATGCGGCCGTCTTGAATAAAAGCGTAGGCTTCTCCCTGTGGGCAGAATCCCGCAGCTTCGAGCCAGTATAAGGTCGAAGGACTAAAGCCATCGTACAATTCTGCGGCATCCATATCGTGTGGCCCGAGCCCGGATGATGCCCACAGTTTTTGGGCTAACGATGCGCCACAGGCCATATAATCATCGAGTGCGTAATGAAACAGCGTACGTCGGCGACTGGTATTCTGTCCATACCCCGCGATGTAGGCTGGAGGGTTGCGCAAGTCTCGGGCACGTTCTGCCGTTGTCACAACAAGCGCGACGCACCCTTCGACCGGGATGTCGCAATCGAACAAGCAAAGCGGCTCGGCGATCCAGCGTGCGGCGAGATAGTCTTCGCGTGACATCGGCGTTGTCGAGAAAAAAGCGCGGGGATTCAGATTGGCATTGCGTCGACTATTGGTCACAAACGTCGCTAGATGCTCGCGGGTTGCCCCATACGTATGCATATAGCGTTGCCATTGCATGGCATGCCATTGGAAGATGCTGGTGCAGCCGTAAGGGGCACTGAACTGGGCTTCGCCAGTGGCGCGGGAACCAGACCAGGCCCCGTAGCGACCGCGAGGGTTGTGCATCGCTCGCCACACTAACACATAGTCACACACGCCAACGAGCAAGGCATGGATAGCCTCAATGACTGGGCTGGCGATCATGCCGGTTTCGATCTGTGCGTACCAACGAATGTCAGGAGCCAGCGGCAGATGATTGACGAGATACATCACGCTGACGATATCTTCGCCATCGCGACTACCAGCCCCGAGGGCTGGTAGTTCAGGGTAGGTGGCTAACCCATCCACCTGTTCGGGTTGCACCCCCGCATCTGCGAGCGCCGCGCGGCAGGCATCGATTGCCAAGAGCCCGAGAGGTTTCTGCGAGTGCCGGGTGAGGTCTGAATACCCGACACCAACAATGGCGGTTTTGCCTTTTCCTGACCACATAGCGATTCCCTTTCTTCTTTCACCTTCTTGTGAGGTGTTGTAGCGACATCCTAGTTCGCCTGACTGGAATGTACAAGGTTGCTCTTCGCGACTGGATTTGTGCTATGAGCAAGATGACGCAAAAGAAATTCTCGAGTATGAGGAAACGCATATGGCAACGAGCGCCGGTTTCAAGCACTACTATGCGAACGTCAAAGAAGTTCGTCTTCACTATGTGACTGTAGGGCAGGGAGCCCCGGTCGTACTGCTACATGGCTGGCCACAGACATGGTATGAATGGCGACTGCTCATGCCGCTCTTGGCGGATCAGTTCTGTCTGATTGCGCCGGATTTGCGTGGATTAGGAGGATCTTCGCGGCCGATCGGTGGGTACGACAAGAAAACCGTCGCTCGGGACATCTGGGAATTAATGCACGAACATCTCAAGTATGATCGCTTTGCCGTTGTTGGTCATGACGTTGGTGCGGTTGTCGCCTTGCGTTTAGCTGCGGACCACGCAGAGGCGGTGACGCACCTTGCGCTTCTCGATGTGCCGGTGCTGGGTGTGGATGCCGAACGGATGGGGGGCCTCATTCCTCCGGGACAACTGCCACGTTGGCATCATCTGTTTCATCAAGTGCCAGACCTGCCTGAAGCCCTGACCTTTGGCAGGGAACGAATTTATCTCGAATGGTTTTTTAACTGGGGGACTGACCAGGCTGGGGTGTTTAGTGACGCGGATATCAATGAGTATGTGCGGGCGTATGCACAAGCTGGAGCCATGCGCGCGGGGTTCAACATGTATCGTACGCTGGCACAGGACATTGCCGACAATCAAGCAACCTTTGCTACGGGTTTCAAATTGCCAATGCCGACGTTGGGATTAGGTGGTGGCGGCTCACGGGGGCGGGGTGATTTGGTCGTGGAATCGCTCAAACGTGCTGCGCACCGTGCGGAAGGCGGTTCCGTTGCTGACTGCGGACACTTTATTCCTGAGGAAAAACCGCAGGAGTTGGCTGAGCGGTTACGCAGTTTTTTGCGGTGAAAAAGTGTAAGAAAATTCATTTCTCTTTCATCCTCTCTGAGTAAGCCCCTACTCGGTGCTGCTTCCAACCCTTACGGTGCCGAGTAGGTTTTGGGGAGGATTCAGGATATGCCCGATACCCAAGAGTGGTCGGCAAGCACACCCCCAACAGACCAGAGATGTGAGGTCAGTCGTGTCGGTGAAGACTGGCATGCGATCATGACTGCCTTGTTACGAGGGAATCCTGAGGAGCGGGACCTCGCATTCCTCAAACTTAACCGCCTTATTTCTGGGTTTCTGGTCGCACTTCAGGCATGGGACCACCACGATCACTGGGAAGATCTGCGGCAGACCGTTCTCATGAAATTGGTCAAGAGCTTTTGTCGTGGCCAACTGCGCGAACCCCAAACGTTTGTCGCGTATGCCCGGACAATTACTCGTAATGAATTCTACCAGGACTTACGCTTGAGAGCAGAAAATAGCCTTTTACAGTCATGATTACCAAGAAGCAGTACGTCGAGTATCTGGTGAGCACGCCCAAGAACTGCACCTGTACCTATCTGGCCGAGCATCTGGAGGA
>JBFWXH010000080.1:0-37533 GCA_050187625.1 Binatia bacterium
CATCCCTCCCAGAAAATGCTGATGGTTGGATAGAGAAGCGCGATATCGATGACTTCCTTGTCCATCACTTCTAGCCGTGCTTTCGGGTCGTAACTCCCAAGTGGGCAGCCATCCATGTAGGTTTTTTTGCCCGGAATCAGTAATTCTTCAGCGTCCATGCCGACCCCGCCGAGGGCCCCGAGGGTGCCCCGGACAACTTCCGCAGGTTTATTGTCGAACATGAGCACTTCCCACCCGTTGGCATCATGGTCGATACGGATCGCACGATCACGGTATTGCGGATCAATATACTTGGTCCAAAGATCTGGAGGTTCCAGAATGTGACCATCGGCGTCAACAACGGGACCGAGCTTTTTTGTCGTCATGAGTATCCTCCTTACAGTATGACTGACTGATAACTTGTACCAGAGGGAGACAGGAGGCTCTAGGCCTGACGAAAGCGACCCATATTGTTCCTGAGCAATGCGGAACGTACACTGAGGAACGCGCAGGGTCAGATCGTGGTGTCGCTTGCTCTGTCGAACGGTTATGAAACAGGTGTATATCGCCCAACATCCACTGGATGCTCATTTTGTTGTCGGGTTACTGCAGAGCGAGGGGATTGTCGCAGTCGTCCGCGGAGAGTCGTTGTTCGGTGTACGGGGAGAGGTGCCGGCGACTACGGAAACCAGTCCGTCAGTATGGATTGTTGATGACTCGCAGTTTGCGCAAGCTCGTTCCCTGGTTTTAACGTACTCGCGTGGAGAGATGCCTGCTCACGCGCACGGGACCTCGTGGCGATGTCCCCAATGCGGGGAACATCTCGAACCGCAGTTCACGGTCTGCTGGCAATGCGGTCGCGTACGAGAAAATACGACCTGATACAAAACCTGATGCTGTATGCCAATCCATTTGTGAACACTTCTGCCTTTCTTTTTTCTCCAGCGACTGTCTGAAACATGAGATTTTCGCTTATTGGCGAACGTGGCAAAGCTATCTTTTCCGGAAGGAGGGGTTTGTCTCAGTGTGTCGACAAATTCTGTCTTGTGGGGGACGTGAATATCTATCTATTTCTCTGGAAAAGCGGTATGTAAGGGGCTCTGCTCATAACAGGGAAAGGAATTTTTCTGGAGAAAGACTGGGCAAACTATCGGAGATAGTTGTCGCGGCAATGCTCGGAGGAGCGACCTGTGCCAGTCCATATCCGTGTTAGTGCGCAATTGACAGATGAAGCCGAGAATGGTGGATTCTCGCCTGTTATGGGTACGACAGGAGTCAATACCTGGGGATAAAGGGACGAACTCCTCGTTGGGTGGGCTTTATTGTCTCATAGGGGGAAAATATGCGAAGCTCTACCTCGTGCCTCGTTCCGCTTCTTGTGTCTGCTAACCTCGTACTCTGCTCTGCTAGTATCGTTCACGCGGGTCCCATCGCATACAGCCAACCCCCGGTGTTTCCCGCCCCGTTCTTTGGATGGACTTCGGATAGGACACCAGACAATGCTCCGAAGGGACCGGAAGAGTACCAGACGTGGGACAATTTTATTGTCGACCGACCAACGCTGATCGACGGTGTCAGTTGGCAAGGGTTCTACTGGGATTTTGACGATCGAGGGAAGAACCCGGTACATCCCGATACGGAGTCGTGGGAGATCAGTTTTTGGTCCGATGCGAATGCTCAGCCACTAGCGTCCCTGCAGGTGCAGCTTTTGCCAGTGGCCGATGTGCAGAGTGTCTCCGCAGGATTCGCATTTTTTCAGGGGGACACGGTGCCAGTCTTCAACTTTCATGTCACGATTCCCCCTTTTCTAGCCCAGGCCTCTACAATGTACTGGCTCTCAATCTTGTCGATTTCCCCTACCTTCAACCCCATCTGGTCTTGGATGCAAGGGACGGGAGGGAATGACTCCACCTTTCAGGTGAATCTTATCAGTGGAGAGAGACATAACGGTCTGGAAGGAGATCGTACGTTCTCACTAGAAGGCCAAACCGTCCCTGAGCCCAGTACGTTGAGCTTGCTGCTGACCGGGGTGGGCTGCGTCCTGGGATATTGGTGGCTCTGGCGAGAGCGGTTCGTATCACATAGATAAAGTCCCAAAAGAACCAAAACAGGAGGGACTCATGAAAATTCGTGCAATGTCTCATATCGCTATCGGCGTAAGCAACATGGAACGGGCGCTGCAATTCTATCGTGACTTGTTAGGGCTCCGAGTGACTTTAGATGACCCAAACGAAAATCCTAGCGGAATGTTGTCAAAGGTGACAGGTGCCCAGCGGCGGACGCGTCACGGAGTCTATTTGCGCTGGGAAGATGGTCCCGATGCGACGTTCATCGTTTTGTCAGAAGATCATCCGACCGCAGGCGAACCGCTCAAACTTAATCAGGTCGGGATTCATCACTTTGCTTTCTGGGTCGATGATCTGGAGGAAACGTTTGCCAAGGTCAAGGCAGCTGGCGTTCCTATCGTCCTGCCGCCAACTACTATTGATTCCGTTGCGTACGGTGAAGCGGCAGGAGGAAAGGTCATGACTACCTTATTTAAGGACCCGGATGGCACGGTGATTCAGCTCGACCAGCGGGTCTCGTAGACGTTGAGACTGCCACAGCAAAATTTCCACTCACGAAGGAAAAGGGCGGTCCCATAGCGCAGATCATATGCTATGGGAAGAGAAGGGGAAGAAAGGGAGTAATCGCACGTGGGTGGAAATGGCTCTGATATATAGTCGGTCTTTAAGCTGGCCACAATCCTTGTGGCCGATGCCTGCCTCATGGGTATGGATTGGCATTCTGCTTGTAAGTGTTGGGTGTGTGAGTGGCTGTCGCTCCGATGGTGCGACCTCGAGGGGTGGCCCGCCGGGCAGAGGTTTTCCGCCGATTCCGGTGCAAACGATTACGGTTACACCCACCGAGCTGCCGCGTGTCATTGATGAGACAGGAAGCCTGGAGAGTCCGCAGACAGCCCAGCTTGCAGCTGAGCGAGCAGGGAGGTTGGTGTTCCTTGACATTCCTGAAGGACAGGAAGTCAAGGCTGGGCATGTGCTCGCGCGGATTGATTATGAACAAGCGCAAGCCGCAGTGGAAATCGCAGCGGCGCGCTATGAGAATGCGCAAGAAACCCTGGCGCGCTTGAAGACACTACCGGCAAAAGCGACCTCGCAACAAGCGCTTGATGATGCGCAAGCGCAAGTGAAGATCGCGGCTGCCCAATTAGCCGACGCAAAAGTGGCATTGCGTAAGACCACGGTGACGGCGCCGTTCACTGGCGTATTGAGCTTGCGTCAAGTCAGTCTCGGGGCGTATCTGGATACCGGCGATCCGATTGTACGACTGACGCAAATTCGTCCGCTTCACCTGATTTTTAGTTTGCCGCAACGCTATGTGTCACAGGTCAAGATCGGGCAAATTGTCCGTGGGGCGACGAGTAATTGTGAAGAGAAATTTACTGCCCGTGTCAGTGCGATTGACCCCTTCCTTGACCCTGCGACCCGCTCGGTGCGCATCCAGGCAGTGGTGCCAAATGAGGCTGGACGGCTGCTCCCTGGCATGGCAACGGCTGTGCGTCTTGAAACCGCAACCATTCCTGATGCGTTCTTGATTCCTCAGGAAGCGGTCATTCGCCAGGGAACCAAGCGACTTGTCTATACTGTTGAACCGGATGGACATGCCCAAAGTAAAGAAGTCGCGTTAGGGCTGGTGTTTGCGAACCAAGTTCATATCGAAAAGGGATTACAGGCTGGAGAGGTTGTGGTAACGGCGGGACACCAAAAATTGCGACCAGGAGCGAAAGTGGAGCCGCAACCGTATAACCCGATTGACAATCCGAACGTTGACCTGGGAGTTCATGGTATCGTGGTTCCGTGCGAGTTTTAGCCTATGAATTTGTCGGACATTTGTATTCGTCGGCCCGTGTTCGCCACCGTGGTGAACCTCTTAGTGATGTTGGCGGGGCTCGCATGTTTTCTGACATTACCGGTCCGCGAGTATCCTGACGTCGATAACCCGGTGGTGTCGGTCACTACCATCTATATTGGTGCGAGTCCAGAAACGGTGGATAGTTCGGTGACCGAGCCTCTCGAACAGGCCCTCAATGGCATTGAGGGTATTCGCAGCATCTCCTCGATTAGTTCGTTTGGGCGTAGTTCGATAAACGTGGAGTTTGTTGCTGGACGCGATATTGACGTCGCGTCGACCGATGTGACGAATGCCATTCAACGAGCGTTGGGCGAGCTCCCTGACTTGGCTGAACGGCCGATTGTCGCCAAGGCGGGAGCGAACAGCTTTCCGATCATGTGGCTGGGGATCCAAGGTGAGGGCTACTCACCGGAAGATCTCACGGACATTGCCGATCGCATTGGCAAACCGCCATTACAGATTCTTCCCGGTGTGGCGGAAGTCTTGATTGGCGGACAACGGAAATACGCGATGCGGGTCTGGCTCGATCCGCAGAAAATGGCGGAGCGCCGCGTCGATGCCGCCGATGTGCGGCGGACGATTCTTGAAAGCAATTTGCAATTGCCGGCAGGTGAAATCGAAAGCGAAGCCCGTAAGTTTACTGTTCTTGCCGATGCGCAGATCAACGATCCCACGGTGTATAGCGATCTCATTATTCGTGACGATGGGGATACCCAGGTTCGCATTAAGGACATTGGCTGGGTTGAATTGGCGTCGGCCAGCTATAACACCATCACGCGATTTAGCGGAGAACCGACCGTTGGTTTAGGCATTGTTCGCCAGTCACGCTCGAACCAGCTGGAGGTGTCCCATGCGGTCCGTGACACCATTCCGCTTATCCAGTCTGCTTTGCCCAAAGGTGTGACCCTGTCCGTCTCGGTCGACAGCACTATTTTTGTTGAGGAGTCTCTCAAGGAAGTGTGGGTGACGTTAGGCATTGCGTTCATTTTGGTGCTGCTGGTCAACTTAATTTTTCTCCGCTCGTTCGCCACTACCATCATTTCATCGATTGCCATGCCGGTATCACTCGTTGGCACGCTAGCCATTCTGTATGCCTTAAATTTCTCGATTAATGTGCTGACACTGCTGGCGTTAGTCTTAGCCACTGGCTTGCTGGTCGATGATGCGATTGTGGTCATGGAGAATGTGTATCGACGGCAAGAGCTGGGAGAAGGGCGAATGCTTGCAGCCCGTCGCGGAGCGAAAGAAGTCGGCTTTGCGGTCATTGTCACGACGATTTCTTTGGCTGCGGTGTTTATTCCTCTCTCACTCCTTACTGGCAGTACCGGGCGCTTGTTTCGCGAATTCTCTCTCACCATGGCTGGCTCAATTCTGATCTCGATGTTTGTGGCCTTGTCATTGATTCCGATGCTTTGTTCGCAGTTCCTGAATGTCTCACGGACACATGGGCGACTCTATCTGTCAATTGAACGCTTCTTTGTGGCGTTGAATCACGGCTATGAACGAGTCCTGAGCTGGGCAGTACGACATCGAGTGACGATTTTCCTTTTTCTTCTCGCCAATGTTATTTTCACCGTGTGGCTGTTTCGTTTGATTCCCTCGACGTTGGTGCCGATTGAAGATCGTGGACAATTTCTCACGGTCATTCGTGCCCCTCAAGGTTCAACGCTGGCGTACACCTTTAATACCCTTGACGCTGTGGAAAAACACATTCAACAGATCCCCGAGGTGCAAGGATTTTTCGCCGCCATTGGCTTAGGGATTGGAGGTCCGCCCAACGCCAGTGATGGTGTGGTTTTTACACGGTTACGACCGTGGGATCAGCGCGCCGTGAAACAACAACAGATTGTCGGCCAATTATTCCCACAGTTTTTTGGCTTTCCTGGCGCGTTGGTGTTCCCTATTAACTTGCCTTCGTTAGGGCAACGGAGTGTGAACGACATTGAATTTATTCTGACCAGCGAAACAGCGAGTCTGACCGATTTCACTCAGGTCACCGAGGCGATGCTCGCACGGGTGCGACAGTTACCGGACTTGATCAACGTCGATAGCGACCTGCGCCTTGATAATCCGCAACTCAATATCGCTTTTGACCGTGAACGCGCTGCCGACCTTGGGGTGCCTATCGCCTCCATTGCCCAGAGCCTGCAAATGTTACTCGGACAGACGAAGACCAACGAGTTTATCTTGCGCAGCAAGCAGTATGATGTCGTGACCGCGCTGGCCGGGGCCTACCGGAGTATGCCAGAACAAATTGATAGTATTTATGTGCGTGCGCGTAATGGCTCGATGGTGCCACTGTCTGGGTTGATTCGCGTCGTGCCGGTCGCGGCTCCAGCGCGGTTGAACCGTTATAATTTGCAGCGGTCGGCCACGATCACTGCGAGTCTCGCGCAAGGGGCGACGCTCGGTCCAGCCCTGGCGGAAGTTCAATCCATTGCTCAAGAAGAGTTACTGCCGGGATTCTCCACTGCGCTTGGCGGGGGGGCGCGGGAATTTGTTGAATCTTCGACCGCGATTTATCTCACCTTTGCTATCGCCCTGGTTTTTATCTATCTAGTACTGTCTGCGCAGTTTGAGAACTTTTTCCATCCGCTGACGATTTTGGTCAGTGTGCCGCTGGCGATTTTTGGCGCACTAGCAACAATTTTAGCCACGGGCAACACCATGAATCTCTATAGCCAGATCGGCATGATCCTGCTCATCGGGTTAGTGTCGAAGAACGCGATTCTCTTAGTGGAGTACGCCAATCAGGCTCGGGCACGAGGCCGCGACCTGATCGACGCGGTGTTGGAGGCGGGAAAGAATCGTTTCCGTCCGATTCTCATGACCAGTGTGACGTCGATCCTTGGCGCGGTGCCTTTGTTAATTGCGACTGGCGCCGGGGCGGAGAGCCGACAGCCGATTGGCGCTGCGGTTGTTGGGGGGCTAACGTTCTCGACTATGTTTACCCTGATCGTTGTCCCCGTGGTGTATCTTTTAGTAGTCGGGATTGCTGAACGGTTTGGCTTCAATATGATTCCGCCAGCGATTGCCCTCGCTGAAGAAGAGTTGAGTCACGAGGAAGAGGAACTCCGTGCTAAGCGCGGGGAAACGAAAAGTGCGGCGTTGTAATCTTTGTTATTCCTTTGAAAAAGGCACCGACGATCCGGGGGTGTCATTACGAGCGGAGCGACGCCGTCTCATTTTCGGACGGAGATTGCTTCGTCGCCTGCGGCTCCTGCTCAGAAACAAAATCCTCCCCCTCCTGCTTCCCCGCTGGATTCCCGCCGGCGCGGGAATGACGGTGCGTTGTGTTTCTCCTGCAGTGCTGAATGCGCAGCGTTTCTGGGGGACTCGCAATGACAAGAGCGCAGCGCAGTGGATAAGTATCATGGCCAATGGCCAACTGTGCACTGTAGGTGTCTGAGAGTTTCTATGAAAGTGACAATCTTTTCCGGCTGGGTCGTTTTGCTAGCAACGCTTACCAGTTGTATGGTCATCCCGCAGGAGCGCAGCTCAGAACTGTCTCTCCCCGCCGCGTGGAGTACGACTCCTGATCCAGCGAAGGGGAAAAAAGCCCAGACTGACGAGCTGCGTCCAGAAACGGATCTTACTCGGTGGTGGACAACCCTGGATGATCGACGCTTGCACGAGTTGATTGACCGAGCGGTCGCTTACAACCTTGATGTGCGTGAAGCTGAGGCCCGGATTCGTGAAGCTCGGGCCTCGCGGACAGTCGTAGCAGCGGATCGGTGGCCGTTGGTGAGTAGTGCGGGAAGTTATACCCGTAGTCGCCGGAGTGCGTCCCTTGTCTCGGGTTCCTCTAGTACGGCCAGTAGCGGAACAGGAACAGATAGTGGTAGTAGTAGCCGGTTTTTTGGTTTCAGTGGAGAACAAGAGTTCTTTCAGGGGAATTTCGATGCCAGCTGGGAACTCGATATCTTCGGCCACATACATTGGTCAGTACAAGCGGCAGAGGCTGACCTTGCCGTTGCCGAAGAAAATCGTCGAGATGTCTTGGTTACTCTCCTTGCCGATGTGGCACGAAGTTACGTGGAGTTACGAGGATTTCAGTATCGACGGGTGATTGCTGAAGAGAATATCATTGCGCAGCAAGATAATGTTGAGATTACCCAGGCACGGTTCCATGCCGGGGTAACCAGTGCACTTGATGTCGCGGAAGCCCAGGCTCTGCTCGCGAATACCCGTGCCCAAGTGCCACCGCTGGAGAATGGGGCGCGACAATCTATTCACCGGTTGAGTGTATTGCTGGGACAAGCGCCTGATGCGTTGTTAGAGGAATTAGTGCCGTCGACGCCGATCCCTACGGCGACAGTGAGCGATACGATAGGGTTACCCTCTGAATTGCTCCGCCGCCGCCCTGACATCCGCCGGGCTGAACGCGAATTAGCCGCGGCGACCGCGCGTCTTGGAGTTGCCGAGGCAGATTTGTTTCCACGTTTCTCGCTTACTGGCGCGCTCGGTTTGCAGAGTCTGGATATTACTGATCTTGCTGAATGGCCAAGTCGCTTCTGGACTGCGGGGGCTGGGATTCGTTGGCCAATTTTTGATGCGAACCGCCTGCGCGCCAATATCCAGGTACAGGACGCTCGCCAGGAACAAGCACTGGTGCGCTATGAACGCACGATTCTCCGTTCGTTAGAAGATGTCGAGAACGCGTTGATCGGCTACGCGCGTGAACACGAACGTCGTCGTTTATTGGTGGATGCGGTGCAAGCTGACCAGGAAGCGCTGGAATTAGCGACTGAGCGGTACAGGAGTGGGCTCACGGATTTTCTCAATGTCATCCTGGCGCAGCGTGCATTGTATACGAGTCAGGATGCCTTAGCCCAGAGCGAGACCGCAGTCATCGTTCAGTTGATCGCCTTGTACAAAGCGCTGGGAGGTGGCTGGGAAGTGTATGCGGCGGGACGGTGAAAGACTGTGATCACTCGAAGTTTTTCTGTGAAGGCCGGAGGAGCATACCCTTTTTTGGGCTCGTTTCCAGGATAGGGTAAAAATGGAATCTGTGCCCTGAAGCAATTTGTATTGTCAGCCAGCTCTGTTTCCTTCTCGAAGAGAGCAACCGCATGCGGAAAATTGTGATCATCATAGTGATCCTCATCCTTTTTGGCGGAGTTGTGTCGCTCGCTGTAGTGAATTTAAGCGGACTGATAAATCGGAACAAAGAGTATCTGCTCGCCCAGGCGGAACAGACGCTGGGACGTGAGGTAACAGTAGGAGAGATCGGCGTCACCTTGTGGGGAGGAATCGGCGTACGACTGAGGAACTTCACACTTGCCGATGATCCGGCGTTTTCCCAGGAAGACTTTCTGCGAGCCGCCGACCTACAGGTCAACGTAGAATTCTTGCCGTTGTTCTGGAAAGAGTTGCGAGTGAAGCGGCTCATTTTACATCAGCCGGCAATTACGATCATACGAAATCAACAGGGCCGATTTAATTTTGCCAGCCTTGGCAGCGGTACCAGCAAGGAGCAACCTCCTACGCAAGAGCAAAAGGACATCAGAGAACTTCCTTCTTCATCCACCGCAAAGCCTTTCCCACTGATAGCTGCTTTCATGAACCTTGCCGACGGGACCGTGCGATATGTCGATCGACAGGACCGCACGGATTTGCAAGTCAACCGAGTTGATCTCACGGTCGAAGACCTCAGTTTTGACCGACCGTTTGAGCTGGTGCTCAACTCGGCGGTTCTCGCCGAGCAGCAGAACTTCGGGATGCAAAGTCGCATTGGCCCTCTTGGTGCGGCGCACGACCTCAAGAACTTGCCAGTAGAGGGTGTCCTAGAGATCGACGGACTTGATGTTGACGCTTTACAAGAGGCGTTGCCGCAATTGGCCAAACAGTTACCCCAGGGCTTGGGACTCTCGGGATCGCTGCAGGCTACGCTCAACATGGAAGGCCCAATGGGAGCATTGACTTTTTCTAACGTCGAACTTGAAACCTCGATCTTTGGCGCTACCAAACCGAATGTGAAGGTTGCCGGTCGCGTGGGACCTGTAGGCGGAGACATGAAAGAGCTTCCCCTGAAGGGCGACATTGCACTCGGACCAGTTGTGCTGGCACAAGTAGTGCGCTTTGCTCCCGTGGCGGTGGCTTTGCCGCCGGACTTCAGCGCTGACGGTCCGCTGTCACTCAAAACCCATGTGGACGGAACGCTTCAGAACCTCGCTCTCACGGGAACCGTAGAGGTAAGCGAAGGCGCCTTTCGCTTTGGCGAGCAGTTCAAAAAACCGCAAGGGGTTCCGTTTGTTCTTTCGACCCATGCGCAAATGACCTCGGCAATGATCGCCCTGCAAAAGGTGACCCTGCGCCTCCACACTGTTGAACTCACCGGCAGCGGGAAGATCAATCTGGGGAATTCCCTTTCACTCGATCTCAAAATTGACACGCCTCCCACGACCTTAGCTGGCTGGCAAGAGCTTTTACCTCTGGTACAAAATTATGACCTTGGTGGGACAGCCGAGGCGCATGTACGGCTCCAAGGAGCAGTGACAAAAGAACAAATTCCGCGGATCGCTGGTTCCGTGACCCTCAACCAAGTTACGGCCAAGGTCCCGCAAGTACCAACCCCCGTAACCGATTTGAACGCGACAGTTGCATTTACGGGCCAAGGCGCCGAAGTCAAAGACGCCTCTTTACAGATAGGGAACTCCCGCGTTCGCTTCGATGGGAATGTGGAGACGTTTACACCGTTTGCTCTCGTTTACCGGTTGTCTTTGCCCGAACTGCATTGGGCGGATCTACAGGCAGGTGCTGCATCGGGTGCTGATGCAAGCGTTTTGCAAGAGGTCAAAAGCGAGGGGCGCGTACGGCGAGATGCGGGCTCCCTTGCGTATCAGGGCAGTGTCTCCTCGGCACAGGGCATGCTCTCCCAGGTTCCCTATAAGAATTTCCAAACAGATCTCTTCCTGGAGACACAATCCGTGAATATTGAGAACGCCAGTCTGCAGGCGTTCGGCGGGTCCGTGCAAGGCAAGGGAAGATACGTGTTCCAGGAGACTTTCCCTGAGTTTTCCTTAACGTCACAGGTGCGCGGCATCAATCTCACTGAACTCTTTCGCTCGGCTTTGACCACTGCCTCACAAAATATTGAAGGTCAGGCTAACCTTGACTTTACGGTCAGTGGCAAAGGTCAGGGATGGGAAGAGATGAAAACTTCTCTGCAGGGCGAGGGGCACGCCGAAGTCTTGCAGGGCGCCCTTCTCAATGTCAATATCGCTGAAGGCGTGCTTTCTGGCGTGACCGGTCTTCCTGGGCTGTCGCTGCTGGTCTCTCCGCGGGTGCGTGACCACTATCCTGAAATTTTTGCCACGCAAAATACCCCATTTGATGAACTACATAGCATCTTCACGATCAATAACGGCAAAATGAATATCGACGATCTGCGAATTTCTGCCATTGATTATACGATGCAGGGTAGGGGATGGGTCGACTTTGACCAGCGGCTTGACCTGCGCGCCCAGCTTATTTTGTCGCAAAAACTTTCCGCGGACATTGCCGACGACGTGAAAGCCGCTAAGTATATTGTCAACGAGCAAGAACGTGTGGAGCTTCCCTTTGCGCTAGTTGGTGTGCTACCGAAAGTGAGCTCACAGCCAGACCTGGCGTATGTCGGCAATCTGCTGCAACGCGCTGCCCTGCGGAGGGGGGCGGAAGAACTGGAAAAGCGGGTGCTCAAGAAACTGCTTCCCTCGTCGCGACAACCATCGCCAACGGAAGATGACGGGGACGCCGAACCGTCAACCGCAGAGAAACCACGGCAAAAGGATCCTGCCGAGCAGCTTCTTCGTAAAGGTTTGGATAAGCTCTTTGGTCGTTAAAGAAGCAGTCTCCCGTAAGAAGAGCCATAAGGGGCTGTTGAGGGAGAAGACGAAATCCTCGCCTTACTACAATTTTCGTTTTATGTTCACCAACAATAAAAGGAGGCGAGATTGTGCGTACATGTTTAACCTTGCAGCCGTATCAGGGCGGTGCTAAACAGCTGCAAGCTTTGTACGGGGACCGCTTAGTTCGAGTACCCTATCGGTATGATGAGCAGCGTAAGAAGCGGATAAAAACCGTAGGGTTGATCGTTCGCTATCGAATATAGCCTGTAGAGAAAGAGAGGCTGAACAGTTGACCAATACAGCGCAACAGTTGACTTTGCCGATATTTAATTTCTCTGGCGCTATGAAAAGCTTCGCGCAAAGTAGTACTGAAGAACGGGGAGTGGTCTTCACCCGGCGTGAAGTAGTAGAGTTCATCCTTGATCTTGCCGGGCACACAGTCAACCAACCCTACGGAGGAGGCGATTGGTACTGCTGTTGACCTGTGGACGGCCTACCGTGAAGGGGCCTTCGGTGATACCCCGCGCCCATTCGGAGGTTGGTTGATGTTGGTTGAGGACTGTGTTGGTTCTCGCTCCTCAGTTCGCGACAGTTCTCTGCACTTCCCGGAGTTCAACGGCGCCTCCTACGCGGATCGCTACAATATCCTTTGCCGGAAGCTCGTACAGGAGCAGATTTACACGACGACCTCTATGCTCCTGTCCAAACGTTCAGCCGTCGAGACTGGGGACTACTCTGAGCTGTCCGAGATGACCAGCCTGAAGACGTTCGTTAGCACCCTTGCCGGGCATATTGCTGCGGACGCAGCGAGAGTAGGTTGACAGCTAACATGGCGCGCCACTGCAGCGCCGCCATGTTGCGGTTTTTGCTGAACGTGAAAGGCGGCAGTTGGGGCCTTGCCGCTGAGAATGACGTTCTGCATCTGAACGCCGCTACGCCTTCGCACTCGGTCGCGACGATACCGCAGCGTACCAGCGTTGGGTATTGGTGTTCCCCTCGGGAATCGCGATCTTGACAAAATTCTTCGCGACATCGACCGCACACAATGCCGTGATATCCGCGATCGTAAACTGTTTCCCGGCGATGAACTCTGATTCTTTCAGGCGCTGTTCCAGACGATCGAAGAAGCGGTGGGTGCTGGCAGTACCCCGTTCCACCAGTGCAGGTATTGCCGGGACGCCGGTCACGCCAGGCAAGCCGCGCGCACTGAATATCGGAATCGTGTTGCGAATAATTTCGCCCACGGATGCCAGGCCGTCAAACTCCATATGCCGTTGCCAGGACTCGACAATGGCACGCTCTAACGTCGTGGTGCCCATCAGAGGTGGGTTGGGATGTGTTTCTTCGATGTAGCGACAAATGGCCACGGTTTCATCGAGCAGTGTCCCGTCGTCGAGTTCCAAAACCGGAAGTAATCCACGTGGGTTAATTTTGAGGAACTCGGGTTTCAGGTTCTCGCCATCAAGAATACTGACTTCGACTTTCGGGATAGTAAGGCCCTTTTCCGCGAGAAAGATCCGCACGCGTCGAGGGTTGGGTGCCATCTGACAGTCGTAGAGTTTCATGAGGTTCTCCTTTTGGCTGAATATGTCCAACCTGGTCGGTCTATGTGGTTTTGCCTGGTAATACAAGCACGCAGTACTATGTCCTCAGCTAGCCGAAGACCAGATGGTGTGAAGGGCAAGAAAATTTGGCATGTTAATCCGACATGACTCTTCTGTACGATATTGCCATTATTGGAGCCGGAGCAGCAGGATTAGCGACCGGTATTTTTGCGGCTGAAACCGCGCGCGCAAACGGTCTCGCGGCACGTATTGTGTTGCTTGATTCGGCCAGGAAAATTGGCGCAAAGATCCTCGTCTCCGGTGGAGGACGCTGTAACGTGACGCATGATGAAATCTCCCCGGAAGATTTCAACGGGTCGCGCAACATTGTTCGCAACATTCTTGCTGCGTTTGACGAACAGGCGACGGTTCGTTGGTTTACCGCGCTCGGCGTCCCACTCAAGCGGGAAGAGACGGGGAAGTTGTTCCCGGTCTCCGACAGCGCCCGTAGTGTGCTTGATGCGTTGCTTCGACGATGCGCCGAACTGGAGGTGACGATTTTGCCGCAGCATCGAGTGGTCGCCATTCGTCCGCTTTCATCCGCACTTCCTTTGGCGCAAGAAGGGAAAGCGCTTCTCCCCGTCGCACAGCAATCTCTATTTGCTGTCCAACATGAGCACGGAGAGGCAACTGCTCGCTCTGTGGTCTTGGCGACTGGCGGTTGTTCTTTACCAAAAACCGGCAGTGACGGCAGTGGATGGAAGATCGTTCAGCGGTTGGGGCATACTATCTCGAAAACTGTACCCGCCTTGGTCCCGTTAGTGCTCCGCACGGAGATGTTTCACGCCACGCTTTCGGGGATATCGCAGCCGGTGGAGTTATCTGTGCTCGCCAACGGTAAAGTCATTGACCGTCGCACTGGGAGTTTGTTGTGGACGCACTTTGGAATCAGTGGGCCAGTCGTTATGGATGCAAGTCGCCACTGGGTGTCGGCGCACGCGAATGGACAGACGGCAGAACTACGGGGCAGTTTCTTGCCCGGCCAGCGCTTTGAGGAAGTGGAAGCGTGGCTTATCGCGACAGCAAAAACACGACCTCGTGTTTCGGTTGGCAAGGTGTTGGCTGAACGACTCCCGGATCGCCTAGTGCTTGCTTTGGCTCGTGCAAGTGAGGTCGAACCCAACACGTTGCTGAGCCAGCTGTCACGCTCGCAACGACGAGCCCTCGTGCATAAGTTGACTGCTTTCGTGTTTCCCGTCGAACGTGACCGTGGCTGGAACTTTGCCGAGGTGACTGCTGGTGGGGTACTCCTGTCGGAAGTCGACTATCGCACGATGGAATCGCGCAAGGTACAAGGACTATACCTTGTTGGTGAGATGCTCGACTGCGATGGCCGTATCGGCGGTTTCAATTTTCAATGGGCCTGGGCCACAGGATATCTGGCCGGACGGGCGATCGGTGGGAAGGCAAGGCCGAACAGCCGTGCAAGTTGATTGCTAACAGAAAGGTGTGAGAAGATAAAATCGCTGACGCAGAACTTTTTCTGAGTGAAAGAAGGTGACAAACATGAACAGTGAGATCGGGCAGCAAACATACCAGTTATCCGAAGCACTCACAAACGACGTGCGATCTGCATTGGCGGACTGGCGTGCACGCGGGTGAAAGCACACGGTCAAGGAATTGTATGTCCTCATTATCCACCGTTGCTCGACAAGATGTACAACCGCTGAGTAAACGCCGGCAGTGGTTGTATAAGCACATCATCAAAGCCATATCGGTGGTGAATATCTGGGTCTTTCGCGTCTCTCGCGGGCGCATCGGAGGACACATTCCCAGCGAAGCACCGATATTGCTGCTGACGACGAAGGGTCGCAAGAGTGGACAGCCGCGAACCGCGCCCCTTTTGTACATTGAACACGACGGTGCCCTCGTCGTTGTTGCTTCTTATGCCGGATTATCACACTATCCTTTGTGGTACTGGAATCTGGTGACCAACCCAGAAGCTGCAGTTGAATTAGCAGGCGAGAAGAGACGGGTGAAAGCTCGCCGAGCGACCGCTGCCGAAGAAGCCGTCTTGTGGCCAAAACTCGTGGCTGCCTGTCAACGCTATACTATCTATCGACGCCGGACCGAGCGGGAGTTTCCGGTGATGATCTTGACCGCTGACCTTCCCCGTGAGATGGGCTCCAGCTATTAGCTGTAAATCCCCCTCGGTTGTCCACTTGGCCATTTCCTGTTTTTATCGTCGCAGCTTGAACGTCTGTGGGGAGAGACTCCTGCTTGGTTGAGTATAAAAGTCCAGAAAGAGGATTAGTGACCGTGCATAAACGCGTGCTTATCAGTAACCGGGGCGAAATTGCTATTCGCATTGCCAAATCAGCTGCCGCATTGGGCCTGGAAACCGTTGGGGTGTATCCGGCGATCGACGCGCTCTCTTTGCATACGCGCTGTATGACGGAGAGCCATGAGGTCGGCACGGCCGCAGACTCGGTTGGCGCCTATTTGAACGCGCAGGCGCTCATTCAGACTGCGAAAGCCAGCCGGTGTGACTGTCTGCACCCGGGCTACGGCTTCTTGTCTGAAAACGCGGTGTTTGCCGAGTCGTGTGCCGCCGAGGGAATTACGTTCATTGGTCCGCCGCCAGCCGCACTGGCCTTATTCGGTAATAAAGTCAGAGCACGCGCGCTCGCCCAGTCGTTGGCTATTCCCGTTGTTCCTGGGAGTACGGAACCCATACGCTCAGTCAAGGACGCCGAGCAGTTGGCGAACGACCTTGGCTATCCCGTAATGCTCAAGGCAGCCGCTGGAGGTGGGGGGCGCGGTATGCGCGTCGTTGAAAGGGCTGACTTGATGGCCGAAGCATTTGAGCGCTGCCGTAGCGAAGCCCAGGCCGCCTTCGGGAATGGCGCCGTTTTTCTTGAACGGCTCGTCGCCCGGCCGAGACATATCGAGGTGCAAATTCTGGCGGACGCCTGTGGCAACGTGGTTCATTTGCACGAACGGGACTGCTCCGTACAACTGCGCCACCAGAAGGTCGTTGAGATTGCCCCGGCGCCGGGTTTAGCGCCTGCACTGCGGGAGAAGATGCTCAGCGATGCAATCAAGCTGGTACAGGCGGCTGCGTATGTGAATGCCGGGACGGTCGAGTTTTTAGTCTCGCCCGAGACGGGCGAGTATTTCTTTATCGAATGCAATCCGCGCATTCAGGTTGAGCACACGGTCACCGAGCAGGTCACAGGGATTGATCTGGTTGAGGCGCAGTTCCGGATCGCCGCGGGTGAGACGCTCGCTTCTATCGGTCTTGGCAACCAGCACGCCGTGGGGACGCCGCGCGGTTTTGCCGTGCAAGCCCGCGTCGTAGCCACCAGTACGGGAAGCATTACGGCGTATAAGGAACCCTCAGGCGTGGGCATTCGGGTGGATGCCTGTGGCTACCTGGGCTATACCCCACCACCGCAGTTCGACCCGCTGCTGGCCAAACTCGTTTGTACGTCCGGTACGTACGCCGCAGCAATTGAACGCACACGCCGGGCCCTTGACGAGTTCCATATTGGTGGCCTGCAAACCAACCAACCGCAACTGCGGGCTATATTAGCCCACCCGGATGTGCAGGCTGGTGACGCGCGGACGACCTTATTAGCCGAGGCTCCAGAGATTACGACCGCCTCGTTCTCCGTGGCTGCCGGCAGTCCCCTCGCGCTGTTGGAGCAACAGGCTGCTAAACTAGGCAATGTGGGGAAATTCGCTGTTGCAGCTCCACCCTCTGTCCCGTCTTTACAATCTTCCGTGACTCGCATGCCAGCCTTAGAAGTGGCAGACGGCCAGGTGGCGGTGACCTGTCCCATGCAGAGTGCTGTCGTCGAGGTGCGGGTGCGTGCGGGGGACAGCGTGTCGCCTGGTGACGCGTTACTCGTGGTGAGCGCCATGAAGATGGAAACCGTGGTAACGGCGAGCTGCGCGGGTATCGTTACCGCATTACAGCCCCTGCAGGTTGGGGACATTGTCGCTGCTGGACAAGTGGTAGCCGTTATGTCTCCGTCTGATAATGGGCATGTGCCCAGCAGCGTCCAAACGTCACCTCATGCTGAACATCCGTGGGCGTCACTACTAGAAGAGGTCAGCTTGTTACAAAAGTTTGCCCGACAACGCTTAGCGCCTGGCTCTGACGATCCCGGCGTGGTCCGCCAACGCTCGCGCGGCAAGCTGACGTGTCGGGAACGGAGCGAGTTATTGCTGGACGATGGCTCGTTTCGTGAAGTCGGCAGTGTGGCGGGTTTTGCGTCCTACGATGAAGCGGGTGCCATCACGGGCTTTACGCCTGCCAACAGTGTTGGGGGGTGGGGGAAAATCAATCGACGGAGCGTCATTGTCTGTGCGGACGACTTCACGTCCCGAGGTGGCCATGCGGATGGCGCGATTGCGGCCAAGAGTGGCTACCTGGATCGCCTGGCAACGGAAATGCGTATTCCCTCGCTACGGTTGCTGGATGGTTCCTCTGGTGGGGGGAGTGTGGCGGCTATGGTGCCAGAGCAGAAAAAAGAGGGCGAGAGCAAGGCCCAAGAAAGCTCAGGTGCCATCAAAGCTGGCCGGCCCCGAGTCACTGGTGGCGGCGGATCGTTTCTGCCCGGCCACCTGGGGAGTACCATGTACACGGAACAGTTATCGACTATCCCGGTGGTTAACATCCTCCTCGGCAGTGTGGTCGGCATAGGCGCGGCCAAGGCCGTACTCGGACACTTCGCGGTCATGGTGCGTGATATCGCCCAGCTCTTTGTTGCCGGACCACCGGTGGTTTCGCATGCCATGGGCTACGACATTACCAAGGAGGAGCTTGGCGGCTGGCATATCCATTGTACCAATGGCTCGGTTGATAATTTGGCAGAAACGGAAGCAGAAGCTATGAACATGGCCCGGACGTTTCTCTCTTATCTGCCCTCCAGCGTGTATGAGGTCCCACCCGTTGTAGCGACGAGCGATCCGATCGATCGTCGCGAAGAGGAACTTGCCACCCTCATCGCCCGAAAACGGACCACCACGTTTGATATTCGCAAGGCCATCCGCTTGATGGCAGATAAGGATTCGTTTTTTGAGATCGGTCCCTTGTGGGGTACTGATCAGATCGTTGGCTTCGTGCGATTCAATGGTTATCCCATGGGTGTGCTCGCGTCTGATAGCCAGCATGTGAATGGCGGCGCACTCACGGCCGATGGCTGCGATAAACTGACCCGGCACCTGGATCTGTGTGACCTGTTCCACCTGCCGATTTTGAATCTCATCGATAATCCCGGCTTCGCGGTCGGCGTGGAACACGAACGCACAGGCACGATTCGCAAGGGCGCGGAATGGATGATTGCCTTTGCCCAGACGAGTGTCCCCATCTTTACTGTGCTGATGAGGCGCAGCTTTGGTGTGGCCGGGAACAATTATGCCACGCCGCGCTCAGCCCCGTCGGTCCGCGTGGCCTGGCCTGCGGCGGATGTCGGTGGCATTCCACCCGAAGGGGGCATAGAAGCAGCGTATAAACGCCAGTTGGCAGAAGCCGAAGACCCGGTTGCCTTACGCGCTGAGTTGGAGGCCCGCATCGAGAGTGTCCGGGGACCAATCGGTCCGTTAAACAAATTCCAGATCGAAGAGATGATCGATCCTCGGGATACCCGGCAGTATATCTGTGAGTGGGTGGAAACCGCGTACAAAGTGGTGTCGCAGCCTTCCCGGCTCGTGCCACGGGCGTTGCAGTTTCGACCGTAGATGGGGTGATAGCGGGTTGGCCGGCACTCTAAGAAAATTGACGATCAAAATCGGTAAACCTTCCCTTGGTGGGACAGGCCTCTTGCCTGTCCACAGAAACAGGCTGGAAGCCTGTTCTGGGGTAATGTCTGAAAGTGTGTAAATGAGCGACAGGCAGCGTATCCTCATTGGGTGACGTAACCCACCGAATAAGTCCAGTGGAACCAGGTGCTCGTTGCCCCGTCACATCACGCCCGCTATGGTGCCTTGCACCTTGGCTGCACCAGAGCACGAGGCAGTGAGGTATCCACTATTATGAGGTTTTCCGACATCATCGAACAGACCAAGGCCCTCCTCCAGCGTGAGGGACGGATGACGTACCGGTCGCTCAAGCGGGAGTTTGCCTTAGCAGTCAGTCATCTGACCTTCGCCTTGGAGTTGCCAAAGACTCTGCTCGACACCTTGGAACGTGCTCAGCAGGAACTTACGTTACAGATAATGTTAGGCTTCTCACTGATAGCCAACAGAGGCTATACTGCTCCAGCAGTGGGCCAGGCTTTCACCCGTGCCCGGGAGTTGTGTCAGCAGGTGGGAGAGACTCCTCAGCTTTTACTTGTCTTGCGCGGGCTCTTTCTCTTTCATTCTCTACGAGCGGACTATGAAACCGCGCGTGAACTGGCGCACCAAGGTCTGAGCGCGGCACAGCGTCTGCAGGACTCTACTTTGCTCCTCGGTGCCTACCAAGACCTTGGATTCTTTTCACTGTGGCCTGGAGAATGGCAAGCAGCTCGAGAATACTTTGCGCGCACCATGACTTTCTACGATCCACAGGAGCATCGTTCCTACGTCGCGATCAAAGAAGCTGATCAAGGCGTATGGGCCATGATTGAAGATGCTCTGGCGCTCTGGTGTCTGGGCTACCCAGACCAGGCCCGGCAAAAAAGCGAGGAAACACTAAGGTTAGCCCAAAAACTCACCCACCCGAACACTCTCGGCTGGACGCTTATCTGTGTAACCTGGTTACATCAATATCTGCAGGAGCCACAAAAAACTCAGGAACAAGCAGAAACGACAATTGCACTTTCACACGAACATGGATTTCCAATGTGGCTGGCATGGGGAACTGTATTTCAGGGATGGGCTTTAGCCATGCAGGGACAACGTGAAGAAGGGATTGCCTACATCCGTCAAGGCATGGCCACCGCACGGAGCATGGGAACAGACATGGCTCGGTCTCATCACCTAGCGCTTTTAGCTGAAGCCTTGAATCACTCAGGACAGATTGAAGAAGGACTGACGATCCTAACGG
Source organism: Binatia bacterium (assembly GCA_050187625.1). GTDB lineage: Bacteria > Desulfobacterota > Binatia > Bin18 > Bin18 > JBFWXH01. Next base: position 20,304 of record JBFWXH010000080.1, read on the forward strand.
AGGCCCTGGAGTTTGTTGCACGAAGAGGAGAGCGTGTCTACGAAGCTGAACTCTATCGGCTCAAAGGAGAACTGACCCTTCAGTCCCAAACTAGTCTCGGGCAAGTTGAAGACAAGTCTCAAACAAGTCGAAGCCCGTCGGAAGTCGAGAAAGAAGCTGAAGAGTGTTTCTTGAAGGCGATAGAGGTTGCCCAGAAGCAACAAGCCAAATCCTGGGAACTGCGCGCATCAACCTGTCTCGCACGTTTTTGGCAGCAGCAAGGCAAGAGAATCGAAGCCCGTGACCTGCTCGCGCCGGTCTACAACTGGTTCACCGAAGGCTTCGACACCAAGGATTTGCAAGGGGCGAAGGTGTTGCTGGAAGCCTTGAGTCATTGAGTGAGTGAATCGTTCTTCGAGACCCCGATTCTTATTGAGATCGCTCAGCGGCATGCTATAGAGAGAAGCAATGCTGATCGGAGAAGAAGAGCTGCCCACGAAAGGAATATCAAGATGACCGCAGTGACCATCCAGTTACCCGAAATGCATTACCGGCGGTTAGAGCAAGCGGCAAAACGGAGTGGGAAATCAGTCCAAGCCCTGATTCTCGACTGGATTGGGCAATTGCCAGAAAGCGAAGAGCCGTTCGATGTTACCCAAGATCCGGTCTTTCAAATGGAAGGCTATGAGTCTGAGGCTCCTGCGGATCTTTCGCTCAATCTTGACGACTATCTCTACGGAGAGAGAGCACGACAGTGAACTGGGTGTTTGCGGATGCGAACGGCTGGATTGCCCTGAATAGCAAACGGGATCAATTGCACGGCGTGGCGGTCGATGTCAATAAAAGCCTCCTCCGCAGTGGGCGTCGCTACATCACCACCAACTTCGTACTGGATGAGACGTATACCGGCTTGCGCATGAAAGTCGGGCATTTTGCGGCGGTCGATTTTGGCGAACGACTGCGGAAGAGTCGAACGGTCCATGTTGTCCATATTACTGAGGGACTACAAGAAGAAGCCTGGCAGCTCTTCAAACAGTACGCCGACAAAGAGTTCTCTTTCACCGATTGCACGTCGTTCGTGGTCATGCAGCAGATGCGAATAGTGGATGCCTTCACCAACGACCATCACTTCGAGCAGATGGGATTCACCAGTCTGTTGAAAGCATAGGCTGCGGGCTCTTGACCAGAGAATAGAAAGGAGACGTGCGGCATGCGGTGCAGGCGTTGTGAGAGTGACAATCCAGAGGGTGCGAAGTTCTGCATCGAGTGCGACGACGCGCTGTCACGCCGCTGCGCGCAGTGTGGATTTGAGAATCTGCCGCGAGCAAAATTCTGCGCAGAATGTGGAGCCTCCCTCGGTGCTCAATCCACGTCTTCAGTTTCAAGTCAAAAGCCTGTCCTGCTCGCGCCAGTGCCGCAGGCACAGGTGAGCCCAGTCGAAGGATTCCAGGTTCCGAGTTTTCCCCAGTCCCCAGCCCCTAACACCGAGCCCCCGGTTTCTTACACGCCTACTCACTTAGCCGATCCTTCGTTACGCTCCCTGCCGGTCGCTACTCGGGAAGCCGGGAGCACGACCGTCCGCCCTGAGTAGGTCGCGCAGCGACCGTAGCGAAGGGCTCGGGACGCTCGCACCCCCAGACCGCACCCAAACGAAATCCGCCGTAAGCCACAAGAGGTTCTCAGGGTCGAGAGTTACTGATATCGCTCGCTTATTCATACGATAACTATACGAGACATAGTGTGACAGGTCGATCATACCATTGGCGTGCCTCTATGGGTCAGGCTTCTGCCACTCTCGGTCTCACTTCCGCGCGCCACTTCCATAAGGCAAAGATCGCCGGATACACCAGCAGTTCCAGTACGAAGGACGTACCAATCCCGCCGATCATTGGCGCAGCAATCCGTTTCATGACGTCGGTACCAGTGCCGCTGCTCCACATGATGGGCAACAACCCGAGAAACATGACGCCGACCGTCATTATCTTTGGTCGTAACCGTTGTACCGCACCGACAATTACTGCCTGTTTGATATCGGTCCAATTGCGTATGAGCCCTTTCTCTCGCCGTTCCTGGTACGCGAGGTCAAGATACAAGAGCATGAACATCCCTGTCTCGGCGTCAACCCCAAGCAAAGCGATCAACCCGACCCACACCGCGACACTCATATTGTAATCCAACAGATACAGCAGCCAGATCGCCCCGACAGCGGAGAACGGCACCGCGAGCAGGATAATGAGTGTTTTGGCAACCGATTTCGTGTTCAGGTACAACAGCAGAAAGATGAGTAAGAGGGTGAACGGAACGACCACCTTTAGTGTTTCTTTAGCTCGGAGTTGGTATTCGAACTGTCCGGCCCATAGGAGCGTATAACCAGGTGGCAAGGGAACCCGTTCGGCCACCACGCGCTTGGCCTCTTCCACATAACCACCAAGATCCCGTCCCACCACATCGACAAACACGAAGCCGACGAGCTGTCCCAACTCATTGCGGATCATCGGCGGTCCCTGCGAGAAACGGAGGTCGGCGAGTTGTACGAGCGGAATCTGGGCGCCACTCGGTGTCGGCACCAGCACTCGCTTGAGCATCTCGACATCGTCACGCAACTCACGGGCGTAACGCACGTTAATCGGATACCGTTCCCGGCCCTCAATGGTCTGCGAAATATCCTTGCCGCCGATCGCTGTTTCGATAATGTCTTCCACGTCACCTACCGTGAGGCCGTAGCGTGCCGCTTCTTCCCGGCGGATGTGGAAGTCGAGGTAGTAACCACCCAAAGTGCGATCATAATAGACACTGCGCGTGCCGCGGAGCGGACCAAGTACCGCTTCGATCTGCTGCCCGACCTGCTCAATGCCTTGTAAATGTGGTCCGAGTACCTTGATCCCCAGTACACTGCGAATCCCGGTGGCGAGCATTTCGGTGCGGGTCTGGATCGGCATCCACCAGATGTTGGGCATGCCCGGCAGGCGTAGGGCGCGGTCCATTTCTCCGAGCAAGGAATCCCAGGTCATCCCTGGTCGCCACTCTTCTTCCGGTTTGAGGGTGACTACGGTTTCGACCATGTTGAGCGGCGCCGGATCGGTCGGGGTCTTGGCCCGTCCGATCTTGCCGAACACCCGCTCTACCTCAGGGAATTGCATGAGCGCTTCTCCTTCGATTTTCAGCACCCGCTGTGCCTCAGTCGGCGAGATGCCGGGCAAGGCGGTCGGCATGTGCAGAATTGAGCCTTCGTTGAGCGGAGGCATGAATTCCGAGCCGAGACGTTGAAAGACCGGAACTGTTGCCAGGACAATCAGGATGGCAGTAGCGATGACCACACCGGGGAACCGCAGAACCAACTCTACCACCGGCTGATACAGCCGCATGAGGGGACGGCTAATGGGATGCTTTTCCTCGCTGTGAATCGTGCCGACGAGGACCGCATTCACGATACGACACAGCCAGCGCGGACGGAACGTGAACGGCTCAACGCGAGTAAAAAGTAACCGGATCGCCGGGTCCAGCGTAATCGCCAGGAGAGCGGCGATCGCCATGGAGAAGTTCTTGGTGAGCGCCAGAGGCTTGAATAAGCGGCCCTCCTGGGCCTCCAACGCGAATACGGGAATAAACGACACGGCGATGACGAGCAGGGCGAAGAAACTCGGGCCGCCGACTTCTTTCACCGCCGCAATGACGACCTCGCGGTAATCGCTTTTCCGTCCCTCGGCCTGCCAGTGTTCCAGTTTCTTGTGGGTCTGTTCGACCACCACGATAGCCGCGTCCACCATCGCGCCGATGGCCACCGCGATCCCACCTAGGGACATAATATTCGCCGTTACCCGCATCAGGTCCATAGGGATAAACGAAAGGATAATCGCAATCGGGATGGTGATAATCGGAATAATGGCACTCGGGATATGCCAGAGGAAAATGAGGATCACCGCGCTGACGATCACCAACTCTTCGGTGAGCGTGCGACGTAGGGTGTCGATCGCTCGCATAATGAGATCAGAGCGGTCGTAGGTCGGCACAATCTTCATGCCCGGCGGCAACGAGGGTTCGATTTCTTTAAGCTTCGCCTTGACTGCACGAATCACGTTCAGTGCGTTCTCGTTGTAGCGCATGACGACAATCCCACCGACGACTTCTCCCTTGTCATCGAGGGTGGCGATGCCGCGGCGGAGATCTGGTCCTAGCGTCACGGCGGCTAAGTCGCGGACGAGAATAGGGGTGCCATTGCCGTTGGTCCCGACGGGAATGACTTCGAGATCCTTGGTTGACTTGATATACCCGAGGCCCCGCACCACATGTTCAGCTCCGGCGATTTCGATGGTTCGTCCGCCGACGTCGTTATTGCTCATGCGGATGGCCTCGATGACCGTGCGCAGGGGAATATTGTAGCCGAGCAGCCGATTGGGATCGATGTTGACCTGGTACTGTTTGACAAAGCCCCCGACACTTGCCACCTCGGCCACCCCAGGCACGCTCTGCAGCCAATAGCGTAAGGACCAGTCTTGAAACGAACGGAGATCCGCCAGGGTATGTTGTCCGCTTTCATCTCCGAGCGCGTATTGATAGACCCAGCCGACGCCGGTGGCGTCGGGACCAAGTGTTGGAGTAACTCCTTCGGGCAGCTTGCCGCTGATCCCTTGCATGTATTCCAGGACACGGCTGCGTGCCCAGTAGATGTCGGTCCCATCCTCGAAGATGACATACACAAAGGAGTCACCGAACATCGATTGCCCGCGCACGGCTTTTACGCGTGGCGTGGCTAACAGTGACGAGACGATGGGGTAGGTAATCTGATCTTCGACGAGCTGAGGACTGCGCCCCGGCCATTCGCTAAAGACGATGACTTGTGGGTCAGAAAGGTCGGGGATGGCGTCAAGGGGGATGCGAAACATGGCTCGCACGCCCCAGGCGGTGGCGAAGAACACCAGCAGGAGAACCAGGAAACGGTTACGGGCACTGTAGTCAATCAAATGATTAATCATGGCTGATGGCTCGTTCGCTGCGCTCACTCTATGGCTGACGGCTCGTTCGCTACGGTCATTCTATGGCTCGCTCCCTGCGGTCGCTCTATGGCAAATAGCAAATGGCTTATGGCATAAGGCAGGTGACGAGAGGAAATCGAGTTCAGAGGTCTACAATGGCGTTTCGATTCGAAGAGTCGGAGATTTTTCATTTGGCCTTGGAGTTCGCGACTAAGGCGTACACAGTAACAAAGAGGTTTCCTACGGAAGAAAAGTTTGACCTGGCTTCTCAAGCTCGACGAGCAGCAAATTCTATTGCTCTGAACATTGCAGAGGGTTCTGGGAGAGGGACCAAAAGAGACTTTTCCCATTTTTTGGATATCGCTATCGGCTCGACTTTTGAGGTTGTGACCTGCTTTTTCCTGGCCAAGAAACATGGCTACATCTCTGAACAAGACTTGCAGAGGATTAAGATGGAAGGAGAGTTGCTTTGCAAAAAGATTTACTCCTTCAAAAATGCTCTGACCTGAGTATGGAATTTTCTTGTTCTTGCTATACGCCATAAAGCGAGTGAAACGAGCGGGCCATAGAGCGCACGCAGTGCGCGAGCTATGCGCCGACCTGCACGGTGAACCTCTCGCGCAGCTCAGCCTGTCCAAGGCGCTGGATACTGACGGTGACGCCCCACGGCCCGGCCATGGTGAATCGCACGTTGGCTTCGTATACGCCTGCGCGAGTGTGAGAGGCCTGGGCCTTATCGATCATCATGCCCGGCATGTCCATGGTGTACTCCAAGGCAACTGCAGCGTCGGTTAGCGGTTGACCTTGGGCATCTGTAACCTCAATACGGAGCGTATTGTCACCCACTGTGGCTGGCTCTGGTTTGGTGCTCAGGCGAAGTTTCAGATTATCGACGATTTTCTCTTGCGGTCCGGCCATAGCCACCGTGCCGCCGCCCATCTCCATGGGCTTGGCGCTTTCCATCTTCCAGTCTCCCATCCCGATCGCGCCCATCATACCCATCATGCTAGTCGCGGATTGTAATTTGCTCTCGGAGTCAAGAAGGAAATTGCCGCTTGTCACAACGCGTTCGCCGGCCACGAGGCCGGCAAGGACGGCGAACTGAGATCCCGCTTTGACGCCCAGCTTTACCTCGCGCGGCGCAAAAACACCCTGGTCCTGCTCGACGAAAACCAGTTGTCGTAATCCTGACTGTAAGACCGCACTCTCGGGGACGGTGAGTGTGGGACCCAGGTGAATTTCAATCTCGCTGTTAGCATACATTCCTGGTTTGAGTTTCCCCTGCGGATTAGCGAACTCCAAGCGGACTTTGTTGGTCCGGGTCTGCGTATCCAGGTAAGGGTAAATGTAGGTGATTTTACCGTGAAAGGTCTCTCCGGGATAATACGAAAGGGAAACGGTGACCTGTTGGCCTTCGCGGACCAGCGGTACTTCATATTCGTAGATATCCGCAAGGAGCCAGACAGTGGAGAGATCGGCGATACGGTAGAGTTTCATCCCTGGTTCTGCCCGCATGCCTTTCACTGCCATTTTCTCAATCACTATCCCTGCGGCTGGAGAAGCGAGCGTGAGATATGTCTGAGGCACGCCGCGCTCTTCCAGGGCTGTGAGTTGCTGTGGAGTCAGGTCCCAGAGCAGCAGGCGACGCCGCGCAGCCTCGACCAACCCTTGACTGCCGGTCCGCGCTTCGGGCAATGAACTGTTGGCGAGTTGGTCTCTGGTACGGAGCGCCAGGAGGTACTCTTCCTGGCTAGTGACCAAGTCAGGACTGTAAAGGGTGAGCAAGGGCTCACCTTTACGTACACGTCTCCCCGTGTAATCGACAAACAGGTCCTGTACCCAACCGCCAACCTTAAAGGTCACGTCCACCAAGTGACGTTCGTCGAAATCGACGCGGCCGACTGCCTGGATGGTTTTCTTTAGGGGGGTTTGTTCAATGACAGCGGAGGTAACGCCGATCATCTGGCGCTGCACGGGAGAAAGGTGGATCGCTGCCGGGGCGGTAGATGCTTCGTTCTCAGCCGGGGGTATTGCTTGCCTGTCCTGCTCGGTCTGCGCACCGTCCGCACCGCCATGATGAGAAGCTTCAGGAGACTCAGCTCGTGTTGCCCAGATCGACACGGTCAGGAGGAAGAACATTGCGAAGAAAATATGCACTTTTCGTGACTTCATGGGTATGTCCTCGGTAACGGCTGTCCCACGGCCCGCTCCAGCTCTGCCCAGGCCTTCTCAAAGTTCGCCGTGGCCATGAGGTGCTCAAGATGAACCTGCTCAACCACCCGCAGGCTGTCGATCAACGAGAGAAAATCCACCTTGCCGGTCTGGTAGCCGATCTGAGAGGAAGCCAGGGCTTGCTCGGCTTGGGGGATGTGGGTGTGGAGAAACAGCTTGAGTTGTTCGAGCGCGGTCTGTGCTGCAACGAGCGTCTGTTTCACCTCGAAGAGCGCCAGATCCTGGACACGGCGCAGCTCACTCTGAGCGGCCTGTTGGTTGGCAACCGCTTCTTCTACTCTCGCATCGTACTTGTAGCGAAAGGCCAACGGGATGGTGGCGGACACGACAAATCCAAAACCATCGTGCTGGCGAAAGTTTACAAACCGACTCACTGAGAACTCAAAGTCCGGGTAGTAGGCTTTACGGGCCAGGGCGAGGGTAATCTGTTCTTTCTCTATCGCTTTGGTTTGGGCAATGAGTTCTGGTCGATTTTTGAGCGTCAGGGGTTCGAGATCGGCCATGGAATACGTTACGACTGCAGAAGGCGGATCTTGGGGAATTCCCAGTGGGGCTTCGGGAGGGCGACTGAGCAACGCATTGAGCCGCGCACGCACCTTCTGTAACGCCAATGTTTCGGTGGTCACCCGATTGGCGAGTCGCGTTAACTCTACCTGCGCGCGCAGGACATCAGGCTGCGACACTTGGCCAACGGCGTATTTGCGCTCGGCGATATGGGCAAACTTCGCCACCAGTTCTGTATCTCGACGATAGACCTGTACGTTTTGGTACGTCAGCCAGAGATCATAGTAGGCTTTTTTCACTTGGGCAGAGACATCGCTCTCGGTGGCTCGCAGCTCCGCTTCTCTCTGCTCTGCCTCTTTCGCGGCAATTTGGCCTTGTAAGCTGAGCTTCCCTGGAAAAGGAATCTTCTGGGAAAGGCGGAAGATGTTGTTCCCAGCCTGATCGATACGAAGATTCTCTGGAGTATTCCAATTATCCCACATCACCCTCGGATCATCGTAAGCAGACACTTGAGCGGGAATCTGCTGTGCCGCTCGCAGCCGACTCTGCGCCGTCTGAATAGCAGGGTTATGGATTGCTACATAGGCAAGAATGGTGTCGAGTGAGATCGTCTCCTGAGATAACAGGTTCTCGCTGACACTGTGAAAGTTTTCTTCGTTCTCTGATGAGGCAGTAGTGAACGCGTGTGCGGTCACCGCAGTACACAGCACGGTGACGCTGCACACGAAAGAAAATGTATACGTCATGCGCTTCTCCTCCTGATCAAAGGCAGGGCTACGAGCGGGCTCACTATGCCGCTAACGGCAGCCGCTCATCGACAGCACGGTTGTTGGCGAACACAACGTTGCGGTCGCGAACAACCACGGAGGAAACGCTGATCAGATCAATAGGGAACAGTAGAGAGTATAAAAAGGTGATTCTGGGGGCGGGGACTCCCCAGTGTGCTCCTGCAACCGTAATCGACCTGGGCCTTGGGACACTGCAAGGGGAATCACAGCCACGAGTACGGTAGTGTTTGCGAGGAGGAGAATTTTTGCCGGAGGTGAAAAGGGAAGCGCTTGAGAAACATCGACCTGATGACTCTGGCAGCAGTCGGTGGCGACGTCACCAGACATCGCATGCTGGCAGTGGCGCTGGCAGCAGTCCTCTGCCATCTGGACAGTACCGACGCTTTTCTGCAGGCAGGCCAAGCTCGTCCCGACTAGAAAAGAGACAAGGGCAAGGGTTACCACCCCTACAATCCAGAGACGATGTCGCTTGTGCCGTTTCATAATGCTCTACGGATCCTTACTAAGCGGCTCAAGAGTGCTCGTCAATTCCCTTTTCTCTTTCTTTTAGAGTCCACAGCGACGCCAATAGTTCTCCTCAGTATGAGGTTTCTCACACTCAGTGTAAAGCTTGCTCTCAGGCTTTTCGCAAACATCCGCGATTTCTTTTTGGCAAGGTGACAGCATCCTCACTTTTACGTTGACCCTCACCGGAGATAAGGGTACGATTATGAGCAATGGCGCGATTTTTTATGCTCGTAGCCGCTCTGTGGGCATTGGTACTGTCCGCACCGCTCTGCGTCAGCGGTGTCGTAGTGCACCCCTGCGAAACGTGCGCAGAAGTCTGTTCTCACGAGGCCACATGTCCCCAGGACCCTTGTTCTCTAAAGGTGTTTCAGCACGATACGACGAGCACCCTTTTGTCGTACCTGCTTTTTGATTCTGGTCCCTTGTTTCACACGTGGATTACGCCAGTAGCGCGAGTTTTCTCTTTGCAAGAGAAAGCATGGCAAGAGGTTGCGCTTTTCCCTCGCCCTGAACAGTCTTACCCGATGGGGGCGTTTCCGCTCCTGATCTGACCCCCACTTTCTTCCCTTTTCCGTGACGGTCTTCACCGTCGCTACGCCTTGGTGCGTTTGCTCGCCGGAACGCTGAGCGTTTCTTTGGCGTTTCCTGAGGTTTTTACGAAAGTGTAGTGTACATGAAACAAACAGAGACGGTCTCATTTCTTGGCATGTGTAGACCTCTGCTCCTGGCGAGCGCCTGCGCGACAGTTACCCCCGTGCCCTGGTTACGAGCGGGCGGCGCAGCTTCTCTCTTGCTCACCGGCATTAAACGGAGGCGCGTGATGCAGAGCAAAGTATGGTGTGTACTGCTTATCGTGGCCGCAGTAGTATTACCCGCGCCGAGCCGCGGCCAGGAGAAACCATCCCTCATATTAAGCGAGGCCCTGGCGCTGGCGCGTGGTCACAATCCGGACCTTTTAGCCGCCCGTCAAGACTTGGAGATTGCCCGTGGTCGGCTGGTGCGCGCGCAATATCCCAACCAGTTCAATCCGGAGATCAGTGGCGGTGGTGCGCACCGGCACTTTGCCGATGGCCCGGGTGGTTCGACGGATTTTGACCTCACCCTCTTGCAAGAACTGGAAGTAGGCGGGCAGCGAGGTAAGCGCATTGAGGAAGCGAAAAAAAATCTGGCCAAGGTCAGCCAGCAATTCAAAGATAGGGAACGTCTCATTATCGCGCAGGTCAAAGACGCTTTTTACCGGGGACTCTATCGCAAACGGCGGCTGGATCTCTTTCAAGAAGTCGAGACCTTGAATCGCCGCTTGCGCGATATTGCTGCCTCCCGCTTTCAGGCAGGAGACGTTGCCAAGATGGAGGTTAACGTGGCGGACGTGCGTCTGGGACAGACGCGTAAAGACGCCATCGTGGCGAGACGGGACTATCGCAATGTGTTGCAGGAACTTGAACGGCTACTCGGAATGGAGCCGGTAGGGCAGCTGGCTCCCAGTGGACAACTCACCGTTCGTCCCCAATCCTTTCAACTGGACCATTTACTCCAACTGGCGATGGAGAACCGTCCGGATTTGCAAGCTGCCATCTCAGAACAGCAACGGGTGGCCGCCGAGACCGCCTTGACCCACAGTTTGATCGTCCCCAATCCGACCCTACAAGCCTTTTATCGTCAGGAAGAGGGCGGTGACACGATCGCTGGTGGGGCTTTAAGTTTTCCCTTGCCGCTGTTTGATCGCAAGCAGGCAGAACTTACGCAACTGGCCGGCCGCGCTGGCCAAGTCCGGGCCGAGCGACGTAGTACAGAGCTGCGCATCCAACAAGAGGTCAGGGAGGCCTTGCGCAGCTATGAGGCTGCCAGAGAGGAAATCACGGTGTTTGAAACCACGGTCTTGGACCAGGCGGCGGAAAATTTTCAATTCATCGAAACCGCATATCGTGAAGGGAAAATCGACCTCCTGCAGCTCGTCGTCGTCCAAAACGACATGGTCAGCGCCCAGTTTTCTTATGTGGATTCTCTGTGGAACTATTGGCTGGCGCGCACGGCGCTTGAGCGAGCGGTGGGACAAGATTTGTAGGAGAAGGAGCCTGAAACTCATGACGATACCGAAATGGATATGTGGGGCACTGGTTGGACTCTCCGGAGGTGCGGTCCTCCTCACTGCTGGGTGCCTGAACGAAGGGAGCAAGTCAGAACCAGTGGGAAAACCTGTGGATGAAACGGCAGCACACGCGCATGACGTAGCGGAGTCCCCGGCTGCCCAGGATCACGGAGATGAGCGGATTACCTTGCCAGCAGCGACGCTGCAAACAGTCTCCTTTAAAACGGTCCCCGTCGAGCGACGGGGGTTAGAGCAAGAGATTCGTGCCACGGCTGTGATTAAGCCCAACGAAAACCGCCTTGCCCATGTAAGCCCACGAATTCCCGGAAAGGCCATCGAGGTCAAGGCGCTCCTCGGTGACCCCGTCGAGCCGGGCCAAACGCTGGCGGAGCTTGACAGTCTGGAGCTGGGGGAGAGAAAGGCCACCTTCTTGCAAGCCCGTACGAACCTCGATGTCACCCGCCGTAACTATGAGCGCGAGGAGCGACTCTTCAAGCAGCAGATTTCCTCTGAAAAGGAATATCTTGAAGCCAGGGGAAAGTTTGAGCGCAGTCAAGCCGCGTACCGGGCCGCCCGGGAAGCGTTGCGGCTCGTGGGGTTGGCTGATGCCGAGATCGAGAAGATCACTTGGGGTAGGAAGGGCTATTCGCTGTCGCACTTTCCCCTGATCGCTCCCTTCGCGGGCACCGTAGTCGAGAAACACATCACGGTTGGTGAGTTGATCGAACCCCAAGATAAACCCTACACAATTACCGATCTCTCGACCCTCTGGATCCTGCTCGACATCTACGAAAAAGACCTCGGGCATATTTCTGTTGGGACAGACGCCCGTTTCGCCGTTGATGCGTACCCTGGAGAGCCGTTTCAAGGGAAAGTGACCTATGTGAGCAATCTCCTCAATGAGACCACCCGCACCGCGCAGGCACGGGTGGAGATTCCTAACCCTGACCACACGTTGAAACCTGGGATGTTTGTCACGGCGACGATCGCTGTACCCGTTCCCGATGCGACCGCCGTGCTCGTCATACCGGATGCCGCGATTCAGCAGGTGCGAGGCATGCCAGTAGCATTCATCCGAGAAGCTGAGGGCGTGTTCGTCTCTCGAGAGCTGCAGCTTGGGCGTGACTCAGGAGCCTACACGGAAGTGGTGGCAGGAGTGAAAGAAAAAGAACAAATTGTAACTGAAGGCGGCTTTTATCTGAAATCCATCCTTCTCAAGGAAGAAATGGGAGAAGGGCACGCGCACTGAACTGGCCTCGCCAAGAGGAGCCGAGACGGATGTTAACTCGTATCTTTGCATTCTCATTGCGGAACCGTTTTCTCATCCTCGTTTTTACTGGACTCATTATCGGCGTTGGCGTCTATTCACTACGCCAGCTGCCGATCGATGCAGTCCCTGACGTCACGCCGAACCAAGTCCAGATCCTCACAAACGCGCCTGGGCTCGGTCCGGTCGAGGTCGAGCGGTTCATCACCTTTCCCGTGGAGACCGCCATGTCGGGCCTCCCTGGGATTGAGCTCATTCGATCCGTGTCCCGCTTCGGACTCTCGGCGGTGACGGTCTATTTCGAGGAAGGGATGGATATTTACTTTGCCCGGCGACTGGTGATGGAGCGCCTGCCGGCGGCGCGTGAGGCCATTCCTGCGGGGCTCGGTACACCTGAGATGGGGCCGATCTCGACTGGTCTTGGTGAGATCTATCAGTTCGAGGTTATGGGCGAAGGATACTCCATGATGGAGCTACGCTCGATCCTGGAGTGGGATATTGCCTTCAAGCTCAAATCGGTGCCGGGCGTGGTCGAGGTCAATACCTACGGCGGCGAACTGAAAACGTACGAAGTCCAGCTCGATGCCGAAAAGCTCGTGGCCTACAATCTCCCCATTGGCCAAGTCTTTGAGGCGCTGGAGCGTAACAACGCCAACTCTGGTGGCGCCTACATCGAGCACAACCAGGAACAGTATCTGATCCGCGGCGAAGGGCTGGTACAGAACTTGCGTGACATTGAAAACATCGTGGTAGCCGCGCGCAACGGCGATACGCCGATTTACATCCGTAATCTCGGCCGGGCGGCCTTCGCGCCGATGGTGCGACAGGGCGCGGTGACGCGTGACGGACGCGGCGAGGCGGTCACCGGCGTGGTGATGATGCTGATCGGGGAAAACTCCCGTGCGGTGGTGAATCGCGTAAAGGACAAGGTTGAAGAGATCCGCAAATCCTTACCGCCGGGCGTCACCATTGACACCTACTATGACCGCACCGAACTCGTGCGTAAGACGATTAGGACGGTTACCAAGAATCTGTCTGAAGGCGCTCTCCTGGTCATCGCGGTTCTTCTCCTGCTGCTGGGCAATCTGCGCGGCGGTTTGATCGTGGCGTCAGCCATACCGCTGTCGATGCTCGTCGCCTTCACCGCCATGGTCTACACCGGTTTGTCCGGGAACCTCATGAGTCTTGGGGCTATCGACTTCGGCCTCATCGTCGACGGCTCGGTAGTCATGATCGAGAATATCGTGCGCCACATCGCCGAGCAGCGAGAGAAGGAGCATGGTCGGTCGCGTCTGAGCGATGAAGAGATGCAAGGGATTGTCCTGGAGGCCGGGCGAGAAGTGCTACGACCGATTTTCTTTGCTGTCGGCATCATCATCATCGTCTACCTGCCAATTCTGACGCTAGAAGGTGTTGAGGGCAAGATGTTTCGCCCGATGGCGCTGACCGTAGTGTTCGCGCTCGCTGCCTCTCTGGTGTTGTCCTTCACGCTCATGCCCGTGCTCGCGAGTTTCTTTCTGCGCAGTGGGGTGAAAGAAGAGGAGACCTGGGTGATTCGGCAGGCGAAGCGCCTCTACCGTCCGCTGCTCGCGCGGACGCTGCGTCACCCGGTTCTCACCAGTAGTGTGGCGGCAGGCCTCTTCGCCGTGAGCGTAGCTGTAGCTTTATTCATGGGCGCCGAGTTCATCCCACGGCTTGATGAAGGGGCCATTGCGTTGCAGGCCTGGCGGTTGCCGAGTGTGTCGCTCGAGGAGTCGGTGCGCAATACGACCATGATCGAGCAAACGCTGAAACGTTTCCCCGAGGTGGTGACGGTCGTCTCCCGCACAGGCCGCGCCGAGATTGCCACCGACCCCATGGGAGTCGAGATCAGCGACATCTATGCGATCCTGAAACCGCATGACGAATGGCAAACGGCGCAGACGCGGGAGGGTCTCATTAAGGCGTTCAACGGCGCGCTCACCGCAGCCGTACCGGGCACCCAGTTCAGCTATTCGCAGCCTATCGAGCTGCGGGTTCAGGAGTTAATCGCTGGGGTGCGTTCGGATGTGGCGATTACGGTCTTTGGCGAGGATTTGGACACGTTGAAGGACCTTGGCGATCAAGTCGTGCGGGTCGTGTCTCGGGTCCCTGGCGCCGCCGACACCAAAGCGGAACAGGTGGCAGGGCTTCCCTATCTCCGGGTCATTGTGAACCGCGAGGCCATTGCCCGCTACGGCATTAACGCGTCGCAAATTCTCGACACGGTTGAGGCCCTGGGCGGACGGGTGGTTGGGGAAGTTTTTGAGGGGCAGCGGCGGTTCTTTCTGCAGGTGCGTTTCGCTGCCGCAGACCGGCAGGATCTGGACCGGATTAAGAACGTACGGGTGGCGGATCCCAACGGCCGGCTCATTCCCATCAGCCAGCTTGCTGATATTCGCATCGAGGAAGGCCCGGCACAAATCAGTCGCGAGAATATTCATCGCCGCCTGGCAGTAGAATCGAACGTGCGGGGCCGCGACCTGGCCAGCTTCGTGGCCGACGCGCAACGGGCTGTCGACAGCCAGGTCACTCTCCCTCCAGGCTATTGGATTGAGTGGGGGGGGCAGTTCGAGAACCTCCAACGCGCTTCCGCCCGCCTCGCTATTGTGGTCCCGCTGGCGCTGTTTTTGATTTTCGTCCTTCTGTATTCGACGTTTAACGCCGCGACACCAGCGCTCCTCATTTACCTGAACGTGCCGCTGGCGGCGACCGGCGGGATCTTCGCGCTCGCGCTGCGCGGGATGCCGTTTTCGATCTCGGCTGGAGTAGGGTTCATTGCCCTCTTCGGCGTCGCCGTCCTCAATGGCGTGGTGCTCATGTCCTACGTTTTGCAGATGCGGCGGGAAGGGTTATCTGGGGAAGAGGCTGCGCGGCGTGGTGCAGAAATTCGGCTGCGGCCGGTGTTGATGACGGCACTGGTGGCCAGTTTTGGGTTTGTGCCGATGGCACTCTCTACCTCTGCCGGCGCCGAAGTGCAGCAGCCGCTGGCCACGGTGGTCATCGGGGGGCTCATCACCTCAACGGCGCTGACGCTGCTGGTGCTGCCAACTTTATATGCGTGGATTGAAAGGCGACGGACAGCCGCCGCCTGAACAGGTATTATAAATATAGGTACTGGCCCACGGAGGATTTCCATGCACGATTGTTGCGAATCGAAAGTTCACGACATTATCGCTCTCCGGAACAACTATGGACGTGTCTTGAAGGTCGTCTTGGCCATCAACCTGGCGATGTTCTTTACGGAGTTTGGCGGCGGTCTTCTGGCTCGTTCGACCGCGTTGCTCGCTGATTCCTTCGATATGTTCGGTGATGCGACCGTATATGGTGTGAACCTCTATGTGCTGCACAAGGGGGAGCGATGGCAAGCACGAGCCGCTTTATTGAAGGGCTGTATCATGATCGGGTTTGGCGTGGCTGTGCTGGGAGAGGTTATGCAAAAAGTGATCGCCGGGGTGGTTCCTGCTGCATCGCTCATGAATATGTTCGGCCTGCTGGCGCTGCTGGCGAATACGGCCTGCGCCACCATGCTGTTGCGGTTCCGCACAGGTGAAATTAATATGCGGTCTACGTGGGTCTGCTCGCGTAATGACGTCATTGCCAATCTCGGCGTGATAGTTGCCGCGCTAGGCGTTGCAGTCACAGGAGCGGCCTGGCCCGACATTCTCATCGGGACGCTGATTGCCGTTATCTTTTTCTCTTCGAGCTTTGGTGTGCTGCGGGACTCCTTCCGCCAACTGTTCTCACCTAGCGCATCAGCTACCTAGCCTGTGCGGTGCCTCCGCAAAGATCGGAGATGTCTGACGGCGATCTCCTGCACTTCCACGAAGAGCATTTGGTTAATGCTCATGCCGATGATGAATGTCCGGATAGTGGGGGTGACTATGCTGCAACGCTGAATGGGCATGGAGATGGCAGTGAGCTTCTTTTTCATCACTATGCAGGTGATGAGCATTGTGGCTATGGCCGGGTTCGTGTTCCAGTGGCTCGTGTGAGTGTGTGTGCTCGCGCCATTTCGTAAGATACAACCACGCGCCAAGTGCCATCCGTGCAGCAGTAACCAGCAATTGGGTCGTCAAGCGATCGCCCAACACGAAGATGGGAATGGCCGCTCCCGCGAACGGAGCTAAGGAAAAATAGGCGCCCGTCCTGGCCGTGCCAATATACCGGAGTGCCAGGTATAAACAGCACCAGGCTCACATCATAGCCGAGAAAACCAACGACCGCGGCAGTCAACACGGTGCGCGCACTCGGCAGACTCGCACCGGCTCCAAATGCGATGACGAGATTGACCATGCCAGCGACGAACCCTTTTATGCTCTTGACTCAAAGAACCGAGATTCATAATATCTTATCGTCGATAACGATAATCGATAGCGAATTTGCGAACCATGGGTGCTAAAACCATAGACGACAAAGAACTCTACGCTGGCCTGATCCGGCTGCATATTCTTCACCATGCCGTCCACGAGCCGATCTTCGGTCTCGGCATCATCGAAGAGCTTGCCCGGCATGGGTACAAACTGAGCGCAGGGACTCTGTACCCCCTGCTGCACGGACTGGAGCAGAAAGGGTATCTTCGTTCGTCGGAGGAACGGAACGGGCGGTGGTCACGGAAAGTCTATCGGGCAACGCCGCTGGGGCGCAAAGCGCTGGAGGCCGCGAAAGAGAAAGTGCGGGAATTGTTTGGCGAGCTGTTTGAAGATCCACCCCAGATCATCCCCCCACGACAGGCGAAATCCTAGTCTGCTACCTCTCGCCGAAGCATGGACTAACAAAGGGCAATGACGAGAGGCTGAACGGATGGAGGGCTGAAAGGAGAGAACGTAATGAAGTGGATTGCTGCTGTTTCTTCGAGTACAGCGCCTGCAAC
>JBFWXH010000081.1:0-37243 GCA_050187625.1 Binatia bacterium
GTCGGTATCAATGAAGACGTGATTAAGCGGTACGTGGAATTTCAAGAAAAGGTAGATAGAGGGCAAGTGCAACTCACTTTCGGGTTCTGAGGAAGTGCCACGGGCGTAAGCCCGTGGGTATCTACTAGTACGCTATTAGCCTCTTCTTGCTAATAGAATTTGAATAAGAAGCACTTTGAGTGTTTTGAGAACATGTCCTTCGTCGTTTCAGTTGTTGATTCTACCAGTGCCGATTTTCCTACGCCTCTCCTCACTCGTGAGGGGACTTCTCGTTTCCCACGTATTTGGGCCATTGGCAACCTGACAATCTTGGAGAATCGATTGCTTGGTTTTTTCTGTTCGACACGATGCCCAGGTGACATCATCCTTCGAACCTATGACCTTGCTCGTGCTCTGCGTGACGCTGAAGTGACTGTCATCAGTGGCTTCCACTCGCCGATGGAGAAGGAATGTTTAGCGCTGTTGCTGCGAGGCAAACAACCTGTCATTATTTGCCCTGCTCGTGGTCTCGAAATGATGCGTATCCCTGCTGAGTGGAAAGCTCCACTCACGGAAGGTCGTTTGCTACTCCTCTCGCCCTTTACGGAAAATACTCACCGCGCGACCGCAAGTCTGGCACAAAAACGGAACGAGTTCGTTGCTCGCCTTGCTGATAAAGTCTTCGTGGCCCACGCCACTCCTGGCAGTAAGACCGAGCGGTTTTGTCATGAGGTGCTTTCCTGGGGCAAGCCACTGCTGACCCTGGAGAGCGACGAAAACATCCACTTGCTCTCCTGTGGGGCGAAACCCTTCAGACTGGGGGATACTTAAGGGTTCATCTGGCAAGACAGCGACTAGACAGCATCTAGCTGCTCTACAGAAAAATCTGCTACGCTTGGGATCGGCGGAGGACATATGCCATTGCCGCAACAGAAATATACCCCGGAAGAGTATTTGGCGCTGGAACGTCAGGCGGACCACAAAAGTGAATATTATGCTGGCGAGATTTTCGCTATGTCCGGCGCCAGTGAGACCCATAATCTGATTGCCGGAAATATCTTTGCCTCGTTACACGCCCAATTCCGTGGACGTCCTTGTCGAGTGTATATGAGTGACATGCGAGTGAAAGTCAGTCCAACTGGACTGTATACGTATCCTGACGTTGTGGCGGTCTGCGGGGAACGACAATTTGACGATGTACAGAACGACACGTTGTTAAATCCAACCGTTATCATCGAAGTGCTGTCACCGTCGACGGAAGCGTATGATCGCGGCAACAAAGCGGTGCAGTATCGCCAATTGCCATCGCTGGCAGAGCACGTGCTGGTGTCGCAAGAACGCCGGCATGTGGAGCACTATGTCCGTCAGCCCGATGGGCAGTGGTTGTTTTCTGAAGCGAGCGAGGCAGATGCCCAAATAGAGTTGCCGTCCCTCAATGCAAGCCTGGTCCTTGCTGAAATATATGAGAACGTTTCTTTTGACGCCTGATCCACGCCCCCGCCTTTCCAAATGTCTCTGGTCCCTCTATTGTGCTTCTCGTAAATTTTCATGTAGCGATTCGTTAGAGTAATGAAGTCTACTCACCAACAGTCACCTTTGACCTATGAGCAATCTGGGGTCGATTACGCAAAGATCGACCCGTTAAAAATCCTTGCCCAACAAGCAGCCCGAGAGACAGGGAAAAACCTGTTGTCCGCAGGGGTCGCAGAAGTTGAGGCCAGTCGCGGCGAATCAGCATATGTGCTGGATATTGGCGACTGTTATATCGCCTCGATTACTGAATGCCTGGGAACCAAAGCGCTGGTTGCCGACGCTATGCGCCAGATCACCAGGAAAACGTACTACGACCAAATTGCACAAGACACCATTGCGATGGCGGTGAACGATGTCATCACCGTCGGTGCGAAACCGCTGAGTGTTCATGCCTATTGGGCGACGGGCGGCTCGGCCTGGTTTGCCGATCAGAAGCGAATGGAAGACCTCGTTGCTGGCTGGAAACGGGCCTGTGATCGAATCGGTGTCGCCTGGGGCGGAGGAGAAACTCCCAGCCTTTCCGGAGTCGTAGAACCTGACGCGATCGATTTGGCGGCTTCGTGTGTCGGCATTATCAAGCCGAAAGCACGCTTGACCCTTGGCTCTCAGTTGCAGGCAGGAGATGCAATCGTATTGTTGGCAAGTAGTGGCATCCATGCCAATGGGGTTTCGCTTGCCCGCAAGTTGGCCGAACGATTATCTGAAGGATATGCGACCGTCCTACCTGATGGGAGACTCTATGGTGAAGCCCTACTCGATCCGACGATTTTATATGTGCCGGTAACTGAAGCGCTGTTTGCTGCGGACGTTGATATCCATTATATGGCAAATATCACCGGCCACGGGTGGCGTAAGTTGATGCGTCATCCGCAACCTTTTGTGTACCATGTGACTGGCGTGCCCCCGATCCCAGCAGTCTTGCAGTTCATTACCGATCAGGCCGCGCTTGATCCGAGCGAGGCCTACGGAAGTCTGAACATGGGCGCAGGGTTTGCTCTGTTTGTCGCTGCTCACGATGCGGAGAAAGCTGTTGCTGTTGCCCAACAACAAGGCGTACAAGCCTATCGGGCCGGTACTGTTGAGCAGGGAGATAAACAGGTGGTTATCGACCCGCTTGAGATTGTATATAAAGGCGAAAGTCTTGAATTACGTGCATAACGAAGGAGGACGAACGATGGCGACGAAACAAAAATTTGATTCTATTGGGGCGGCTCTGGTGCGAACGAAAAACCAGCCGTGGATCGATGCTGGAGATGGGAATCAGTTCCTTGTCCTGCGCATTAGCAAGGAGACCGGGGCGTGGAGTGCCTTAGTCAAAGCAAAGGCTGGTCAAGTCAACGCGCCGCATACGCATATCGGCCCGGCAGATTTTTACGTACTCTCTGGGGGGTTTGATTATCGTGGCGGTTCGGCCCGTGAGGGTGATTGGGTGTATGAGCCCGCTGGTGCGGTCCATGAGGCCACGACCCATCCGATGGATACTGTTTATCTCGCTAATGTGTACGGCCCGGTGGCGTTTCACGATGCCAAAGGCGGCATTGCTGGTATCCTCGACTGGCGCGCTGTACAAAAAATGGTTGATGCAGCGAAGAAGAAGCCGGCAGCGAAAGCGAAAGCGAAGCCGGTGAAGAAAATTACCGCAAAGGCAGCGTAACTCTCTGTATTTGCCGGAGGGAGTTGGTGAGCCATTCCTCCGGTTCTCGTACGCATGGTGCACGTTACGGAGTTTTGTCGAAAGCTTGTTTTCTCAGGAATATGGAGTGCGCCGCCAAGGGCGGCGCTTTGGCTGATGAGCGTTGCGGACCACGCTGGATGTGCTCCACGCGGAACTACAGCGGCGTTATAGCCGCCGCACTCCAAAAAACTGCAGGGTGCCAGCAAAGTGACGGGACCCAGTACCTGCCAGTCGTACTGCCACGTACTGCATCCCAGATATTTCAACTTAGATGTTATACACCTGCGCGACGTTGTCACCGATTACTTTCTGCCGTGACTCAGCCGACAATGGTTCGACTAGTTCACGTAGCTCTTCCATATAATCGCCGGTGTGATCAAAATGGGGGAAGTCTGAGGCCCAGAAGAACTTATCGGCCCCGACAAAGTCTACGACATGCGCGAAGGCTTTTTCATCGGGATCACCTGAGATCCAGCACTGCCGATAGAAGTAATAGCTCGGTTTCTCTTTCAGGGGGACCGTCTTGCCTAATGGGCTGTCATAGACTGCATCCATCCGGTTCAGCAGATAGCCTGCCCAGCCGGCCCCAGATTCCAGCACCACCACTTTGATCTGAGGAAAACGATCGAACAGACCGTACTGAAAGAGTGCAGTAAACGCCTGTAGTGGTCCTTGCGCACCATGGACATTGTAGTGCCACATGGCCCACTTCTGCATTTCACGGAAGCGCTGGTGGACACGTTTGGCAGGCGGTTCACCACTGGGATGAATGCCGACTGGAACATCAAGCTCTTGTGCTTTCGCCCAGAATGGGTCGTAGTCTGGATGCGCATGAGATTTGTTGGTTGGTGTGAAGGGGACGAAGAACGCCCCTTTGGCTCCGTTCTTCACCGACCGTTCCAGTTCGCGAGCCGCCTCGTGACCATCTCCCATGGAAATATGGGCAATCGGAACGAGACGGCCGCCAGAGTCCCGGCAGAAGTCCTCGACCCAGCGATTGTACGCCCGTGCGTACGCCGCTTCGAGTTCGAGGTCGCCTACATCCTCAGCTTCCCATAAGAGCCCCAAACTGGGATAGATGATCGCTTTTTCTAACCCTTCTTCATCCATTCGTACCAACCGTTCCTTGGGGTCCATTGAACCGAACGGGGCTTGGTTGAGGTATGTTCGTTCTGGAGATGGGGTCAGTACCTCTTCGCCTTTCCCCATCGCGCCGAACTGCGCGAGCTGTCCTGGCTTAACAAAGCGGGCCGGGCCTCCTGCCAGTTCGATGACCTCTAAGCCTTCATGATCCGTGCGGACACGAATCGTACGATTACGGTACTTGGGCTCAATGTATTGTTCCCACAAATCGGGCGGTTCAAGAATATGACCGTCCGCATCAATGGCCCCAGGGTATGGAAACTTCTTCAATTGTGTCATGTTGCTTCCTCCTTTTTTCTGAAACATACATGCAGGCTTCTTTTCAACGAATCTTGTGGCAAGAAGATATTGGTAGCTGTACTGTTGTGACCAACGGGTTTGCTGCTTAGAAACATAACTTCCAACCCAACGCCGCAGCTCCTAGATTCCCGCCTGCGCGGGAATGACGGAACGTCTGTTGTTGGTCAACTGAGAGCGCAACCTTCAGGGCAACACGTCATAAATTACACCTCTTGTCCACTTTTTAGTAAGGTTCCGTCTATTCCTTCAATAGCTCTTTCGGGTGGCGAACGTCACCAAAGTATCCGAGAGCATACCCGCCTAAGCTGTACCCGATCAATCGTTGTAACTTCTCGGGAAGCTGGCGAGCAACATCTGGTGGGACTGCGAGGTACTGATTTTCTTCTTGGCGGAGCCAGCCCAGGTTATAGCCAACCTCGATTCCCATACGAGGGTGTTGAGAACGATTTGCTCCTCCACCATGGGTCACTGCGCCAGTGAATAACATGACGGAGCCTTTCGGCATCGCTGCGGGCACTGTCTCCTCTGGGGTAGGCGTACGCTCTTCCTCCCACAGGTGACTCCCGGGGATAACTCGGGTCGCTCCGTTCTCTTCAGTGAAGTCGGTCAGTGCCCACATGGTATGCAGTTCACAGTCCATCCCTTTGGGGAAGCGAAAGGGGCTGTAGACCAACTGATCTTGGTGGAGTGCTTGTGCAGGCTCACCGGGATTAATCTTGATGACCTGCGTAAGATGAAGCTGAAACCGTTGACAGTACGACCCCAGCATAGCAGCGGCGGTATCAAGAATGAGGGGATGCATGGCGAGTTGATGAAAGGACAGCGAACGTGCAACCAAACTGCCAGTACGTTGGGTGCGGAACCCAGCAAATTCATCGCGCCCGACCGCGGTCGCATCGATAAACGGGCGAAGTTCGGCGTGAATTGCATCCATCAAGGATTCTGCCGCGAGATTGCGAACGATAACCGCGCCATCACGTTTCAAGACTTCGACAACGTCGGCAACGGTGGCGGTATTTTGCAGTTCTTGCACTGCCATTGCGCTCCTCCTGCAGTTTAGTACTGATGCAATTGGGCCCATCGAGTGCGGTGCCAGGCTGCATCACCAAAGGTCATCTCAGCAACGCGGGCTCGTTTGAGGTAGAAACCCGCATCATGTTCATCAGTCATGCCGATTCCGCCATGCATTTGTACTCCCTCGTTAGCAGCCAGTATGTACGCGTCAGAACAGCGTGCTTTGGCAAGGGAGACCAGGGAGACCAGTTCTGGGTCATTGGCATCAGCCGCGCGTGCGGCAGCCATGACAGTTGATCTCGCTAGTTCGATCTCCATAAAAACCCGGGCAGCACGATGTTGCAATGCCTGAAAGGTGCCGATCAGGACCCCGAACTGCTGACGGGTACGCAGATAGTTCAGCGTATCGTCGAAAATTTGGCTCATTCCGCCGAGCATTTCGGCACACAAGCCAATGGTTGCGCAATCCACTACTCGAGAGAGCGGCGCCAGTCCTTTGTCGGGCGTGCCAACGAGGCTCTCTTGCCCAACTTTTACGTCGTCAAACGAGACCAGGGCAGCGGCACGATTATCAACCCGTTGTTGCGGAGTGATTGTCACTCCTGGCATATCTTTGGTCAACAGAAACAGCGACACACCGTCTCGGTCGTTAGCATCGCCGGAGGTACGAGCAGCAACAATAATGGCGTCGGCGGTCTGTCCGTCGAGTACTTGAATCTTCTCGCCAGAGATCAACCAATGTGCTCCTTGTGCCGAGGCTGTGGTCGTGATCCGGTGCAACTCGTATCGACTGCGTGTTTCTTGGTAGGCCAGGGTGAGAATTTTTTCACCCGTGGCAATGCCAGGAAGCCAGGCCTGTTTCTGTTGCGTCGTGCCAGCCTCTGCCAGAAGTTGCCCCGCAAGCAGAACCGTCGAGAGAAACGGCTCTGGAGCCAGTGTCCGGCCCAGGGATTCAAGCACAACGGCAAGGTCTGCCAACCCCATACCCGCGCCACCATAGGTTTCAGGAAGTAGGATCCCGGTCCAGCCAAGCTCCGCCATTTGCTTCCACAAATCACGTGAGAACCCGGCAGGGTCCTGCGCATCGCGTAGCGCGCGGACGCGACTGACCGGGGAATGCTCTCGTACAAAGTCAGTAGCAGTCTGTGCAAGCAATTCTTGATCTTCGGTGAGTACAAGGTTCATAGGACTCCTCAATGCGTGAAGCGTGATACGTGATGCGTAATGCGTAAAACGTAAATATGTAAAACGTAGTAAGGAGGAAGGGATGGTTACGCTTTACGTTTTACGTTTCACGGGTTTAATCCGGCAATCCTAAGACACGTTTGGCGATAATGTTAAGTTGAATTTCGCTTGTTCCACCTTCGATCGTATTTCCTCGTGAGCGTAACCAGTCACGGGTGAGGGTCAGTTCACGTTCGTTGAACCCAGGCTCTTTCCACCCGAGAGCCTGAGGCCCGGCGATAGACAGCAGCAGCTCCAAGCGTCGCTGATTCAGCTCGGTGCCGTAGATTTTGAACATTGAGCTCTCCGGTCCGGGCGGTCGGCCAGCCTTGGCCGCGTCGCGTGAACGATCAGCAGTCAGGCGAAACGCGAGCGCATCCATCTCGAACTGCGCGAGCCGTTGCCGTAGGGAGTCGTCAGCCAGTCGGTCTCCGTCAAAATCGACATACTCTTTGGCCCAATCGCGCATGGTGCGTCGTTTCCCACCAGAGCCGAACGCCGAGGCAATCATATTCCGTTCGTGATTGAGGAGGGCTTTGGCCACTGTCCAACCGGCGTTAACGGTATGGACGACATTTTTGACCGGTACTCGCACATCGGTGAAAAAGGTCTCACAAAATGGTGAAGAACCGCTGATGAGTTTTATCGGGCGTGTCTCTACTCCTGGCGTTTCCATATCGACCAGGATGAAGGTAATTCCTTCTTGCTTCTTGGCTTTAGGATCGGTGCGCACCAGCATGAACATCCAGTCAGAATAATTGGCGTAGGATGTCCAAATTTTCTGACCGTTAATGACATAATAATCACCTTCCCGGACCGCCTTGGTTTGCAGTGAAGCAAGGTCACTGCCGGAGCCAGGTTCGGAGTAGCCCTGACACCAACGAATCTCACCACGGACAATCTTGGGGAGATGTTCGCGTTTTTGATCTTCGTTGCCGTACTGGAGAAGAGTAGGGCCGATCATCGTCAATCCGAAACCGGAGAGTGGTTCCGGCAAGCGCAACGCGGCCATCTCTTCACGCAAGATTTTCGCTTCGGCTTTCGAGAGGCCGCCGCCACCGTATTCCTTCGGCCACTCTGGTGCAGTCCAGCCCCGTGCAGCCATAACCTCAAGCCAACGCTTCATGTCGGGATTGGGATAGGTCGCCTTTCGTCCACCCCAGTTTCCTTCGCCCAGAGCGAGCGTCAGACCCCGGACACCCGCTGGGGCATTGTCTAGAAGCCACTTGCGCGTGTCAGCACGGAACTGTTCGAGATCAGCCATACAAACCACCTTTCAACTTGACCGGCCCAAGAAAGACCGGTCAGCAGTCATTCATGATTCTGCGTTCTGCCTTGCTTACTGCGCCGCCACTCCACCATCAACCGGCATCGGTAGGCCCGTCACAAATGAGGCGGCATCTGAGCACAGCCACACAACGGCTTCGCCAATCTCCTCGGGCTTTCCCATACGACCGACCGGTTCAGCGGCAGTCATACGCTCGGCGCGACCCGGGCGTAGACCGGTGATGCGATCGACCATCGGCGTTTTGATCACTCCGGGACACACAGCATTCACCCGAATCCCTGCTTTGGCGTATTCTAATGCAGCGGTCTTTGTCAGACCAACGACTCCGTGTTTACTCGCAACATAGGCGGGCATTTGTGGTACGCCAAGCAAGCCGGCATCAGAAGCGGTGTTGACGATCGCGCCCCCGCCTTGTTTGAGCATTTGCGGGATCTCATATCTCATACACAACCACACGCCTTTGAGGTTGATATCGATAACCCGATCCCACTCTTCTTCGGAGTAATCGGGAGTCCGTTTCGTCGTCCCTTCAATTCCGGCGTTATTATGGGCGCAGTCGAGGCGACCATACGTTGCGACTGTCTTCTGCACCATCGCTTCAACCTCTGCCGCTTTGCTCATATCGGCTTTGACAAAGATCGCGTCGCCGCCGGCAGCTTTGATCATTTGCACGGTCTCTTCACCGCCGGGAACAACAACATCCGCAACCACAACTTTCGCCCCTTCACGCGCAAAAATGAGTGAGGTGGCGCGGCCGATGCCCGAGCCGCCGCCGGTAACCAATGCGACTTTTCCTTGAACTAATCCAGCCATTTTTATTTTCCTTTCTGCGCAGAGTTATCAGTAGCCAGTAGTCTATAGAGGGAAAAGGTTAAAGGTCAAAGGATAAGGTGAGAAATGAAAAAAGTTGCCCTCACTATTCTTCTTTGATTCCTTCCCCCATTATCCCTTATCCTAGACAGTGCTTCAGATTCTAGCCTCCTCTCAGTATGTATTACGTAGAGGATTTCACCCACCGTGGCGCTCGTTTTTCCGCGAAAGCGTTTACTCCTTCAGCAAAATCTGCTTCAGTCGCCATACGTTCGACAAGTGCTTGTGAATCACGGACGGCAGACGCGACGTCACGATGTAAATCCGCATAGATCTGTCGTTTCGTCTCTCGTAGTGATCCTGGTGAGACGGTTGTGATGAGATTGTGTGCATAGTCATACGTATATGCGAGTAGCTCTTGCGGCGGGAGAACGGCATTCACAACACCTAAAGTGAGAGCTTCCTCAGATAAAAAAACACGGCTCGTCAGTAATAAATCATTCGCACGGGTCAACCCGATCAGCCTGGGCAGCAACCACGACAGACCGAATTCGGCAGGCAGATTGAGCTTGCCATGGGCTGTGGTGAATTTCGCACCAGCAGCCGCAAAGCGCAGGTCAGCATAGCAGGCAAGGACGAGGCCGACACCTGCCGCTGGTCCGTTGATCGCAGCAATAATCGGTTTGCCAATACCAAAATGATAGGCAAAATCCGCGTCGAACTCTGGTCGTATTCCGTAGCCCGGTTTGGCAAGCTGGTCAGGGTCCGTCCCGGAGTCATAGCCGCCTTTTTCCACATGCCCTTCAAGTGCTTTGGCATCGGCGCCTGCACAAAACGCCCGTCCCGCGCCAGTAACAATAATCGTGCGTACCGATGAGTCTCGCTCGGCTTGGTCCAACACCCAGCGGTACTCCGTATGCATCCGCCCGGTCCACGCGTTCATCCGGTGCGGACGATTGAGCGTGATCGTGGCAATCCGGTCAGCGACCTTGTACTGAATAACCTTCAACTCCATAGTGGTTCCCCAATGCAAGTAGCGACAGTCTCTCTCCGCTCTTACGCCTCTGTTTAATAGTTGCCCGTCGCGCCGATTGCAACCGCACGGGAAAGTCAGGAGAATGGGAAACCGTTATGACCTTTCACAAAGCGAAGGAGGCCTGACCTCAGTCTAGCCGGGTTTCAACTATGGGTGCCTGGACGTGAACTTCATTTGAGAACGATAATGAAAAAGATAGTTGTTGCAAGCTGCTGTCGCTTTCGCAGGTAAACAAGGGACGAAGATTGTTGAAGGCTACCCAATAACGTAAAACGTAACGAGTAACGAAGACTAAAACGTAAAACGTAACGAGTAACTACCCCTCCCTCCCTTCCTTTACGTTTTACGTATTTACGTTTTACGCTTCACGTTTTACGGTTTACAGCACCGCCTTCGCCAATTCTTCCACTTCCGCAACGGCTTCGTCTTTTCCGGTTTTCTTCAGCCAAATCGTCGCGTGGGTGACACCGATTTTTTCGAGCGGTTTGAGATCCTCGCGCGTGCGGAACTGATTCGGTGCGCCGAAGACGATCAGTTTCAACGATTTTGGATCGCGTCCAACTTTTTGTGCCAGCTCGGTGATGGTGGCCCAACCTTGCTGAATTTTTTCTACTGGCATACCGGTTGGTAGCCAGCCATCACCCCATTCGGCGACCCGCTTGTACACATACTTCGAAGACCCGCCGAGCAAGACGGGCGGGTGCGGCTTTTGCGCAGGTTTGGGGAAGCAGCGAACCGGGGGGAAGTTGTAATAACTGCCATAATAGGCCGACTCTTCCTTCGTCCACAGCTCTTTCATGGCGTAAATCGCATCT
This sequence comes from Binatia bacterium, assembly GCA_050187625.1. Lineage (GTDB taxonomy): Bacteria > Desulfobacterota > Binatia > Bin18 > Bin18 > JBFWXH01. Next base: position 10,818 of record JBFWXH010000081.1, read on the forward strand.
CGCGTTTGCGTCCAGCGATGCTGAAAATCTGCGCCCATGATTTCACTTTCTTCTTTGAGCCAGCCGGCACCGATGCCGAACAGAAAGCGTCCACCCGAAAAATAGTCGAGCGTGGCAATTTCTTTCGCCATCACTAACGGATTACGCTCTGGCACTAAACAAACACCAGTGCCAAGTTGGATCTTGGTGGTGGTGGCGGAAGCGCGGGCGAGCGCCACAAAGGGATCAGCGATTACGCCGACTGCTGGCGGAATGCGACCATCCGGGGTGCCAGGATACTTCGAGGAATAATGCACCGGCAGGATCGCATGTTCGGGTACCCAAAACGAGGCAAATCCGAGTTCTTCGGCCCGTTTAGCGACAACGGCGGGATCTGCTGAACCTTCTGAGGGGAGAAGAAATACGCCAACTTGCATAATGAACTCCTTTCATGGAAACATTCAAAGCAACGAGTACGGGATGGTCTATGAGTGGCTCGTAGCGACGACTCCAGGCGTGCCGGGCACCGGATCTTCCAACAACGCAATAGGTCGTTCTGGATGCACCCCAAGCCAACACAACGCGCCGAGAATAGCCAGGGCCGCGGCACAGTAAAAGGCGCTTTCCCATCCGTACCGTTCCGCGAGATAGGGAGTGAGAACGGGGGATAGTGCTCCGCCCAGATTTCCGCCCATATTCATAAAACCGGAAACGGTGCCAGCATAGGGACGCGCAAGGTCAATAGTGGATGCCCAAAATGAGGCGGTGCTGAGGAAGATCGCGCCTGACCCTAATGAAAGCAAGAGGATTGCGATGTAGGGGTCAGCCGTGTTTGCTCCTAACCCGATCAAAACTGAAGTGAGGAGCATCGCGCTGCAAGCGACACCGCAACGACCGATGCGTTTTCCAAATCGTTGGCTGAATCTATCGGACAACCAGCCACCTAACGGCGAGGCGATCGCGCCCGCCAAAAATGGGGCGGTACTATACCAGCCTCCCTTGAGGACGGAGAAACCACGAACGTCGGTGAGGTACAGATAGAACCATGAAAAGTAGATGTACAGGATGTAGCCAAGAACGAAGTACGCTGCTGTCAGCAGCCACAAATCTGCTCGACCCAACAGGGCGCGCCACGGGATCGTGATGGAGGAGGAACTTGGAATGGTTACAGCTTCCGTATTGCTGGTGATGCGCTGTAGTTCAGCAGCATTGACCCAGGCATGCTCTTCTGGCCGATCAGTGACAAACCAATACACGACGGCAGCGAGCAGAATGCCGGCGGCCCCTGCAATGTAGAACGCTGCTCGCCAGCCAAATGTGACCATAATCCACACAATCAACGGTGGAGTAAGCGCTGCGCCAAGCGCACTCCCACTGGTGCCAATGCCCATCGCTAGCGCACGCTCTCCAGGGCCTACCCAATTGGCAACCAAGCGGTTGTAGTTGGGAGGTCCTCCAGCTTCACCGATGCCGATGAGTGCACGAATGACCATGAACGAGCCAATGACCCCTAGCCACGAGGCAAGGAAAAAATCCCCGGCGATTGCCGTCACTGCCGTAAAGCCTGACCACCAGCAAATTGCCCATGCCAGCACTCGACGTGGGCCGAAGCGATCACCAAGCCAACCGCCGGGAATTTGCAGAATCGCGTAGCCTAAGACAAATGCGCTGAAGATCGAGCCCATCTGTACGTTGGTCAGGTTATACTCGGGCATGATGTATTTGGCGGCAATAGAGATGTTCACACGGTCGATGAACATCAACACGCCCATGCAGAAAATTAGCCCCACGATAAGCCAGCGCGTCCGTGTCGGCGCTTCGGTCATACTCGTGTCCCTCCTTTACTGAGCCTCGCTTGCCTAAGCTCTGATGGTCTCAATTGTCTCATGACTCGCTACGCTTTATAGCTCACTCCCCACGTTCACTCTATAGCTTGCGTCCGCCCTTTATCCCTTATCCATTTCCCCATTTATCTTGTTCGCCTTTTTGTCCTCATAGTTGCAAGAACAACTTTTCCCGTGATAGTTGGCAACACAACCTGGACGACTGATTGCAAAGGAGAACGTCTATGAAGTTCGGCCTCCTCTATATTCCCGATTACTATCCTGACCGTCATCAGTCTGCGAGTCATTACTATGGCGAGATGATGGAGCAGATTCAGTATGCCGAAGAGCTGGGGTTCGATGGGGTGTTCTTTGCCGAGCATTATATCGGAGGGTATTCCTTTCCTTCTCCGCCGGTGTTTGCGACCGCAGTGGCGCAACGGACCAAGCGGATTCGGTTGGGGACAGGCGTGACTCTGTTGCCGCTGAATAATCCGATCCGTACGGCAGAAGAGTATGCCATGCTCGATGTCCTCAGCGATGGCCGACTCGACTTCGGTGTTGGCCGTGGAGTATTGAAGGCCGAGTATGACCTGTTCGGTGTGAACGAGGCAGAAAGCCAGGCACGTTTTCATGAAGCGCTTGACGTGATCGTACAGGCGTGGACCCAGGAGTCGGTTTCGTACGCGGGGCAGCATTTCCACATACACGATGTTCTCTCACTCCCGAAACCCGTGCAGCAGCCGCATCCTCCTATTTGGGCGGCGTGTGCCTTTACCCCTGAAAGCTTCATTTGGGCGGGACAAAAAGGTTTTCATGCGATGCTAGTCCCTTTTGCCTATCCGCGGCACGAGGACTTACAAGCGAAGCTGCAACTCTATCGCTCAGCTCTCAAAGAAGCCGGACATGATGAGGCGACGCGAGAAGTGTTAGGTGTCTACCATATGTATGTTGCCGAACACGACCAGCTCGCACACGATATCGCCGGGAAACACTTCATGCAGTACTTCCGCTTCTTTGGTAACCTGGATCGCAAAGGCGCATGGCAGTCGAAAGATTATGCCGAGTACAAAGGCGGCTTGACCAGGGTGATGGGCGACGTGACGTATGAAGCACTCGATAAGGGCGACTGCATGATCTTTGGCGGGCCCGAAAAGTGTGTGCAGCGCTTACGGCGCGCGCAAGCAGATTTTGGCTTGACCTATCCGATTTTCGAGGTCAACTTCGGTGGTTTCCCGCACGACCAGGTGATGCGCTCGCTGGAAATGTTTGCCAAGCATGTGCGACCGCACGTGTAGAAGAGCACGGGGAGAGGGCCATGATTGCTTTCGGCACACATTATCTCCTCACTATTCAGGAACACGAGCGTTCGCGAGTGCGGGCTTTCTACCAAGATATCTTGGGTTGTTTACGCGAATCGCACGATCAAGGCGTGACCGCGAACATCCCACCGCACCTTGATCTGTTTCATTTTCCCGACGGTGCAGTGCTGGGGGTGCAGTATGTCAGCGGAGAAGGAAAGACGCTAACGGCTGCGCAACAACGGCTGGGATGTTGGCTGGAGATCAAAAGTGATGATGTCGCGGGGTTGGTGCAGAAGCTCAAAGCCTTTGGCGTGGAGGAAATTACTGATTTTTGGGATCCGGAGCATTTTTATTTTCACGCTCCGGGTGGACAGGTGTTCCGGGTGATTGGGTAGCGAAGTGACACTGTCTACGGCGGTGCTGTAGTTGACGAACACCGGGTGTATCTCTTCCTACGCTTCGCCTGCAGCCAAAGCGGTGTCACAGCCACCGCACTCCAAAGTAAGGGGGCCCTGTGCGCAGCTTTATGAAACATGAGAGGCGGTTTTTGCCATTTTCCCTGCCGCAATCTTCTCGCGAGCTAAGTCGTCAGCTACATCAGACGGGGGTCGTCCTTCTCGTTGTGCGGTCACAAAGATCTTGAGTGTCGTGTCATGTAAGGCCTGCACTCGTTCCATGACCCGCTGAACGTCATGCTCACCAAAAATATCACCTGAAGCGTTCAACATCCCACCAGCGTTAATCACGTAGTCAGGTGCATACAAAATACCATGGTCATGCAGGACCCGGCCGTGGCGGGGTTCACGGAGCTGGTTGTTGGCGACACCAGCGACGATGCGCGCTTTGAGTTGGGGAATCGTGTTGTCGTTAAGAATCCCGCCCATGGCACACGGCGAGAAAATATCGGCTTCTTGAGAATAGATCGCCTCTGGGGCAACCGCCGTCGCGCCAAAATGTTCAACCGTATACGCCACGGCTCGCGGATCAATATCCGTCACGATCAGATTTGCTCCTGCCTCATGAAGGATTTGACAAACGTAGCGTCCGACGTTGCCCACACCCTGGACGGCGACGGTCAGTCCAGTGAAGTCATTGCGGTGAAGCTGGTGCTGTATTGCGGCCCGCATTCCCTCAAAACACCCCTGTGCAGTGAAAGGAGAGGGATCTCCGGTCATGGAGAGACCAAACACGTAGTCACAGCTTTTTGCCAGGATTTCGACATCAGCAGTGCCGATCCCGATGTCTTCCGCAGTGTAATATTGTCCGCCAAGCCGCTGGACGGAGCGGGCGAAGGCCGTGAGCAGCTTCTCGTTTTTGTCTTTTTTCGGATCGCCGATGATCACTGATTTGCCGCCACCAAGGGGTAAACCAGCCAAGGCATTCTTGTAACTCATGGCCCGCGACAGGCGCAGCACGTCAGTAACAGCCTCATCAAACGACGCATATGGCCACATTCGGCATCCGCCAGCGGCTGGACCTAAAGTAGTGTCGTGGATAGCGATAATAGCGAAGAGGTTGGCCTCTGGGGCACGGCAAAAAAGTACTTGTTCGTGGTTGTCATACTCAGTGTGGTCAAATACGGACATGCAATATTCTCCTGTTACTCTACAATGATGTCTGGCAGGATAAACAGGAAGCATTGTAGTTGTTGTAACGGGGCGGTCACAAAGAGAGTAAGGAAACAATTTGATCATATACGATACTGCAGGTGAAATCCCCTCTGTCTCCCCTTTGTCAAGGTGATTATGTATTATTTGACACCAGGGGTTCCAGGAAAGAAAGAGAAAGTGTTTTTCCCGTCTTGGTAGGCCTTTTCGTGCGTTCACCGCAGCGCCCAGAGCTTGAAAACCCGTGGTTTTGGACGACGGTGTCAAGTTCAACACAATTCCCTTGGACAAGGGTCATTGACCGAAGCGAATAAAAGCAAACACTACCGCTCGATCTTGCGTGTGCGGTACGCGGTATAGTCGGGCACGAGACGGTCGTACTCTTCGGCAATCAGCGGCGAGGAAATGATGAAATCTGCCGACGAACGGTTGCAGGCCATAGGGATATTCCACACCACGGCCATGCGCAGAAGGGCTTTGACGTCCGGATCGTGCGGAGCCGGTTCCAGTGGATCCCAGAAGAAGATCAGGAAATCGATTTCGTTTTCGGCAATCTTCGCGCCGATCTGCTGGTCCCCCCCGAGTGGACCACTTTGGAACTTGTGAATTGATATCCCCAGCTCGTGTTCGAGGAGATTGCCGGTGGTGCCTGTGGCATACACAACGTGCTGAATGAGGAGGTCGCGGTGCTTACTGGTCCATTCCAGGAGGTCATGTTTCTTGTTGTCATGAGCAACTAAGGCGATCTTCTTCCTGTGTGTCATCGTGATCTTTTGATAGGTCATGGGAGTTGCCTGCTCTTTCCGAGGGATTGTTTTGTGTTCGCCTACCCTCCAGCTCTCACTATAAATCGAAATCATGGCGATTTCCTCCTGATGCCTTGACAGCCGTGCATGGCCAGGGTAGCCGGGGAAAATGGTTGCGAGAAATAAGGAGGGCCTATGTCCACGATGCCCCTGAAAGAAGTCGATAAAGTCGAGATCCTGACCGTGCTCGATAATACCATTGATATGTTGCTGCCGGATACGGAGAAAGCGAAACGCTTGCCGCGGGTGCCCGACGCCCTGACCCGCGAGAGTCTCATTGCTGAACACGGCTTTTCGGCACTGGTGAAAGTCACCAGTGGCAACACTTCTGAGTCGCTGCTCTTCGACGCCGGACTCAGCAAGCGCGGACTGATTCACAACCTTGATGTGCTGGAGATTAAACCCAAGGAGTTACATTCCATTGTCCTGAGTCACGGACATGCCGATCATACCCGCGGACTCATGGGAATGGTCGAACGTCTGGGTGAACGAAAAATGCCGTTGCTGTTGCATCCCGACGCCTTTCTGGAACGCAAGGTGATTTTTCCCGATGGCCATGAGATCAATTTGCCGCCGCCCGACCGCAAGATTCTCTCCCACGACGGAATTGACTTTATCGAGGAACGTGGTCCGTCGTACCTGCTGGGAAATCTCCTGTTGGTGACCGGACAGGTGCACCGCACCACGGACTTTGAGACCGGATTTCCGCTTCACTATGCATTGAGAAATGATGAGTGGCAAAAAGATCCCTATATCCATGACGATCAAGCCGTGGTGGTCCATGTGAAAGACAAGGGGCTGGTTGTGCTCACCGGTTGTGGACACGCGGGCGCGATCAATACAATCCGGCAGGCGCAGGAGTTGACGGGGGTTCAGAAGATTCACGCAGTCATAGGTGGGTTTCATCTGTCGGGGCCATTGTTCGAGCCGATTATTGGCCCCACGGTAGCGGCGCTAAAAGAGATGAACCCGGCCCTGGTAGTCCCAGCCCATTGCACCGGCTGGAAAGCCGTGCACGCGATCGCACGCGAGTTGCCCCAGGCGTTCGTGCAGAATAGTGTGGGGACGCGGTTTGTGCTTTGATGAGAGCATCGGTTCGGTAGTGAACTTTTCTCAACAGTAAGGAGGGACAAGGTATGGATCGCAATACCTTTTGGCAGCAAGTGGAAAAGCTCGCCGATGAGTTCAACATCGGTCGACATACGTTGGTCAAACTCATTCACGAGGGCAGGGCGACACGTGAGCAAATCAAGAATTTTGCCGTTGAGCATTACGAAATGACGGTAAGAGATTCTGGTCCCTATATGGCGCAGGGGTACATGAGTATGTCGGCCCTAGACCATGAGGGAGCAGAGATGATGGCCGAAAACTTTGCCGAAGAGGCGATGGGGCTGCACACGCACACTGCGGGCCATGCTGAATTGTTATTCGAGTTTTGGGAAAAGGGGCTCGGCCTGAAAAGACAGGAATTAGAACAGTCGAGCGCCTCTCCAGCCGCCCGTGCCGTGAATGCGTATTTTTGGCTGCTGGTTAGCCGCAAGCCACGGTACGCTGGGGCGCTGGGATTAAGCGAGGGCGGTTTCTCGCAAGCGTGTGAAAAAATGCTGGATGGGCTACAAAAACACTATCAGATGAAGCCCGCAGCGCTCCGCTTCTTTTCTGGCCACATGGAAGCGGATAGGGAGCATTCGGCCACGGGTCGCAAATTAATCGATCGCCTGCTCACTACTGATCGAGAACGGCAAGAGTTTCTGAAAGAAGCGCGTTGCATGAACGAGCTGTACTGGAAAGGATGGGATGCAATGGTATGAGGCGGTATGCGGCGATGTAGAACACAGGCTGCGTGATTGGTGAGGCTGGTAGCAACAGTCTCTGTTTATCCTGACTTTGTCTACTCTAAAAGGAGGTTCGCTATGCAAGATACACTCAGAGTGAAGATTCAACCGTTAAATGCTGAAGCGTTTCGCCCGTATGGTGAAGTGCTGAAACCCAAGCAACTCATCTATCCGGAGACGGAAGAAGGAAGAGTTGCCATGGAAATGTTGACCGTGAAATACCGCGCGAGCGCCAAGAAGATGGATCAGTTAGCGATCCATTTCTCCTACAATCAGACGTTCATTCCGGTGCAAGGCTCTCTCGTATTGGTCGTTGCGCCACCACCGCGCAATCGTGAGGCTGGCCCTACCTCTTATGAACTGGATTATGAGAAGGTTGCTGCTTTTATGGTTGAGCCTGGACAGGTCGCATTCATCTACAAAGGCACCTGGCACAACGCGCTTACCTTGGCGAACGAGTGTACCTTTCTCAATGTGACCAGAAAAAATCAGGGCGAAGGAACCAGTCCCGAGGATGAATTGCAAGGTAAGATTGAGCGGATAAGCACGATCAGACCCTATGTTGAATATGTGGACCTCAAGAAGCGAGATAATCGCGTGATTGAACTGGAAGTATAGAGGATTGAGTCATTGAGTGATTAAGTCATTGAGCCATTGGAGAAGTATTTCCCCTCAATGACTCAATGTCCCGATGATTCAATGATTCAATGTCCCGATGATTCAATGATTCAATCAGAATATGGCTTGATGAAATAATTACTGGGGAGGAGCCTGTGCCCGATAAAATCATTTCTGCCGACTCGCATATGTGTGAGCCGCCGAATCTGTGGAGCGAACGTATCGATCAGCGCTTCCGCGATCGTGCCCCACGGGTGGTGAAAGATCCGCCGGGAAAAACCGGCTCGTTTTTCGTTTGTGAGAATTTACCGCCGTTTCGTGTCTCTGGCGCGTTCGCGGCGGGCAAGACTTTTGATAAGTCGTTCATGGAAGCTGGGCTGGAGAATGCCATTCCCGGCGGTTGGGACCCGGCCGCACGGATCAAAGACTTGGAACAAGATGGTATCGCTGCCGAAGTCCTATACACAACGTGCGCGTTTGTGCTCTTCTGGCTTGATGACGCTGACCTGCAAGAGGCGTGCTTCCGTGTCTATAACGATTGGCTGGCGGAGTTTTGCCGTTACGATCCCTCACGATTTGCCGGCCTTGGTTTGATCTCCTTGTTTGACATTGAACGTGGCCGCCAAGAGTTAGAACGCTGCAAGAAGATAGGTTTGAAGGGAGCAATGATTTGGGCCTCGCCACCAGAGGATCAGCCCTACGGTTCTTCTGCGTACGATTCGTTCTGGGCCACGGCACAAGAATTGGGAATTCCGCTTTCGTTACACCTGGTGACAGGCAAGAGCAAGCACAGCCAGCAAGATGAGTCGAACATTGCTGAGCTGTACGTCCGTATGGTGAATCGTCCGCATGAAGTCCAGGACTCGTTGCTGACGTTGATTTTTTCTGGCGTCCTGGAGCGGTTCCCGCGCCTCAAGATTGTCTCTGCTGAGGCGGACATCGCGTGGGTGCCGCACGTGCTTGAGCGCGCGGATAAATATTTCCGTCGCTTCAAGCAAGGGTATGGTGTATCGTTTTCGTTGAAGCCAAGCGAATACTTCCGCCGCCAATGTTATGCAACATTTATTGACGATCCGTTAGGGATCAAAACGTATCACCACCTTGGCAGTGCCGACAACATCATGTGGTCAACCGACTACCCGCATCAGGCCTCAACGTTTCCGAATTCACGCGACTTCGTCGAAAAAGCCTTCGCTGGCGTACCGGCAGAGGACAAGCGGAAAATCATCTGTGACAATGCGGCGAGGTTGTATGGGTTTACGATGTAAAACGAGGATAAAGGGGAATGGGTAAAGGATAAGGGAAAGACAATCTTTTTCCGGCCTCCTTTATCCCTTATCCTTGTTCCTTTATCCTGATCTCTCCCTTTATCGGACCCGATGCAACAACTCCTTCCCGTCCACATACCGGCGCAGATTCTCTAACCATAGCTCCCCCACTCGTGGCAGATACAATGGCGACGACCAGGCGTTGTGCGGCGTGATAAATAAGTTCGGTACGTCCCATAAATCATCCTCGGTCGGCCAGGGCTCGGTCGATAGCACATCGAGACATGCGTGGCGCAATTTTTGGTTAAGCAACGTTTCTTTCAGTGCAGCAGTATCGACGACCGCCCCGCGCGCAACGTTGACCAGTGTTGCGGTCGGTTTCATCTGCGCGAGCGCTTCGCGATCAATCATTCCCTGCGTCTCGGAGGTAAGGGGAACAGCCAGCACAACGAAATCTGCTGCTGACAAAAATTGTGGTAAGTCAGTAAAGGTTCCTTGTTGATCAACGTTGGGGGTAGTGGCGGTGGAACGGCGAATGCCCAACACCCGCATGCCAAAGGCCTTGCCAAAGGTCGCGACGTGCTGACCAATCGCTCCGAGTCCAACCACTAAAAGAGTTTTGTCACTGAGACTGTCCAATCCAAGCAATTGCCAGTGATGTTTCCGCTGATTGTCATGAAAAGTGGCGAAATGTTTCGCGGACCACAGAATACATCCAAAGGCGAATTCCGCGACTTCGCGGGCATTGGTTCCGGGGCTATGAGTGACTGTCACGCCGCGTGCTCGCATGGTGTCGTAGAAACGTCCGTCGGTACCCGCGTCTTCTGTGTGCGCCCAGCGCACAGTGGGGATTGTTAATGCCGTATCGACAAAGTGGGAAGTATACGCGTCTCCAGCGAGAATCAGGAGTTCACACTGTTCCGGCGACTCGGTTGTTGAACCGTCCCCGTTAATCACCACCCAATGCAGGTCCGGGACAATCTGTCGTGCTCGGCCTTCGACGTATGTGATAAAACTCCGCCCGGCTGCGATGTGCATAGACTCCTCCTTGATGTTTTGATGACACTCTCCTCCTGTCTATGTCAGGTTTTCTTTTCCGCGGTTTTCAAACGAAAGCGAAAATCACAATGACTCGCGCCCTGCATGATCGTTTGGGTCCGCGTGAGTTGCAGGTCAGGGCTCATACCTTCAGTGAGAGCGAAGTCGCGGCTGCAGGAAAGCAGAAAGCCGAGTTCGGGTACGCCCATCTTCTTGTAAAAGTCAGCATAGCCACAGCGGGTGATATTGAAAGCGTAGGTGTTGTCGCTATGGTTGACTTCCTCGACTTCGAGCGCGCCGCCGGCTGAGAAACGTGACAGGCCAGACGCCATTTTCTCAATCGGGTTTCCTTCCGTTTGTGAGGCGGCGATCGCTTCTCCATGTTGGCGGGCAATGTCGGTAATGACCTGACGCGCAATAGCATTAGTGCGTTCGACCCCAAATTCCGCCTGGAACGCTTTGATGAGCGGAACCAGGACATTAGCCTCGATCTGCCGTTGTTCGAGCAAGGTAACCGCCATAACGTTCTCCCTTCTTGGGTTGGGAATAGAAGTTTACGCTTCTCCTGGCAACACCTTCCCGGTGATAGTCGGTTCGTGAGCCGTACGGCCAAGCGGTAACATCAAGACGGCAGCGATAATCGTAGCGGGGATAAGAATACTCAAAGCGGTATGATAAGAACCAGTGGCGTCGAATATCTTCCCCATCAGCAATGGTCCGATCACCGCCCCGAAAGCGAAGGCTCCATACAGCCACCCGAAGATTCGTCCAAATGATGCTAACCCGAAGTGATGAGCGATAAGGTACGGCATCAAGTCAGTTTCTGCGCCGAAGCCGAGTCCTATCAGGGCTCCAAACACGAGTGCCAGTCGAAAATCGTTAGCTCCGAATGCGGCGCTGAGTCCGACAACAACGCCAAGAAAGAGCCCAGCGGCAACGAGATGGGCAGGGAAACGGTCAACCAGATACCCGGCCACGACCCTGCCGACGACTCCCATCGCCGAGAGCATCATCAGCGCTGCGGCAGCTTGTTGTGGTGAGAGGCCTTTATCCGTCAGTAACGGGGCAAAGTGGGTGATAGCTGCGTGCGAGACCGCGCTCAACAGGGAAAAACTTACTGCCATGCACCAAAACGGTAGCGTTATCCTGGCTTCGACTAAGGTAAAGTTGCGACTGCTCGCATGCTGGGGAGTGGTCATCGCTATCGTTTCGCCTTCGCCGAGAGCGCGAAGTCCTTTTTGTTGCGGGTTGTCAATGAGAAACAGACTCGCCATAGGAAGAGCAACACCCCAGACGATGAGTCCCAGGGTGACATACGCCCACCGCCAGCCGGCGGTTTCAATAACGTAGGTCACTAACGGTGGGGCATACATGCCACCGAGGAAAACGCCGGTTCCCATCAGCCCAAGCGCGAGCCCGCGTTGGCGGGTGAACCAGCGTGAGATGATCGTTGCGAACGGAAGCGAGGTAAGAGAGGCGCCACCGAGCGCAGTCAAGAGATACGAGCCATAAAACTGCCACAGTGAGTTCGAGAGAAACCAGAAGGAACAGAAGCCGCTGCCAAAGACGACGGCTCCGTACGCGATGACCTTCTGCGGACCGAACCGGTCGATCAGAATGCCGATCAACGGAGCATACAAAGAGATCATGAAGGCGACGAGCGAGAAGCCAAAAGAGATATCCCCACGGCTCCAGCCGAACGTGTCTGCGAGCGGTTTAATAAAGATACTGAAAGTGCCGGTAATGAGGATTGGCCCTGCTGCCATGGCGATGCAACAGAACCCGATCATCCACCAGCCGTAGAATATGCGTGAGGGCGTCGTCGCATTCATACGCGCCCTCTTAGCGTAGTTATTCGATGGACACCAGAGGTGGGATAGGGAACGAGGAACAAGGAGCAGAAGTCGTAGGGCGTGCTATGCACGCCAATTTTTGCCTGTTTACTATTGCCTACACACTCCGGCAGTACTGACGGTGACAACGGGATCGAATGTGCCACCAGCCTCACAGATCAACCAATGCCCAAGTGGGTCATTAAGTAAGTGCGTACGCAGCCACCAACCAGTCCACCAAACGACTCGTGCAAGAGACCCCGCTTGAGATAGTGTGGGTGGAGAAAAATCAGGCTGGGCACCGAGAGGGTTATTCTCATCGCAAATGCCGTAATGATTGGCTCCTGCAAGAGCGATGAGGGCACGGGGGTTTTCGAGTGTCGGGTAAGTCAGCTGTGCCTCCGCGAGCGTTTCCACACCATCCTTCGTTCCATGTAGCAGAGCAGTGGCGACTCCCGACGTATTCAGATCTCCTGATAAAACCGGAGGGGTAGCTCCTGGTACGGCCAGACTGGTGCCATAGAACACTGCGGCTTTGAGTCCAGGAGGACGCGCGTACGGTCCTTCGCAGAAAGGTGGTACAGGTGCTACAGCACATCCATCGGCCGCAGAAGAAAATAGCCCAGCAACGCCACCAAATGAATGCCCAACGAGACCAACCGTACCAGTATCAACGATTAAGTGTAGTGAAGATGTTGGATTGACATCTTCTGTTTTCATCTGGGCTAGCGCGTTAGAGACAACGCTTGATCCACTAAAAAAACCCGCCCCAAAAGGAGGGACAGCGCGGAAATGGTTCGGAATAACCACAACAAAAAGAAATTTTGCCAGATTCTGGCCGAGTATCTCGTAATGACTTTTGTCAACATTGGCTCCCTGCAGGACGACAATAATCGGAAAAGCATCTTTGAAGTACTGTCGGTACGCCGATGGGACATTGGGATAATACACATCGGCGGCATCGCCATTCGGTAAGTCCAGGTTCGTTATTTTGCATACCGGCGCGAGCACCGGACATGTTGCTTCGGCAGCACTTGGTTTGATGACCGCAAGTGAGAAAGCGGTCAAGCAAAAAGCCAACCAGCTACGCAAACATAATCTCTTCACAGAGTTCCTCCTGTCGGGAATAGGTTTTTGTTGTCAGGTTTTCAGGGTGGCTAATGTTAAAAGTGTGAGTTTGAAAAAAGGATGAATGTGACTCTGTATGATTAGCTGCCGGATATTACTCGTTTCGAGGTGTGAGACAAGGGGGCTAAAAGTAACAATTCCGTTTGCCCCCCGGAACTGAAGGTCGTCTCTGACCTATAAGCCTGAGTCCCGTCTTTAGAACCCCAGCGCCTTGGCTGCCATATCCAGTACGACAGGAACAGAATAGGTCGTACGGGCTAGACGGAGATCTTTGTTCTTGCCCTCAGCGAACAAACCTGACGCACTCAGCCAAAACGCGGTACTGCGCATCATGTAGAGAATATCGTAGTAGCGACACGTCTGCAGATCGACAGTAAGGCCGGTGAGTTGCTGATAGGTATCGAGGAAAAAGTCTCGCTCTACTACACAGGACAACAAGGACGAACCTTCACGGTTTAAGTCCGACAAGACGTAGGCGACGTCGTACATTGGGTCACCGATGATTTGGAGTTCCCAGTCGATGATCGCGGCAATCGCATCATCTTTGACAATCAGATTACCGGTGCGATACGCGCCGTGAACGAACGCGAGTCTCTGGGTTTTCGGCACATTGGCTTTGAGCCACATCAACAATTCGGTGAGCACGGGCTCGGGTTTCCGTATTGACTGTTGAATTAACGATTCCCACTTGGCCACTTCGCGCAAGGCAAAGTCGGTTCCTGCCTCTGGAACGCCGAGGAAATCGAGTCCAGCAGCTCGCCAATCGAGGTTATGTAGTGAGGCTAAGGCTTCGGTGAAGCTGCGTGGAAGTTTCCCGCGTTTCGCGGCTTCGGCGTAGTATTGCTTGCCGACTTTCGACCAGGGGTTTGGTACCTCTCCTTCAACCTTTTCCATGATAAAGAACGGTCCACCAAGCAATGTCGGGTCTTCTTCGTACCAATACACCTTCGGAGTAGGGGCCGGAGTAGGTTCAAGTGCCTGCAGAACGCGATATTGCTCTTTGAGGTCAGACAAGTTGCGCAAGAGGCCAGCGCCAGGATCTTTGCGCAAGCAGAATCCCCGTGTCACTTCTTGTCCGTCTTCTTGCCAGTGGGCATAGAAGATGTAAATTTCGTGCGACCAGCCGCCAGCAGTGTGGGTGAGTTGAGAAAGCGTCAGGTCTGTGGCGTGCGGCATTTTGCTCTGGAGATAGCCGATAATTTTGTCTTGCGTTGAGGTCGCCATAACATTAGCTCTTCGTTTTGAGCTCTCAGTCTCTTTGGTCTTCCCTACTGCCTATAGCCTGTAGTTTTCAGCCTTCCGTCTTTCCCGCAACTTTCAGTTCCTGATCCAGCAATTGCCGCAAAGCTGACCGTATCTTTTGATTGGCAGCGGTGAAAGCTTCTGGGCCAAGGCGATCCTTCTCGGCATACAGCGTTTCGATAAGCTGACATAGGCGGGCTTCTTGGTCTACGGTGCTTGATATGGAGAGTTGCTTCCCGGCAACGAGAGAAGAGAGGTCGTGAAACAAGTTGTTCAACGTTTTAGTTTTTTCGTCAGCGATATCGTGTCGCTCTTCTACCTGACGCGAGATAAAGTCGAGGATCACGGCAGCCATATATGCCTGCGCTTTGGGATAAGGGTCGGCAATCGCCGGAGCAATGACGGTACGGAGCGATGTAATGATTTCCTGTAGTAGACTATGGGCTGTCAGCATAGGAGGCAGTCATAAAGGATAAGTATAACACTTGTCAAAGGCCGAAAGGGGAATGTTTTGACAGGGCAAAGCCGAGCGCGCTATAAGTCAACTCGTTGTCAGCTCAGTCTAACGAGGAGGGAGCTATGAGCATTAAAGGAAAGGCAGCGATCACTGGGTTCTCTGAATTGCGCCCACAAAAAGACGCGGACGGTAGAACACCGCTCGGCATGATGGCGCAAGTCGCCAGAGAGGCTATTGCTGACGCCGGATTAGAGAAGAATGACATCGATGGCTTGCTTACCGGATGGGCGATGGGTGAGTATAGCATTCTCTGGCCATCGGTGGTGGCTGAGTATCTGCATCTACAACCCCGGTATTTCAATCAAGTGGAACTTGGTGGTGCTTCTGCTGCGGGGATGGCGTGGCGGGCAGCGGCGGCAATTGATGCGGGTATGTGTAAGAACGTGCTGTGTGTGGTGGCTGATACCCGGCGAGTATCTACACCTGGACGGAAACTCCCGCCGTTTCCTCCCATCGATGCTGAATTTGATGCCCCGTATGGCCTGATAGCAGCCAATCCTGGCTACGCACTCATTGCCCGACGACACATGGCGGAGTTCGGGACGACTCCCCAGCAAATGGCCAAAGTTGCCGTCGATCAACGTAAGAATGCGTGCAAGAATCCCCTGGCGATCTTCGGGAATAAAGAGATCACGATTGACGACGTGCTGAATTCTCGCATGGTGGTGGACCCGTTGCATTTATTAGAGATCGTCAGCCCCTGTACCGGAGGTGGAGCCTTTATTGTCAGTGGTGCTGAACGGGCGAAACGCGGGCCGAATCGGCCAGTTTACTTGCTCGGTGCCGGTGAAGCCGGAGGGCACTGCAGCATTACGCATGCGCGGAGTTTGACGACGTCTTTGGTGAAGCCTGCTGCCGAAGCCGCGTTTGCTATGGCGGGTGTGACCCCGAAGGATATGCACTTCGTCCAACCGTACGATTGTTACACTATTACAGTGATTGTTACTCTTGAGGATGCGGGATTCTGCAAAAAAGGGGAGGGAGGTCGCTTCGTCGAGGAGCATGACTTGAGTTACAAAGGCGACTTCCCCTGTAATACCCACGGCGGGCAGCTCTCGTTTGGCCAGCCAGGACTGGCAGGCGGGATGAGCCATGTCATTGAAGGCGTGCGGCAGTTAATGGGCCGAGGCGGTGAGCGTCAGGTCAAAGATGCAACCATTGGCTATGTCAACGGTAACGGTGGCATCATGAGCGAGCAATGCAGTCTGGTGCTAGGAGTTCAATAAGAAGGAGCGAACGTATGGCTGACTATAAAAAACCCCTGCCGCAACCGACGCCGGTGACCAAACCTTTTTGGGAGGCCGCAAAGCGTCACGAACTGCAGATTCAACAGTGTAAGAAATGTAGTGCACATATTTTTTACCCGCGCGAGGTATGTCCAGAGTGTCTCGCCCCTGAGCTACAGTGGGTCAAAGTGTCAGGCAAAGGGACCGTTTATTCGTACACTATTGCGCAGGCTCCGACACATCACTCCTTTACCGAGGACGTGCCGTATGTGATCGCCATCGTTGAATTGGCAGAGGGACCGCACCTGACGACGAACATCACAGGATGTACTCCGACTGAGGTGAAAGTTGGCATGCCAGTAGTGGCAGCCTTTGAAGATGTTACTTCCGCAGTGACGTTAGTGAAGTTTCGACCGGCGTAACCAAGATCGCCGCTAGCAAAATCGGCTGACTAAGCGGCCAGGAGCCTGGCAGACTTTTTGCCGTCTTCTGGCTCCTATGTACAAACCTCGAACGCGGGAAATGTCGATATAGAACTCTACCGCGGGTGTGGCGAAACTAGCTCTCATTTTTTTCATTCGTATGGACCACCTGGCTTGTACTCATGGTGGTACAGGAGGATAATGCGTTCTCCTTTCCTTTACCGCTGGTGGTGCGCACGTAAGGAGACTGACACATGAGTATTTTCAAAAAGTCCCTGTGGCCATTCGGAGTCGCCTTACTGTGTGTGGCCTTTTTGCCGTGCGTCGTCCACAGTGAGCAACTCGAGAATTCATCGTCTCAAGAGCAAAGTAGCGACGCCCCTTTAGGACGGAAGATTGGCGCTCCGCAGGTTTTGGAGATTCCGCTTCCCTCTGCACCAGAAGAAGTTCCTGCTCCTGCTGCCCTCTCTTCTTTGCCTTCTGCTACTGCGACTGAGCCACCAGCGCAGCAGACCGAGGCTTTACCGCCAGTGTATTCCACAGGACAAGAACGCCCTGGGGCAGGCGACTGGCAGCAGAACATGCCAGGTCGACGCGTTACTGAGAAACGAAACTATCTTGGGGTGCTTTATGCCACAACAGAAGAAGAACCGGCTGGGGTAAAGGTTCTTGATATCGTTCCCGGCAGTCCAGCCGAGCGTGCCGGTTTTCACGGAGCAAATAACCCGCCAGAGGAAGGCCAAAGCAAATTGATTAAGGCTGCGATAGTCGTGTTAGCGATGTCCCCAGCGGGACCGTTTGCTATTCCTCTTGCCATTGCTCATGACATGTATATGAACCGCCAGTCACCCGGAGATGTGATCGTGTCAGTAGACAACCAGTCGGTCAGCAACGCCCAAGAATTCACCAACATTATGCGTCGCTATAAGCCGCGCGACACAGTCATGTTCTCGATTCTCCGCGGCGGCAAACCTATGCAGATCTCGGTGCAGCTTGAAGAAGAGCCAGCCTAAAACATCAAGTGAAAAGTGAAAAGACAAAGGGAATGTCAAGAAATTACTCTACATTTTCCCTTTTTCCTTCGTGCGGGGAGACGGTTTGCGCCTTGAACGCTTTGACGGTGTTCTGCATGAGCATAGAGACTGTGACCGGCCCCACTCCACCGGGGACTGGTGTGATAAACGCCGCCCGTTTTTCCGCTTCATCAAACTCGACATCACCGACAACACGTGATCCGACCTGATTGATTCCAACATCGATGACGACGGCCCCCGGGCGAATCCATTCTCCTTTAATGACCTCGGGGGAGCCGACCGCTACGACAACGACTTCTGCTCTACGAACATGATCCGCCAGGAGACCCCGACGGGCTGTAGCAATATGACTGATGGTCACCGTTGCCAAGCGATCAAGCAGCATCAAGCTCACGGGTTTCCCCACGAGTTCACTGTGTCCTACGATGACCGTTTCTTTGCCTTCGAGAGGAATTTGTGTTGCGTCGAGGAGTCGCATAACCGCAAGAGCTGTACATGATCCCACCCGCATTTCGCCGATGACCGCGGCACCGACATTCTCAGGGTGGGTGCCATCGACATCCTTCAATGGATCGATAGCATTGACCAGTGCCGACCGTCTGAGATGGGGTGGCAGCGGTAGCTGGAGAATAATGCCAGAGACTTCCGGGTCACGATTGAGCTGATCAAGGCGACGTAACACCTCTCGCTCTTCGGCACTATCGGGTAAATGGTACCAGCGGTATTCAATACCTAACATCCGTGCAATACGATTCTGCGAACGGATATATACCTCAATTGCAGGGTGAGAACCGACGTAGACGCTCACCAAGACCGGTCGGCGTCCAGTCTGCAGAATGAGCTGCGGGAGTTCTTGTTTTAACTCTGCGTAGACTCCTTCCGCTATAACTTTACCTTCGACAATCTGAGCACTCATTAAACCTAGCCTACCATTCTGCCGAAGAAAAAGGGAAGAGGCTGGCTGGAGCTAGAGGGAAAGGCTGAGGAATTTGTATGTCGAATGTCAGATTTGACTGTCAAAATTGACACAAAATTGACACATCTGACTACTGTCTTTGTCACGAGCAATGACAAAAACGTGACAGGGAGAGATAATTTTACTGGCGCAGAAATTGCTAAAACGTCCGAGAGAGGTAAGGAGAATTAAGGAGCCCATATGGAACTACATGACGAGTCCCAAGAACTCATATCGATTGCTGATCTTGTTCCAGTACAGCTCAGTGATCCCATTGCTGCTCGTCTACGGATGAGTGGAGAGTTTCGCTTGCTGTGGGCAGTACTAGAAGATGCCATCGAATGTTATCTGCGCTATGTTGATCACCCCTCACAGACCATGCGCGAGCTGTTTGCCGATGCTGCCGAGTGGATTGAGTCGGATGACGAAGAGCAATTGTGCAGCTTCGTTGGTATCTGTGGTGCGTTTCATATTGACCCTGACTATCTGCGGCGTGGACTCCACCGTCGTTTGCAGGAAATCCGTGAGCAGCACGCCCTTATGCCTCTTAAACGCGCAGCCTAGCTATCTACATAGGCTGAGGCGACAATGAAGACATTTTTCGAGTACTTCCTCGACGAGGTCCAGCGGAAATTGGAAGCTGGTGAAATCGAGGAAGAGACCGCTCGACGCTGGGTGGTTCAGATTAAAACCCAACTTCAGGAGTACGCGGAATCTGTACCTCACGAACCGCTTGTGCGGATGCCCGTGACTCACTAACGAAAAGTTAGTGAGTCACCTGAGGTGGGACCTTTACGGAACAGCCGTTTTCTTGATCTTACAACCGTAACTTCACTTCTTGTTGGTTCATTCTTACGGTGCTTCTTCTTCACCTTGTTCCGGCGATGGATCTCAAGATTGATCTGTCAGGCTGTTCCGTAATCTTATCAAGGGATACTTTTTGTATCCCTGACTGATAATTTCGGAGGGCCCGCAAGAGCAGTTGAAGCATGCAGGCTCCTCAGATACTGTGATCGTGTAATCTCACAGGTGAGGAGTACACTCGCATGACACGCATGCCCACACGGGCAGTACGAATTGGCAAAGTTCAGGTCGGGGCGGGAGCACCCATTACCGTACAAAGCATGTGCGCCACCAAGACTACGGCTATTGATGCCACAGTGGCGCAGGTGCATCAGCTTGAAGAAGCTGGTGCCGGCATAGTTCGGATTGCGGTCGATAACCCCAAGGAAGCAGCCGCCCTGAAGGAAATTCGAGCCCAGACGACTGCCACCTTGTCGGTTGACCTGCAAGAGAACTACAAGATGGCGGAACTGGTTGCACCATATGTCGACAAGATCCGTTACAATCCAGGGCATCTCCACCATATTGAGAAGGGCAAGACTATTCCGGAGAAAGTGGCCTGGATTGTCAATATCGCTCGCGACCAGGATGTCGCGCTGCGCATTGGTGTGAATTGTGGTTCTGTGGCTCCTGCGTTCCTGGAACAGTATCCAGGGGATCAAATGGAAGCCCTTATCCAGTCAACCCTCTATCACTGTCAATTGATGGAAGATTTGGGGTTCGATCGCTTCGTGGTCTCGATGAAAGATTCGGATCCTGCCAAAGTCATCGAGGCGAACTCGCGCTTTGCTGCGGCACGCCCGGATGTCCCTATTCATCTTGGGGTCACCGAAGCTGGGTTGCCTCCAGATGGAATTATTAAAAGCCGTATCGCTTTTGAAAAATTGCTGGCCAAAGGCATCGGGGATACTTTGCGCGTGTCGTTAACGTTGCCGAACGAACGGAAACACGAGGAAGTGCTCGCTGGTTTCCAGATCATTGAGGACGTCGAGCAGGGGAGATTTCTCTCGGTGCCGGACTTTGGCAAAGGGATGAACATTATCTCTTGCCCGAGTTGCTCTCGGGTAGAAAATGAACGCTTTGTCGAATTGGCTGAGCAAGTCAAAGAAATGACAACGTATGCCAAAGATCACAACATCACGATTGCGGTTATGGGCTGTCGGGTGAACGGTCCAGGAGAAACTGACGACGCGGACCTCGGCTTGTGGTGTGGGCCGACAACGGTCAATCTCAAGAAAAAGAGTCGCAAGCTTGGAAACTTTGGCTATGATGTGGTTCTGGATAGGCTACGGAAAGAGCTTGATCAATTAATTGCCGAGCGTGCGGCGTAACAGTCAGGCCACGACGAGCGTACCTGATTCGTTCCTCTTTGCCTGTCAGCGGTGAATACCAAACGTCTACAAAACAAACTGACTACCCTTGCTGGTGCGGTCCGTGATTTCGTACCTGACGGGGCGAGTGTGGCGATGGGATTGAGTCTGGAATCCCTCATTCCCTTTGCTGCGGGACATGAGCTGATACGGCAAGGGAAAAAGAATCTCACACTGGTTGGGACAATCTCCGATATTCTTTTTGATCAACTCATTGGGGCTCACTGTGTCTCGTCGGTGATTGCGGCGTGGGTGGGGAATGTCGGGGCAGGGATGGGGTATAACTTTCGCCGGGCGATGGAACAATCGGTTCCACGACCTCTAACGTTGCACGAGCACTCGAATTTTACCATTACGCTGGCATTGAAAGCCGCGGCGATGGGAATCTCATTTTTACCGACGCGCACGGGTGCCGGTGGCGACCTCGTGAAAAACCAGGATGCGTTTCGCACGGTGACCTGCCCGTTTACGGGTGACGTGCTCACCGCAGTCAAGGCAGTGATTCCTGATGTGACGATCCTTCACGTCCAGCGTGCTGATGCGTTTGGCAATGCCCATGTCTGGGGGAATCTGGGCGCAGCTATCGAGGCGGCGTATGCTGCCGAGCGAGTGCTCCTGACCTGTGAGGAAATTGTCGGGCGAGACGTTATTGTTGCCGATCCCAATCGAACCTTGATTCCCGGTATCTTAGTTGATGCTGTTGTCCATGTCCCATTTGGTGCTCATCCTTCACCTGTCCAGGGGATGTGGAAGCGTGACGATGCCTATTTCCTCCAGTACCACGAGCAATCACGTAACCGGGACTCTTTTCTCCAATGGCTTACTGACTGGGTCACCAACACGGCTGATCGTGCGGCGTATCGAGCAAAATTGGGACAGGGGTATGTCGACGCTTTACGAGTGACGGAAAAACGTTTGCCGCTGGGTGAGGTGAATTACGGGTACTGAAACGTAACGTGTGAGCATAATACGTAAAACGTAAAGAGCAAAACGTAACACGAACTGTGAAACAGAGGCATTCCTTGTGTCCGAGTCTTTTACCACCCGCGAAATCATGATTGCTGCCGCTGCTCGCGAAATTCGCGATGGGGAAGTGGTCTTTGTCGGGATGCGGTTGCCGTTGGTCGCTTTCGCTGTGGCGAAACAGATGCATGCACCAAATGCGGTGGGGATTTTCGAGAACGGTATCATTCGTGATCGTGGTCCATTGGCCCCAATTATGACTATGGGTGATCCTCCAAATATCGCTGAGGCGGTCGCCTGTACCGGATTGTTGGAAGTGATGTCATTGCTGCAGCGTGGACGGGTTGATCTCGGGTTTATTGGTGGGGCGGAAATTGACCGCTTCGGCAACCTCAATACGAACTGGACACCGCAGGTGCGGCTGCCAGGAAGTGGTGGCGCTGCGGATATTGCCTCCTTTGCGCGGCGCACGGTGATCATTATGAGTCACGAACGCCGCCGCTTCTGCGAGCGAGTGCAGTACCTGACCTCTCCCGGTTATGGAAGTGGTTCGGCCTGGCGTCAGCAAGTTGGGTTACCTGGCGGTGGGCCAGGTAAGGTAGTTACCTCACTCTGTGTGTTTGGCTTTGACGACGCAAAAGAAATGATTGTGGAGTCACTCCACCCCGGCGTCACAAAGGAAGAAGTGCAGACCAACACCGGCTGGGCGGTGCGCTTTGTCGCAGCCGTGACCGAGACTCTCCCGCTCACTTCTGAGGAACTCTCCTTTATCCGGCAGTTCGACACGCTGGGATCGTAAGTCGCTGTTTTGCACCGTGGAAAAATGTGGGAAAAATGGTCTTCAAGGTCATTCCGGGACTCATCGATCCGAAAAGTGATTGGGTAAATATTCTATAACAAACAGCACCATTGCTTCGAAGAGAACATCTGTCGGAAATTTGTTTTGCACGCCTGGGCGCCCGGCAAGAAAAGGGAAAGCATCTTCGATGGTGTTCGCGACTGCCCAGTGATCGGCGTGCGCATACCCGAGCAGGGAGCCTCCGGGAATAATCATATCGCGCGCCAAAAGTTGTCCATCATTCTGCGGATCAACTCGCGCGAGCAAGTGGGTAGGGAAGAATAACGCACGCGCAACCCGGTCCTGTTCGGTAAAAGCCGCCAACGAGAAATACCGGATGTGGGATGGCAACCGATGCGTTGCCATCCAGGGCAGCCTGACTCTTGGTCGTAAGTCTGCCAAGACCTGTTGATCGCCGGGACCGCACCGCCCGAGCGGAAGATGGGCGCCAAAGAGCGTGTAGGGAGTCGCCGTCATGTCTGCACCATCACTGCCAGTCTCTACTGGACCGTCGCCCTTCACCGCCGCGATAATTGAGTGCGTAGCGACACCAGGTACCACCGGGATTGCCGCGAGAGTACGGATGAAGCGCGTCCCTGGCGTCATGTTGTGCACGGCAGTCTGGATCACCCCCATA
This sequence comes from Binatia bacterium, assembly GCA_050187625.1. GTDB lineage: Bacteria > Desulfobacterota > Binatia > Bin18 > Bin18 > JBFWXH01. Next base: position 34,103 of record JBFWXH010000081.1, read on the forward strand.
GAAGTAAAGGCCAGCGCTTCCTGATTGCGCAACACCAAGTCGTTGGCACTATGAACAATATCGAGCGGGACCGTAATTAACCGCGCCACCAAGTGATGAGTCGATTGCCGGCAAAATAGCTTCCCCGCGGTCGACCGATACTGCGCCTTCGCCCGGATGTTGAGGACATCCCCGGTCCTGACCCCTGTGACGTCATAGAAGTCGGGCCCATCGGCCTCAGCAAATACAAAGGTAGTGAGCAGGACCACACTAAGCCCCGCGAACAGAAGACTGGAAGCGCGTCGCATTCGTCTTGTCCCCGTTATCGCTTGGCCTTGAATTCCCCCTCACACCCATTATCAACCCACACGCCATGTCGATCTTCCCCCCAACTGCTCCCCTTTACACAACTGGCATCGCTGAGCTGCCGCACGAGTTTCACCTTCCGTGCCTCACCCCCAGGCACCGAACAATGATTGTAACTGTAATGACTGGATTTACAGGTGAACGTTCGCTCCGCTCCATCCCAATCGCCTCCTCCTGCAGCACCCCAGCCCCAGTGATGTTCCTTGACCGCAAACTCGGCCCGACACCCATTACGGACCCATACCCCACTGCCATCTCCCGTGGCTTTCCAGGTGTCATACTCAATGCACGGCGCTTTGCTTAGTTGTTGGCGCAGCTCGACTCTCCCCGTGGTATAGGTCCGGCAATAGGCATGGCGGTTATTTTCTGATTCGCACTTAAACGTTCGCCGACCCCCATGACCCCATTGTTCGCTTTCGTCCCATCGCGCCAAAGCCAGCGTCGGCACCAGCAGCAACACCACCAGTGTAGTACTGAAAATATACTTTCTCATCGTAACCTCCTCGAAAAAGATTCAACGCCTCAGCAATATGCTCCAGCAGACCCATGCAGGGACCGGAGCGTGACTGTTTTTAGTGTATCACTAATTATATATTGAAAATATTTTGTCAATATAATGAAAAGTATATTGCGCTAATTTTCCGTGAAAAGAAACCTCTATTTCTTTCCCCTCGCGTCTTCTGGCTCCCGGAAACCTACGGCTTGCTCTCACGAACTAACCGTATCGTATCTCACGTGGTCTGGGCGCCGGGACTCAGTTGACAGGAGCTGCTCTTCGCTTTTGTTGTCTGGGGTTAAAAACTCTGCTCGCTCAGCGTTAATTCACTCCACCCACTGCCCTTCTTTCGGTAGTTTACCCAGCCCGAGTAGAGATACCTGAATGAGTTGTTCATGGGTAGGAGACGAATCGTCCAATTTGTCGAGAGAAGTGTTCACAACTGTTCAATTTGCACGTACTGAAGCGCGTGTGGAAGCGCGTGAGCTAGTGGCGGAGATTTAGATCTGGTTCACCGAGGGCTTTGACACGGCGGACTTGCGAGAGGCCAAGCTATCGCTTGATGAGTTGTGCGCGCGAATATCCTTATGCTGTCTCGTGCCGACAGGGGTTCAGAAAGTCGAAGGGAATAAGCGAAGCGTTCCGGCAGCAGGCTGCCGTGCGTTGCCCAACTTTAACCTGGCCAGTGCGATTTGAGTAAGGCCAATAGACTCGCAAATTGTTCGTCAGTCAGATCGAGCGCTTTGGTTACATCCGGTGGGCCCGGCCAAAACGGGTCGCCGTACGCTTTGCCTGCGACCTCGCGGGGCTGGGCATAGCGCGGGATGACATGAAAGTGCACCTGTGGGTCAACCATCATTAGGCAGAGATAGTTGATTTTGTCGAAGGCAAAGACCCGACGTAGCGTTGCTTCGAGATCGTGCGTCGCGGTTTGCATTTCGGCAAATGCCCCTGCCGAAAGTTCAGGAAGTCGGGTGGCCTCCTCCGTACAAATCAGGACCAGGCTCCCGACCGTCACTTGCTTGGGTCGCAGCAGCACAGCCCAGTGTTGATATTCGTGTATTAGCGTCTGCGGATAAGTGAACTTGAGCAGTGTTTCGTGGGGCATAATTTTAACCTTCATCCTGCGAGTGGGCATCAGGGTATTCTATACTTACGTGAGTAGGTAAAGAGTGAGGGGAGAAAAGGAGCAGGGCAAAAAGGGGAAACGGCGAAACGGGAAACAGGAAAGCCACAGAAAACATGCCGTGTATGATTCTCCTTTTCGCCTCTTTGCCATTGTCCCTTTTCCCCTGCTGCTATTGCCCGACAGGCAGATTGTAGAAGCGAATCGCATTCCCACCTAACACTTTGCGTTGTGCATCGAGAGGCAGTGGTTCAATACGCTCTCTGATTTCCTGGGCAACCCCAAAAGAAGAGTCAATGTGGGGGTAGTCAGAGGCCCAGACAAAATAGTCGGCCCCAATATGTTTCACGACATCGGCGGTCATCGTTTCATCGGGATCAGCCGAGACCACACATTGCCGGTAGAAATATTCGCTGGGTTTCATCTTCAGTTTCGTACGGCTCTTCATCGGGATGTACTTGTGATCCATGCGGTCGAGCCAGGCAGAAATCCAGTTGGCACCGGATTCCAGCACCGTGCATTTCATGCGCGGATATTGCTCGAACATCGCTAATGACATCATTTGTGTGAAGCCGGCCATGACATCGATGGCCAAGAAAGTAAAGTTAAAAAGCCCAAAGTCGGCATCTTTGCGAATCCACTCATTCCACGACGGATCGTCACGGACCACCACATGGAACCCTACCGGCATATCGAGATCCTGTACGGTTTCCCAGAAACGAACGAAAGAGGGATCATCAAAATGCTTGTGGCCCCGTGCCACCATATCGGGTGAGAGATAGACGCCGACGCAACCGTCTTTTTTTGCGCGAATGGTTTCCTCGACTGCTCCTTCTGGGTCAATCAGCGAAATATGCGCGACTGGGAAGAGCCGTTTCTTGTCATAGCTACAGAAATCGACCAGCCAGCGGTTGTAGGCTCGCGTATATGCTGTGGCTAACTTGGGATCGTTGACCCATCCCTCCCAGAAAATGCTGATGGTTGGATAGAGAAGCGCGATATCGATGCCTTCCTTGTCCATCACTTCTAGCCGTGCTTTCGGGTCGTAACTCCCAAGTGGGCAGCCATCCATGTAGGTTTTTTTGCCCGGAATCAGTAATACTTCAGCGTCCATGCCGACCCCGCCGAGGGCCCCGAGGGTGCCCCGGACAACTTCCGCAGGTTTATTGTCGAA
>JBFWXH010000082.1:0-36670 GCA_050187625.1 Binatia bacterium
TAGCGCCGCACGGCTTCCTGATAATCCTCGTCACTTAACATGAGGAGGTGCTCCTCCTTCCTGTGAGTCTTCCAGGAGTATACAGGTTTCTCTCAAACTCCACATCTTGCTGTAGCGTCCCTATAGGTTGCGAGGTGACAGCCGTCGATATTAACCCTGTTGCCTGGTTCATTCTCAAATGTACGTTGGAATATCCGCAGAAACTTGCCGATCAAAAACGCTTGCTCCCTTCCTTTGTCCTCAAGAACCGGGACTTCATGGAGAGCTTTTTTAAGGCGCAGGGGTTCAAAGGGGCGCTGCTGCGCACGCAGCTTGAGAAGTTGGGGCTGGGCGAGAATCCACAGCCGCAACTCACCGGGCTGAAAATTGAAGAGGCGACCCTGGAAGCTGACTTAGCCTGGCACGTGCGTGCGTGGGGCTGGTGGGTGTTACAGAAAGCCAAGGCTGATCTAGACCGGTTCTATCCCGTGGTGGACGGTAAGCCCACTGTCGCCTACCTGTGGGCGCGGACAGTCAAGTGCAAGAACTGTCGGGCAACCGCTCCGCTGTTGAAAACACGGTGGCTGTGCAAGAAAGACAAGAAGCGTGTGTTGCTGACGATGAGCGTTACGCCTCACCCCCTGGTCTCCTCTGCGGAACCTCACCCCCCGACCCCCTCTCCACAGGGTGGAGAGGGGGAGCCGAAGCCGGGGGTGAGGTCTTCTGCGGCGGGGGTGGCCGACAAGCCGGGGGTGAGGGTTGAAGGAGTCGCAGAGGGGGTTCCAGGCTATGTGTATGAACTTTGTAGACAATTGAGGGCAGAGCAAACACCTGCCGAGCAGATTTTGTGGGAAGTGCTCAGAGGTCGCCGTTTGCACGGATTTAAGTTCCGCCGCCAACATCCTCTCGGTCGATACATTGCCGATTTCTGCTGTCCGGAAGCTGGGCTTGTGATTGAAATCGACGGAAAGGTGCACGACCGTCCAGAACAAAAGAACTACGATCAGATTCGGGAAGAAGAGATAAAAGCGAGAGGTCTCCAGGTACTGCGATTCGGGAATGACGAAATCGATGACGATCTAGAAAAAGTGCTTCAAAGCATCGTTGCGTATTTACCTCACCCCCCGGCCCCCTCTTCGGAACCTCACCCCCCGGCCCCCTCTCCACAGCGTGGAGAGGGGGAGCCGAAGGCGGGGGTGGCTGACAAGCCGGGGGTGAGGTTTGGTGTACAGACAGACGTGCCGGTCAAAGGTGGCAACACTGCCCAACGCCGCGAGCATGACAAGCGTCTTGGTGCTGGCACCATGTCCCGTTCCGGGGCTACCTGTCCCTGTTGCCCAGCAATTATGACGATGGAGGACATCCGCTTTGAGGGGCAAGCTGGACGGCTCGGAACGATGATGACTGCCGTTGTTGTCGATGGTCCCAGCGGCAAGGAGTATCGGCTACCGACGGAAGACGAGCTACGGTCAACTGCTGAGGCGGAGAAAGAGCTAGCATCTGTTTTTGCTGAGATCCCATTTGGCTGCCCAGAAGAATCGACGCCCAAGGGCGGAAGCGGTGCCAGTCGTGCATTCTCAGTGGACGGCTACGGCTTCGACAAATGGTACAAGCTTTTTACTCTCCGTCAGCTCCTAGCCTTGGGTACTTTTGTCAAACACTCTCGCATTACTCGCGATGTCATGAGAACTGTCAACTATCCACCTGAGTGGCGAGAGGCTGTAGAAGCGTATCTGGGAATGATGCTCGACCGCTTGGCCAATCAAAGTAGTAACGTTTCTCGTTGGAATCAAGGTGGAGAAAAGATCGAGGGTACATTCGCTCGCTTTGCGTTGCCTATTCTCTGGGACTTTTCCGAGGTAAATCCTTTAGGGGAGACAAGCGGAGGATATCCGAGTGCATTTGAGTGGGTGACACTTACGGTAACTCATTTTTTATCTTCTGCTCGAGCCATGCCATTCCCTAAAGTTGTATGTCAGAGCGCGCTCTTGGAAGCGCCTGACCAAGTGGATGTTGTCGTCACTGACCCACCGTACTACGACGCCATCCCGTATTCCGATTTGATGGATTTCTTCTACCTCTGGCTCCGGCGAACTCTACATGGACTTTCACCTGAGATTGATGCAGTCTTTCGCGAGCCGCTGACACCCAAGTGGGACCATGACAAAAGGGATGGCGAACTGATTGACGACGCCAGCCGCTTCAGTGGGGACAAGGAGAAATCTAAGGCGACTTACGAGGATGGCATGTCCCGTGCCTTCCAGGCTTGCCACAAGGCCCTCACTCCTGAAGGCCGTTTGGTGATTGTCTTTGCCAATAAACAGCCAGACGCGTGGGAGACGCTCGTTTCTGCCATTATCCGAGCGGGATTTGTCGTAGATGGAAGTTGGCCCATCCAGACAGAGCGGACAGCTCGCACGAGGTCACTCTCATCTGCTGCCCTTTCGTCTTCTGTTTGGCTTGTCTGTAAGAAACGCCCGGAGACTACCCGGCCAGGTTGGGATAACCGTATTCTGGAAGAAATGAACCAGAATATCACGACAAGCCTACGTGATTTCTGGGACGCTGGCATCCGTGGACCTGATTTTGTGTGGGCAGCAACTGGCCCAGCGATGGAAGCGTACAGTAAGCATCCGGTGGTGAAGAAAGCAAACGAACCCGGACAGCTCATGACCGTTTCTGAATTCCTGCGCCATGTGCGCCGTATCGTGGTGGACTTTGTTGTCGGTCGCGTGTTGTCGCACAATGGCGACGAAGAAGCGGTGACCGGCCTTGATGACCTCACAACCTATTATCTCCTGCACCGCCACGACTTCGGCATGAATGACGCCCCGATCGGCGCGTGCATTCTCTATGCTCTTTCTTGTGGTCTATCGGATACTCTCTTAGTCAATCAATTTGACCTGCTCATGCGCACTGGGGGCAAGGCTGCCGAGGATGAAGAAGAGGAAGAGACCGACACCGAAGAGCTTGAAGCAGAGCCAGAAGAGGGCGGGGGCAGCCTGGCGAAACTCAAACCGTGGAATCAACGTCACCGCAAAAGCATTGGCTACGAAGCACCAGGCGGGCGACCAGTGCCGTTAATTGACCAAATTCACCGCCTGATGCATCTCTGGAAGGCTGGAGATGTTGTCAAGGTCAATGAATACCTTGATGCTCGCGGCCTCCGCCGCAGCGCCCTGTTCCATCATTTACTCCAGGCCCTCATCGAACTGGCTGCTCCTGGCAGTGAAGAACGGGCACTGCTCGAAAGCATCAGTAATCATATTGCAGCACGCGGCATGGCTCCAACGATGCAGCAGGAGGCGCTGCTCGTACAAACAGAGTAGAATGGGAAAGAGGAAAACGACTATGCATTGGCAAGAACGGATCGTGATTGATCCAGAAATCCTAGCCGGCAAACCGGTCGTCAAAGGGACCCGACTTGCCGTGGAGTTCATCATGGAGCTCTTAGCGCAAGGATGGCCGGAAGCGGAGATCTTGCGCAACTATCCAGGGCTGACTCATGAAGACATCCTTGCGTGCCTCGGGTACGCCAGCGATATCCTGCATGCCGAGAAAGTATACCCGCTGAGGCCCTAGCACGTGCGTGTCATCGCTGATGAAAATTTTCCTGGCGATGCCATAAACGCCTTACGGGAACGTGGGCACGATGTGGTGTGGGTCAGGACCGACATGCCAGCGACTAGCGACAAGCAGATCCTGGAGCGCGCCCAGGCCGAGGATCGGATCGTAGTGACCTTTGACAAAGACTTTGGCGAATTAGCGTTTCGTTTTGGTCTGCCTGCATCGAGTGGCGTGATTCTCTTTCGCCTCACCCCACGCTCGTCTGAGTACGTCGCTCGGATGGTGATCGCGGCATTAGAAAGCCGGACAGATTGGACCGGGCAGTTTGCCGTAGTCGAAGACAGCCGGATTCGTATGACGCCGCTACCAGAGACAGAAGGGAAGGGATCATGAGTAAACCTGCGTGGAAGCCTTGGCATAGTGTCGTGCAACTGCGAGAAGATCTGAAATCTGGCGAACTGTCACTCGCCGTGTTTGCCGCCGATCTGTACGACGTGATGATGGGAAAGGCGCGCCCTGTCTATCAACACCCGCAGGAGTTCTTTGCGCTCACCTATCCGACCTTCAACTTACGTGAACTTGCCAAGGATGTGGTCACTCGGTTAGCCGGGAAAAGTGACAAAGCGGTGCGCCAGCTTGAACTCACCTATGGCGGCGGCAAAACCCATTCGTTGATCACCCTCTTTCATTTGGTGAACAATCCGCAGACGCTGCCGGATCTTCCTGCCGTGCATGAATTTCTCCAGCACATTGGCATGCCTCCGCCGCAGAGTCGTGTGGCGATCCTTGCGTTTGATAAGCTTGATGTCGAAAAAGGCATGGAGGTCCGCAGCCCGGACGGAGTCACGCGGTGGCTCAAGCAGCCCTGGAGTGTCTTGGCCTTCCAGATAGCTGGCGCACGGGGACTGCAAATGCTTCATGCCGAAGGGGCAGACGCCGAACGGGACAGCGCTCCTGCAGAGAACCTGCTTGTTGATCTTCTGGCGCTGCCAGGAAAGGACGGGCTCTCTACGTTGCTCCTCGTCGACGAAGTGCTGATGTATGCACGCGAAAAAGTGGGTCTTGACCCAACCTGGCGCGCCAGACTGGTCAACTTCTTCCAGTATCTGACACAAGCAATCACCAAAGTGGATAAATGCGCGATGGTCGCCTCACTTTTGGCGACCGATCCTGGCAAAAGCGACACCCTGGGCAAAGAACTGACCCAAGAACTGTATGCGATCTTCCGACGTGAGCGTGAGCAGAGCGTGCAGCCGATCGTCAAAGAAGATGTGGCTGAGGTGCTCCGTCGACGGTTTTTCACCCCGGAATCCATTCGCGATCGGGAAGCCTTTCGGCCCCACGTCGTCGCGGCGCTCAAAGGGATTGCCGACCTCGATGACCAGACCCGCAAAGACGGAAAGAGCGCCGAGGACCGTTTTCTGCAAAGTTACCCTTTTCACCCTGATCTCACGGAAGTCCTGTATACGAAGTGGACGAACTTGGAAGGGTTCCAACGGACTCGAGGTGTGCTACGGACCTTTGCTCTTGCCCTCCGCGATGCGGAAACGTGGGATACGAGTCCGCTCGTTGGCGCCAATGTCTTCGTGGGTGAGCTGAGCAAGGAAGGATTGTCCGAAGCAGCACGCGAGCTCACCACGGTGGCAGCAACGGAAGAATACGAAGGCAAACGGCAAGAGTGGGGGGCGATCCTGGAAGGAGAACTTGCCAAAGCGCGGGAGATCCAACGTGATACGGTAGGACTCAAGTTTCGGGAAATTGAGCAGGCCGTCTTTGCAACCTTTCTGCATTCCCAGCCCATAGGGCAAAAGGCAATGCTGCGGGATCTCCTTGTCCTGTTGGGACATACGCGTCCTGACAAGATCGAGCTGGAGAAAGGGTTGCGGCGCTGGGCTGAAGTCTCGTGGTTTCTCGATGAAGGCGGACTCCAAGAGACCGACACCGGAGCGGATGGGACGAAGCAACTGCCGAAATCGTGGCGCTTGGGCTCCAAACCCAATCTACGGCAAATGCATCACGACGCGTGCGCGCATGTCGCAGGCGAATTGATTGAGTCAAAGCTTCTCGACGAAATTGGCAAGCTGAGGAGTCTGACGGCTGGGGCGTCTGCCGCTGGCGCCCGCGTACATAATCTCCCCGCGCGACCACGGGATATCGATGACGATGGGGAATTTCACTATGCGGTGCTTGGACCGAACGCCGCGTCAGATTCGGGCAAGCCTAGTGTGGAGGCCAAGCGATTTATCGATGAGACCACGGCAGCTGACCGTCCTCGGGTATACCGGAACGCTGTTGTATTGGCCGTTCCATCGCGGGATGGCTTAGAGGCGGCGCGGACTCGCATTCGGGAATGGTTAGGTTGGGAAGACGTGCGCTCGCAGCCGCAAATCCGGGAACAAAATTTAGAAGAAACCGATCCCATTCGCTGGCAGACGCTCCTCAGCAACTTAGAAGAGGCGCGCAAGAAAATCCCAGACGCCATCCAACAAGCGTACTGCATCGTTGTCACCGTCTCCGACAAGAATGACGTGCAGGCGTTCAAGGTGACTGTCAGTGGAGAGCCGCTGTTCACCACGATTAAGAATGATAAACGGGCGCGTATCCAGGAAACAGCGATCACTGCGGACGCGGTCCTGCCGGGCGGTCCGTATGACTTATGGCGAGGCGATGAAACTGCCCGGCGCGTCAAGGATCTGGTTGGTGCGTTCGCCCAGTTCCCACATCTTCCCAAGATGTTGAATGCGAAAGCCATCCTCGACACGCTCGTGGAAGGCTGCCGGAATGGACTATTTGTGTTGCGCTTGCAGCGCCCGGATCGTTCGGTACGCACATGGTGGCGCGAAGCGCCAGACGACACCGCCTTGAAAGATCCTGGCCTTGAGGTTGTCCTCCCAGAAGCAGCAACACTGACCGACCTTGCTTCCGGGCTCCTGACCCCACAGATGTTACCCGGTTTGTGGGAACAGGCCGAGATCACATTTGCAGACCTCTATGCGTATTTCTCTGGTGGGCGTGTGATTAAGCTTCCACGGGAGGGCTACGAGGAGCCGGTCACGATTCCAAAAGTCGAGCGAGCAATAATCGAAGCAGCGGTTCAAACAGCCGTGCGCGACGGGACATTATGGCTGACGTCGGGACCGGCCAGCATTTTCGCCGAAGAGATTCCCGCAGGATTACTGACCGACGACGCAAGACTGCAAGCCCCGCCACCCTCCATTTCTGCCTTAGAAATCTCGCCTGAAAATTTACCAGAGGCGTGGAGTGACGAGACCACTACAGCACTCGCAATCACTGTGGCCTTGTCAAAAAAAGCAGGCAAGACCCTCCCCTGGGCTGCCGTGCAGAAGGCCATTGATGGAGCCTGTCGCGCTCGACTATTGGAGCGGACCCCAGATTCTAACGCATGGCCGTGCGACTTTGCCCGTGCTGCTACAATCAAGTTGCGTGTGCCGAAGGAAGAACAAACACCCCGGGTGTTCGAGAAGGAAGAACCACCACGGAAACCTGGGGTCCTTATTGCATCGGCGGATCTGCAAGTCAGCCAGATTCAGGATCTCGCTGAGCATGTCGCAGAGCTAGCGAGGCTAGCGGTGGGATTTGATCTCACGTTTCATGTGCGGGTTGAGTTTGGTGGCTCCTCCAGGCCATCGGAGGAAATTATCACGAAAATGAACAATCTCTTAAGCGAGGTATCAGACGTTTTCAAGCTTCAATAAGCGCAAGATTATCCACAGAGGCAAAATGTATACTTGGTTTCATCAGTTAGACATCCGTGACTCAGTCTAGGCGCAACGGTCACTTTCAAACAGACGGGTGAACCAGTTCTGTCGAGCTGAAGTTAATGGGGAACGTGCGGTTCCCACTAATGCAAAAAATATCCCCCAGGTTTCCGATATTGAGGAAAGCTACGCTGCGTACTGGACAAGGGACGTATGGCGCGACTGCGTTTCTGTGGGGACTGGGCGGTCATCAGAAATCAAAAGGAATACGGCCATCGCGCACTTGTTCTGCCAGACGCTTATCGTGTTCCGCCGCGGGATAGTTCCCATGGGCTAATTCCAACGCGACACTGTGATGTTCAATCGCCGCATTGAAGTTTCCCAAAAAAAAGAAAATGTTTCCAAGTCCATTGTGTGCACCGGCATTACGGGGATCGAGTCGCAGTGCATGTTGAAATGCCTCTTCGGCTTTGGCGAGATACTCTCGCCGGTGCTCGTCGGGGAGGCGATTCTTAGAACTTTGATACTGATCTTTCAGCAGGTACCCCCGGAGCGTATACAGTGCCGCACTCTCTGGAAATCGTTCGAGACCTATGTCAACACGCCGTAACCCGCGCTCGATCAAAGCTGTGGCGTCGTCTATATGACGTTGTTCGATAAGTTCGATAACTCTCTGTTGCATCTCGGTTATCTGACCGACGAATTCGTCCTGAGATGGAAAGTCGCGCTTCTCTGGTTGCGGCCACAGTAGATATCCTCCCAGCCCGAAGGCGATGATGAAGAGGGCCACAACAGCGATACGTGAAAGGCTATTGCCCTGGCGTGGCTGGGGTTTCTCATGTGGTGGCAACGGGGGTGGGACGCCCGTAACCACTGCGGTGATACCTGCACGCAGTGCCTGGAAGCCGGCATGGCTAGCGTTGCCGTGCCAACCGATGAGGTCTGCGGTTTGGCGACGCCGGAATTCCAGGGGCAATTTCACCACTGCGATCGCTGCGGGCACCAGCACTCCACGTTCTGCGGCAACCGCAGCTTCATTTTTGACCCATTCAGAGACGACAGAAGCTGGTGACCACAAAACAACAACGCACTTCGCCGACTCGAGTTCCCGTTCAATCACTTGGTCAAACGTTTGCCCGGCCAGGATTTTCCGATCCCACCACACCGACCATCCACATTCCTCTAACGCGCGTGCGAGCTGGCGTGCCGCTTCTCGGTCTTCACTCGCATAACTGATAAAAATGTCGGCCATATATTATGTCCCCAGGGCAGAGCACGACGTAGACTGCTCATACTCACCGTATCGTTGTTTGTCAGCACCCTACATTGCGGCAGGGTTGTTACCAAGCGGTATCGACAACAAAAGGCACGTCCTGGGGAAAATTCTTCTCATATTTGCGACAGTCGTCGCGATGATTTTGTAAACGTGAGAAAATCTACATCTGGAGCCACGTTCGCCTGGAATTTGTTGCTGTTCCCTTTGCCTCCACTCTTCGTACTGAGAGGGAGGCAAAGGGCTTTGGCTAGTCATCCAGGCAGTATCGCGTTATTCCGTACAGCTGGGATGGGCAGGGTTACCGATGAGGTCTTCACGAATCACCGTGAAGCTGAACTCACACTGATTGCGGTGGAAGTAGTAGCCGCCAGTGCAGCCATTGGTGGTGCGTTTCCATACCTCCAGACGCAACAGGTAGGCGCAACAGGTTTCAAACGCGCGGTGGGGGTTGGCGGGGACAAGGTCATCCACGGTAACGGTTGCTTTGAAATGACCGCCAAACCAGAAGGGCCGGTCGTGTTCGGGATTCGCCACCGGAAGGCCGGCACGGTACACACTCTGGCTGCCTGCGAAGGTGGCAGCATAGGTCGGTCCATAGAGTGGGTCAGGATCTCCTGCGAGTGTTCCCACGCTCAGCACGTTGAAGACATTGCTCTCCGCCCAGTGCGCACTGAGCGCGTACGCCTCAAGATGCCCGTCGCTGTCACTCGCCTGAAAATGGATAGTAAGCGTATCGCCCTTCTTCAAACGAACAATCCCACAGGCACCGATGCACTGCTGGTCGAGCGTCCCTTCATTCTTGACCACGGCACACACATCCGGGAAGTCACAATCTGGCTCGGTGGTGTTGAGATGCACGCTGCCCGCCACTGAGGTAGACAGACGATTGTCGAGTCGGAGCGTCATAAGCGCATGCTCTGCGGGATCAACCTCACTCCCCGGACCGGGGCACAGGGGCATGATGTGTTGATCATAGAGCTTGTCCGTCGTCGCGTTATAGCGATACCCCACGACACGCAGCTGATAGACGCCGTCCGGCAGATTTGGCGTCTCGTGGGTCACGCCTGGGGCGGGGCTACTGAATGACGATGTCTTCCAGATGGTGAGCCATTCATCATTGGTTGGGTCCACCGTGGTTGAGACTTCAGGATGCTCTTTACGATAGCGTGTCTTGGTCTTCAGTACTTTTTCTCCATCGACGGTCTGGAGATTGACGGTTTCCCACTGTGTCCAGGGAAAGACTCCGAGCCAGTGTCCACGTGAGAACGCGCCGATCTGTTCCTCTGGTACGTCAGCCCACGTCGTTGGGGTAGGGGAGATGCGCTGGAACTGCAGTTTGTAGAAATCAATGTCGCCGTCATCCCCGAAAACACCGAGCAGACGGATATTACCACCGAAAGGCCGATCGTTGCTGCCCGGCTGGGCGAAGCCGACCAGCGCGCTAGTTGGGTCCTACTCGATGGTGGAGAGCGGATAGCCACCACAGCCGACACCCTGAAACACCAGGCAATCTGAGTCCGGGTGGTCGTCGCAACAGACTGGTCCGCAGCAGGCGTTTTCATTCGCGACCAGGGTGACGCCATTGAGAACCGGGGCGATGTCCCAACGCGTTTGCGCACACGACTCAGAATAGATTTCCTGCTCGCCGCTGCCACAATCCTGGGTTACACGAAAAGTGATGTCCGGTTTGCAGTCGAAAAACGGCCACCACGGCCACACCCGCCGGGCGTACAGGTCAGGAGCGCTGGGCAAGATCTGTACCAGTTGCGCCCCTAATTGGGGAAAGTTCTCTTGGGCGGCGGCCGCTATCATCTGTAGCGATTGACTCCCGGCACCACTCGCGATCGTCATCTCTTCGACCACACGTTGAAAGACGGAGAGATTAGGCTCTGGCTCGGGTCGTGGCAGCGGAATCGGTGTCGCTTCCAAGAGTTTTTGGATGCGTTGGACCAGTTCGGGGTCAAGCTTCCAGTGCTTGAACAGCCATGGGCGCCACGCCCAACAGCACCAGGTGAACGAAATCTCAAAGTTGCCGTTGAGATCGGTAAAGTCTGATCCCACTTCATCCCGCCGACACCACCACCAGAACGTATCCACATCAAACGCGCTGACCTTGGCCCCGCGCACTGGTGCGTCACAGACTACAAAGCGATGTTCGCGCGGGTCCCATACGATACGGCGGCACACCACGCGCCCGCGGATGGTGTAGCGTCGACACACCACACGCCAGCGCCCGTAAAGCCGCGGCGAGATGGCGACGTCGACGCGGGCACCACCGTCGCGAAAGGCGTGGGCGGGAACCCACTGCTCTTGCACGTCGAGCGCGCGCAACTGTTCGTCAGAGACATCGCCGGGGCCAACCACGAGCCGCACGCCCATAGGTTTTGGCCCTTCACTGTGAAACACCAGGTGATACGGAACCTCAGTTTGATACGGTTTTACTTCTACGATTTGCGAATAAATGACGCGACAGTCACGGGCAACCGCGACCTTGAGCCTCATTTCAGCATCGAGGTCGCCAACCTCTTTCAGATTGAGCACTCCACGTAATTCTTGCCGGGCGGTCTTGCGGGTCTCTTGCTCTTGCATACAGTATCCTCCTGTTCGTGTGGTATCCCTACCGTAGGGTATTCCCGCAGCTCGTTGCCGAGCGTGAAAACAGACAGCGCACCGGTAAAGCCTGCGGTGATATCCCCCACCTACCGGACCGTAGAGCAACCGCCGGGCCAGCGGGTTGATTGCGGGAAGAATAAGAAGAAATATTCATGACAGAGGGATGGGGATGCGACGGCTTAGCAGAGTTACCCTGTATTTTCGAACGGTTAGAAAGTCATTGTGAAACAGAGACCTGTTACGGCGAGACAAGATCTGAGCGCTTGCGGCTTCCAGGACGCAGAGGCACTCGGAGCGATAATTCTCAATCGTGAGAAAAATTCATGATTTTTTTCTCTATATTTAGGAATAATAAACAATATATCTTTTATTTGAGAGAAGCCTGTTCTGAGCAACGTCGAAGGGAGCAGGAGGACGGGAAAGGCTAGAGACCCCGGCGCACCCCGTAACAGACGTGAATGCGAACGCCATGAATTTTTTCGGTGTTTGTTCGTCTCACTTAGTGTAAGGTTTTTCTTTTTTCTCCCTTTCCGGATTATTTTTACTCTTCTTATTCTACCGAGTCTGGTACACGAGCGCGCACAGGTGCGATTTGTAGTGCTGTGTAGGTGCCTTGTATACCGGCAAGGGACAACTCTCTGGGCAAGAGGTCTTCGTACAGGAGGGCAAGATAATGGCTACAACCGATTCATTGGCGGTGAATTTCTCGTCCCCACTCAGTGCGCCACCTCCGGCGGTGGCGGAGCGCGTTCGCAAACATCCTGAATGCCACTTGCTGTGGGCGGTACTCACAAACGGTATTGACGAATACATGAAGTACGTTAATGCAACCAATCGACGAGGGAAGCGTCTGTTCCGTGAAGCCGAAACGTGGATCATGGCGGACGATCCGACGCGGCTCTGCAGCTTTGTCAGCTTGTGCCATGTGCTGGGTTTAGATCCTGATTATATTCGCACTGGACTGCGACGTTGGCGGAGCGCGCACGAAGCCGAGAGTTTACTACGGGCCGCATAGGTCGTGTCCCAAGCGTCCCGTTTGCGTGTTCTCATTATAGGTGATTCACAACGGCTATTTTCTCCGGTCCCACAATTGGCAGTGAGACGGAGAAGGTTGTTCCCTGATCTGGGGCGCTGGCGTAGGACACTTTGCCACGGTGGGCATCGACGATTTCCTGCACGATAGCGAGGCCAAGTCCGGTTCCCTCGGGCTTGGTCGTCTTAAAGGGCTCGAACACTTTCAGTTCATCTCCGACGCCAATACCAGTATCGACAACATCTATATGAATGTGGCCATCGTGGGCCGAGGCTCGTACGGTCAAGGTTCCCCCCTGGGGCATGGCCTCGACTGCATTCTTCGTTAGATTGAGCAGGACTTGACGTAATTTGTCGGCATCTCCGCGAACGGCCGGTAACTCCGCCGGCACCTCCGAGGCCACGTATATTTGTCGTGCGCTATAGTGCGGAGATTCAGTGCGCAGCACGTCGCGAATGAGGTCCCGGACAGAAACAGCGCGAAAGTCTGAGTGTTGCCGCTGCGACAGGGCACGAAAGTCGTGCAGCAGTTGCGTGAGCCGATGGATCTCGCTTTGCACATTCTGAAGATACACGAGCAGTCGCTCGTCCGGACCATCCACGGTTTTTGCCAGCCGTCGTTCTAACATCTGCGCGTTCAACGACATGCTATTCAGGGGATTGCCAATCTCGTGCGCTAGTTTCGCGGCCATCGTTCCTATGGTCGCGAGTCGCTCCTGTCCGATAACTCGCTGTTGGAGTTTCACCCGCTCCGAAATGTCACGAATAAATGCCCCATAGCGTACCTCTGTGTCCTCCTCGATCTCAGTGACCGACAACTCGATAGGAAATAGCTCCCCTGTCCTCCGTCGCCCGGTTTCAACCCGAATGGTACCGATGATATACGGCTCGCGAGTCTCTTCGTAACGATGGATGTAATCATCGTGTTGTCGTGCGTGATGGGGAGGCATCAGCATTGCAACGTTCTGTCCGACGACTTCTCCCACTGAATACCCAAATATGCGTTCCGCGGCAGGATTAAAGCGCACAATTCTTCCCTGGCGGTTAATCGAGATCACCGCGTCTTGGGTCGTATTGATAAGCCCACTGAGCCACGCCTCACGCCGACGGACTTCGTCTTCCGCGACTTTTCGCTTACTGATGTCAATCACTTGCACGATAAAATACAGGGGCTGGTCTTGACGATCATACAGCAGCGACAGGCTGAGCAACACCGACAGTATGTGTCCGTCTTTATGCAGGCAGCGGCTTTCCTGATGGCCATAATTCTGCGTGCCGGAGAGTAAATGTTGGCACAACTCATTTACTGCCGCTCTATCGTCGCCATACAGCACGTCGCTAAATGTCTGTCTCTGTAACTCTTCAGGGCTGTAACCCAGAAGCGCGCAGAGTGCTCGATTCACGGTTAACCACTGCTGATCGATACTAACCATAGCCATCCCGGTCCCTGCGTCATCAAACGCCCGGCGGAACCGTTCTTCACTTTCTCGTAGTTGTTCTTCCGTCTGTTTATGCGAGGCAATTTCTTCCTGCAGCGCAGTGTTCATGACCATGAGCGCGTTGGTCCGTTCTTGTACGCGGAGGTCTAACTCACTGTTGGCATGAACAAGAGACTCTTGGGCCTCTTCGCGCGCCCGAATGGTGTCTTGTAGTTCGGCTGCCATGCGGTCGAAGGCGGCGCCGATCGCACCGATTTCATCCCTGCCGCGGAGCTCGCTGCGAGCGGTCAGGTTTCCTGCCGCGAACTGCTCGGCGGCACTAACGATATGGGAAATGCGTCGCTGGGCCAGCTTCGTACGCAGGAGGAGCCACAGCCCTACTAACATGGTGCCAAACAGTCCCCAGGTTGTGAGTCCCTGTTGTAACATTTGGGCGCGGGCTTTTTCTTTCCGTCCACTCACATCAGCGGAAGCAAACAAATAGCCGTTCCCCGTGGGGTTCCCGATTGTCCCGGCACCCGTTCCCCCGATTGGGTAACACCCGAGCAGATGACGGCGGTCGGCACTGAGGACCACCGTCCCAATACGCTGATGACGGGTACACCACGAAGCCGTAAGTGGTGTATTCTTCTCCAGGTCTGTCACCGAACGGCTCGTCCACTCTCGACGCGTTGCGGCAACCACGATGTCGTTGGCATCCACCACCACGACGTGTTGAAGATCGGGATAGAGACCGACACTGGCAACGACAGCTTGAACACCGACCATATCGTTCCCGGCAAGCAAGTGCTCCACTGCTCCCTGGAGAACCGACATATCCTGCTTAAATTCCTCTCGGGCTTCTTGCTCTACCGTTGTGACTGCTTGCCGCACGCTGGTTTGCAGGGAGAGTGTCGCAATGATCGCACTACCAACGCCGAACAAAAACGGAATGAGAACACGTAACGGGAACGATAGACGTTCATTCATGAGCTATGGCCTGGAGCGGTGCTCCCGAAAAGAGCGCTGTCACCTCAACGGAACGAGGGAGCAATTTGTTCGTAAGCATGACTTGTGCCAATCGCTCAGCGTGGGGTTTGAGTCTTGGTGCAGGTCCAGTCAGTATGGCCAGATGATCTTCCAAGCTCGGCTGGTATACTTCATTTAGTGTCTTAAGAAAGTCGGCGGCGGAGAGGTTGACTCGGGGACTCATGTGTCGTGCAGCGTCTTCGGGATGTTGGCTGATGTCGGCGAGGGAGCGAAAGCACTGCTGCAGTAAAGTTTGAATATGCGCCTGATGGCGAGCGAGGTACTGCGCATCTCATTCTCTCCTTGTCTGGCCGAAAGCGGGTGGGTCTTTTCGTATAAAGCGGAGTGCAAGAACGCAAGAGGCGCGAGATGTGAAGGGTCAGTCTGGGCGTCTGTACAGACGCCAGTATACGGGGAGATTGACTACGAGGACACAGACACCGAGGAAGACCTGCTGCCGGCGGGTCAGTCCCGCAGGATAGAGAAAGGAGAAGAGATAGTGTTCGATAAACCCACCTTCATAGCCACTCTCAGCCCCCATTCGCCGTAGCAGATTTTCGAGGGGAGTGAGGGGACAGGTCCAACCGGTAAACTCGATCACACCTCCCCAGACGGCAGCCGGGAGGTGCAGCCATCGTAGCCACCACCAACGTAGCACCAGAATGCCGCCGAGCACCACGAAGAGGACAAATCCCAGGTGGATGATAACCATACCATCGGCAAGTATCCGATAGACCATGCTCTGTCTGTGGTGCGGGACTATGCCCTATGCGCGATTTTCCGCATGATGTTTCTGGACACTCAGTACCGCATAGCCCTTGGTTCGCAACGCCTCAGCGATCAGGTCTGGCTCTGGTGCACGGAAGCGCAGGTACGAAATTGGTTGTCCACTCCAGGGATCTGGGTATGTTCCAACCCCCAGCACCTCACCGTGTTGTTCCTGTACCAGACGGCACGCCTCAGCCACATCCGGGGGGCCCCCCTTCTGCATAAAGTCTATACGGGTACTGGTGGTATCCGTCGCACCGCTGCTATCGAGAAATGCTTGCAGAATATCTGTGGTGGTAATGACCCCCACGAGCTGTTGCCCATCGATCACGGGGAGCCCGCCGATCTTATGCTGCAAGAGGAGCGCTGCTGCCTCTTCGACGGTGCTTTGCGCAGAAATGGTGAGTGGCTGCTCAGTCATCACAGCTTTGACCTTCGTGTGTTTTTCCAAGCCTTCATACAGGCGGATATCCCGGTCGGTCAGGATGCCCACGAGCTTGTCGTTCTCTACTACGGGAACACGACTAAAATCGCCGGTGCGCATCCGCGTCTGGGCAGTGGCGATGAGATCTTGTGGCGTAACAGTGATAGGGTTCGCAGTCATCTTTGCCCGAACCAGCATGATACCTCCTGAACGCACGACTGAACCTGGGCCGTGCAAGATCCTGTATTGGCAGCGTCGCCAGCCAGGTGTCCCAACGTAGCAGCCGTGCTGGTGAACACCCGGCGTCAGTTGAAACTCGTGCAATGTTGCCAGTGCTACTTTAGCAACTGAGCAAGGAGCATACCACGCCAGGAGAGTACGTGTCCGATAGCGAACACGCGTGGATTCCCAGTATCGAGAAAGTTTGTGCTGAATTATCGCAAAAGTGAGAAACGACACTCGAACAAATACCAGAGGGTGCACGACAACTCCTACGGCACAGCCTTTGCTCGCTTAGCGTTCGCGAAGCCGTGTCATTCTGCTGTGTAGCCATCGAGAACGATCGAAGGAGAACCGTCTGATGTCAGCAACAGACTCCATCATCACGCAAGTGCGGGCGGCGCTTGAACGCGAACCGCGCATCAATCTTCATCGGTATCCGGTTGAGGTTAGTGTCAGTAATGGCGATTTTGTACTTGCTGGCGAGGTCGAACACATTGTGGCCAAGAAGCTGGTTTTGGAATTGGCGGCGCGGACCCCCGGTGTCGGTACGATTGTCGACCGGATACGTGTGGCCCCGGCGCAGCCGATGGGAGATGGCGCGGTCCGTGATCATATCCGTGATGCGTTTTTGCAAGAGTCGACACTGACCAATTGTATGCTCTCTATCCGTGACAAAGGCCAGACAACCACTGTGCGAGAAGCCAGCGGAGAGTCCTCGGCCGCCATTGAGGTTCAGGTCGAAGACGGGGTCGTCACGCTCAATGGTCAGGTGCCTAGTCTCTCTCACAAACGGATTGCCGGGGTGTTGGCGTGGTGGGTACCGGGGAGTCGCGACGTTGTCAACGGACTGGAGGTGCTGCCACCCATGGAAGACCGCGATGAGGAAATGACCGAAGCCGTCAACCTCGTGTTGAAGAAAAATCCTTTCGTTGACGCCAGCCAAATCCGCGTGAGTACGCACAACTCGGTCGTGACGCTTGATGGACTGGTAACCAACGAAACCGAAAAACGTATGGCCGAGTTCGATGCCTGGTATATCTTTGGGGTAGACGCCGTGATGAACCAACTGGCAGTCCGAGAATAAACGAGGTGAGGTGTAACCCGGCGTTTTTCGTCCGACTCACGTTTTGTGTCTGACCAGAAAAGGACCATGTGGTTTTGGAGAGGCAGACCTGGATCGCGAAAAGAAGAGGGGAGTGATCATCATGCGTTTTCGTAGTCGTGAACATGCCGCTCAGCTGTTAGCGGAGAAATTATCTGCGTACCGTAATCAACAACCCCTGGTGCTGGCGATCCCGCGTGGCGCGGTCCCGATGGGCAAAGTGATTGCCGATGCCTTGGGAGGGGACTTGGACGTCGTCCTGGTTCACAAACTGGGTGCACCAGGGAATCCCGAACTGGCCATTGGCTCGGTCGACGAGTCCGGTCACCTGTATCTAGGGGATTATCTCGAAGACCTCAGTGTGGACGAGCGCTACATCGAACGCGAAAAGCAAGCGCAACTCCGCGCACTGCACGAGCGCCGGGCTCAGTATACGCCGGTACGACCGCCACTAGATCCAACGGGACGGATCGTCATTGTGGTGGACAATGGAATTGCCACCGGGGCGAGCATGATTGCTGCGCTCCGCGCCGTACGGGCGAAACAGCCAGCCAAGCTCATTGCCACGGTCGCAGTAGCGCCAGCGGAGACCATCGCGCGTATCGAGCGGGAAGCGGATGAGGTGGTTTGTCTCTATGTCCCGGAGTTTTTCGTTGCCGTTGGGCAATTCTTCGCCGACTTCTCGCAAGTGTCCGACGAACGCGCGATAGCGATTCTGCGGGCGAGCTGCGAGAAAGCCGCTGCTCGCTCCTAGGGAGCCATTGCCTTGTCGAAGGGCAGGCATGACGAGAACAACCCTCTCGGAATAATGTGGACCGGGTACGTACAGTAGTCTGTCCTGTAACGCAGCTGGCAGTCTCGGAGGTGGACTGTGCTATACTGGCTTGTCTTCTTTTTTTGCACGCTTTTGGGTATCACAGTTCCCATCAGCTTCACGTCTGCGCAGATCCCCGCAACCGCGGGGTGGTACGAAATTCCCAATACCACGCTGCAGACGGTCTGTCCCCCGAACAGGTTCAACGGCAGCAACTACTTCTTTCAGGAGTATTGTGTGTATGTCACGTTATCCTGGAGTGGCGGGGCGCTGGATAGCAAACGCAATCGCATGATTGTGTGGGGGGGAGGTCCCTCATATGCGGGGAATGAACTCTACGCGGTGGACGTCAACACGCAAGTGGTGTCCCGTCTGACGGATCCGAGCCTCCCCTTCGCGCCTGCCTCGCCATGCCAGGAAACTAATGGTACGGGGACCACGCCCAATACCCGCGCGACGTATGACGGTCTCGTCTATTTGCCCAACGAAGATCAGCTGTTGGCCTGGGGCGGGGCGTTGACCTGCTACGGGGCCCAACTTTCGATGGCGACCTGGACCTACGATTTTGCCACCGGGGTCTGGCAAAACAGAAATCCCGGTGGGACGTTGCCACGAGGAACCGTCGGGCAATTGTCCGCCTATGACCCACAGTCGGGCCGTGCCTATGTCCATGATCTCAGTCATCTCTATTTTTACGACTTTGCCGCAAATGCTTACACGCGAGTGACGACAGCCAATGCCTATCTCGGATATCACCTGAACGCGACGATGGACACGAAGCGGCGGCGGTTCTACCTCATTGGTTATGACTCGCTCGCCCGGGCGGGACGGGTCTATTACTACGATCTCAATGAGACGCCCCCGGTCTTGCGGCAACAGGTAACCTCAGGAGGAGAAGCGGTGATCAACACCATTCGCCCCGGGGTGACGTACGATACTGTAGCTGACCGCATTCTTGCCTGGTCCGGTGGCAATACCGTCTACGCGCTTGACCCTGTTTCTGGTGTCTGGACACCTCATACCTATGCTGGTGGCCCCGGGGCGGCCAGTCCCAATGGGACGTTTGGTCGCTGGGAATATGTTCCAAGCCTCGGAGTTGTGGTGTTGGTGAATGCCATGACACAAAATGTTTTTACTTTTCGTCTTGCCGAAACTCCGCCGCCACCACCGCCTCCCCCTCCAGGTGGGCAAGTTGGCTGGCAGAGACTGCCGAATACGCAACTGCAAACGGTCTGTCCGCCCAACAACTTTGGGAATCTGGTTCCTCCTGCCTGGTTCTTTTCGCGCTGTTACACGGTTATCGCCGCCTGGGGCGGAGGCATGCTCGATACCAAGCGCAACCGCATGATCGTGTGGGGAGGTGGACATCGGAATTATCCGGGGAATGAGCTGTATGCGGTCAATCTCAATGATGCGTCGATTGAACGGGTGACCGACCCCAGTCTTCCCCTTGCAAGCGGGGTTCCACCCTGTGAGACCAACGGCGATGGGACGACGCCGAACAGTCGGCACCCCTTTGACGGTGTTGCGTATCTCGCTCAATACGACCGACTATTTGTGTGGGGTGGAGCGCTGTACTGCGAACCGCTGACAGATTTTTCCACCTATATTCAATCAAAAGCGACGTGGACGTTCGACTTTGCCACCAAGAAGTGGCAGCAGATGTTCCCGTCAGGGGAGAATCCGAGCTATGGCGGTATCGGGCAGACGACCGCGTATGATCCAGCGACCGGTCGTGTCTATCTCCATGATCTCTTGAATCTCTATTCTTATGATTTTCCCACGAATCACTTTACCAAAGTGACGCCCACGCGGTTGTCGGTGCCGCTCGGTTGGCATTTCAATGCCACGATGGATACCAAACGGCGGCGCTTTTATCTTTTTGGTTACCACATCGCGTATAGGAAAGGGGCAATCTATTATTACGACCTCAACGAAGCGGCTCCAACGCTTCACGTTGTCGTCGACCCCCGCGATCCCACGACGCCAAGTAACACGTGGTTCAGTAACGTGTATCCTGGTGTGACGTATGATCCAGTGAGGGACCGCATTTTCGGTTGGGTGGGTGGAGATACAGTCCATGTTTTTAACCCTGAAAACGGGACCTGGACCTCGACGTCATTCCCTGGCCTCGACGCGCCAGGCACTGCCCAGGTCAACGGGACCATGGGGCGGTGGGAATATGTCCCAGCGTTACAAGCGATTGCCCTGGTCAACGATATGGAGGAAGATGCCTATCTGTTTCGGTATGGTCCCTGAGGTTGAGGAATAGTGCGGATTTTACTCATCCTCCCCGTCCCCGAAATCTTACGAACTGTAGGTCCTAATGCGACTGACCGATGTCCTCTTTGAGAACAACTTTGCAGGCGTTGAAGGTGATGCCATCCTGAACCTAGGCAATTTGTCCCTGGTCGGTACTACTCTACGAGGCAACAACGCCTGGGTGGGGCTATTAGCGCGACCCAGGGAGTCCTTGAACTGACCAATACCCTCATTGCTGCCAACGATCCGGAAGGAAACTGCGTGGGAGGGCAAATCACCTCCTTAGGACACAATCTGAGCAGCGACACGAGCTGCGGGCTGACAAGGCCCGGTGATCTCGTCGGGGTCGATCCACTGCTGGGGCCGCTGCAAGACAATGGGGGGCCGACGTTGACGCACGCTTTGTTGCCAGGGAGTCCGGCGATTGACGCGGGAGACGATCTAGCGTGTCCCGCAAGTGACCAACGCCGTGCGGTCCGTCCACAGGATGGCAACGGTGACAGTCTGGCCGTCTGTGACATTGGAGCCTTTGAGGTGGGAGTCCCCGGAGATCTGGACTTAGATGGAGATGTCGACCGCGCCGATGTACAACAGGTGCTCGTTGCGCGCAACACCGACGCCACGGGGGTTGATGACCCACGCGATCTCGACGGCGACGGGAGAATCACCGTCCTCGATGCCCGCAAGCTGGTCTTGCAGTGTACACATCTGCGGTGTGCGCCGTGAGTCGCGGAGAAGACAGGAGCGTGAGCGGTGAGCGGCCAAGACGAGAAACCGCAAGTCGCAACACGTACGTACAGCGAGCACGCCAAGCGCTCTGCAGATGGGGGATTCGCAATTGTGCAAAAAACAGCGTTACGGATTCTCGAATTTGCGAAAATATGAAACTGTTGATTTTCCGGGTTGTGTCACGGTGAACTGTTCTTCGCTACCAATACAACCTGTGAACTGTTGCCAACAGCGTCGTAACGTTGAGATCGCTAGTGCAAGCAATGGTCCGATAACTGCGCGCATGGCTACGTCAACGTCACTCATTGAGAAGTATGCTGATGTAGTGTCGGAAAAATTTACAAGTTGTATTCGACCCCCGGCATTTGTCGTTGCCGAGTTATTGGCGTGCTAACGCCTTGCCGTGTGCTGGGTGTAGTCACAGATAGTTTTTATGTTCGGAAATGCTCTCCTTCAGACAGATGCGGGTCGAAACCTGGAATCGTTTATGCGCAGAGAGGTATGTGAGCGACGAAATCGAACAGCTTGGAAAGTGTTGCCTGCCCGTCTTCGCTGCCTCCAACGTGAGTGTAAGGATCTCTACTGGGTGAAACAATGTACGGTCCCTAGGTGAAATAAAGTAAAGCGTGTCGGAAAATTTTACAGTGTGAATTTTTTCATAACCTCTTTGTTTTCGGGAGCTTTTGTTTTTTCGTTTTCATGAGTGTGACTGTGTGTTGTTGGGAATTTTTACGATTTCGCAGCCCTCACCCCGAGTGGGAATTGTAGCGCGTTGGTCCGTTGAGTGAAGAATAGCAGTACAGCTACTCGGCCTACGAGACAGCCCCCAGGCAAACGGCAAGGAAAAGAACAAAATCTTGTGCAACGGTAGGCAGTTGGCAAGGTTTCTCGCGATTGTCGCATGATTATATGGGGGAAGAAAAACTCAAACTTTTAATAGAAAAATCTACCTTCAATATGGAGTAAAAAAAATTCCGCATGGCACGGTTCTTGGAGACGATCTCCTGTAGTGACGTACCGCCAATAACAATACGGTTTGGTTAGGTCAGCCGGAGTGGGGACGGCTTCCTCGTGAAACTTCATTTTCCTGTGCGTGCCCTATTTCCTCGCTACGTGCACCAAAGCCTGCCGTCCTTTGCTTCTCGATGACCTCGTGGGGTGAAATAGGCCCATCGGTGTCTACTGATTAAGAAAAGAAAGGTACTGCCTGAGAGGGCCAAAGAACCGGAACTCGTAGGGAAAGTCCCAGGACATTTCTGAGCATGAAAGAGAAGCACTCCACGTCTACAGCAGTTCAGAGACAGTCGAACGCGGTAAAAGCTATGATACCAATCCTCTGGAAACGAGGAATTACTGTCTTCTTATCCCAAGTTGCGTCTTTGTGGTTTATCTGTGTCCTCAACGTCGAGGCTAACCAGTTTGTGAATCCCTGGGGGCAACTGACGGGTACTTTGGTTGTCTCACCTGTGAATGGGGAATTAACTTTCGGGTGGTTGGTGAATGATGGGCGGTACCATAAGACCATACTTCCCATTCCCGCTGGACAAGAACTCGTTGACCTCCGTTTCGATGCCGAATTAGTACGTGTGGACACGGACGTGACAGTCTTTGCCGTACCACTGCAAAACAACCAGTTCCTGTCTCACGGCGCTACGTATACAGTCTGGACTGACAACCTCGGTGGCTACATCGGTTTCGATCAGGATTCTGGCCTCATTCGCGGTCGTGCTTTTTTGCACATACAAAACATCGATGGGAACTTGAGTCTTAGTGTCGGTAGTGGGGTGGCGCCCTTTCGCATTATTGAGGCCCCTCTTGGATTTGATGCGTACAATCCTCCTGCCAATTTCGGCTTTGGTTTTGTGACACAAAGTTGTAATGCGATTTTTCCCTTCTTTACTGCTCCCGTATTCGATCCTCTGCAAAGCTACCCAATTACGGTACAGGGGACGCTGCTACGGGAAGGGTTCCTCATCGGCGTACGTCGGCAAGATCTCAACCTGGGTCTTGAGGACTGCACGAGAGACCATATCGATCACTACCATCTCAAGTTTACGGTCGATACGTCACGCTTCCCAGTCGTGCTTCGTGCTACCTTGCAGCGGTTTGGCCGCCCCGACGATTTATACTCGACCCATAGTCTGCAGGTCGGGCAATTGATTGTCGACAATTTTGGCCCTGTAGGAGTGAGCGGCGACCGTGTGGACAACATCCAACCAGACGCGGTCACACCGTACGTTGCCAGCGCACAGGTTATCGACGATCTTAATGATCTCCTACAATCATCAATAGACGACAATAATGATGGTTTCGTAGATGTGCCACTTTACATAGTGGATGACAGTTTTACCCAAGAAGTGTACCGCGGCACGCGTGTCACCAAGCTCACACTGCTCTGCCGTAACTTTCACGACCTCGATTGCGACGGGAACGTGGATAGCGACGATGTGAAGATCATCCTGGCTGCCCGTGGGCCTGCACGTGCTACCGACGACCCGCGGGATCTCGATGGAGATGGCCAGATTACCGTGCTCGATGCGCGGACATTGACGCTTTTTTGCACCAAAGCGAGATGCTCACCATAACCGTTGAAGCGGACGAAGGGACCGGTTACCGGCGATACGATGACGCAGACGTTTACCCACAGAAGTCGAGAAGTGCTGCGCGACCGTATTGGTTGTCAGCATCTGTGCTTTTCTGAATCGAGTTAGAGGGGGATTCTCTTATGAAAAGGCTATTGTCTGTCAGCGGCTTGTTGCTCTCGATTTTTCTATTAGGCAGTTCAGTGAATGCTATAGGGGGAGAAAACAAACAGTTCCGTGTTTTTGTCTCGGAAACTGCAGACTTACTCTTTGTTAGAGATTCTTTGGTCGGCGCTGGTGCAATAATTCAGAGCTATACCGCCGAACGCGCCTTCACCGTTCTTATTGATGAAACGGCAGCGCCACTTCTTTCCATCATCAGTGGCGTGCGCGAGGTCCAAGAAGTCCCGCCTCCGGGCGAACAGATAGGTATTGGCACCCCAGGATTAGGAGATGTGCCTCCAACCGCGGAAGAAGAAGAATTCGTTGCAAAGACATTTGCGCAAGTGACGAGTGTTCCCCCCGCGCCGCTTGCGTTTGAGCGCGTGCTGTTGGAAGGAAGTTCAGTGCTCTTGTCCGCTGCCAGTATTCCAGCCGCAGTTGATAACAGTGCGTCCATACATTTCCCTCCGATTGGGAGCCAAGGGAGCCAGGGGTCATGTACTGCGTGGGCGACCTGTTACTACTACAATAGCTACACCCAAGCGCGTGACGAGAATATTAATGTTTCTGGTGGCATCAGCGATCCTGTTGCTGTCACGTTCATTGGTAGCCCCGGCTTTTTGTACAATCTCGTTAACCGGGGAGTGGACGGAGGAGCCTCTACGTCGTCTGTTGTTGGCCGGTTGAATGAAGTGGGGTGCAGTAGTTGGAAAACCAAACCGTATTCGGCTGCCGATCATACCTCTTGGCCCTCCGAGGTAAGTTGGGTCGACGCTTTGAAATTTCGCACAAGCAGGTCTAACACCATAACCCTGACGACACCTACGGGAATTGATCTCCTCAAACAACACTTGGCGAATGGGAACATCGCGGTGACGAGGACAGATGTCTATTCGAACTGGCATCCGACGTTTCGCAATAATCAGAATCGCGGCATTAATAACGGAGTCCTCTTTTCTCACCAGGGAGAAACGTTCGTTGGCGGTCATGCTATGACGATTGTTGGATACGACGACAATCGCATGTACAACGATGGAACGACGCTGAAGCACGGCGCGTTCCTCGTCGCAAACTCGTGGGGAACTGGTTGGGGGACAACTAACACCGTTGGGCGTGTAGGATTCATGTGGGTCGCGTACGACTACGTCCAGGCAGCGAATAGTGCGTTCGACAGCGCGTACTTTAATGACGATCGTGACAATTATCGACCACGAGTGTACGCGGTTGCGGGACTTGCTCATCCCAGTCGAGGCGATGTAGCCTATCGTGGTGGAATTGGCTTTACGACTACACCGCGGTTTACCTCTTACTATCCGATCAACCTTGCTGGGGGAGTATTGCATCCGCTGGATCCGGCTCAGCGGATAGCCGTCGATCTGACCGATGGTATCGCGAACCTCAATAGGCCTCTGGACGCTGGCCCTCTGATTTTCATCGATATGCGTGCGTTCTCCGCTGGGGGGACAATCCAGTCAACCGATTTTTTTCTCGATCTGGATGGGGACGGAACGTTCGTGAAGGTGACTTCGCCAGATCCGCAAAAAGGCGTCCCTCTCGCAAAGCCCACGTTTGCCTGTACAGACATCGTCTCTAGCGGTGACGTTGATGATGATCAAGACGTTGACCGAACAGATGTACAAAAAATTGTCGCGAGCCGTGGTGGGGCCGACTGCGCGAGTGACCCACGTGATTTAGACGCCGATGGTAAGATTACTGTGCTTGACGCCCGACGCGCGGTCTTGCTCTGCGATAACCCAAATTGCGCACCTTAGGGAGACACGAACACTGTCCAAGGAGGAGCATTCACGATGCAAAAATCATTTGCATGCCTAACGGTCTTTGATTGCAGTGTGTTAGGGCCATAAGCCGGCCCTTGGCATTCTACTCATTATATGAGCGCCTGAGACCCTGCGGAGCTACCTTTGGGATGTCTTTTGCCAGGCGCTTCTTACAAGCCCAGGCTCAGAGTAACCTCGGCTAACGCGCCGTTCGATGGTTGCCATAACCTCAACCTAGAATGAGGAGGAGACGACGATGAACAAATTTCTTGTTTTTATGGTAGTTTCATGCGTGAATGTACTTGGGCCACAGATAGTTCAGTCTGCGCCTATAATCAGTGTGGTGTCTCAACCCCCTCCGCCCAACAACCAACTACCCAAAGTCCACATCCCAGGCAATGTGTTTGTGAATATCAACATCTCGGGGCTCGGCAGTGATATCCTTGGCGCGTTTGATCTCGACGTTGTGTACAATCCCGATTTTCTTGTCTTTACTCTCGGGTTGTCGAGCCCAGGAACGGCGTTGGGAACTCTCTCTCAAGGTGAAGCTATTGCCGATCTTGACTCTAGTACACCTGGGATTATCAACTTCGCCGAAGTTTCTTTGCTTGAAGCCAGTGCGCTTGATGCTTTGCAGAACGATACATTCACCCTGGCAACCCTTGGGTTTTTTGCCCCGACACTCCCGCCTGCAATTAATCAAATTGCCACAACCATCGGTGCTGGAAATTTTATTTTCAGCGATGCCCTTGGCAATGAGATTGTTCCGCAAAACCCTTCAGCCGGTGCGGCGATTCTGCTTGTGCCGATTCCTTCTACCTGGCTGTTGTTCAGCGTGGGGCTCATCGGCCTCTGGGTGACATGCCGAAAACGGAAGATGTTTGCTCCCTGAGATACAACCGTTACTGTGCCTCGATCATTCTAACGAGCGAGCCTTCATCTACGGGCTCGCTTCTCTCCGTGTCCCTCGCTCGTCACGGGGTAAGGGCACACACGCAGGCTATGCAGGGAAAGGTAAAGCGTGCTAAAAGATGAAGAAGCCGCGAATAGACCTAAGAGAAACACCACACTGTTATCATGCTTGCTCCGCCACCCTCACACGGCACGTTGGAATTGGACACTGCTAAACCCCAGCTCTGGCCACGGACGCTTCTAATCCTGACTGTTGCGCTCGTTCTGATTGTCACCGTGTTTTGGAGTACGGTAACGGCAATGGTGGCAACCTGGTACCAGTCGTCTACCTTTAGTCATCAATTTCTCATCGTCCCCATTAGTCTGTATCTGATCTGGAGTCAGCGAAACGCCATCGCGTTACTTACTCCGGTTCCGAATCTGTGGGGCCTGGTGTGTCTTGGAGGCGCGACGGTTGTGTGGCTGGTCGGGAATATCGCCGATGTGTTGGTTGTACAACAGTTCGCGTGGCTGAGTAGCGTCCAGCTCCTGGTCTGGACGCTACTCGGCAGTGCCGTTACCCGCGTGCTCGTGTTCCCCTTGCTCTTCTTGTGGTTTGCTCTTCCTGCAGGGGAGGGTTTGGTGCCGCTGCTACAAGATTTTACCGCGGCCTTTGCGGTTGCTGGCTTACAGTTCTCTGGTGTGCCGGTCTTTGTCGAAGGACGCTTTATCGCTGTTCCGTCCGGTGGGTGGCGGGTTGCCGAGGCGTGTGCCGGCGTGCGTTATGTAATTGCCGCACTCCCGCTTGGCTGTCTGTTTGCCTGGACGACGTATCGCAGCTGGACTCGTCGTGTCGTGTTTGTGGCGTTGTCGGTGGTCGTCACGATTCTCGCCAACGGTGTGCGCGCCTACGGGATTATTATGCTTGGCTATCTCAGTAATAACCGTATCGCGGTCGGCGTCGATCACCTTATTTACGGTGGGGTATTTTTCGTCCTGGTCATGCTGGTACTCTTTGCCATCGGTTCGCGTTGGCAGGAACCGGTCAAAGAGAATCTCAGCTCCACGACTTCTCTTCCCGATGGATCCCAAACACAAGGTCTCGACAGCCGGCGTGTGTCGGGCCGGGCGATGGTAACGGCGGCTGTCTACAGTATCGCTGTGGTTTCGCTGGGTCCACTCTGGGCAAGTGCCATGTCCTCATCGCTGGCGCATCCTGTGGAAGTGCAGGCGTCGATCCCCCAGGTCACTTCGCCGTGGCAGGTAGAAAAAGAGTATGTCGGGATCTGGGCCCCGCATTGTATTGGCCCAGACGCTGAGGTGAAGCAGAGCTACCGCCTGGACACCCGTCACGTCCACCTGTACATCGCGTACTATGCTCAGCAACGCCAGGGAGCCGAAGTGATTAACACCGAGAATGCGATTGCCGACGAACGAGAATGGGTCCACCTAACCGACGGGCAGACCACGGTGGAGATTGACAGTGAGCGGCTGGTGGTCCGTACCGCCACGTTTGGGTCACCCGGAAGAGATCATCTCGTGTGGACCTGGTATTGGGTGGACGGTCAGTTTACCGCTAACCCATACTACGCAAAATGGTTGCAGGTCAAAACCCAACTGCTCGGTGGACCATCGGCTGCAGCTGTAGTTGCGGTCAGTACGGATTCTATAGGTGACCCAGCTGAAGCCGCGCTCCGGCTACAGGAGTTCTTGTCTCACCTAACCTCGTTGCAAGCAACGCTGCGTGGTTTTTCTCTCCAGCCTCCCTCCGCATAAATATCCCGAGCGCTAGACGATTCTGCGCCCTTCCGATAGCGAGTGCGTTGTGGTGCTCGCCGTGCTATCCTTCCAGCCGCGAGCTTAGCGAGTAGCAGTATTCAAGAGAGCCACCACTCGATGACATCGTCTCCTCACGCGATTTGGGCCCAGACCGTTGAAGAGGTGTACACGACCCTGGGAACGACGCCTGCTGGTTTGGCTGCTGACGAAGCCGCCCGACGGTTGGCTCAGTTCGGGGCCAACGAACTGCCAGAACCAGCCCTCCGCCCCCTGTGGCTCCGGTTCACCGATCAGCTGACTCACTTTATGGCGCTACTTCTGTGGATCGCCGGCATTTTGGCGTTCATTTCCCGCACACCAGAATTGGGTTGGGCGATCTGGGCGGTGATTCTCGTCAACGCGGCCTTCAGTTTTTGGCAGGAATTCCAGGCGGAACGCGCCTTGGCAGCCCTGAAAAAAGTGCTGCCGCTACACGTGCGTGTCTACCGGAATGGACAACTTACGTTGATTCCGGCCCGGGAGTTGGTGCGCGGGGATATTATCCAGCTCGAGGAGGGCGATAAAATTTCTGCCGATGCCCGCCTGCTCTCCGCGGAGAGCCTTTACGTTGATGTCTCTGTGCTCACTGGGGAGTCGTTACCCGTAGTCCGCAGTGCGCAGCCCATACAATTCCGTGAGCTATCACCCGTTAACAGTAACGCTCTCCCTCACCGTCAAGGTGAGCCACGTGCCCACGAGCAGCTCAATCCCGCCGAGATTCCTAACCTCGTCTTGGCCGGTTCGACTGTCACCTCCGGGCGTGCGGTTGCCGCCGTGTATGCGGCTGGAGGGCAAACAGAGTTGGGGCATGTCGCTCACCTCACCAGCGCCGTGCAGCGTGAGCCCAGCACTTTAGAAGTGCAGGTCGCGCAGATTGTCCAGGTTATCACGGTGATCGCCCTCAGTATGGGGCTCGCCGTCTTCGTGCTGAGCGCGGTCTTGTTACACCTCGCTATAACCGAAAGTTTTGTTTTTGCCATCGGGATTATTGTCGCTAATGTCCCGGAAGGATTGCTGCCGACCGTTACCCTTGCGCTTGCACTCGGAGTCCAGCGTATGACCAAGCAGAAAGCGCTGGTGCGCCGCTTATCGGCCATCGAAACCTTAAGTGCGACGACAGTCATTTGCACGGACAAAACCGGGACGCTTACCCAAAACGAGATGACCGTACGATATCTGTGGCTGCCGTCTTCAGCTGTTGCAAGCTCACCTCTTCGTCACTATGAGCCTCTTACGCCGACGCCGGTTCCGCTGACTGAGGAAACGAGCGTCCACGACTTGTTGTCCCTCGGTCTCATTAAAGTGGGCGGTGAAGGTTACGATCCAATGACTGGTACAGTCGATATTCCAGATGATTCTGGTAAATCCTGGAAAGTCCATTTGCTGGTCGCAGGGGCAGCCTTGTGTTCCAATGCACGGTTGCTGCAACTCACGGGGCCGAGTCGTTGGCAAGAGATTGGCGATCCCACTGAAGCGGCGTTGCTCGTTGTCGCAACCAAAGCCGGACTCGATCTCGAACAGTTGCATGTTCAGGCCCCCCGGTTGCGGGAAGTTCCCTTCGACTCACGTCGTCGCATGATGACGGTGGTGCTGGACTGGCATGCCCCAGACCTGTGGCCGAGTGACGTGCCCTATCTTGCCTTCACCAAAGGGGCTCCCCTCGAGGTTCTACGGTGCTGCACGTCTATCCTCCGCGACGACCAGGCTGAGGAGTTGTCACACGCCGATTGGGAACACATCGTGACCACCAATGATGCACTCGCCCGCCAGGGCTTTCGTCTCTTGGCTGTCGCGGTGCGCAGAGGAGGCAAGGAATTACTGGCGGTCAACAGTCACGAGTTAGAGCGGGACCTGACCTTTCTCGGTCTGGTGGCCATGTTTGATCCACCCCACCCAGAAGTTCCTGAGGCAATCGCGCGCTGCCACACCGCCGGACTCACGGTAACCATGATAACCGGCGACTACAGCCTGACCGCGGAAGCTATTGCGCGACAAATTGGGTTGACACACGGCCAGATGCGAGCAGTAACCGGCGAGAGCATTGACCGGCTGTCAGATGCGCAATTTCGTCAGGTACTGAAATATGGGACTGGCCTGGTCTTTGCCCGTATGTCCCCTGAACACAAGCTCCGTGTCGTCCAGACCTATAAAGACCTGGGAGCGGTGGTGGCCGTTACGGGCGATGGGGTGAATGATGCACCAGCATTACGGACAGCGCACATCGGCATCGCGATGGGACGCAACGGGACCGATGTGGCCCGCGAAGCTGCTGACCTGGTCCTGACCGATGATAACTTTACCACCATTGTGAGTGCAGTTGAGCAAGGACGAGCTATTTATAGCAATATCCGCAAGTTTATGACGTACATCCTGGCGTCGAACGTTCCGGAGATCGTTCCCTTCCTTGCCATGGTAGCATTCAATATTCCCCCAGCCTTAACCATTATGCAAATCTTGGCTATTGACCTGGGAACCGACCTCGTTCCGGCACTCGCCTTAGGGGCGGAGCCCGCCGAACCGGGCAGCATGGAGCGACCTGCCCGAGCAAAAAGCGAATTTCTCTTGAGTCGGGCGCTCCTGCTACGAGCCTATGGCTTCCTCGGGATGATTGAGGCCACGCTGGCCATGTGTGGGTTCTTTTTTGTGTGGTGGAGCTATGAGTATACCCTTGCAGATCTGCAAGCGGTGACTCCTGCGCTGCTCGCACATACGGCAGACGCAGCAGTGCTACAGATCTACCAGCAAGCCACAACCATGACCCTCGCGGTTATTGTTGCGTGTCAGGTCGGTAATCTGTTTGCCTGCCGCTCGGACCGGTTATCAGCCTTGAGAGTAACCTGGACAAGGAACTGGTTACTCTGGGTCGGTATTGCGGTTGAATGTCTCACTCTCGTCGCGTTGATTTATGTCCCCCCCTTGAGCCGCATCTTGGGAACCGCGCCGCTCGCGCCTGGGCAGTGGCTGCTGTTGGGGGTCTGCCCGCTTGTCATGTGTATCGCGGAAGAACTACGGAAACGCACCGTCCGCCGTATGCACTCCCTCCCGGGTTAAACTTGACTACCAATCTTGAAGCACGATTCGACTCCAGCACGTCAAAGGGTGGGATCGTCTTGTACTTGACTAATAAGTTTCATTATTGTACTTTTCAGATTACCAATGAGTCTCAAAAAAATTCTTTCTAGTCGTTTTATGTTGAAAGAAAAGAGACCCAGGTTGGAGACTTTTTTATAGAAGGCGTACCAGAGAGGGCGCCATTCTGAGGAGGTACACGAAGATGTCAGGTTTAGATCTCTATCCCATTGCGGCGGCAAGTTTGGACATGACTGCGGAATTAGCTCCCTTGCTCTATGGGCTGTGTTTCTTAGTGGTCCTTAGTGCAGCAGGCATCGCGTTCAGTGCTTTACGCCCTTGGCTCCAGCACGAGCGACGGCTCGCCACTGCATCCGCAACTTCGGGTTTGAGCACCGCATCGGTGACTGCGACGGCCGTACGAGGGTAGTTTGTACTCAGGAGCACTGGTCGCAGTGCTCCTGACGCAGAGTTCTCTTTGATTTCGAGATCCTGTAAGGTGCGCTAGCGTACCCTACAAAAACGATCGCTCAAAATTTCACGGCGTGGTCTCTTTCAACCTCTGATGAATTATGCGCGGTGCTTAGGGTATGCGGACGTTATTCATCGCCGCGCCCACCATCACCAAAACGAGCACCCCGCGTAGTGTCCAGGCTATGGTCCGTAGCCAGTTTGACGTGACCAAGAAGCGATGAGCCTCGCCGTCAAAACCGCGTGTCAGAATGTCATGCTGAGGGACTTGCAGGAACGCGGTTGAGGCCCAGATTGCCAATAATAACATCAGGCCACACCAGACCAGACCAGATGATATCCCGTCTGGCTTGTAGAGAAGCAGACCAATCGCTGTCACTCCCTCCACCAGCATAGGTGGACCAACAACCCAGGTCGTCAGACGATTGTGGGCGGTTTCATAGGCAGGAAAAAGGTTCATTCCGACCTGGGCAAACAACGGATAGTGGACAATTTGCACGAACCAAATGAGCCCGACCATCGTCCACGTCGCTGCTATTTGAGCTAGGAGAAGCAACATCGTACACCTATGCTTAGCGTGCGTGGTGAAGATCTGCGATCACCGCCAGATGGTCCATCGGGTTCAAACCGGTGGGTGTGTACCCAGTGGGCAAACGGACCTGAGACCTGTACGTCGCGGAACTGTCGCCCCTCTTGATAATCCCGGTGCTCGGCTATCCCGTGGTGGCGTAGGGGTCCTAAACTCATACGCCACACCACGACTGCCCCATCTTCAATGCCACCGTGACGGGCCACGATTGCTGCTGGTTCCCAGGGGAGATTGAGTCGTTCGAAGGCGCCAGGTCGTGCGTGCCAGCGAAAAACCTCTTCCGCTGGCGCCGCGATCCGCGTGCGACGAGTAAATGTTTCCATTTCAGGCACTCCCTCTGGTCCGCAGAGATCCAAGCCCACCATCAACCCCCAGAACTTGCCCGGTCACCCAATTTTGGGCTGGATCAAGGAACCACTCGATCGCTGCTGCCACATCTGCTGGCTCGCCGATCCGTCCGAGGGGGTGCAGCGCCATCGATCCTTTAGAGACG
Source organism: Binatia bacterium (assembly GCA_050187625.1). Lineage (GTDB taxonomy): Bacteria > Desulfobacterota > Binatia > Bin18 > Bin18 > JBFWXH01. Next base: position 32,808 of record JBFWXH010000082.1, read on the forward strand.
AGCACGATTGAGCCACCGGTTTTCATCATCGCCCGCGCCGCGGCTCTGACTGTTACGAAGGCCGAGGTCAGGTTGGTCGTGAGCGTCTCGTTCCACTCTTCATCACTGGTAAGATGTGCTGGTTTTAACAGTAAGGATCCTACACAGTTGGCTACGCCATCAACGCGTCCGTACTCGGCGAGGACGTCAGCAAAACATTGATTCACCGCATCAGAACAGGTCGCGTCAAGGACCATCGGTAACGCGCCCACTTCGTCAGCCAGGGCATGGAGTCTCTCTGCGTTGCGGCCAGCCATGACGAGCCGGGTGCCCTGCGCCGCCAGGCGTTGACACAGTTCAGAGCCAATCCCGCCGGTGGCCCCGATCACGACCAACACGGGCGTTTCCCCAGATCCCCTTCCTTCTTTATTGCTCATATCTATACGCTCCTTCGCGAACGTTTCTCTTGTCCGCATCTGCTCACTGCCTGTCCTCGCGTTCAGGACTGGCAGTGAAGATTTTTGCCAACCAGGCTTTCACCTCAAGATTGCAGAAACTGAATATTTTTTTCAACCTATACTTCGCTTTAGAGAACTGAACCGAAGAGCGTGAAGAACGATGGCCGTCGTCGCAACTCGCGTAGGAGGGTAAAGCCATGATTGACCGTTCCCGTAGCGGAAAACCTGTTCGTGCTCCTGTCATGATCCGCACGGCGTATAAGACGATCCCGGCAGGAGCGACGGGTGAGATCGCCTACGAAATCGAGAAAAGTGAGGGAAGACGACTAATAGAGGTGCACTGGCACCCAACCGGTGAGCAGTCTCCAGTGTTTGCAGAGGAAATCGAAGTGTTAACCCAAGCCTGACGAGAAAAAAGACCAGGAAAGGAGTCTAGAGATGAAGATGAACATTGCATTGTCAAACGAACAGCGTGAAGGAGTGGTAGAAATTTTGAACACGCTTCTGTCAGACGAGTATGTCCTGTACACGAAAACCAGGAACTATCACTGGAATGTCGTCGGACCGCAGTTCAATGACTTGCATAAGTTCTTTGAAGAGCAGTACAACGCGCTGAATCTCGTGGTCGACGACGTCGCCGAGCGGGCTCGCGCACTTGGAGGCAATGCCCTGGGCACGGTTGCCGAGTTTGTACGCCACACCCGGCTGCAAGAGCGACCAGGCTATTATCCGACTGCTCGCGAGATGATCGCAGATCTGCTGAATGATCATGAGACGGTGATCCGCAACCTGCGATGCGATGCAGAGCGGTGTGTGGACCAGTATCATGATGCTGGAACCACCGACTTTCTTGTTGGCGTGATGGAACAACACGAGAAACACGCCTGGATGTTACGGTCGCTTATCCATGGCGAGTGAGCCGACCGAGAAGATGATCCGGAGGTGAAAGCGGCTGTGGCAGGCGGGACGCGTATGCGGCACTAAAAATGCTTACACTTAACGCCGCAGGGGCATCGAAACGGTGCCTTTGCGATTAACGAGCCACGGAGGTGAAACCATTCTATGCAGAAAATCAGCATAAATGAGGTTGTCGGTCCCGAGCGCTATAACCACGTGCGCGACCAGATCCGCCGCGAGATCATCGCTTTGAAGAACATTCGTAGAGTCGCGGTCGGAGACGCAATTTCTTTTGTGTTCGAGAACCGGGACACTGTCAAATTCCAAATCCAGGAAATGTTACGCACGGAACATATTACTGACCTCGATCAGATCCGCTCCGAGGTTGACGTGTACAACGAAATGATCCCTGATGACGGAGAACTTTCTGCGACCATGTTCATCGAAATGACTCAACAGGAGCAGATCCGTCCTCAGTTGGTGCGTCTCATTGGCATTGACAGTGCAGTCTCGCTTCACATTGGTCAACAGTTCGTTCTTCCTGCCCAGTTCGAAGGGGGTCGCAGCACCGAGGACAATCTCAGCGCCGTGCAGTATGTGCGCTTTTCGTTCTCGCCTGAGGCAAAGGCCGCCTTTCGCGACGACTCGCAGGAGGTTGCCATCGTGATCGATCATCCTCAGTATCGGGCGCGAACTATACTTAAACCGGAAACTCGCCACGCTTTGGCCGCGGATCTATAAGGCGAAAAATCTGTAAACAGGAGAGAGCATGGTCCACAAGCCGTGCTCTCGTATCCTGAAATCACACTGCCCTTTGTCCTGTTTCTACTAGCATTGACTGCTCTTCTCACGAGCACAGATCACGCTCAACATGCCACCGCCAGTTACCGCAATCGACAACGAAGGGAGATCGGTCGAACGCTGAAGTTCGTCGGCGTTTTTCTCTTTATGAAGCTGTACTTTTATGACGCTGCATATCGAGGTTTGGCCGGCTCCATAGGCAAAGGAACAGCTGGAAGGGTTGTAACGCAAGTGAGCCAAGACCGAGGAGGCGCGACAAGAGTCCTGGTCGTGCCTCAGGGCTGAGACGCGCAACGATTCTGCCTGCCAGACGAAAGTGCATTTTCAGGTCCCCTATCGTCATCACGCGCTGCAGGTGAGCAATAAGGTGTTCCCGCCCGCCGCGCGCCGGCTGGAGCCGCAGGAGAGCTACACCGGCGCGCAAACTCGGAAGGTCAACAACGACGAGGTCGTGGGTTGCGTTTACCAGGAAGTCGTTGTCGCCGCAGGAGACAACCAGGCGGGCGGAAAGAGCGAGGGAAGGTCTCATGAGTGCTGATGTCCATTCTCGTTGCGGGTGCGAATCTTCATGACTCCATTAACTTTCCACTTGGCATGCTCAGCGTTGGGGGAGGCGCTGCTCGGGACCAACACCTCAAGGTTCTCAAACTCGTACGTAATTTCCGCGCCGCGACCAGTTAATGTGTCATACAGACCACTGGCTAATTCCGGCCACGATTTTGTATCACTATGCAGTTCCATAACTTCTCCTCCTGTGCCTTCAGCAGCTGAGGACACACCCCTCAGCTGCGCAGTGTAGAGTTGATTATTCCTGGGGCAGTACGACGGTATCGATGACATGAATAACCCCGTTCGAGGATTCAATGTCGGTGCTGGTGACCTTGGCACCGTCAACCATGACCGACCCGTTATTGGCGGCAATGGTGAGCGCTTGCCCGTTCACGGTCTTCGCCGAATCCATCTTCACTACGTCGGCGGCCATCACTTTACCGGGGACCACATGGTAGGTGAGGATTGCCTGGAGCTTAGCCTTATTCTCGGGCTTCAAGAGATTTTCCAGCGTTTCCTTGGGTAACTTGGCAAATGCCTCATCGGTGGGTGCAAAGACCGTGAAGGGTCCATCGCCTTTGAGTGTCTCGACCAAGTCAGCTGCCTTCACCGCGCTGACCAGCGTAGTAAATGACCCGGCAGCAACCGCCGTGTCAACAATATCTTTCTTCGCACTCTTCTCATGGTGACCAGCCTGAGTGGAACTCAAGAACACGATACCGCTCAAGAATGCGGTCACGACGGCAATACGGGTAGCTTTGGCGGATAACATTTTTGCTCCTCTTCTGTCTGATTGTACGGTTACAGGTGAACGTGTAGAGTCGCCGATTCGCTGCAATATTTTCAACCGCTGCAACGGAGCGGTGTGGGCTTGAACCGGCGGGCGATGACGGTGAAAAAGTAGTGGTTCTCCTTTCTTGTGAAAGCTAACCAGAGCGCTCTTGGTACGATTAAAGTAATTTTTTGAACAGTATTTGTCAATATATTGAAGGAAAAAAATCTTTTTCGCTCGTTCAAGAATGGAATTGCACTGTCCAGGGCGACGGAGCAGACTTGCTGTGAGCGTACCGTATGTGCAGACCACAGAGAAATGGCTGTTATGATAAAACTAATAGTGATTTTTATGCTCAGTGGCTGCTCAGCACGACCACCTGTCATTCCTGGACAGGGCGCGATTCC
>JBFWXH010000083.1:0-35493 GCA_050187625.1 Binatia bacterium
ATCTGTTGCTGCACGGTTGTGGGGACTCCTACCTCTGGGAGCATGCCGTCTTCTTCCTCTCTTTGCTGCGCCCTCCTTCTTTATCGCTCCCCTCACCTTTCTGCCACCCTAACCCTCAAAGTCGTGTAATAACAAAGTAAAACTAGCGTTTCTCGTTTCTCCAACCAGAATCTGCTGTTGGAGCCCCATGCTCCTCTTGGTAACGATCAGCTTCTTGTTGCATCCAATCGAGTACGAAAGTCAGTGATCGCTCGCCATACATTGAGTACCAATATAGTCCGAAAGCACCGAAGAGAAATCCCAAAAGAAAATGGCGAAATTTTTTCTTTTTCATCGTAATCAAGGATATCGGAGCTTGTCGACACGACTTAAAAACGTCTTAGGGAAAAGCCCAAACCACCCTCGTGCCCAAGCTTGAGCAGCTAAGCATGCCTTGCTAACAGGCGGCAAGGTTATTCGTGTTTTGAAGACATTGAATTGTCGATCCGCCAACTCATCCAGAAGGCGACTATAAATCAATCGCATTGCTTCGGCGGCTGCGAGCGTACGCTGGTCTTCACCAGAAAGATGATTCACAGCCTTGGCATAGTAGGCTCGCGCCCGTTCCCCTTCAAACACCATCAAGTGAACAAAAGCATCATTGTAGTCTCCGGAGCGCAACTGTTCTTCACTGTAACCGAACCGCTTAAGATCTTCTTGCGGAAGATAGATGCGGTCACGCTGAGCGTCCTCGCCAACGTCACGTAAAATATTAGTCAGTTGAAAGGCAATTCCTAAATTAACAGCATATTCTCGGGCACTCAGCTTGCGATATCCAAAAATCTCGATACAGGCGAGCCCCACCAGTGAGGCAACGTGATAACAATAGTCGTATAACTCGGCAAAAGTTTGATACCGCGTTCGACTCAAGTCCATCTCTACACCATCAATGATTCCTGCAAGGTCCTGTTGTTGAATCGGAAATCGTTGCACGGTATCAGCCAAAGCACGGGAAATAGGATGCTGTGGAGTTCCTTCATAGCAACGTTGCAACTCCTCTCGCCAGGCATGCAACAGTGCAGCGACCCGTTCTTTCTTTCCACTCCCTTGTACCACCTGGGCTCCGATCACCTCCGGCTGATCAGTAATATCATCCAGAAAACGGCAGAAGGCATACAACGCGCACAGTGCATTGTGCCGCTCGAATGGTAATAAATGGAACGCATAGTAAAAATTAGAAGAACTCTTGCGAGTAATCTGCCGACAGTAGGCGTACGAGTCTGCTAGAGAAAGGGGCATAAGATGTGAGACGCGGGGTGATAATTCTACGGGCGTGTCCATGACTCCCCTTCCTCATCCGTCATCCGATCGAGCGCCGTCACCACCCGCGGAGATCTTTAGGCCAAAGCCGCTTCCTTTACCGTAGTTTGTCCAATGAGTGATCGCGCTTGTGTTCGAGCCCAGCTATCAACTGCAATCAACTCCTCAAGACCTATCACCGGCTGTGGCAAATGGGATTCTAATACTCGACGATTCACCAACGCAATATCAGTAAAGCGAATGTGGCCAGCAAGAAAACTTTCTACTGCAACTTCATTTGCCGCATTTACCACCGCCGGACAAGTACCTCCACCAGCCAACGCGTCATACGCCAGACGAAGGCAGGGGAATTTTTCCCAATCTGGTTCAAAGAACGAGAGTTGTTGCGCTCCAGCAAGATTCAGTGATGGCAAGTGAGACAATGGCAAGCGATCTGGATACGCCAGAATATATGAGATAGGAATGGTCATATCAGGAATACCCAACTGAGCAAGGATTGACCCATCAATATACTCCACCATCGAGTGGACAATACTTTGCGGATGAATAATCACCGCCACCTGCTCTGGCGGGAGATTGAAGAGCCATCGCGCTTCAATCACCTCCAACCCTTTATTCATCAAGGTTGCAGAGTCAACGGTAATTTTGTTACCCATTTTCCAAGTCGGGTGTTTAAGTGCCTCTTCAACACGCACCGTAGGCAAATCTTCAATCGCTCGATGTAAGAACGGACCACCCGACGCGGTAAGAATGATCCGCTTAACTTGTTCACGTTGATGACCATGTAGCGCTTGGAAGATCGCGTTGTGCTCACTATCAACGGGTAAGATCTGCACCCCATGTTTTCTAGCCTCACGCGTCATCAGTTCTCCCGAGATAACCAATGCTTCTTTATTAGCCAGAGCAATAGTTTTCCCTGCCTGTATCGCTGCGAGGGTTGGAGCCAAACCTATAGCCCCAACTAATGCAGCCATAACCATATCGGCTTCAGGATACGTCGCTACCGCATGAAGTCCTTCTTCACCCCAAAGGACGTCTCCGTGAAAGTCTGACAATTGGGACTGTAAGTCTTTTGCATCCGATTCATGGGTCACCGAGACAATACGGGGACGAAAACGGAGCACTTGCTCCTTCAATTTGATAAGGTTTTTCCCCGCCGCAAGCGCAACCACACTAAACTGCTCGGGGAATTGCTCGACAATCGTAAGCGTAGAAATACCGATAGATCCTGTTGACCCTAAAATCGCCAACTGCTTCATCCCAGCTCCCCATTCCGTGAGAGTGCTTGTTGGTCGTGCTGACGCTCCCACAATGGGAGGATTTCCTTCGTAGCTACCATTCCTCCTCCCATAAACTGCATTCGTAGCGAACGAGAACGGGGGCCGTCAAGCTCAGCAAAGATAATTCGCTGAAACTGCCCGAGGACCAAGCGCCCCTCTTCCACTTGCAACGCCAGAGACCCCCCTAAAAAGAGTGCGCGTAAATGCGCTGCCGCATTCTTACGATCACAATCCGAAAACCGTGAATCATTATGGCGGTAATAGGCGTCATCATCGACCAAGCGGTGCAAGAAGGCCTCAACATCCTCCCACAACGCATCCTGCGTTTCGGTAAAGAAAATTCCGGTTGTCGTATGGAGCGTTGAAATTACGCCCATTCCGTTCCAAATGCTACTTTCGATAAGAAAATTTTTCACTTCTTGTGTCAAATCAAAGAGCTGTATCTTTTGAGCCGTATTGATGGTAATAGTTTTCGCTTGAATCTCCACAACGTCTCTCCTTAAGTTCGTGCTATCAGACGTGTACTAGGGTCTTGTCGTGGTTTTCCCTCACCTCAACCTCACGAACACGCGCACGAAACTGGCCCAATGCCATAAGGGGGAAATAGTTACTATAGCCGTAGTAACGAAGATAAAAATGCTGCGGAAAACCTGTCCCCGTAAAGAGCGCTTCAGTCCATGATCCAGCTGCCTCTTGCTGGGTTACCAAATAGGCAATACCACGCAGCACAGCAGAACTTATCTCTTTTTCTCCTGCCAAGAGACCAAGCACTGCCCATGCAGTTTGTGATGCGGTGCTCTCACCTCTTCCCGCTCTACTCGTATCCCAATAAGACAAACAGTCCTCCCCCCAGCCTCCATCTTCATTTTGACGGTCCTTTAGCCACTGCACGGCTCGACGGACATAGGGCAACTGCAAATCTTCGCCAATGGCGCGCAATCCCATCAGCACGGACCACGTCCCATAGATGTAATTTACTCCCCAACGACCCCACCACGACCCATCACGTTCCTGCACTTCACGAAGAAAATTGAGTGCCCGTTGCGCACGACGGAATTCCTTATCGTACCCAAACGCTCCCATCATCTCTAACAAACGACCAGCCAAATCAGCCGTGGGCGGGTCAATCATGGCCTTCATGTCTCCGAAAGGCATCTGATTCCACAGATCTATGGTGTTATTCGTGTCAAAGGCCCCCCACCCTCCATTCTGGCTCTGCATCCCCAGTGTCCAGTTAAGTCCACGAGCAATAGCGTGATCCTTGCGGCGTTCATCTAATCCTGCGACACGCTTCAGCGTGTAAAGAATCACAGCACTATCATCGACATCCGGGTACCAAACATTAGCGAATTCAAATGCCCACCCACCGGGTTCGAGTTGCGGATTCTTGAGCTGCCAATCTCCAGGAACGAAAATCTGTTCGTCCAAAAGCCAATTCGCTGCCTTGGTAATAACAGGATGATCCGCCGGAAAATCAGTATCCAAGAGAGCCTTGATGGCCCAGGCAGTGTCCCAAACAGGGGAAACACATGGTTGAAAAATAAGATGACCACCTGTGTCCATCAAGAAATCTTCAATGGCTTGAATCCCCTTTTCTATAGCAGGGTGGTCGTTGGCATAGCCAAGACAATGCAACGCCATCACCGAGTTGATCATCGCCGGTTGAATTCCTCCCCAGCCACCATTAATATCCTGACGATCTAAGACCCACCGTTCAGCCTTCTTGAGAGCAAAGGGGCGTAATGGCTTAACTGGACTGCGTCCAAGAAACTTGAGAACAGAATCTGTTGTCGCAAAAAATCCTTCCCATGACACTGCTCCGGCAGAGCGAGGAAACCGCAAATCAGAGCGTTCAGGGGCCTCTCTCCATAACTCTGCCACTCCCTGTTCTGCTGAAATCGTCACATGTGGCTCATGCGCCAAAATGATGCTTAACGGCACCATCGTTCCCCGCGCCCAACTCGACATCTCATAGATATTCAAAGGAAACCACGTTGGGAGAAGGATCAATTCAACCGGGACCGCCGGAACTCCACGTAAAGGGAATTGTCCAAAATAGGAAAGAAAAATCCGCGTAAAAACCGGAGCTTTTGCTAGCCCTCCATGCTCCACAATGAATTGTCGAGCTTTGATCAGGGCAGGATAGGTGGAAGGGTAGCCGGTTAATTTGAGCGCAAAATAGGCTTCAATAGTATTTCCCAGATGCCCCGGGCCACCATAGAACAACGGCCACGCACCGTCATCGTCTTGCGTTGCCAGCATATGCTCGCAAAGGCGGCGATGCTTCTTTTCATCCACTCGTCTCATGAAGTGGTTGAAGAAGATATACTCCGCGTCCATCGTCGCATTGGCCTCGAGTGGGTAGTACCAAAACCCCTCGGGGTGCTGCTCTCGGCGAAAATATTCTTGGGCTCGAGTAATAGCGTTATGAACGCCTTGCAAGAATTCACTATCGGCAGGCGATACTTGGAAAGAAAACCGATCTTTTTCTACCACACCCTATACCTTTCCCTCTACCTTTTAGCACCACTTTCCCCGCCCGCATTAACCGATCGGTCAGTCTCTGGATAAAAAAAAGAGAGGAGCCTCTTTTTTCTTCGGTTTCTTGGGGTCGCCTACTTTTATAAGAGCAGTCTGAAACGGTGTCAACGTACTCCGTGGCGCAAGAAATTTATGTGTGATCATAGTTTCGCCAGGAGAAAAACTTTGTTATCTTTTTTGCTTCCTCGTTCGTTAAGGGAGGACCCCTAACATGGGTCATGCACGATTGGCCTTTTGTGTTGCGCTGGTGAGTTTCCTCTTCCTCAACGTCCCTGTTCGCGCAGAGACGAACTTGATTACATATGTGGGGGGAGCGGGAGACCTCTATATAATCCAGCCGGATGGCAATGGCCGTCGCAAGATCGCTGCAGGCGAGATCCTCCAAAGCATCGCTTTTTCGCCACAACTCGCAAAAGGTGATGTCAATTTTTACAGCTGGCCTATTTGGTCTCCAGATGGCAGCCAATTGGCCTGTTTCTATACCTCAACAGGTGAGGATGGGAGAACTGACAGTCTGTACATATTTGATGTTGCGACCTCCCGCGTCCTGTATTCATACCAAGCTCCCGGACTTCAACCAATCTATGCCTACTGGTCACCCAACAACCGACAACTAGCAGTTCTGCTTGGCGGCTCTGGCCTCCTATCGTTGGAACTGTGGCCGGCCTATGAAGGAAAACGCCCCAAATCTCTCGCGCAAGGGGCGCCATTTTATTTTGATTGGCGGGCCGATGCACAAGCTCTGCTCGTACATACTGGTGGGGACAGAGAATCAGAATCGGGCCATTCAGTTAGTCTCCTAGATATTGACAAGGGTAAACGTACCCTTGTCTCTCGTGCTCCCTCGGCGTTTGGCCCCCCTTCTTGGTCTCGTAATGGTAAATGGTTGGCGTATGGCAACCAAGGGAAAGAACAAGACAAAACTGACCTGATGATTGCCACTGCAGATGGAACTTCGGCGAAATCCTTTGGGGCGTTTTCTACCAGAATCACAATGGAATGGTCACCAACACAATCTCAGCTTGCGGTAGCCTCAAGCCCGTTTGAAGCTGCTCCTCTCCTGGATAATCTTCAATTAGTCGATGTCTCCTCTGGCAAGACACGGATGTTGGTGCAAGACAATCTCACCGCCTACTTTTGGTCGCCGGATGGCAAACGAATTCTCTACGCCAAGAAACAAGCAGACAGTTTTCTCTGGACTTGGGTCATTATCGAAGTCGCATCAGGAAAAACCTATGACGTTGTCGACTTTCTTCCGTCTCGCCCGCTCACAATGGTCTTTCAGTATTTTGACCAATATGCCTTATCTCATCGTTTGTGGTCACCCGACAGCCAACACTTTACTTTTTCCGGAAGTGCGGGACAGGATGCGCATCCTGCAAAGGCCATTCGAGAACCTGCTGTGTATGTAGTTGACGCGAAACCGAACGCCTCCCCTCGAATGCTTTCGGAAGGAGCCATCGCCTTTTGGTCTCCGCGGTAACGTCGTTGTGGTGAAAAAATCGGCACTGCCCACAAGATGAGCAGCATCGACTAACAGAAATTTCCTTCCATAAGACCTTTCCCTCGCGAATCCGCCCGGTGCTCCCGTGGCACTCTCTTTGCTCTCTTACCGTAGGCACAACACTCTATTGATCAACCGTAACCTGCGATCATAAAACTATCTCGGAGTGAGGGAGGGGCAATGCAACAGTACGTGAGAAAAGGCCTATGGGGGCTTCTTACTACCATCAGTGTAACGTTTCTGGCACTCCAGCCTGCCTGGGCACAGGAAGAGTCACCGATTAATAGCGGCGATACCGCATGGATGCTCACATCCACAGCGCTCGTCTTAATGATGACTGCGCCAGGATTGGCACTCTTCTATGGTGGACTCGTCCGTCGCAAGAACAGTCTTGCCACCATCATGCAAAGCTTCATCCTCATGGCACTCATTAGCGTACAGTGGGTATTGTGGGGCTACACGCTCGCATTTGGTCCAGACCAGGGTGGTATAATTGGTGGATTGCAATGGCTCGGGCTAATAGGCGTTGGCGGTGAACCCAATCCAGACTACGCCGGCACCATTCCCCACTCGAGTTTCATGATTTTTCAAGCTACGTTTGCCATCATTACACCTGCCCTCATTACTGGGGCTGTCGCAGAGCGCATGCGATTTAGTGCGTTCCTTTTGTTCAGCTTGCTCTGGGCGACATTTGTATATGACCCCTTGGCGCACTGGGTATGGGGAAAAGGCGGCTGGATCGGTACCAACGGTGGCATGGGGGCGCTTGATTTCGCGGGTGGCACCGTTGTTCACATTAGCTCCGGTATCTCAGCCCTCGCGGCAGCCTTCCTATTAAAACAGCGCATGGGTTATCCGCAGGAGCCGATGCCTCCGCACAATTTACCATTCTCGGTTATTGGTGCAGCATTGTTGTGGGTGGGCTGGTTTGGTTTTAATGCGGGGAGTGCACTCAGTGCTGGCGCCCTTGCAGCCGCTGCTTTTGTCGCCACCAATACAGCTGCAGCTGCGGCTGCCCTCTCATGGATGTTTACCGAATGGATCACACGAGGGAAGCCGACGGTTCTTGGCGCGATTAGCGGTGCGGTGGCAGGACTGGTCATCATCACTCCGGCAGCAGGATTTGTCAGTCCGCTCTCAGCGATTATCATGGGTGCTATTGGTGGAGCGTTGTGTTTCTTCGCATGTAATCTCAAAGCCCGCCTAGGGTACGATGACTCGCTTGATGTCGTCGGTATTCACGGCGTTGGAGGAACTGCGGGGGCTATTCTGACCGGTGTGTTCGCGTCAACAGCGGTGAACCCAGGTGGCGCCGATGGGCTCTTATTCGGGAATCCTGGCCAACTCATGATTCAGCTGATCGCTACCGGAACGACCCTTGTGTACTGCTTTGTCGTCTCGTTTATTCTGCTCAAGATCGTCGATGTCGTCATCGGGTTACGCATTGAAGAAGATGATGAGTATGCGGGCCTCGATCTTTCCCAACATGGAGAGAATGCCTACACGATATAACGATATAGAGGTAGCGAAAAAATAAACGGAATCGAGAAGAGGGAAGTACAAAAGCTTCCCTCTTCTGCTTTTCCTTCTGCCCTTGCCACTGACGTGCCACACCTCCCCTGCTACCATAGCGAACTATGCAACTGCACTATGAACGTTTTGGCCAGGGTCGTCCCCTCATTATTCTGCATGGGCTGTTTGGTTCCTTAGAAAACTGGCGCACGTTGAGCAAAATCTTCGCACAGTTCTGTCAGGTCTTCGCACTTGATCAGCGCAATCATGGACGTTCGCCCCACAGCAACGATTTCAATTATGACGTCATGGTCAAGGACGCGCGCGTTTTTCTGCAGCAGCAACAGCTATCCTCCGTATATCTCCTCGGCCACTCGATGGGAGGCAAGGTTGCCATGCAGCTTGCCGTCTCGTACCCGGATGTCGTTGATCGACTGATCGTGGTCGACATCGCGCCGAAAGTGTACCCACCTGAACATGATGATGTCTTTGCCGCGCTCTATGCCCTGGATCTGCCAAATATCCGTAGCCGCCAAGAAGCAGACAACGCGTTAGCCCAGCATCTGCCGGATCTCGCCGTGCGACAGTTTCTGCTCAAGAATCTCGAACGCACCGACTCCGGTACCTTTCGTTGGCGCATCAATCTCGATGGCATACATGCGAATTACCACGCCATGCTCGAAACCTTTTCCACCCAAGGCCAATTTGCTAAACCCACGTTGTTTATTCGGGGCGAGAGATCCGGTTACATTCGTGACAGAGACGTTCCCAGCATCAAATACTTCTTTCCTCAAGCACAGCTTGTCACCATTCCTAACACTGGGCACTGGGTCCACGCCGAAGCTCCACAGGAGTTTGCACGGGTAGTTGGGGAATTCTTGAGTGTAGCATAGAGTCCACGTGTACGCCGTCTTCGCGGCTCCGCCTCGCTACATCCCGCGTACTTCACGTGGCACCGTACCAATGCCATTAAGTTAAGCTGGGATGTCATTGCGAGCGCAGCGAAGCAATCCTTGTTTTCTGCAGAGATTGCTTCGTCACTGGCGCTCCTCGCAATGACAGACATTCACTAACTTAATGCCATTGGGCACCGTACGCTTGCTTTACTCATCCCAAACTCGCATAGCTCCTCGCAGTGACCGGCACTCTCGGATTCAGATACACACAAAAAGCAAACGCCAAGATCAGTAGGCTTTACCGCCTTCCAATCACCCCTACCTCTCGTAGTTTCTCGATCTCCTCGCGCGTTAAGCCCAGGTTAGTCAGAACTTCCTCGGTATGTTGCCCCAGGGTCGGGGGCGGGCTCTGTATTTGTGCTGGCGTGTCAGCGAAACGCCACACTGGGCCAATAGTTTTGAAAGTGCCAGCGGTCGGATGGTCAACTTCTTGGATCATTTTGAGTTCTTGCACCTGCGGATGTGTCATCAGCGCAGGATAGTCTAAGAATGACACGGCATCGCCGTTGAACGAGTGGATCAGTTTGATCACTTCTTCGTTAGTCATCTCCTTAAACGCCTCTTCCCAGATCGGTTTCACTTCCGGTGCGTAACGACCAATGCTGGTGGCCTGGCGGCCAAAGTCGGCAAAGCGTGGATCGTTAAGCTGCTCGACCATGCCCAGGGTAATCAGGAGACGATCCCAATCCTCGCTGTCACCGCGACGCAAACCAAAATAGACCCGACCATCCTTGGTCTTGTACCCCTGGTCCGGTGGCTTGGTGTAGTGGTCCAAATGGAACCCATACCAGTCATCCGGGTCGCTCATTGCGGTCCACATAATTCCACGCATGTGCAGTAGTGTCCCGAGCATACTAACAGACACGCGTTGTCCCTCGCCCTTGCGTAGCCGATGAAACAATGCGGCAGTGATAGCTTGTGAGGCGAAAATTCCGGTGTTCACACTCGCCACGTCGGTTCCCAAGCGGACCGGAGGTTCGCCAATGCGACCAAGCGAATTGGTATAATCCGCCATCGCCTGGATCACCAATTCCGCGCCGGGCAAGTTTCGCAACGGCCCTTCCTCACCAAACGCGCTAATCGCACAGCACACGAGTTTAGGATTAAGTTTTTGCAAATCGGCATAGCCGAGCCCCAGTTTCTCTGCCTCTCCTGGTCCCAAGTCTTCCAAGAAAACATCAGCCTGAGCAACAAGCCGACGAACGAGATCTTGCCCTTCGGCGGTGTGAATATCCAAGGTCACACTCTTTTTGTTGCGATTGAGGCTCAAGAAAACCGCGCTTTCCTCGCCAACAAATGGCGGCCCCATCGTCCGCGAGGAATCACCAGTCAAAGGTTCAATCTTAATGACCGTCGCGCCAGCGTCTCCAAGGCGCATTGAACCGAACGGACCACAAAGGCCCTGCGTAACATCGACAATAGTAAAACCGGCTAACGCTCCACTCATGCCAACCTCGTTTCAATACTCATGCCTCAGTCAACAAGCCCAAGCTCTCGCAACACCTCTTCTGTATGTTCGCCCTTGAGCCCACCGGGACGCACGGGACCCGCCGGGGTCTTGTCGAATTTCCACGGTACCCCGTCAACCGCGAGCGGTCCCCAGTGGGGCGTGTCGATGGTCACTATCTGTTCATTCTGTGTTACTTGCGGATGATAACGGAGTGCCTCAAAATCGCCGATGCGGCTATTGGGTACAGCTTCTTTGGTGAGACGAATGCCCCACCAAGCGACCGGTTTAGTACGAAAACGTTCTTCGAGTAAAGGAATCAGCTCTGCCCGATGCTCGACACGTAACGGATTGGACGCAAAACGCGGATCATCAGCAAGCGTCTCCAATTTCACTGCCCGACAAAAGCGCGGCCACTGGTCTTCCTGTACAACGCCCACAGCAAGATATTTTTCATCTTCACAGAGAAAAGCCTGATGTGGGACGGTTGTCGGGACCGCGCTGCCCATCGGTTGTGGCTGCTGATTCGTGGCAAAATACTCGGCGAGTCGGGTCGTTTGTAATGATAATGCGGCTGAGAGCATTTCGATCTCGATCTTCTGTCCTTTGCCGGTCCGCTCTCGGGCTAACAGCGCCTGCAGCACAGCTTCGACAATCACCGTGCTGGTTGAGATGTCCAGATGTGCTAAGTGACGAAACATTTCCCCCTGTGATCCAGGCTGTCCAGTAATGCTGCACCAGCCACAGAGAGCCTGCAAATTAGGGTCGATACCCGCTTCTTTCGCCATGGGTCCGGTGCGACCGTAAGCCGAGGAAGCCACATAGACAATCTTGGGGTTGATCTGCGACACGACATCATATCCTAGCCCCAAGCGCTCGACCGCACCTGGTCGCATGTTCTGGATAAAGACATCGCTTTTTTCGATGATCTTCAGCGCCGTGGCTCGATCACCTTCTTGTTTGAGGTCCAAGACAATATGGCGCTTATTGAAGTTGGCCGAGATGTACAGTACTGCTGTCCCTTTGATCGGCGGCGGGATCACATGCGATAATTCTCCTTCCGGGGCTTCAACCTTTATGACATCCGCTCCCATTTCTCCCAAAAGCTTGGATGCCCACGGACCAACCGCCGCTATCGTCAAATCAAAGACACGAATTCCTTCGAGAATACCAGGCATAGAACCTCCACAAACAGCCGTAAAACGTAATGCGTAAATGTGTAAAACGTAAAAGGGAATAAGTGGTTACGTATTACGTTTTATTCGCGGTCTAAACTTCGCTAGTGTCACCTCGTCGGTGACATCGTCGTAGACGATTTCCACCGGCATCCCCATCTCGATGTCCTCATTCTCAATGCCAACCAGATTCGTCAGCAGCCGTGGACCTTCATCCAATTCGACCTCGGTAACGTTGTAGGGGATCTCGTTTTTGAAAGAAGAGAAGTATGCCTGGTGGAAGATCACCCAGGAATTCACTTTGCCGCGCCCGCTGAGCTGTTGCCAGGTGAACTCGCGAGACCAGCAGTTGGGACAGAACGGACTCGGTGGATACCACAACTTATGACAATCATTACAGCGCGGTAGGCGTAACTCGCGGCGCTTGAGTCCATCCCAATAGGGTTGGTTCAACGATGAAATTGCCGGTAATGGTTTTGTATACTCTGCCATCTTCCTTACCCTCGCCGATAGATGAGTGAATCTCCATATGCGTTGGCCCACTGAATGACCTCCGCGTCGACCACTTGTCGCGGACCACACTCGCCACGTAGTTGCCGAGTGATTTCGACTTGGTGATTCCAGCCCATGATATGCGCTTCAGAAATAAGCCCGCCGTTGGTGTTGATCGGTAACGGTCCGCCCATCTCAATACGTCCGTTCTGGGTAAAGTCTGCCGCTTCACCAGGTTTGCAGAACCCCCAGCGCTCCAGAGCGGTCCACACCAAAATCGAGAACGCATCATACGTAAAAAACGCGTCGATCTCCTGCGGGGAGACCCCAGCCATTTGATACACCGGCTGTGGACCAGCCTGATACGGAAACTCCTCCTGTTGCGACGTACCAAAGCCCGGATAGGTCCAAATGAACTCTTCGCGCCCAGCTGGGAGCCCCTGCATGCCACTGATCAACACTGGTCGCTTTTTCAGATCCTGGGCACGCTCATGCGTGGTGACGATGACACAGGCGGCTCCATCGTTAATTTGACAATAGTCTAGCAATCGTAACGGTTCACAGACGAAGCGCGAATTCTGATGGTCTTCGACCGTAATTGGTTGCCGCATAATCGCTGCCGGATTCATCGACGCGTGTTTGCGGAACGCAACAGCGACCGCGGCGAGCTGACGGCTCGTTGCTCCATACTTGGCAAAGTATTTTTGCGCTACAAGTGCTGAGCCCGCCCCTGGTGAAGTCATACCATAGACCGGATCTTCTCCGTGCCCTCCCCCACCTTCTCTGGCTCCTTCGCTATCGCTCGCACCACCCATCATTGGTTTGCGAAAACCAGAAAAGCTGATCGAGGCGAGGCAGGCGATATAGTTGGCCAGTCCGGCTTCTACTGCCATTGCCGCCCACTGCACACAACTGGCCGTGAAGCGCCCATGCGCCCAGGTTTGGTTGTACATGCGCAGCTTGAGACCAAGAGCGTACGCTAAGGTATCAGCATCAGCCCCAATCGGCGTACCGAAGCTCACAATTAGTCCATCCAGATCGTCACGAGTAAGTCCGGCATCGTCAAGTGCGTTGCGAATTGCCTCACCAGCCAGGTCAATCGTACTGCGGTTGAGGCGGCGACCATAGGGTGACTGACCGACACCACACACGGCAGTCTTATCTTTGAAATCTGCTGCAGCCATTCCCTGTTCCTCCCTGCGCGCCACAGTAAGACAGAAGATCAAGCGATGTCAACCTGAAGCACCCGATGCGACACCGTTCACCAAGACCATCCCCATCCCCATCACCAGACTCACAGAACCTGCTTGACCCAACTCTAGGGTCTCGATACTACAGCCGCATGAATACACAATCGCCATTACGTTTCGGCATTTTCCTGCCTCCGATGCATCCGGTGGGCCAGAATCCAACCCTTACCCTACAACGCGACCTTGAACTGATTGAGCATCTTGACCGTCTCGGCTTCGATGAGGCCTGGATCGGCGAACATCATTCAGCCGGCTATGAGACCATCGCTTCACCGGAAGTATTTATCGGCATCGCTTCAGAGCGGACACGATCGATCAAACTCGGCACTGGAGTCAACTCGCTCCCTTATCATCATCCGCTCATTCTGATTGATCGCATCATTCAGTTAGACCACATGACGCGTGGCCGTGTCATGTTCGGTGCCGGCCCTGGCCAGCTTACCTCCGATGCGTTCATGCTCGGCATTAATCCCGACAATCAACGTCGCATGATGGAGGAAAGTTTCGAAGTCATCATGGCTTTGTTGCAGGGAGACACCGTTACCCGCAAAACTGACTGGTTCACCATTCAAGAGGGCGTGTTACAACTGCGTCCCTACAGCAACCCATGTTTTGACATTGCCGTCGCCGCGTCGATTTCTCCCGCGGGCGCGAAGCTCGCGGGACGGTTTGGCGTTGGACTACTCTCACTCGCCGCAACCAATCCCCTAGGCTTTGATCTCCTGGCCAACCATTGGGATGTTGTGGAAGAACATGCTGCGAAAAACGGGCAAATGGCAGACCGACGGAAATGGCGTATGGTTGGCCCCATGCATATTGCCGAGACCGAGCAACAAGCGCTTGAGGATTGTCGCTTTGGTTTCATGAATATCATGACCTATCTTTCACATATTTTGCCGATGAAACCCGGTAACGCCGCTACATATGAAGACGCCGTCAAAGAAATGAACGAGACTGGGGCTGGGGTCATTGGCACTCCTGACATGGCGGTTGCCCAGATTGAACGGTTGATGCAACAGTCTGGCGGGTTTGGGTGTTACCTCACTATTGGTGCAGATTTTGCAGACTGGGCGGCGACACTGCGTTCGTACGAGTTGCTTGCCCAGTATGTGATGCCGCACTTCAAAGGGCAGATTGCGGCACCACAAGCATCCTATGATCGCGTGATCAAATCTGGAGACAAGTACATTGCAGCTACCGCCCACGCCATCGAAAAGGCGATCCGCGAGTATAACGCGGAACAAGGAAAACGGTAGAGCAGCCCAGGTGAGAAGAGACGACAATCCTGCATCTCGCTATAACGTCTCCCTCTTATCGAGTCGCCCGCACCTCAATCACGTTCGACTCGATCTGGTCCGGCATCTCAGGAAACTGTTTCTCACAGAAACGAAGTTGGACTTGCACCTTACCCTCTGGAGATACATCCCGAGGGATAGTCCATGCAAACGTTCGCTCCGCTGGCTCCCGTACCGGCTGACAGGCGGTGTCAAGCCTATCAAAAGAGAACTCACGCGACGCCCCCCCATTACTGACGATGGAAAATATTGGACTTACATATACAGGATAGGCAGTGATCCGAGCCAGCTTGAGAGTAATTTTTTCACCCGGTAAGTAAATGTCCTGATCGGTTCGCGCCATGATGAGCTTATTGTTTTCCGAGATATTCGTTCGCACTTTTGAGGTGGCTTGCGTCCAAAAACGTGCTGGTCCTGTATCAACGTGGAGCGAATCGCCACCGTAGAAACCAATACCGCAGCAGTGCATCTCTTTGACGTCATTCCAAATCTTCCGGGCTAACTTTTTGCGAACACGCAGATCGGCAGCCATACCCTCGATATGAAGACTAGCTTTCGCTGCACCTCCACCTTTGGCTCGCAGATTATCGTTGTATTTGGCACTACGAAAACCTGAGATGACGACAATCGGTATCCGATACTGGTCCTCGATGTAGTCCAACGCTGAGATCAAGCGCAACGAAATATGTTCATCCTCGTCAGCACCAACTCCGAAGAGTCGATCTATCTGTTCCTGAGCCTCTTGCGGATAGGCGCCAGAGGGCAACCGATAACGAATCGACGCAGAGCGATTCGTCTTGGCATTCTTTAGGTTGATTCGTCCATCTCCGCTGAGAAAGTAACGATCGACGGGCTGCATCTGGGTACCAGGCACCACTTCCCCTGCCGCAAACAGTGTAAGAACCGCAATCCAGAACGCACACAGACCAAGACCTTTCATCCTCCCCCACATCACCAACTTCCTCCTCAACATTTCATCAAAGTACTGCATCCCAGAATCTTAGGGAGAGAGCACCGACGGGTCAACGATGTTCAGCCCATCTGCATGGTCGCCATGTGTCAAATTTATTCTTCCGTCAAATATGTTTGACAATTGCGGCAGCATCCCTATTTATCAACATTTTTTCGTGTTTCCACATGGTGACACCTGCACGTTGATTGTCGCAGCCAGAGCGATCAGCCTCGCTTCCTACAGCAAAAATGCAAGAGATTCAGACTCTTTATCCCCATTAGCCAAACGGCATAACGGTTGCTCTCCCAAAAGTGACAACCCAATGCAAAGGAGCAGAAGTTATGGCAAACCCAGAACATACAGAAAACTCCGTTCCATGTTGTCCTCCGCTTGAGACGGATCGAGCCTGCGACGTCCTCGACTTTCATTATCGTCAGATCCACAATACCACGGTCGTTGTCAATGATCGACGACAGACCATCCCGGTCGAAGTGCTCATTCATGCACGACTCGAACGCTGCCCCGGCCCGCTCGCGCTCGGGGATCTTATCTATTCGACAACCTTACTGCCTGGCGAGCAAGTACGACTGTTTACTAGTGACCGGCGCTCACGCTTCACCTTCGACAGTGCAACCAAAGTTAGTTATCGCAACGAACAGACGCAGGAAGAACACTTTTACATGGCGAGCATGCATGATTTCATGTCCGACCTCACGGTCAGAGACTCTTCTCGTGCCACTAACACATCAAGAGGTTCAGCTCAGGGACATGGCGAGACCAGTAGTCTGCTTGGAAGCATCTTCAGTGGTCCTTCGGTTGATGTCAGTGGCTCCTATAACGCCGAATCAACCAGCGAATTTCTGCGTGAACTCAGCCAACATGTAGCGGCATCGGATCGACGGGCAGAAATGGGGGCACGCGCGTCCAGTACTATATCGATCGGGGAGGTGCAGAGCCGTACCCACACAGAAGGAGAATCAGAAGATCACTTCGAGTCGGCTTCACGACAATTTGCGAACCCCAACAAGTGTCATGCGGTCACGTTTTTCTTCTACCGAATCAACAAAACCCAGACCATAAAATTCGCCATCGAGTCGATCGAGCGACGGATTGTCGATTCCGCAGTTGACACCAAGATAGCCACCAATCCTTTTGAGTCACGCGGAGATATTACTGCCATTCCCAATAGCGTACTCGCCACCGATCGGGAACGTCTCCAGGTTGAAGCTATTGGCCGCGCGAGTGCAGTTGCCCAACAGCAAGCCGTTTCTACTGCTGGCGGAAACACCTTTGCTACCGGCGCCGTGGCAGTCCTCAGCCGACCTCAGTTAGTGCTGCAGCTTGAGCCCTTGCCAGCAGCACTGCGTCAACAAGCCTTACAGCAAGTTGACCAGGAACTGGTCGCAGCCGGTTTGCTCGATAAAGTGGGCGGCAGAATCGCTGCCGAAACGAGGAGACGGTTCTCGTTTGAACGCCGGACCTCTTTGCCGACGCCTGGGGTATTGGTCAAAGGGTGCTTGGACGATTGCAATATCTGTGAACCAACCGTGATACAAGAAATCGAACTCGACCTGGAACGTAAACGCTTAGAGAACGAGCGGCTCAAACGCATCATCGAACTTATGGACAAAGACCAGGAACATCGATGTTGTCCAGGCGAAGAAACATCCACGCCATAATGAGAAAAACCACAGGGATCGTCTTGGGGCACCGTCACAGGTCCCGGTGCCCTTTTGTACCCTGCGCACTTTTTCTGCGATATCAATCCTCTTTCCCAAAGACACGCGTGATGTACTTCTTCCTTCGCCAGGGCACATAGATCAGCCGATTCAGATCGGCACTCACTCTTCTCGTTATCTTCCCCCACCAGTTCCGTTCGTCCACCTCCCGCGGAGAAATGGCGTCATCGGTTTGTAGAACGCAGTGGACATACTCATTCTTGTGCCACACGGTCTCTAAGGAATAGTGACGAATCGAGTAACCAGCAGAACTTGCTTCCTCTATCAGGTCATGCAGTTCTATCACATTATCAATGATCTGCAGTGCGCCCGGGTCGTGTTCAGCAAGATACCGTTGATACTGCGGCGAAGGATACGTCAAAATGAGGAGCGCATTGTCGTTGCTAATCTGTCGCAGCTGGGAGAACAGCGTCCGACGTTTCTGCTGGGGGATATGTTCGATCACATCGACCATAGAGACAACATCGACGGGGAGTTGCAGGTGCTGAGTGATGGTAGCAAAATCCTCGATCACATCAGCAACAAAAAGCGAGAGGTTCTTTCTGGCAACAGTCTGTTTTGCATACCAAATGTTTCGCTCACTGAGATCAATGCCCCACACCCGTCCTTTGCTCGCGGCTGCAGCTATCCGCTCAGAAACGATTCCGATCCCACATCCGATATCAAGGATTCGGTGATGGGGTTGTATTTCGGGTAAGATTCGTGCGATCGCTTTTTCCAGCCGTAGATTTCCATGTACGCGGTAGTTTAGCATCCGAGACCGCATAAAATCATCGTAAAAGTGTTTCACCTCGCCACTACTCATACTTATCGCTTCCCCGCCGGAACATTCACATTGAGAATTTCAAGAAAGAGGCAAGTCTCCTGTAGGTAGGAATTGTAGTATAGCGGACTTTCAAGAAATTACCTACTCTTCCACGAGTCCCTCGATCTCACTTACTGAGATCAGCACGATACTGTATGTTTGCAGGGGTGACTACCGATCTCTTACAGATAGATACTTTCAACCTGGGGCTCCTCGTCGTGAGTGGACTTGCCGCTGGTTTTATTAATGCAGTGTCAGGGGGCGGCTCAATGTTGACACTTCCAGCTTTGATCTTTATTGGGCTCCCCCCGGGGATTGCCAACGGGACCAATCGGGTTGCGGTCGTTGCTCAAAATATCGCGGCTATTGCAACCTACCATCGCTTACAGGTTGCAGACCATAAACTTGCTCTTTCACTCTCAGTACCCACTGTCATTGGGGCGTTTCTCGGTGCTTTGGTCTCGATCCGCCTTGATGACGCGCAGTTTCGCGCCATTTTGGGCATTGTTCTGCTCCTCTTGATTGGTCCGGTGCTCATGGAACCGCGCTTAAGCACCCGCTTTGCCAACCGACAGCAGAAGTTCCGTAACAGTTGGGGATTATGGACAGTATTTTTCCTCATTGGGATTTATGGCGGTTTCCTCCAGGTCGCTACCGGCCTCTTTTTCCTCCTTGTCCTGAGTCTATTTGGAGGAATCAACCTCGTCCTCGCTAACAGTATTAAGGTCATGGTGATGTTTTTCATGACCACTATGGCACTCTTCGTCTTTATCTTCGACCAAAAAGTTGTCTGGGGAGTTGGGATTCTTCTGGCCACAGCCAACGCGGCAGGAGCATGGTTAGGAACCCGTTGGGGCGTGCGGAAGGGTGCCTACTGGATTCGCGTCGTCCTCATCAGCACCGTCATTGCCATGGCGACACAATTGCTCGGCGGGTTTTCGTGGTTAATCCGACTGCTGCAACCAACCTAAGCACGAAATCCGCCCGAAAGCACGATCTGGTCATATCCCAAATGGACGAGAACACCGTTTGCACGCTAAGCCCTCTTTCCGCTATCCTGCGCGTAGCACGTTCACCGAGTGAGGACATAACACACATGCGTGGGGGAACACTTTGGATCCTTGCCCACATACGAATCTGTGCAGGTATCTTCCTTGTTTTTGCGGTTTTCCTAACCAGCTGCTCCACTGCCAACATGCAGCTGCTTTTATCACAACAGTCGGCCAACGCACGGGAACTGTATGGCGAAGCGAATTTTCGTTGGGAATCGCTAGAAGAAGGAGGGATTGCCTTCTTAGCCGCACGTGTCAACACAGGCCATGAAACGTATGGCCCTGCGCTAGTGCAAGGTTTAGTTGATGCGATGCAGCCCAATCTATCGAGCGAGAAGATCATTCATCCTAATCTGGCAGTGAATCGCGTCAGCGCGGCAGGTCTAACACAAGCCTACGCCGCCATGCTCGCCGAGCACGAGAAAACCAATATTTTACCGCGGACGACGTTGCAAAAAGTCGCCAAAGCAGTTCAAGCTCGTTACTTTGCTCTCCCGGTCTTAGTCTCTTTTCGCGAAGATCAAAGTTCGCGATTGAGTGCATTTGGAGTCCAAGCAGCACGGACAGCGTCAGCGACTGCTCGTCTCCAGTTGCAAATTTGGGATGCGCAGCTCGGACGTATCGTCTGGGAAGGAAGCTCGGATGTTACGTTAGCACGTGAAATGATCAGAGAAGGACCGATTCGCTTTGGCGAAATTATCCACGTGACCTGGGCCAAGCTCCTACAAGAGCTTCCTTCGGATATGACAATCCCCTCACCAGCTGATGAAGAGACAGAAGCAGCCTCGAAAGCTCCTGAAGATGAGCGCCTGAAGCACGATGGCCTCAATTTTCCGTTCCACCGCACCGCACGACTGCTCTTACGCTTTCTCCCTCGCTAAAGCCGACCAATCTGTCGAAGCACCGTAGCCTGATCCCAGTAGATCCGCTCAGCTGCCATTTTCCCATCACGGAATTGCACTACCAGGACGATATCAAACTCAATGGGCTGGTTGGTCGGCGGAATGCCCGGCAGGAACCAATCCATTTGCTGCGTGTGCACAAGGTTAATTTTTGCTTCTTCGACGATATACTCGTCCGTCGCCGTCACTTTCAGTGTCGTATGTTTCCATGACGGCGGAATCGAGGGAATAAACTCATCCCGATACCGTGGTCGCAACTCCGCTTTGCCCTTCCCTCCCCAGCCAGTTGGCACGGTGAGTACCGACGCATCCTCGACCATCGTTGACAGTGACAAGTCGGTATCCTTCTCCATAAACTCGCCGCGAATATGGGTTTCCCACAGCTTGAGATTCTCTTGTGTGGACATAACTATGACTCCCTCGTTTCGGCGACCGTTGACCTACTTAGTCGCTTGTAAAAACTCCACAGGCACCCCATCCGGGTCTTCTGTATAAAAACTGCGCATCGTCGGTGTGATTTGCACAAGACCAGACGTAATAGTCACATCGCCACGCTGCTGGAGTTCTTTGAGCTTAGCCTCAACGTCAGGAACATAGATACACAGGTGCGGACTGCCGACATTGTTATGATGTAGGTCCAGTGTTGTCCCTCCACCGGCCACGTACTCGATGAGTTGCAGCATAAAAGGGCCAAGCGTGAGATGCGCAACTTTTAACTCTGCACCGGGATTGTTCGTGAGCGTATCAAATTCTTTGCTCTTAGCATTCATCATACGCCATTCATGTTCTTTCATTCCGACTACGTCACGGTAAAAGGCAAGCGACCGCTCCAGGTTTTTGACCGTCAGCCCAACATGAAACAGTTCTGCCATAGGGTCCTCCTGGTATCTGATCCCATATCTTCCAGGCGAGAGAATCGCGTTCGGATCAAGAGCATGTTTGATATTACGGCACACTTCTGGGAAAGTGTCTAATCGTTGCATCGCTTCGTCCTGAAAGTCGAGAGGTGCGCGGGAGATAGGGTAACCTGCCTCAGCATATGCCGCCATAAGTGCGCGGTAGCAGTCAATCACCCGCTGACACTCCTGCGGGTCTTGGCGATTAAAGACAATCACATGTAAGGCACGAGCCATCCGCGCCCCGCAGACATATTCGGTAATAAACTCCAACTGATGTTCACGCAAAATGCGACGCGACAAGGCTTGCTGTTGATTTGCGATGCTGCCAATCATCGGCATTGCCGGCAAAAACCAGCAGTTTCCACCTCCTGGACGCCAGTTCAACAGGCTGAGCTCACTCGTTGTCGGCGTCCCGGTAAACGTATCGAGGTGAATCTTGAGAATATGATTATCCACCGCTTCTTCATGGGATATATACCGGGCCTTTCCTGAACGACCGAAGTGCGTCTTCATCCGTTCAACCAGCGGCAGCAAAATATCGTCTGATACCCCATAGAAGGCTCCGGAGACACACCACGCCCCAACCCCGTACTCGCGCTGCAGCTCGCGCCGCACTACGTCAGGTAGCGGGGTGCGTCCATCCGTGCGTTCGAATGGATATGTTGTCACCGTACCAAGACCGTACAACTCACTGGTTACTTTGAGCAATGACGGTACGACGTTGTTCAATTTGAGTGGACGGATCAGTTCGATAATCTCGGCGAAATCTTCGTCATCCGGAAACATAAAGAAAAAACTGCGGATCGCCGGCGGACGCGGCATCAACCACACCCCCATACGTGTCACGATGCCAAAGTTCGACTGGAGAAAGAGCCCATCCAGAAATGGACCGTACCCATATTTGGCGATATGCCAGGTGTGAGAATCGGGCAGCGCCCCATCGGCAGTGCGTAGGAGGCGACCATCACCGAGTACGACCTCGAGCCCACAACTCATGCCGAAATGATCGAAGTAGGGAGAATAGCCCGCACCTTTGTCGAGCGTGTTGCCCACAATACCACCAGTCGGCGGACCCGACGTCGTGTCCATCATCAGAGTGTGACCGCGACGCCCCAGTTCATCGTACATTTGCTGATAGGTGACGCCCGGCTCGATTGCAGCAAAACATAAAGTTTCATCGATCTCCAGAATACGATTCATTCGCGCACCGACATCAACAACAAGACACCCTGGCTGTAGTGGACTTTTGAGACCGAGCCCACGATTTTCGCCGGTACTAATACTATACAACGGAGCGTGATACTCGTTCGCGAGCCTGACAATCTGCTGCACTTCCAAGGTAGAAGCAGGATACGCAACAGCAGAGGGACGTCGGTCGCCTCCAGGTAAAAGATTCCGACCATATCGCGCGAGGGTTTCTTCTGCGGTATCGACTGCGCCTGCTCCCAGTCCAGCACGCAGCGCCTCAAGAAACGCAGAGATGTGTTTCAAAATACTAACTTCCCTTCTCGCTCTTGCGCTTCAATGCGACTTTCGAGTTCTGGAGGAAGCGAGAGCTTACGCTCTTCAGGAAACTTCTCACGATCAAGCGATGGGCGCAGATAAAATTCGTCCGGCGAATTAAGCACCATCAGGGTCTTGGGTGGTTCGAGAAACCACTCGCGTCGCATAAAACCCGGACTAAAGAAAATTTTCTTATCCGCTTCGGACCAGGTGCGAGGAAGAATGCCGTGAATAGACGCTGACAGCAAATCAATGGTCATATCCCACCACAGATCAAACAATACCGCATAGCCGTGGTCACCAAGGTCGGGATTGGCATGCGTGGCAGTGCGCGCGTTGATGAACACGAGCTTTCCGTCATGATCGTACTCCTCAATGCGCAAAGGAAAGAATGATTGCTGATCCACCCAATAAATAATCTTGCTCATGTAATAATCTTTGAGCCAGTCTGGCTTGGGAATCGCTTCGAGCACGTAGCACTTGACCCCACCGTCCGATGTGTACAGGGGATAGTCTTTGCCCATCAGCTTCACATCGCTCGCCGCAACATCAACATAACGACCTTTGTCATCAGTTAAGATGGTGCTTTGGCGGGTCACTGGGAAGCGCACGGTATGGTACAGAATATCCGTTCCCAAGATTTTCCAGTTAAACTCCCAAGCGTCACGCCCCAACAAATCGTCAAACGTCGAGGCACTGTTTGGCAAACGGTCCTGGCGTCGCGGTTGAGGTTGGCGACGAATACGCCGAAGAGACGGTGAGTAAGCAAACAGGTCGAGCTTGGTAGTAAACGTCTGATCAGTACGATAGCCAACGTACAAGGTTTGGTTGCCATAGCGTTCCGGTGGGGAAACAGACTGCGAAAGCCAGCGGTAGATTTCTTGGCCTGGCTTCGTCCCGTACAGTTGTTCAGCAAACCCTCCCTCAGGCAGGTAGAGAATCGGAATGATCGTCACCCGCTGATCCATGAAACCAGTGTTCGTGACAGTCGCGGCAATATCGATGAGCGTACAATTCCAATACGGCGAGTGGGGATATTCCATCGAGCGGAGTCCCATTTCTTCAGCCGTATACGGCGCCGTGAAAGGAAACCGTTCAGCCGGGAGATAGGAGAATTGGGCATCGCGCGGGGTATCGGTACGGAGGTCGAGACTGGCTTTTTCTTCGGCAGAGAGTTCAGCAATGGTTTTCCAGGTTTTTGCTCTGTTCCCCTCAGCAGCTACCTGGAGGGGAAAGGTCCAGATAGCGACAAGAGCAAGCCTGAAGATGAATGATCTTGGAATTATCATGGCCTCTTGACCTCCGCGACGGTAGTTTCAAATACGAGACGCCCGGCCTCCTCCTGCGCCCGAATCCGCCCTGCAACATCGGGTGCGACTTGAATGTTCCGATCCTGGGGAAATTTTCCTTCGTACAACAGCGGGCGTAAGTAGAACTCGGCTGGAGAGTTGACAAACGCCTGGGTTTTGAGCGGATGCATCAGCCAACCGCGACGCATAAAGTCAGGACTGAACATGATCGCACGGTCTTCCGCTGACCACTCTTTAACCAAATGCGCATCATGGATGCTATAACTCATGAGATCCAAAGAAATGTCATAGTACAGGGAAATGAGGGCAGCATACCCACGCTCTTGCAGTAGCGGGTTTTCCAGCTTGGCAATACGCACTTCAATCGTTTGTAGCTTGTTCTCGTCATCATACTGTTCAATCCGCAGCGGGTAGAAGTAGTGCTTGTCAAGCCAATAAATCAGTTTGCTGGCCGGATAATTTGGCAACCATTCACTGCGTGTTACTGCTTCGACGACGTAACACTCCACCCCACGGCCAGCAGTATAAAACGGATAGGTATCACCCATCATTCGGAGATCAGCGGTAGGGACATCGGTAAAAGTACCATCGTGGCTTGCCAGAGTAACCGACGGACGGGTATTGGGAAAACGGACAGTTTCATGTAACACATCGGTTCCAAGAATCCGCCAGGAGAATTCCCACGCATCCCGACCAACGATATCGTCAAAGGATTGCACATTGTTAGGAAAACGCTCACCCCGACGCGGTTGTGGCAGACGACGCACCCGGCGCAACGACGGTGAATACGCAAAGTAGTCGAGCTTCGTAGTTTCTTGCTGATCAGTACGGTAAAGCACCCATAGATCCTGTGCGCCTAAGAGTTCAGCCGGAGAAGTATAGTAGAAAACCATACGATAAAAGTCTTTACCAGGCGCGGTCTCGTAGATTTGCCCCGGAACACCAGCTTCTCTCGGCATGTAGAAGTTGAGACCAATCGTCACCCCTTGGTTCAGGTAGCCACCGCTGGTCATCGCCCCATAGGTATCCGCCATGGCATGTGACCAGCGTGACACATGAGGGAACTCCATCGAACGGTAGCCCATCTCCTCGGCGGTATACGGCGGTTCGAATGGATAGCGCTCCGCTGGCAAATACGGAAACTCAGCATCACGTGGCGTATCGGTGCGCACATCGATACGCGTTTTTTCTGCGACGGACAACTCTTCGAGAGTTGTCCAGGTTTTCCCTTCTTGTTTTTGCTCGCCCGCGAAAACCGGCACAGCAATGACAAATACAACAATCCACGCACACCAGGAGAGACATTTCTTCATAGGCAGTATCTTTTAACTTTTTTCATAGCTCGTGCACCACGACAGTTCGTACGCATGGCTCACGGTACGGTTGTTACATATTTACGCTTTACGTATCACGTTTCATGTATGACGTTTTAGAACTCGTAACTCAATTCCCAGCCGATATTATCCCATTTGCCATACTGGCCAAAAACATCCGTACGGTTGCCGCTACTATAGGCTGTGTAAATGAGGCGACCAGTAATGAACTGGGAAAAATTATAGCTCGCGATGAACTTCGTCTTTATTCCTTGCCATTCTTTTACTGGACCACTCAACCACGGCGAGACAGTTAAACTGAGTCGTAAGCGATCACGCGTGAAGCGAAAGGGGCGCTCAATAAAAAAGACTGGTAACACTGCCCATTGATCGCCAGCCCCACCACCGAACCCACCACCGAGGCTATCACGCCAATCGAAGGTAAAAAACAACGACGGTTGAAAAATAACCGAGGTATTGCCAGGGAAGGCCATTTCAATAGCCACAGCAGCACGCAAAGTGTCACGAGTAATCAAACCAGAATTCAGGTCTCCCACCAGTGCAGAAGCTCGTCGTTTCGCATCAGCGAACTTCACTCCTTTGGTCCACAATCCTTCAACGCGCAATACCACCGGCAATTCGCCAACCACCGGGACTCCGGACAGAGACGAGGCGTAATCCGCGGTAATGCCGAAATGGTGTAAGCGTGTGTGACGCTGCCGGGTTACAAGCTGGACTCCCGCACTCGTCTCACGCCGGTCCACAATAAAGGTCGTTGGGTCATCATTCCACGCATAAAAATAGATGAGCCCCCAAGTCAGCGGCTCCATCGAAACATCGAGCCGCGCCCCATACTCATGGTCACCCCAATCGCCCGGACTTGGACGTTTGCGTTTAATCTTGGACGGTGGCAGCTCTAATCCCGCTTTAACGATGGTGTCGCGCGGTGGAATGCTTGGGGAATACCACGGTGATCCCGGCACGGGTTGACGGTTTTGCTCGAAGTTCGGAATGTACAGCAGATTCAGCGAATTCGAGCCAAAGAAGTAGGTAACATTCGCCATCCACGTAGGGATACGGCGATACTCGAAATCACTGGCTTCGAGCTGCACCCCCTCGCGACGATCCATTGGGTTGATGATGTCAATAAACTGCCCGTCCATCTTTCCCCAAGCGATCTGTTGTTTACCCAGCACTACATCGAGGCTATGAGTTCGATAACTCACGTATAGTTCACGAACGATCCGGTCGAAATTATGATAATTACGCGCTGTCTCACTCACGCGCGGGGCGAACAGTCCTTCGGAGTGTTGCCAGTTGTACACACCGTCATAGAGAAAGTGGTTCACACTGGTCAGTTCAATGTTGGGAGAGAACTGATAGTGCATCTCAATCTCAAAGAGATGTTGGAGTTGCGCGAAGCGAAAATCCTTGTCACGAAAGCCAACACGTTGGTCTCCGGTTAAGACGATATCCGACCATTGGCGATAGAACCCCTTAAAGGTAAGCGCGGGAATCTGTTTCTCAATTGGCTGTCGCACATAGCGACCCGCAGGATCGAATGTCGCTAAGAAGCGATCAAATCGTGACCATTCATCCCCAAACCAACTCGCGAGACTCGCTTGAGGTCCCCAGAGCAAAAACAGTATCACTAAGGCACTAACAGCCCCGAAAATCCGTACCTCCCTTTGATTCCTGTGCCTCATCCTCACTCCGCTCCTTTCTGTCGTCCATTGCGCAACTAGAAAACGCACGAACGGCGGGGTTAAAACCCACCACAACACACGTCTTACCCTTTGGGGGTTCGTTCACATACCAGTACCCCATCTGCAGCTAATTGCGCTAAGCGATTGTCATCAAATCCTAAGTATTGTTTGAGGACACGGTTATTATGCTCACCTAAATCCGGTGCCGGGATCAAAGCAGGCGGAGGAACTGTGGAAAAGCGAAACGGAAAGCCTGGTAACATAAAATCACCAATGAGAGAGTCAGAGACGGGTCGCACTGTCCCCCGTTCTAAAAGGTGGGGATGCTCTAGTACCTCGGGGATAGTCAGGACCGGCGCGACCGGCACCCGCTCACGTTCGAGGGCTGCCAGGACCGTCTCTCGGTCTGGTTGCGACTGCAACCATTGTTCCACTTCAGCAATCAATTCGTCTTTGTGACGCAGTCTCTCGCGCACGCTGTTATAGCGGGGGTCATCAGCCAATTCGGGACGCCCCATTGCTTTAGCGAGGCCGCGCCACTGATGTTCTAACGCCGCAATAATCAGAATGTACGAGCCTTTCGGACCACGAAAGACACCGAGCGGGACGAGACCGGTATGATGCGACCCTCCCCGTGTCGGCACCGCTTTTCCTTTACTGGCACTATAGGTTTGGAGTGAAAAATCGTGTGTGTGGATATACGAGTCCAACAACGAGACATCAATATACTGACCTTCCCCCGTGCGCTCACGATGAAGCAATGCACAGGCGATGGCCGCCAGCGCATGCACCCCCGTGCTCACATCTCCCATCGCTGCCATAGGAATCACTGGCGGTTGGCCGGGCTCACCCATAACCTCAGTTAACCCCGCGTAGGCCTGCGCGATGTAGTCAAAGCCAGGCAGATGCGCGAGCGGTCCCGTTTGCCCGAGCGCAGAAATTGAGCACATCACCAGCCGTGGGTTCAGCGTTTGTAGGTCTTCATAGGCAAACCCTAGGCGTCCAATCGCCCCAGGACTGTAATTCTCAATGACGACATCCATGTGGGGAATCAGACCACGAACCAACTCCTTGCCAGCCTCAGTCCTCAAATTGACGCAAAGACTCTGTTTTCCCAGGTTATGTTGCATAAAATAGGCACTGCGGCCCTTACGGATCACCGGGTTCAGTCGCGCCGGATCACCCTTGGGCGCCTGCTCGACTTTGATGACCTCGGCGCCCATTTCCGCCATGAGTTTGGTCGTGGTCGGGCCAGCGACAATTTGTGTGAAATCCAATACTTTGTAGCCCGACAAAAATCCTTGTTGTGTTCCGGCAGTCATGATTCCCCTCCCTTGTCGAATAGAAACCGCCTTCATTTACAAGTGAACGTTCAGTCTTTCTGTGATACTGATCAGTCTTGACGGTAATGGGGCGGGATTTTATCGCCAAGTCTTTCTTCTCGCAAGGTCAAAGCAGTTGCGCCAAGCTGTCTACCCTGCTACCTCGTCAAAGCAGGCAATACAGCGGACCGGAGTAACGTTTTCTGCACACTGCATCTTAAATCACACGACGGGGAGGCTCACTATGGCGATGCCAACGAAAGTGAAAATTGTTGACTTAACTGCACGGGACGGCATTGAAGGGATCAAACGGTTAATCCCGGTTGATTTCAGAGTAGACCTCATCAACCGTCTCACCGATGCGGGATTTCCCGCCATTGAGATCGGCGAGTTTGTCAGCCCCAAAGTCATTCCAGCCTGTCAATTGACAGATCAGGTCGCCGCAAAAATTCAGCAAAAGCCCGGTGTTGAATATAGTGCGTTGGTCCCCAATATGCGCGGATTCACCGACGCCGTAGCGGCTAACGTCAAATGTATCACCATCTTTGCCAGTGCGACTGAAGCCTTCAGTCAGGCAAATATCAACTGCACCATCGAGGAAAGCTTTGTTCGTTTCGCCCCGGTCGTTGCTGGGGCGAAAGAACATGGAATTACCGTGCGTGGGGCGTTGTCTTGTGTCGTAGGGTGCCCATTCGAGGGTGATGTCGACCCAGCCCGCGTCGCCCCTCTTGCTGCACGGCTGTATCACATGGGGTGTTATGAAATTGCGTTGGGCGATAGTATCGGCGTAGGCACGCCGAAGTCCATTAAGGCGTTGATCCAAGCCTGCGTTGATGCGGGAGTGCCAGCCTCAGTATTGACTGCCCATTTTCACAACACCTGCGGTATGGCGCTGGCGAATTGCTATGCTGCAATGGAAATGGGGGTCACCATTCTGGAAAGTGCCTGCGGTGGTTTGGGAGGCTGTCCCAACGCCCCTGGAGCCTCCGGAAATCTCGCTTCAGAAGAATTGCTCTACATGCTGAAAGGACTCGGCATTGAAACCGGCGTCGATTTGGAAAAAGCTGTTGCTATTGGACAATGGGTCACAAAGAGCCTCAATCACCGACTCGACTCCAAAGTGAACGAATCGATGTCGAATCCCAACATGTCGTACTTCGGGAAAGTAGGGTATGACATCAAACCAGTCACGGTGGATGCCGTGGTGGTGCAATAGGCAAATTGATCGGGGGATCGAGTGAAGTTTGGTATTCTACAGTTCTTTAGCTGGCCCGAACGTCGCGTTCCACTGCCAACAGTATACCAACGCGCCTTGCAGCGGATCGAGATCATGGATCGCACTGGCTATGATGCCGTATGGCTAACCGAGCATCACTTTAGTGACTACAGCGTCTGCCCCTCGATTCCCGTCCTCGGGACCTATGCTGCAGCACGTACTAAGAACCTGTATATCGGCACCGGCGTCACCCTAGCGGCGTTTTATCATCCGTTGCGACTGGCTGAAGAACTTGCACTACTCGACATCTTGTCCGGCGGACGAGTAAAGTGGGGAGCCGGACGCGGCTTTGATCCACGCGAATTTCGTACGTTTGGGGTACCAGAAGAAGAAAGTGCCGTGCGCTTCCACGAGGTCGTGGATATTGTTCTCCGTGCCTGGACCAGTGACCGTTTAACCTACACGGGGCAATACTTCTCTTTCGAGAATGTCGAAGTGCTTCCGAAACCACTCCAACAACCACATCCTCCGGTGTGGATGGCTGCGGGCTCACCGCCAGCTCTCGCCTGGGCCGCCTCTCACGGCTATTCAATTCTCATGGACCCACATGCTACTCACGCAGAGATTGGTGAAAAACTGCAATTCTATCGTCAACACCTGTCCGAACACAGCCATAGTCTTGTGGATCGAGAAATTCCCATGTCCCGGCTCCTGGCCATTGCTGATACTGACACCGAAGCGAGGGAAGTTGCACGGCAGGGGGCGCGGTGGCTACTAAAGACCTATGTCGCCCCTCGTATCTTCAAGACCGAGGTTGATCTCGTCGAGCGTTATGTCGATTCAGTGATCATTCACGGCACCCCGGAACGCGTTGTTGATCAAATCGCACGGTTGCACGAGGATATTCATCTCGACTACCTGATCGGCGCGCCGCTAAGCCACAAAACGTTTATGGCTTTTACCGAACATGTCCTACCAAAGTTTCTCTAATGTCTGAAAACAATGGTAAAACCCGCAGTAGATAGGAGAGGACACCATGCGAGCTGCAGTTATGCGTAATCATAAATTACTGGTCGAAGACCTGCCCACCCCAGAACCGGGTCCGGGAGAGGTCCTGGTAAAAACCCTTGCCTGTGGCATTTGTGGCTCGGACCTTCATGCCCTCAAATATACAGAAAAACTCGTTGAGGTCTCGCGCCGCTCGGGGGGAGCCTTCACGATGGACCTAACCCGAGGAATTGTCATGGGACACGAGTTCTGTGCCGAAATTGTCGATCATGGACCGTCCACGAAGAAGCACCTCAAAGTCGGTACGCGCATTTGTTCGATGCCGGTTCTCATCCGTTCTAGCGGTGTAGAGACGGTCGGCTACTCCAACAACAATCCCGGCGGCTATGGCGAATATATGCGTCTCAGTGAGGGGTTGCTGCTGGAAGTGCCCAACGGCCTCTCTACGGAACATGCGGCGCTGACCGAGCCAATGGCGGTGGGCTTACATGCTGTCGAAAAGGCTCATTTGACTGCCGACGATGTTCCTTTGGTTATTGGCTGCGGTCCAGTGGGACTCTCGGTGATTGCCGCGCTGCGGATGAAAGGGGTGCGGCCCATCATCGCGGCAGATTTCTCTCCACGACGCCGGGAACTCGCTATCGCGATGGGTGCGGATGAGGTGATTAATCCCGGGGATCAGTCGCCATATGATAGTTGGCGACAGGCTGCGGTGTGGCAAGATCCCAGCAAAGCCCCTCCTGTTCCCCCGTGGGCAACCGGCCCTGCCCTCCGTCCAGCGGTGATTTTTGAATGCGT
This sequence comes from Binatia bacterium, assembly GCA_050187625.1. GTDB lineage: Bacteria > Desulfobacterota > Binatia > Bin18 > Bin18 > JBFWXH01. The sequence continues at coordinate 31,277 of JBFWXH010000083.1, forward strand.
TGGCGTACCGGGAGTGATTGATCAGATCATGACGGCAGCGCCAATGGGAACTCGGATCGTCGTTGTCGGTGTGTGCATGGAGAAAGATACTATTGAGCCGATGTTTGGCATCAACAAAGAACTCAACCTCCAGTTCGTGCTCGGGTACACCCGCGAAGAGTTCGCGGACACTTTGCGAAATATCGCCGAGGGCAAAATTCCCGTGCAACCGCTGATTACCGGCAAGGTCGGAGTCGATGGTGTCGCGCAAGCGTTTGCAGATCTGGGTTCGCCAGAGCGCCACGCAAAGATTCTGGTTGAACCGTGGCGGAGCTGAAGAGGAGGGGGAAAGGGATAAAAGGGGAAATGGGTAAAGGGTAAAGGATAAGGGATAGCAGGAAATGAGGATTCGGCATTTGCCCTTTTCCCCCTTTCGCCTTTTTCCCTTTTCATCCCAACGGTCCTAACGAGCGGCTTTGGTCCCTAACAGCATTCGCCCGTACTGCTCCGCACCAGTATCAAAATCCAGGCTCGCGTGTTGCGCGCCGACATGGATGTTTCTAAATGCGCGTTGCAGCGCGCTCGGTGCGTAGACTGCATGCGCACCGGAGCCACTAAAAAGTCGGGTCACTGCGCGCCGACACAGCTCAGCCGCATACGACACTTGCCAGCGCACCCACATGCGGTGCTCCGGATTGAACCGCTCACCAGTAGACATGAGCCGGTCGAACTCGTCGTACACCTCTTGTTGTAGGAGGTGCGCTGCCCGAATCTCAGCCGCAGATTCTGCCAAGCGTACTTGCGTCGGCCCGTGCTCTGTCTTTGAAGCGCCGGTGAGAATGACCTTTCGTTCCTTTGTGCGTTCAATAAATTTATCCAACGCAAACTGCGCCGAACCAAGCACTGCTGTTGAGACGGACATACAGAGCATCGCTTCAGCCGACAAACGATACAGATTACTGCGATGATTCATCGCATACGGACTGGTGCCACCAAACATCTGCCGGGTGTCGATCGCTCGGTGTGCTGGGACAAATACATCGTGGGCAACAACATCTTTGCTGCCAGTGCCTTCCAGACCCATCACATACCAGGTATCGTCGATTTCCAGCTCACCGGGTGGCACGACGACATGCACACGCGGGTTATGTGAATCAGGATCAGCGCAACCGAGCATGACCCACTCTGCGTGATCCACGCCCGAGCAAAATTGCCAGCGGCCGTTCACGCGATAGCCACCGTCAACCGCAACCGCGTTTCCTTGCCACGATAACGTACCTGCCACCAAGCCGTTCCGCCCATTACCGAACACCTCTTCTTGCGCCTGTTCGGGAAACACTCCCGTGCACCAGTGATGCGCGCCCATCACCATGAGTACCCAGCCACTGGAGGAGCAGGCCCGAGAGAGCGCAGTGACGGCGGCACCCAGAGTTCGCAAACTAAGTTCATACCCACCGACGCGGGCTGGTTGCGGGATGCGGAACATCCCTGCGTCAATCATTGCCCGCATATTGTCAGCGACAACCTGTCGCGCCTCATCGCAGGCCACTGCTCGTTGCGCCATCTGCGGGGCAATTACGGCCACACGTCGCAGGATCTCATTGTGGTCAATATTCATTTTCGGGTTCCTCTTCGCTCTTGGATCACAATCGTTGAGACATTTTTTTCATTGACACACTGACTCATTTTTTCACTGGCAAAAACAATCATTCAAGGACACAATGTTCCAAAGCAAGAAAAAAGACGAGGCAAGATATCCTCCCAGCAACGATCTAGCATGAGTATTGCCACTCAACGCAAGGTCATCGGCCTACAAGGTAGCCCACACATCCTCATTACTCCTCGCCGGGCTCGTCATTTGCCTCGTCAGGTCGCAAAGAATTCAGCCAAGGGCAAATCTCCTTAAGAAAGGCTTCGCAACCTTGCAACTGTCTCTCGACATACGCGTGGTCAAACTCAGCAAAGGCAACGTAGTCGCCCTTCTGACGGTCTCGAAAGAGGCGGTTGTACAGTTCGCCATGATGTTTGGGAAGTCGGCCAGGTTTAACGATCTCCCGGTTAAAGGCGGCGCGTACACCGCTGTGCTTCGTAAACTTGCGCCCCTCTTCCAGGAGGAGAGCGCTCACCGCATAGAACAAGGCATAGTAAGCGCGGTTCACTGCGAGCGCGTAATCCCCCGCCGCCAACTCACGGTGTGCGGAATTCAAACTCTGCGTAGCTTTGGTCCACCAATAGCGGATCGCCTGGGCCTTGGGGGTTTCCCTTCTCATACGGGGATACCCCTCTTTTCAATTGCTTCGTGGATAGGCATCGCAGAGGCTAAGCCATAGTCCCACGTGTGCTGATCGACGATCAGTTCGCTCAGATTAGTTTCATACTCAAGGTTGATCTCAAAGATCACTCGCGAGATGTTATCTTCGGTTTCCAGGTCAAGCTTCTCCTGTAGCACAATCAGGATATCCACATCAGATTCTTCGTCAGGTCGTCCCCAGGCAACGGATCCAAACATAATGATCCGATCGATCTTGAACTCGGCCGTCAATCGGTCTCGGACCGCTTCGAGTGCTGCTTGCAGCTTGGAGGGGAGTCTGAGGTCTGCGAGTTCTTTTCTGGCCATTGCCCTTTATCCTCCGAGCTCATCCAACAACGATCTCGCCTCTTGCAAATCCTGGGTGTCAAACCCTTCGGTGAACCAGTTGTAGACGTCGGACAATAATTTGTGAGCTTCGGCGAGCCGAGTATGTGATACGTGATGCGTGTTACGTGATCCAGCTTCCGAGGCTTGCTGTTGGCGCAGTCGGACCAGGCTCATCACAGCGCGGAGTTCCAGTGATTTGGCCTGTTGGCGTTGAGCAATCGCAATCGCTTTGAAGAAGCAGGCTTCGGCTTCGCCTTGGGGGTCGGGGACCAGGGGTCGGGGAGCGGTGTTTTCAGACGTGTCTTGACCTGTTTTGACTTGTCCGAGACTTGTTTTGGACTGAAGAGTCAGTTCGCCTTTCAGCCGATACAGTTCGGCTTCGTACCAGTGCTCATCAGTTTTACGAGTTACCTCTAACGCTTCGGTGAGTGCGATTAGTCCCTCTTCAACTTGTCCTGCTTTCCCATACGCTTCTGCCAGAAGAGCAAGATGATAAGGCTGTCCTGACCCTGCTTCCGTATTTTGGAAGGCTACTAGCCCTTGGCGTAACTGTATAATTCCTTCTTCTCCTTGGTCTCGCCGGGCTAAGGCCCACCCTCGGAAGATAGTTCCCCACGCTACCCAATATGTAAATCCCTGCTCAGTTGAGAGAGTTATAGCTTCTTCTGCTTGCTTCAAAACTACTTGTTCCTCCTGACGGCACTGATGGCAAATAACAACAGAGCTTAAAACATAAGCCAAGCTATGAGGATGCGACAACTCTCTGGCCAATGCTATTGCCTTGTGGCTCAGCTTTAGTCCTTGATCTAGATAGCCTAGGAGACAAAAGACCGAGGCCGCGCGAGCTAAGCAAACCACCTGAGTGTCTTGTCCGTAAAGGAAGGGGTGAGAGAAAAGTCGCTGAGAATCGTAAAGACCCATACTCTGCTCGAAATGTTCTCGAGCCGAGACAAACTCTCCAAGCCAGAACAAATTATTCGCCCGCGTATAATGAGCTTCCATCAAGAGAGCTGGATCTTGTACACTTTGAGCTAGGCGAAGACACCGCTGAGCAAACCCCCGAGCTACACCATGTTCCGCGCGAGCTGCTAGAAATACTAACAACCCGCGTAACACTGGAAAGAGTTGAGGAGTGTCGCCTACCTGTTGACACAGCTCTTGTGCTCGGGCGTAGGCTTTTCCTACTTCTGATGCTGCGAGGCCCTTGGTAGCCATGAGCGGAGCACCGAGGGCCATTTGTAGGGTAAGCTCCTGTTGGGTACGTTCGGGTGAGTCCGACAAAGTCTTGAGTAACTCTAGCCCTTTGGTGAGATGAGCAATCGCTTCCACATAAGCGGAGCGTTGGCTGGCTCTTTGCCCTGCCTGCTGCCAGTAGGAAATCGCCTGCTCTTTGAGGCTCGCTTCCGTGTAGTAGTGGGCAAGCAATTCGGGTTGGCTCTCTTTGGTATCTGGAAAATGCACTTCTAACACCTGGGCAATCTGCTGATGCAATTGTTGGCGTTTGCTTTTGAGTAACGATTGATAGGCCGTATCTTGAATGAGGGCATGCTTGAAGAGATACGTCGCCTGTGGCGGCAGCCCGTGCTGATAGAGCAGCTCA